>NZXU01000073.1 GCA_002698425.1 Ahrensia sp. | reverse complement strand
GAGCACGGAACGGCCACGCCACGACCGATAAGCCACCCTGGTTCGAAACATTCACGCGACAGTCACCCATCGCGCCTGCCCCATCCGCGCCACCTCAGCACGAACACCAGGAACCGGCCCTTTCCCAGGCCGTCGGTTCTAGACCCGGCTTCCAATGAAAGGACACGGTCAGGGTAAGCGAATGTGCGGGGCGGTGGACAATAACAATGGGACGAACTCGCCGAAGCAGGTTCAAGTCTCTGATTGCATGCAAGGTTTTTGATTGTCGCTTCGCGACGACCCCCACCCTCTATCCCTCCCCTCAAGGGGGAGGGAGGACGCGGACATCGTGCTTCAACCTGCCCCGTCGAACCAAGCTCCGGCGTAATGCTGGAGACATCCCTCCCCCTTGTGGGGAGGGATGAAGGGTGGGGGTACTCCAGAAAGCGTGGTCTCGCCTGACAAGCAGGCATCGGCGCTCTTGCCCCTCTCCTGCGCCTAGAGACTCGCGCCGAAGGCGGCCATCGCCGCTATGACCGGCTCGATGCGCCAGCCCTTCTCCGTCAGTTCGTATTCGGTCTTCGGCGGCACGGTCGGATAGATCGTCTTGGCGATCATGCCGGCCTGCTCCAGTTCCGCAAGGCGGGCGGCGAGCATGCGCGGAGAGATGCCTGTGAGCGAGCGCTGCAATTCGCTGTATCGCTTCTTGCCCGACAGGAGATCGCGCACGATCAGCGTTGTCCACTTGCCGGAAAGGACGCCGGACGCCTTGGCCACCGGGCATTCGTCGTCACACAAGGCATTGATATCATAAGGTTTCATCAGAAAGTTTTCGCTATACTTTTTGTAACTACTTACTTTTTTATAGTCACTCGACTAGGTCTTGGCAATCGCAACCGAAAGGAGGTTTCCATGACCCGCCTGAGAATTCTGCTTCTTGTCGTCGCCATATCGCAACTCGTGCTCGGCGCGCTGACCCTGCTCGCGCCGGGGCCGTTCTTCGCCTGGATGGGACTGAGCGTTCCGCCGGCGGACAACCAGTACATGCTCGGCATGCTCGCCGCCCGGTTCCTCGCCTACGGGATCGGTTTCGCGATGCTGGCGCGCAGCAGCGCGCCCGATCCGTTCTGGATCCGCAACATGGTCCTGGTGCAGGCGATCGATTTCGCGGCCGGCCTCTATTATGTCGCGACGGGCGTGATCGGGATCGAGGTCGCCGGCTTCCCGATGTTCAACGCGGCGGTGTTCGGCGTGCTGCTGTGGCTCTGGGCGCCGCGACGCGCGAACCGGCAGGTCCAGCCTGCGTGATCGATCCCCGCAGAAGGAAAAACCCGGCGTTATCGCCGGGTTCTCCGGTTTTGCGGGCAGATTGATTCAGGGACAGCTTCAAGCCGTCGCGCCACCGGCAGAAACTCTCTCACACATTTTCAAGCCACCCCCGCGCTATTCCGGCGGCAAGCTCGATGCTTTCTCTTGCCTGGCGGGAGCGGAAGCGTTCGAGGTGGTGGCGGGGGCTTTCCCAGTAGTTGACGCGGACGGGGACGCCCGCGGCGGCGGCCTGTTCGGCGAGATTGACGGCGTCGTCGAAATGCATGTCGTAGCGGCTGCAATGGACGGCGATGGGCGGGAAGCCGTCGAGGTCGGCATAGGCGGGCGAGGCTTGCGGCGCGGTCGGGAGCGTATCGCCAAGATAGAGCCGCGCGGCGAAGGCCGCCGTTTCCATGCGGAAGGGGCTGTCGCTGGAGACGCCCTTGGTGACATAGGACCAGCCGCGCATGGCGAGATCGGTCCAGGGCGAAAAGAGCAGCGCGCCGGCGGGCATGGGCTCGCCGCGGTCGCGCAGCATCAGGAGCATGGAGAGCAGCAGCGTCGCGCCGGCGGAATCGCCGCCGACGACGATATTGGTTTCGGGCATGCCGCTTTCGCGGAGCGAGAGATAGTGGTCCGCGAGATCCTCGACGGGAAGCGGATGCGGGTGTTCCGGCGCGAGACGGTGCGCGCCCATGACCGCGCGGGCGCCGAAGCCGGCGGCAAGCTCGTCGGCGATGGCGCGCTGGCGCGGCGTCGGCGGCAGCATGAAACCGCCGCCGGCGACATAGAAGAAGACCGGCTGCGAGGGATCGCCGTCGAACCCGGCGGCCGCCCTGCCCTTTGCCGATGCGGGACGCAGGGAGGCGGGCAGCATGTGGCTCGCCATGGAGAGGATACCTGTCTCGTCCGGCAGGATCGACCAGGAGCCGCCGGCCGCATCGCGGCGGACGCGGTCCAGCCAGGCGAGCGCCTCGGCCTCGTCCATCGCGGTGGCGCGCCGGATCAGCCGCGCCAGCCACCATTTGGTGACGGTGTTCTCGCCGCGCGCCATGACCGCGTCGACCGACCGCCAGACCGGCCCGGCCGCCCGGCCGACGCGAAAGGCGATTTCGCGGGCCTCGAGCGCGCCAAGCGTGCTATTGATGTTGTTCGGCAGGCGTATCTGACCGGCGACAGCCACGGTTACGTCTCCTCTGACACGGCAACCAGTGATAGCACGGGGACGGCCATGGGCAAGAATCGCGAGGATGACGGCGACGCGGCGGAGGGAGCCGACCCGGAAACGCTCGGCGCGAATTTCGCCGACATGTCGCTGAACGGCGTGCCGATCGGTTCCGAACCGCTGTGGGAGGAACGGGTGCGCGAGATCGCGGCCTGGCTGCCGGGCGATATCCGCGAGGAAATGGCCGAAGTGTTCGCGCGGATGGCGCCGGGCGGCGAAGCGCCCGACATTTCAGGCTTTGCCGCCGAGCACCGGCTGACGCCCGCCGAAACGCGGCTGGTCGAAAGCATCGCCGGCGGGGCGAGCGTCGCCGAACATGCCGAGACACAAGGGATTTCCACCAACACCGCGCGGGTTCACATGCAGCGCGTCCTGGAAAAGACCGGCGCGCGCCGACAGGCCGAGCTGGTGCGGATGATCCTCGCCTGACCACGTTTCTCGCGAAAACGACGCCATGTAATGAATTTGCATGACGCGCCGGGCATCCAATTCCGCTTTCTTCCCCCTCGACAGAATCTCACACGGGGTTGGCGGGGGACAGGATGCGGAAAACGACTATCGCGGCGGCCGTTACGGCGACAACCATCGTTCTGGCGGGAACACAGGCGACGTGGGCCCAATCGCTTCCAAGCGATCTCGAGATCCTCGCGCGGGTCCTCTCGGGCGACGGCGTCGGGCCGGGTCAATGGGAACTGCTGCGGCTGCGCGAGATCAGATCGGAACTCGACAAGTACCGGCGCTATGGCATCGACGAGAAAGACGCCGGCAAGTACGAAGCGCTTTTCACCGAGGGACTTCGCCTGACGGGCGAGGTGGCGCAGACATCCGATCAGGACGCCGATGTCGCGAAAGGCGCGTTTGCCCGCTCCTATGGCACGGTGCGCAGCGTGCACAGCTCCGACATCGCGTGGCGCTATACGGGTGTGGAGGGCGAGGTTTCCGAAGCGAGCTACGTCCGCGTCGGCGAAAACGCCGGCGCGGGGTATTTCTACATTCCGGGAACCGACACCCGCCTGCGCATCACCGGCTATGTGCGCGGCGGCGCTTCCTGGATCGAGAACACGCATCAACTCGGCGGCGGAACCGTCGTCACCGATGGCGGCGGCGACGGCAACGAGAATTTCGCGGCGCGTTTCGGCGACTATATCCAGCGCGGCGGGGTCAGCCTCGATTTCCGCACCTCCGGCGATTATGGCGGCGCCAGCATCGGCAAGTTGCCGGTCGTGGGCGTCTATGGCGGCTATGAGGGCGCCTGGGGCGACGCGGACTATTCCGGCGACGCGACGGTCGGCTATGACGGCGTCACCGGCGTCGGCTACACCTATTTCGAGCCGGCGCCCTCCACCGGCGCGATCGCGGGTTCTCCCGGTTTCGGGGTCGAAGCGCAGGGCCATCTGGAGAATAGCTGGAACCGCGCCAATTTCGGCCTGAAGGTCGCGTTGCCGATCGGCGACGACAACACGCGTGTCCGGGGACGGCTCGGCGTCTTCTACGAGGACCTGAAGACCAGCGCCTCGGGCGACACGCAGCTGACCTATAACGGCTCGGCCTATGCGGGCTATTCGCAGCAATGGGATCTCGACGCCAAGGATCGCTATTACGGCATTCGCACCGGCGTTCACGTGGGTTTCAAGCCGCAACTGGACGGCAAGCTGAAAACCAGTATCGGCGGCGATCTCTATCTCGGCTATCACAGCGGCGAAGGCAGCTATCACCAGTATTCGCAGGCTGGCGGCGCGCCGATCATGCAGATGACCGACTATTCGAAAAACGGCCTCTCGGTCGGCGGGGCGCTGACCGCGTCGGTCACCTACGAATTCGCCCAGGGGTGGAAACTGGGCGGCGAGGCCGAATTCTCCTGCCTGCCTTCCGTGACCAGCTTCTTTGCGCCGCAGAACCCGAACGAGCAGGCCGATGCCGGCTTCTCCTCGGAGCACGCGACGCGGTTCTTCGTCAGGGCCCGTTTGTCCCACAGCTTCTGACGCCATCCGCGAAAGCCGGGGAAGTTCGGGCCGCGAACTGGATTGGCGGCCTTTCCCGTGTGACGATCCGGGCGGAAGCGCACCGGGCGAGAAGGATGGTCAAACTCCACGAAAGCTGGCTGACACCGCTCAAGGGCGAGTTCGACAGCGCTTACATGGGTGCGCTGAAGCAGTTCCTGACGGCGGAAAAGGCGGCCGGAAAGCGCATCTTTCCGCCGGGCGGCGAGTGGTTTCACGCGCTCGACGCGACGCCGCTGGACAATGTCCGCGTGGTGATCCTCGGCCAGGACCCCTATCACGGACCGGGACAGGCGCACGGGCTTTGCTTCTCGGTGCGGCCTGGCGTGCGCGTTCCGCCTTCGCTGGTCAATATCTACAAGGAGCTGAAGGCCGACCTTGGCATCGATCCGCCTAACCATGGCTGTCTCGACGCCTGGGCGGAGCGCGGCGTGCTGCTGTTGAACGCGGTGCTGACGGTGGAGGCGCACCGCGCCGCCTCGCACCAGGGCAAGGGCTGGGAGCGATTCACCGACGCGATCATCCGCCTCGTCAACGAACGCGACGAGCCGGTGGTGTTCATCCTGTGGGGCTCCTATGCGCAGCGCAAGGCGAGCTTCGTCGACACGACGAAGCATTGCGTGATCAAGTCGCCGCACCCCTCGCCGCTCTCCGCGCATAACGGCTTCTTCGGTTCGAAGCCGTTCTCGAAGGCGAATGCGTTCCTGCGCGAAAAGGGGCTGGAGCCGATCGACTGGAGCCTGCCGGCGCAGGCGTGAGGCGAGGCCCTATTTCGCCGCCACGAGCGGGACGGCGAGCTTGAGCGCGGCGACGAGGAAGGGCGCGGCGTGCATCAGCAGGTCGAAGATGTCGATCGGCTTCGACAGGGTGCCGCCAGCGAGCATCTTCAGCTTTTCCCAGATATGCGGCTCCGGGACGAAGGGCGCGAGGCCGAGCGTCAGGCAGGCGATGATGACGATGTTCCAGGGAAGCTGGTCGAGAAGGGCGGCAAGCGATTGCATGGATGGGGGCACTCCGGGGGGTTCCGGGCGGATATCATGTGAAGGGCCGGTGAATTCCACCGGCAAACATGCCATTGGGCGCATATGTCGCGGCGCGATCAGCCGCCGGGGAAGCCTCGGGCGCGCCACTGGTCGCGCGGGATCGCCTCGCCGACACTGAAGGCGAAGGAGACGACGCGGGTGGCGTCCGCATCGACCTCGCAGCGAAAGCTCAGATCGTACCACTGGCCGCGGGCGCGAAAGGCCGCTTCGCGCACCTCCAGCACGGCGCCGGCGCCAAGCCGGTAGGCCGGCAGCAGTTCCGGCCAATAGGGCGGCGTGGCGTTGCGCAACTGCTCGCGCAGTTCCGTGGTGCAGAGCTCGCTGCCGCGCATCTCGCGGGGAAGGCCGGCCATCGCGGTCATGGCGGCGGGATCGTTCGTGACGGCGCGGGAGAAGAGGGTTCGCGCCTCGGCCAGTTCGATGGGCGGCTTTTCGGCCGGCAGCGGCGCGGCGGCCTCGTCGACGGGCTCCGGCTCGGGATCGGGCGCGGGGTCCTCGGTCTCGGCCTCCTCCGACGCGCTGCCGTCGGTCGCCTCGCGCGGTCCGGCGTCCTGCTCGCCGAACTGGAAGACGGGGCGCAGTACCTGGATCGGCGGCGCGTCCGGTTGTTGTTCGGCCGCGGCCGCCTGGTCGGTCGGCGGTTCCGGCTCTTCCGCGGGCTCTTCCTCCGCCGCCTGCTCTTCCGGAGGCGGTTCCTCTTCCTGCGGCGCGGGCTCGGGCACGAGTTCGATGGCGATCGCCTCCGGCTGCTGCGGCTCGAATTGCGGCAGCGGCAGGCCGAAGAGCAAGAGCGCGATGACGAGGACATGCGCTGCCACCGAGGCGGGGACGCCCCAGCGCTCGCGCCAGCGCGTCGGGGCGCGCTGCGGTTCTTCGCGATCCGGTCTTTCGTCCGGCGTGATCGTCATCGGTTCTTCAATTCGTGCGTTGCCGCGGTCCGGCTTTCACTACAGACATGATTCTGGCGGTCATGCGACGGATGCGCCGGATTTGTTATCTAGGGCGCGTCGATTTCCAGACGATATTCGAGCGTCGAGGTGATGTTGTCGCCCCAGTAACCGCCCTCGACCGGCATGGTCGCGGCCTGATGCGGCGCGGCGGCGAGGCCGATATGGGTGCCGGCGACCGGCTTGCCATGGGTCGGATCGTAGCCGCGCCATCCGTGACCCGGCAGGAACACCTCCGGCCAGGCATGCATGTGGCGGCGGCCGTCGAGGCGTTCGGAAAAAGCCTGGTAGCCGCTGACGAACCGCGCCGGGATGCCGAGCGAACGGCAGGCCTCCATGAAGAGGACCGTGAAGTCGCGGCAGGCCCCGCTGCCGACCCGCAATGTCTCGGCGGCGCTGCGCGCATCGCCGTCGGCGCGGATCTGCCGGTCGATGCGCTCGAAAAGCGTCCGGTTGAGCCGGTCGAGAAAAGCGCCGGCGCGCCAATTGCTTGCGGCGGCGAGTTCGCGGGCGAAAGCCTGCACTTCCGTGTCCGCGCCGCTTCCCAGATATGTCTCCATCCCGATCCCCGACCAGGGCAGATCCGGCCTGTCATCGGGCGGGGCCACGCGAGCGCGGGCCTCCGCCTCGAAACGGCTGACGATTTTCAGCGACGCGGCCTCGCCTTCGAAACGCAGACGCGTCACCGGCGTTCCGAATTCATCCGTGGCCTCCTCCCGCCAGGCGGGAGCGGGCTCGATCTCGATCGCATGCGTCAGCGTCGCGACATCGTCCGGACGCGGGGTCAGCCGCAGCAGGTGATCGCCGAGGCGCACCGACGCAGAATAGCGATAGAGGGTTTCGTGGCGGACGGAGAAGCGCATCAGCAGGGCACCGCATCCTTTAGGCTGGCGGCGGGCGGGCCGAACGCCGCCTCGACCAGAGCGGCCGGATCGCCCGTTTGGGCGACGATGTGGACGAGACCGCCCGGCACAGCGCTATGCGCCGCGCGAACCATCGCCGCGTCCCGATCCAGCAGGATCTCGACGGCCTCGGCCCGCAGGCGGGCGTCATGCGCGCCCTCGGCGATCAGGCCGGCGATTTCGCCCGGTGCGCGGCCGCGCCGGGTCTCCTCCTCCTCGTAGACGATCAGCTTCGGATAGATCGCGCCGGCGGCGCGGCCCATCGCGCGCAGATGGTCGTCCGTCCGGTTGCCGACATTGGAGAGGACCGCGAGGCGCGGCCCCTCCCCGGCGATGTCGCAGGCGTGGCGGGCGACTTGCGTGAAAACCGTCGCCTCGAGCGCCTGGTCGACCATGATCGTGAACGGATAGCCGGGCATGAAATTCATCCGCGCGGGATTTTGCGCCGGGCCCGCGGCGAAAGCGGCGAGCCCTCGCCTTATCGCCTCGTCATCCGCACCGAGTGCTAGACCGAGCGCGGCGGCGGCCAGCGCATCGGCGATGAAATGGCCGATGCGGCCGCCCTGCGTGACCGGGATATCGGCGACGGCCATCAGCTTGCGTGCCGGACTGCCGGGCCGGAGGATCGCGACATCGCGGTCGGCATCGACGATGACAGCTTTACCGCCTGCCGCCAGATGCGCCGCGACCTGCGGGCTGGCGGGAAGAAGTGAAAACAGGGTGACGCGGCGAGCGCGATAACGGCCGGCGAGCGCCGCACAGCGGGGATCGTCCGCATTGAGGACGACATGGCGGGCGGCATCGACGACCCGGCGCTTGACCCGAGCCATGTCATCGACCGTCGCGACGCCATCCGTGCCGACATGATCATTGCCGACATTGAGAAGCGCCGCGGCCGTGACGGGGCGGAGATAGAGACCATGGCGGATGACGCCGCCGCGCGCGGTTTCCAGCGCCGCCGCCGTGGCGCGCCCGTCCGCGAACACGAATTTCGCGCCCGTGAATCCCGCCACGTCGCCGACATGGAGGATCTCGTCACCGATGCGCGCGTCGTTGGTGGTGGCGACGCCGACGGCATGACCCATTTCGCGAAGGATGGAGGCCAGGAGGCGGGTGCTGGTCGACTTGCCCTTGCTGCCCGTCACCATGGCGATCGGCATCGCGCGATAGCGCCAGCCGCGCCAGCGCGCGCGCAGCGGGTCGCGCAGGTAGCGGCGCCAGAGGCGGTCGAGGCGTTTCAGGGGAGCGCGCATCGAGTCTCTACTACTCTACTCCGGGAGAGATCGGCGCAGCATGAGGCGGTGACAACAAAAATCCGGCGTTTACGCCGGGATCCTGTAATTTTCCGCAGGTATGATCCCGTGACCGCGGAGAGCCTGCAATCATCTCATGCGGCGGTTTTTCGAAGGCGGTTCTGCTCCGCCATTTCCTGATGCAAACCGATAGAATCGACATCAAAACCATTCGGCCATGTTAGAACGCCATTGGAGAGAAAGACGCGGGCAAAGAAGGCCTCGTCAGCGAGCGGCTCGACCATCGCGCCGGTCGCATCGGCGATCCAGCGGAAGTCTGCCTCGCCTTCGTCTCCATTTGAAAAGCGCACATGGAGATTGTGGCCACCGAGGGGGGTCACTTTGATGATCTTGACGATCTCAATCATTCGACATCGGCTCCGGGAACCTGGTTGAATGGCTGATGAAGTCTGCCACGCTCCCAGTTTTCCGACAAGGCAGGCCTGCGCAACTCGATCCACTCGGATACGATCCGCTCGGCCTTACGAGGCAAGGAACCACCGATGACAGCGCCGGTCGCGATATCGAACATGGCCTCATGACCCTGATAGAGAGCGTGGATATGTGGCGGATTGTGGTCGCGCCAATACATCTGGATCACGATGCCGAAGAATATCGAGATCGTCGGCATCGTGGGTCGATCAGCTATCCAGGAAGCTCCGCAGCTTCCTCGAGCGGCTCGGGTGCTTGAGCTTTCTCAGCGCCTTGGCCTCGATCTGGCGAATGCGTTCGCGGGTGACCGAGAATTGCTGGCCGACTTCTTCCAGCGTGTGGTCGGTGTTCATGCCGATGCCGAAGCGCATGCGGAGCACGCGTTCCTCGCGCGGGGTGAGCGAGGCCAGCACGCGGGTCGTCGTCTCGCGCAGGTTCGCCTGGATGGCGGCGTCGATCGGCAGGACGGCGTTCTTGTCCTCGATGAAATCGCCGAGATGCGAATCCTCCTCGTCGCCGACCGGCGTTTCGAGCGAGATCGGCTCCTTGGCGATCTTGAGGACCTTGCGGACCTTTTCGAGCGGCATGGCGAGCTTCTCGGCCAGTTCCTCCGGGGTCGGCTCGCGGCCGATCTCGTGCAGCATCTGGCGCGAGGTGCGGACGATCTTGTTGATCGTCTCGATCATGTGCACCGGGATGCGGATCGT
>NZXU01000072.1 GCA_002698425.1 Ahrensia sp. | reverse complement strand
CGCATGGCGCTCAAGATCCGCAAACACACGGTAATTGCCGTCATCATGCAACGATGAAAGACGGTCCGCGAAGAACTGCTCAAAATGCATAGCGATTTCCCTATGTGTAGTCGCAAAATGCGTTACGGTTTCCTGCCCGTCAACCGGGATTCGTTGCTGCACCGCACCCTTGCCGGTCCGCGATGAATCATTCTTGCAACCGGTTCCCGCAACCCAATGAAATAGTTGAGGCAACCGGGGCGCAGTTATTCAGGCGTGATATCGGACAAAGGCGAAGCGGTTCGAATCAGGCGCCCAGCAGGGCACGTTGATCGTCCCTTGCCCGCCGAACAGGGACAGCAGGATACGCGGCTTTCCGCCCGAACCCGGCATCAGCCTGAGTTCGACATCATGATTGCGGGGATGGCCCTCGACGCCGTTCTCAAAGGCAAGATAGAGGACGCTCTCGCCGTTCGGGGAAGGATGCGGGAACCAGTTGACCCGCTTGTCGTCGGTCATCTGTTCCAGCGCCCCGCCATCGGTCCGCATCCGCCAAAGCTGCATGCGGTTATCCTTCTGGCCGTTGAACCAGATCCACTCGCCATCCGGCGTGTAGTCCGGCCCATCGCAATGTTCGAAGCCGGCCGTCAGGCGGGTCTCCACACCGCCGTCGACGGGGCAGATATAGATGTCGAAACCGGCATCGCGCTTGCCAACATAGGCCAGCGTCGTTCCGTCCGGCGACCAGCCATGCCAGTAGGACGGGACACGCCCGGTGATACGCTTCGGTGTCCCGCCTTCAGCAGGCAGGGTATAGATGCAACTGGCCTCCTCTTCCGTCGAATCCGAAATGACCAGCGTCTTGCCGTCCGGAGAGATGCCGTGATCGTTGTTCAGCCTCTTCGCGAAACCGGTATCGATCCCGACAAGCTCGGGTGCGCCTTCCAGCGCGACGCGAAACAGCCGACCGTCGCCATTGACGATCAGCGCCCCGCCATCCGGCGTCCAGTTCGGCGCCTCGATGAGACGGTCGGTCTCGAGCAGCATCCGGACGGTCCCGCTCGCCAAATCGAATATGCAGAGTTCGCTCTTCACGACCCCTCGGGCCGGTAGGCGAAACGCGAGAACCGCGCTTCTTTGCCCTGGCCTGTCATGTCCATGGCGAACATGCCGACAAAAGCGCCCGTGAAGGAGCCGTGGCCGCCGCGCCCGCCCTCGTCCGAGATGACCGCCGCATCGAGCTTCGGACCGATGTCCCGCCATTCGCCGCCCGGCATCCGCCAGGAGAATTGCTGCAGGGCGTGGTCGACCTCCACCTTCATCTGGATCGGGCCGTCCGGGCATGGAGCCGGTTTCGGAAGCGCGAAGGACAGTTTCCCGTCCGGGAAATCGCCGAGGCAGGATACGAGTGTCAGCGACCGCCCCTGCCCCGGCTCGTCCGTCACCAGCAGCATGTGAAACTTGAAACGGTTGTAATAGGTCGCAAGCCCGGCCGTCTGCTGATAGGTCGCCGGGTCGAACGCGACCTCGGTCTCCGCCGCATAGACGAAATGCTCCTGCCGGCGCGCAACCAGCGCCTGCTCGAACCAGCTACCCATGCTTTCGCGGCCATAGAGGGTGAGCGCTCCGTCTCCTACCCTGAATAGCCGGCCTGTTTCCGGCGACCGCAGCCACTGGAATTCAGGCGGCAGCTTTCCATCGGAAAAATCGGTGAAGGAGGCGACTGGCGGGGCCGGTTCGACATCCGCCAAACCCGGCAGCTCGGCGCGGGCCAGTTGACCGCCTTCTTCCAGATAGAGCCAGTCGTCCTCGCCCCAGACGACACGCTCGATCCCGGCCTCGCGCCCGAGCGGGCAGAAGCGACCAGTCCCGTCCGGCCCGGTGATCGGCCGCCCCATCAGAAAGGTGTGATAGAACCGCCCGTCATGCGTCTCGACATACTGGCCGTGACCAGTCTTTTGGATCGGATGCTCCGGTACGTCCTGCGCGCACATCAGGTACTTGTTCGGGTGGTCTTCGTACGGCCCCCAGATCGAGCGTGAGCGGGCCATGGTCACCGCGTGCTCGTAGACGGTGCCGCCTTCGGCCGTCGTCAGATAATACCAGCCATTGCGCTTGAAGACATGCGGCGCCTCCGTCAGCCCGCGTTCGGTGCCCGCATAGATGTTCTTGACCGGCCCGAAGAGCCCTTTTTCGGGCGACCATTCCTGCAGCAGGATACCGTCGAAAGACGCGTGCCTCGGATTGCCGCCCGTGCCTTCGCCCCGATAGTTCCACTGCATGTTCATGAAGTATTTTCGCCCGTCATCGTCATGGAACAGCGACGGGTCGAAGCCGGATGAATTCACATGGATCGGGTCGGACCACTCGCCGTCGATGGTCTCGCAAGTCGTGATATAGTTCGGCGCATCCTTGAAATTGCCGTCGTAGCGCTTGACGTCGGTGTAGACGAGCCAGAACTTTCCGTCCGCATGGCTGAGGCACGGAGCCCAGATGCCGCAGCTGTCCGGGTTTCCGCGCATGTCGAGCAACGCCTTGCGGTTGAGCGGCCGCGCGACGAGTGTCCAGTTCACAAGGTCGCGCGAATGATGGATTTGCACGCCCGGATACCATTCGAATGTCGACGTCGCGATATAGTAATCCTCCCCCACCCGGCAGATCGAAGGATCCGGATTGAAGCCGGGAAGGATCGGATTGCGGATCATCTTTGCGCCGCGCCCTTCGGCGTCTCGGAGGACTGCGCCCACAGATTGATGTTTTCCTCGTCGGCATATGTGTCGATCTCGGCCAGTTCCTCGGCAGTGAACTCGAGATTGCCGACCGCCCCGGCGCAATCGATCACCTGGCTCGACCGCGACGCGCCGATCAGCGCGGTGGTGATACCGCCGTCGCGCAGCACCCATGCGAGCGCCATCTGCGCCAGCGTCTGACCGCGCCGCGATGCGATCTCGTTCAGCTTGGCGATATGCTCGATGGCCTTCTCGTTGAGGAACTCCTGTTTCAGCGATTTGCCCTGCGCCGCACGGCTGTCCTGCGGGACGCCTTTCAGATATTTGCTGGTCAGCATGCCCTGGGCGAGCGGAGTGAAGGCGATGGACCCGATGCCCAGTTCCTTCAGCGTGTCCTTCAGCCCGTCGCGCTCCACCCAGCGATTGAGCATGTTGTAGGAGGGCTGGTGGATCAGGCACGGCGTGCCGAGATCGTTCAGGATCTTCACCGCCTCCCGCGTCCGCTCCGAATTGTAGGAGGAAATGCCGGCATAGAGCGCCTTTCCGGACCGCACGATCTGGTCTAGCGCGCCCATCGTTTCTTCGAGCGGCGTATCGGGGTCGAAGCGGTGCGAATAGAAAATGTCGACATAGTCGAGCCCCATCCGCTTCAACGACTGGTCGCAGGACGATATCAGGTATTTCCGGCTGCCCCATTCACCGTAAGGACCGGGCCACATCAGGTATCCGGCCTTCGACGAGATGATCAGCTCATCCCGGTATCCCCTCAGATCGGTGCGAAGAATTTCACCGAACGCCTCCTCCGCGCTGCCGGGCGGCGGACCGTAATTATTGGCGAGGTCGAAATGGGTGATGCCGTTGTCGAAAGCAGCCTGGACGATTGCCCGCTTGGTCTCATGCGGCGTATCGTGACCGAAATTGTGCCACAGGCCGAGCGAGATCGCCGGCAAATCCAGACCGGAGCGTCCGCAGCGGCGGTAGACCATCTTCTCGTAGCGGTTTTCGGCGGGCACATAGGCCATGAGCTTCAATTCCTTTCTTGGCACATGAAACAGCGGCGGGCAGTCTGCCCGGCGGTCAGCCCATCAGCCTCAGCGCATCGTCCGGCGTCAATGCCGCCGGCCTTTCGCAGGTGGTCGTCATCTCGACGAAACTGCCGGTCTCTCCCGATTTGAGGATCGATGTCATCACGTCGACGGCGTGAATGGCAAGCTCGAGGGAACAGCGATGCGGCCTGCCCTCGACGATCGCCTGCGCCATGTCGGCCAGACCGGCCGTTCGGTAATTCGCCCGCCCGCCGGCCTGATGATCCTGATTGGCCTTGCCGAAGGGGTGGTCCCATTCCGGCAGCGGCTCGATCCTGCCGTCGCGTCCGGCATGCCCGACCGCGCCGCCGAAGAAATTCGGATCGGGCAGGAACAGCGATCCCTCGGTGCCATAGAGCTCCATGCTGGAATGGCGATGCGCCCAGATATCCCAGCTCGCCGACAGCGTGATCGTGGCGCCGTTCCCGAATTCCAGAAGCGCATGGATATTGGTTGGTGTCCGCACCGGGATCTCCTCGCCCTGGCGCGGCCCCTCGGTCAGGATCGTACGGGTCGGTGTCGCCGACGAGGTCAAAGCCGCCACCTTCTTCACCGGTCCGATCAACTGGATCAGGTTGGTCACGTAATAGGGACCGACATCGAGCACGGGACCGGCGCCCGGCAGGAAGAAGAAGTCCGGATTGGGGTGCCAATGCTCCATCCCGTGCGACATGACATGGCACGTCACGGCGACGATATCGCCGACAAGCCCCTCGTCGATCCTGGCGCGCGCAAGCTGATGCGAACCACCGAGGAAGGTATCCGGCGCCGAGCCGACACGCAGGCCGCGAGACTCGGCAAGGGCTCTGAGTTTCTCGCCTTCATCGAGGCTCAATACGAGCGGCTTTTCGGTATAGGCATGCTTGCCTGCGTCAAGGATTGCCCTCGTCACCGCGTAATGGGCGTCCGGGATCGTCAGATTGACGATCACGTCGATATCCGGAGCGGCGAGCAGCGCATCCACGTCCACCGCCCGGACGCCGAATTCCTCGGCGCGGGCTTTCGCCGCATCGGGATTGATATCCGCAACGGCACGCATTTCCAGCGCCTTGAAGAGCGGCGCAAGCCGTAGATAGGCGGTCGAGATGTTTCCGCATCCGATGATGCCGACGCCGAGCTTTTTCATCGTTGATATCCTCAGAGACCGCGTGCCGTTTCGATCGAGCGGCGGGCGAAACGCGCATGATCTTTCGGATTGTCGTGCTCCATGACGAACCAGCGCGCATTCGTGTTGCGCAATGCCGCCATGATGGCCGGCCAGTCCATGACGCCGTGGCCGACATCCGCCCAGCCGTCCTCATCCGCGCATTCGCCTTCCGGCGCGATGTCCTTGATGTGAGCGGCCGCGATCCGGTCGGCATATTTCTCGATCCAGGCCAGCGGATCCTGCCCGCCCCTCACGACCCAGGCGACATCGAGCTCCAGCGCCAGCTTCGGGTCGCCCGCCATGATCAGGTCGAGGGGCATCTCGGCGGTTTCGGTCGTGACGAACTCGAAAGCGTGATTGTGCCAACCGAAGGTCAGACCCGCCTTCCAGTAGGCTTCGCCCGCCCGCGCCAGCGTTTCGCCAAGCGCCCGCCATCCGGCGGCATCCCTGGAGCGCTCCTCTTCCGGTATGGCCGGCACGAATATCGCTTGCACGCCAATCGTTTCGGCGATCTGCAGCACCCTGTCCGGCTGGTCGCGCACCATGTCGAGGCCAAAATGTCCGGTCGGCATGGCGAGACCGTTGGCGGCCAGATCGGCTTTCAACTCATCGAGCGCGCCAAGATTGGCGAACAGCCCGCCATAGCCTTCGACCTGGGTGTAACCGAGCTCACCAAGCATTTTCAACGTGGCGCCGAGCGGCGGAAAATTGCGCGAACTGTAAAGCTGATAGGAAAACGCGGTCATCAAGATACCCTCGAAAGCGGCTCAGCCGAGCCAGTGGTCGTAGTCGGAAACAAGCAGATGAAGTGGCGGCGCATCCTCCTCGACGGTCGAAAACCGGCCGATCGGATCGCGGAAGATATTGTCAGTCAGGTCGTCATTGACGTTGGAAACCTCGCCGATCAGCACCTTTCCGCCCTCGCCCCAGAAGGCGTGCCAGGTGTCGGGCTCCAGCGTCACGCTTTCGCCCGGCGCGAGCTTCAGCAGACTGCCGGCCGGAAGCGTGCGAGCGGTGCCGTCGGTGAAGGTGTTCACGTCGGCGTTCTCGTCGATCGAGCCGTCCGGTTTCGCCTTGAACAGTTCCAGCACGAGCGTCCCGCCGCCCTTGTTGATGATGTCCTCTGTCTTCAGATTGTGCCGGTGCATCGGCGAGATCTGGTTCTCGCCCGAGATCATGATCTTCTCGGCGTAGAGCATGCCCCTTCCCCTACCGACATTGGCGTTGTTGCCATTGCGGACTGTGAACAGGAACAGGCCGAGATCCTCGAATTTTCCCTGGCCGTAATCGGTGATGTCCCAGCCGAGCCGATGGTCGCGGATGCGCGCGCTGTCGCCGACGGTGCGGCGCTGCATCTCTTCGGGAGACCAATAGGCGAAGGGCGGCATGACGTAACCGAAGGAACGGATGAAAGCGTCGCTTTCCCTGATGATTTCATTGATGGCGGAACGTTTCATGGGTCACCCTGTGTTGCGGAACGGATCACGAAGAGCGACGGAAGGCACGGCAGCGCCGACCTCCGGCTCGATGGTGATGTTCCTATCCCGCTCACGTCGCGACAAGAAGACGTCGTCCGGGAAACAGCCATTGGACCCTGCATTTTCATCTCCCGCAGGCCGCCTCACATCCGGTTTTCGGTTTGCCGGTCGAAGACCGAGGCCATCGGCAGATTGAAACCCAACCGGACCGTATCGCCGGGCCGGAAACGCCGCGAGGAGTCGACCCGCGCCGACAGCGTCTGACCGCCAAACGAGACCCACACGAGGGCATCCGCGCCCATGGGTTCTTCCAGTTCTACCGTGGCGGCGTAGAGCGCGGTTTCCGATTCCTCGCCCTCGTGGCGGATTTCAACATGCTCCGGACGCACGCCGAACACCGCATTCGCTGAGGCTTCAACCGCGCCATCCGCGACATAACCCGCCAACGGCACCACGTGCCCGTCGAGTCTGAACGCGTGCTGGCCGCCCTGCTCGACGACCTCACCGTCGAGGAAGCTCATCGACGGCGAGCCAATAAAACCGGCCACATAAAGATTGCGCGGCCGGTTATAGATCGTGTGCGGTTCGTCCAGTTGCTGGATGACGCCGCCCTTCATCACGGCGATCCGGTCAGCCAGCGTCAGCGCCTCGATCTGGTCATGCGTCACATAGATCATCGTGTTGTCGCTGAGCTTTTGATGCAGACGCTTGATCTCGACGCGCAGTTCGGAGCGCAGCTTGGCGTCGAGATTGGATAGCGGCTCGTCGAACAGGAAGACATCGGCGTCCCGCACCAGCGCTCGGCCGATTGCAACGCGCTGGCGCTGCCCCCCCGACAGTTGAGCGGGCTTGCGCCCAAGCAGGCTTTCGATCTGCAGCATCTTCGCCGCCCGCTCGACACGCTCGCGGATCTCGGCGCGCGGCAAGCCCTGGTTCTTCAGCCCGAAGCTCAGATTGCCCTCCACGGACATCTGCGGGTAGAGCGCGTAGGACTGAAACACCATGCCGATGCCGCGATCCTTCGGCTGCTCCCATGTCACGTTGCGCCCCTTGATGAAGATCTGCCCGTCGGTGACGTCGAGCAGGCCGGCGATGCAGTTCAGCAGGGTCGACTTGCCGCAGCCGGACGGCCCGAGCAGGACCAGGAACTCCCCCTCCATGATGTCGAGATTGAGTTTCTCCAAGACGCGCACGGCACCGAAACTGAGGGATACGTCGCGAACGGAAACGCTTTCCATTGCTGTCAGCCTTTCACGGCGCCGGCCGCTATGCCGCGCACGAAGAGTTTTCCGGAAATGAAGTAGATGACGAGCGGCACGAGGCCGGTCAGCAGCGTCGCGGCCATGTTCACATTGTATTCCTTCACGCCCTGCACCGCGTTGACGATGTTGTTGAGCTGGACCGTCATCGGGTAGATCTCGGGCTTGGTGTAGACGACGCCGAACAGGAAATCGTTCCAGATGCCGGTTACCTGGATGATCATCGCCACGACGAAGATCGGCAGCGACATCGGCAGCATGATCCTGAAGAAGATGCCCCAGAAGCCGGCGCCATCGACACGCGCCGCCTTGAACAGGTCCTCGGGCACCGAGGTGAAATAGTTTCGAAACAGCAGCGTGTTGATCGGCATGCCGAAAATGGTGTGAACGATCACCAGCCCCCACAGCGTGCCGTAAAGCCCCATCTCGCGCAGCAGGATCACGATCGGATAAAGCATGACCTGATAGGGGATGAAGGCCCCGATGATCAGGATCGTGAAGAACACCTCCGACCCGCGGAACCGCCAGTTGGCCAGCGCATAACCGTTGACCGAGGCGATCGCGATCGAGGCGATCACCGACGGGATCAGGATCCGCACCGAGTTCCAGAAACCGCGGCTGAGCCCGTCGCAATTCAGCCCGGTGCAGGCCTGTGACCACGCCTTGACCCACGGCTGAAAGGTCACCTCCACCGGCGGGGCGAAGATATTGCCGACACGGATCTCCGGCATACCCTTCAGCGACGTGACGACCATCACGTAAAGCGGCAGCAGATAATAGGCCGAGATCAGGATCAGCGTGCCATAGAGGATGATGTTGCGGCGCGACAGGGCACGGCGCGGGCGGGTCCCGCGCGGTCCGTCGCCGAGTCTCGTCTTCACGGCTTCGGCGCCTGCGGCGGCGAGATTGAGGCTGGCGGGATCAGACACGGCGCTTGCCCCCGAACTCGAGATAGGCCCAGGGAATGATGACGATCGCCACCGCGAGCAGCATCATTGTCGAGGCGGCGAAGCCCTGCCCCAGGTTCTGGCTGGAAAACATCCGGTCATAGACATATTTCGCCGGCACTTCCGAGGCGATGCCAGGTCCGCCGGAAGTCTGAGCGACCACCAGGTCATAGACCTTGACGATGCCCGAGGTGATGATCACCAGAGCTGTAATGAAGACCGGGCGCATCATCGGGATGATGATGAAGACATAGGTCTTCCACACCGGGATGCCGTCGACCCGCGACGCCTTCCAGATGTCCTCGTCTATGCCCCTCAGGCCTGCGAGCATCAGGCACATGACCAGCCCCGTTCCCTGCCAGAGGGCGGCGATCAGTATGCCGAAAATGACGATGGAGGGATCATAGAGCGGATCGAAGGTGAAGCTTTCCCACCCCAGGCTGCGCACGATGTTCTGAATGCCGAAATCCGGATTCAGGATCCACTGCCAGACTAGGCCGGTGACGATGAAACTCAGTGCGAACGGATAAAGGAGAATGGTCCGGAACGTGTCCTCGAAGCGGATTTTCCGGTCGAGCAGCGCCGCGAGCACAAACCCGATCAGCAAAGAGAAGATCAGCGAGCAGATACCGAAAATGGCGAGGTTCTCGATGGAGATCAGCCATCGCCGCGTGTTCCACAAGCGGTCGTACTGGTCGAAACCGACAAAATCCAGTTTCGGCAGAAGCTTGGAGGACGTGAAGGAGTGCACCACCGTCCAGCCGGTGCAACCGACGAAGACCACGATCGCGGTGAGCGCCATCGGGATCGAAGCGATCTTCGCGTTCAGATTCTTGAACAGCGGATTGGGCGGCCGGCGGCCCTCGCCCGTCCGCGCTGTTTCGGCAGGTGTCATTCCGTTTCCTCCGCGGCGCCCCGGCGCATGACGCGCCGGGGCTCGGATCCGGCCCCGGGCGGCCGGATCCTGCTTACGCCCAGATCGCCTAGTCGGCGTTCTCGATGATATCGGCGTAAGCCGACTGCGCGTCCTCCGCCGAGTAGGAGGGATCGGACCAGAACTCCGTCAGCAGGTCGTTGATCTCGTTGATCGTATCCTGCGTCAGGACGATTTCACGCGACGGCATGATCTTGCCCGCCGCCAGAAGATCGAGACCCTTCTTCATGCAGGCATTCACGTTGCCGAGATCCACGTCGCCCCGCACCGGCAGGCTGCCCTTCTTCTGGTTGAAGGCGACCTGCACATCCGGCGTCAGCAGCAGCGCCGCCAATTCCTTTTGCGCCTTGGTGACGTCGGGATCGTCATTGACCGGGAAGTAGAACGCGTCGCCGCCCGTATCGAGGATGGCCTCCAGACCGAGGCCCGGAAGGCATTCGTAGTCCTGCCCTGCGACCTCGCCGGCAACCTGAAATTCGCCCTGCGCCCAGTCACCCATGATCTGCGCGCCGGCCTGATCGGTGATCACCAGATTGGTCGCCTGGTTCCAGTCCTGGACCGTCGACTTGGCAGACATTTCGCGAGCCTTTGCATAAGCCTGCCAGACTTTCGCGAACTCCGGTCCGCGGGCGGCGTCCATGTCCTTCTGGCTCTGGATCTTGTCGATCAGATCGACACCGCCGACAGCCGTGAGGATCACGTTGAAAGCCCCGCCCTGCTGCCAGGGCTGCTGCCCCATCGCAAGCGGGATCTTGCCGGCCTTCTCGAGCGCGGGCGTAGCATCGACGAATTCGTTCCAGTCCTTCGGCACCGCCACACCGGCATCCTCGAAGGCCTTGTTGCTCAGCCACATCCACTGCCACGAGTGAATGTTGATCGGCGCGCAATAGATCTTGCCCTCATAGGTGCAGGCATCCAGCAGCGACGGCGGATTGACCTTGTCCTTCCAGCCCTGCTCCTCGGCGATGTCGGTCAGATCCATCATCAGCCCGGCCTGGATCAGCTCCTCCGCCTGACGGCCATGGTTGAGCTGGGTTGCGCCCATCGGATCGCCGCCGAGAATCCGGCTGACGATGATCGGCCGCGCGGTATTGCCCGAACCGGCAATCGCGCCGTCAACCCAGTGGTTGTCGGTCTTTTCATCGAAGGCCTTGGCGAGTTCCGCCACCGCCGCGGCCTCGCCTCCCGAGGTCCACCAATGGGTGACTTCGAGATCCGTGGCCTGGGCGCCGGCAACCGGCAGCACCGCGGACGCCGCCAGCGCCGCAATCATTGAACGAAGACGCATATTTTCCTCCCTGCGAACTGTAACGTTGCA
Source organism: Ahrensia sp. (assembly GCA_002698425.1). The sequence continues at coordinate 23,518 of NZXU01000072.1, read as the reverse complement.
GTAAAACTGTATGGCAAGGATTTTCGCTGCGCAACCGGGCTGATAAAAATTCTTCGAGGATCGAAAAAATTGACTTGGAGACCGATTTTCGGGGATAATATAGGACATTTCGGATATTTCGGGGCAAATCGGTCAAAGGAAAAGGCGAGGCTTCGGCGGCGCGAAAAACGTATTGCACCGCAATAAACTTTAACGTTTGTGGCAATCTTGGTGTGTTTGTTGAAACTACCCCGCCGACCGGCCTATAGTCCGGACCTGGCGAAAAGGCGAACCCGTAATGGCGCAAAAAACAAAAGGAAAACAGGGCGATGGGGCGGAGCTGGCGGCCGGACCCCCGACGCTGAAATCCATTGCCTTCATGACGGGATACTCGATCACGACCGTGTCGCGCGCGCTCAAGGATGCGCCCGATATCGGCCAGGAGGCCAAGGATCGCGTCCGCCTCGTGGCGAAACAGATCGGCTACCGCCCGAACCGCGCCGGCGTACGCCTGAGGACCGGCAAGACGAATGTGATCAGCCTCGTTCTCAACACCCAGGAAGAGGTAATGGGCCTGACATCGCAGATGGTGCTCGGTATTTCAGACGTGCTGCGCGGCACGCCCTACCATCTCGTCGTCACTCCCTACTCGCTCGACAATGACGCGATGGAGCCGGTTCGCTACGTTGTCGAGACCGGGTCCGCCGATGGCGTCATCCTGTCGCGAATCGAATTGCAGGACCGGCGCGTTCGCTATCTGTCAGAACACGGCATGCCCTTCGCCACCCACGGCCGCACCGACATGGGCATCGATCATCCCTGGCACGATTTCGACAATGAGCGCTTCGCCCGTGACGCCGTCGACAGGCTGGCGAAACGGGGCGTCAAACGCGCCGCGCTGGTCGGGCCGCCCGACAATCTCACCTATGCGCGCCACATGAAGGCGGGCTTCGCCACCGGCCTTCGCGAGCACGGCATGCAGCAGGTCGCGTTCGACACGGTGACCGTCGATGACACGCTCGATACGATCCAGGCCGGCGTCTACGAGATCATGCGCGCGCCCGACCGGCCCGACGGCATCGTCTGCGGCAGCGGCGGCGGCGCCATCGCGGCCTCCGCCGGCATCGAACAGGCCGGCCTCGAGATCGGCCGGGATGTGCAGATCGTTTCCAAGCAGCACACCAATATTCTCAAGCGCTATCGCAAGGAAATCGAGGTCATCAACGAGGATGTCCGCCAGGGAGGGCGGGACCTTGCGACATGCGTGATCCGCTCGATCGAGGGCGTTCCCGCCAGCGAACTTCATTTCCTGTCCTATCCGGACGACCCGGCGGACACGCCCGGCGTCCCGGGCACGCCAGCGGAAGCCGCCATCTAGAAACGCCGGATTCTCCTGTCGACAAGCGCGAGGAAATCGGCGCGAGACTGTGGCGTCGAGACGTCCATCAGGTAGTGGGCGAGGAAAAGCGTCTTGCAGCGCTTGGCGAAGAGCGCGCGCATGCCGCGCAGCAACGTGCGCTTGCCCGGATGTCCGACCACATAGGACCACCAGCGCGGCGCGCCGCAGGTCGTCACGACGCCGAGCTTGCGGATATGCGTCATCAGCGGCGAGATTCGCTTGGTGTCCGGCGATATCGCGAAGGTGATTTCGGGCGTCCACACCCGATCGAGCCAGCCCTTCAGCATGGCCGGCAGGCCGTACCACCATGTCGGATAGACGAAAACCAGCCCTTCGGCCCAGGCGAGTTGCTCGGCATGTGCCGGCAGCGGATGCTGGTCCTTGTTCATCTCGTTATAGCCGCGCCGTTCGTCGCAGCCCATCACCGGGTCGAACCCCTCGGCATAGAGATCGATCAGCCGCGTTTCATTGCCGCTTTCGGCAAGCCCCTTCATGACCGTATCGCGCAACGCCGCCCCGAAACTCTCCGGCACCGGATGGCAATAGATAACGAGGATGCGCATCAGAACCCGTCCATCGCCTTCTCGACCCGGCCGATGAAACGCTTGCGCGTCTCGTCCGTCGATCGGTTCATGTCGTAATGCGCCAGATAATCGAACGGTGCGCCCGGCTGGACGATGACGCGCAGCACGCGATTGACGAGCTTGCGCGGCGGATCGCCGACCAGCAGCGCCCTCACCCGGCTTCCGCCATAGGTCGTCACCACGCCGACCTTCTTGATATTGTGCAGGCAGGGCCGCACCTTGCCGTCGCGCATTTCGAAGGAAACGCCGGGCAGGAAGACGCGATCGAAAAATCCCTTCAGGATCGCCGGGTAGCCGAAGTTCCAGACCGGGTAGCTCAGAACCAGCGCGTCCGCCGCGCGCAGCCGTTCGACATAGGTCTTCACCGGTTCGGTGTTCGGCCCGATATCGTGATAGCCGATCCGTTCGGAACGGGTCAGCCGGGGATCGAAATCCTCGGCGTAGAGATCGCAGTCGTCGACCTCGTGGCCCTTCGCTTTCAGCCGTTCGACGATGATCCGGTGCAACGAGCCGTTGAAGCTCTCGGCGACCGGATGCGCATGCAGGACAAGAACACGCATTCCCCTTCCCCTAGCTCGCCTTCTGCAAGCCCTTGAACAGCCAGACGGCGCCGGTGTCGTAATCGTAATCCGGGTTCTCCCAGGCAATCATCTTGCCGGGATTGAGCAGGCCCTTTGGGTCCGCCTCGCGCTTGAAGGCGAGCTGGATCTCGTCGGTCTGCTTCATGCCGCCCTCCTCCAGCGTGAAGCGGTGCGGATTGAAGATCGGCGCGCCCTCGCGATTGAAGGTCTCGATGATCTCGTCCAGCCGCGCCTCGGTGGTGTAGCGCACCATCGGCAGGCCGAAGCAGGTGATGTCGCCGTCGAAACGCACGAATTCGAGATGATCGATGATCTCGCCCTCGAACATGCCGTGCAGCTTCTCGATCAGCGCAATCTGGTTCGGGAAGGGATAGAGAACCTGAAGATAGGTGATCGCCGGGTCGATCCTGAGCCCGCGCAGCGTCGTGTGGTTCCATGCGAGTTCGAAAGCCGGCGGCAGGCCGCGCAGCCCCTCGGCGGAGAGCGCCGCGCTATTGAAGGCGATATTTCCGCCTTCGCGCGCGGTATAGGCCAGGAACGCGTCGAGCGACTGGGGCGCGACCATGCAGATCACGACATTGTCGCCCTCCTTCAGGAATTTCTGGTGCCGCTTGAAATAGTCGAAGGGCGCCGGCGCGGAAACGACCGTGTTGAGCTTCAGCAGGATCCCGTCTTGGCGCCCAAGCGCATTGGCGTAGCGCGCCGCCTCGACGAAATCGTCGAATGTGACGATCACGTCGACCCAGTCATAGGCCGCCGTCAGCGGGATCTCGACCTCGGTGATGATGCCGTTGGTGCCATAGGCATGGGTGACCTTGTGCAGGTCCGCGCCGGTCAGTTCGAGCACCCGGGGCTCTTCCTCCATGGTGACGACGCGCAGCCGGATTACATTGCCGAAATCGCGCAGGCCGCCCCAGCGCGTCGAGCCGACGCCGCCGGATCCGCCCGCAACGAAACCAGCGACAGTCGCCGTATGGGTGGTGGAGGGATGCATCCGCATTTCCTGGCCGGATTGCTCGCGCGCGGCCTTGTCGAGATCGGAGCAGATCACGCCCGGGCCGACAACCGCCCTGCCCGGCGCGATCTCCTTGATCTCGTTCATGTCGGCGAGCGACAGGACCACGCCGCCGGAAAGCGGCATCGCCTGGCCGTAATTGCCGGTCCCCGTTCCGCGCGGCGTCACCGGCACATCGTGCTTGTAGCAGGCCTTGAGAACCTTGATCAGTTCATCCTCGGTCTTCGGCGAGACGATCAGATCGCCGGTCACATGGTCGAGCCGTTCCTTCAGAACCGGCGAATACCAGTAGAAATCGCGGCTCTTCTGCTGGACGATCTTTTCGTTGTCTTCGGTCTTGATCCCGTCGAGTTCCGCGCGCAGCGCGTCGATGCCCGTCATCGTCTACTCCATCAAATGGTCTAGTTCTTCATAGGACGGCAACGCGCGATCGATGACTGTGCCATCGCGCACCACGATCCGCCCGCTCTCCGGCCGCGACAGGATTTCCGTCCAGGACCGCCCCTCGCAGATCAGGAAATCCGCCGGTCCGCCCTGGGCAAGCCTGCCATGGTCTTCGCTCAACCCCATCGCCTTTGCCGGATTGGAAAGCGCCGTCTTCGGCCAGTCGGCAACCGGATGATCGAACTGGATAATCCGCGTCGCCATGCGGTAGACCTCCACCATGTCGAGGTCGCCATAGGCGTAGAAGGGATCGCGCGTATTGTCGGATGCGACGCAGACATTGATGCCGCGCGCCTTCATCTCGTGAAGCAGGGTCACGCCGCGCCAGCGCGGCGTCGTGTTGTCGGAGCGGCGATCCTGCAGGAACATGTTGCACATCGGCAGCGAGACCACCGAGATGTTGCAGTCCGCGACCGCATCGAGCGTGCGCAGCACCTCGTCGTCGGGCTGGCGCGCAAGAGAGCAGCAATGGCCGATCAGGATCGGTCCCTCATAGCCGTTGCGTTTCGCCGCCTCGGCGATCAGGCGCAGCGACACCGCCTCGAGCGCGTCGGTCTCGTCGGCGTGAAAATCGAGCGGCAGGTCGTTTTCGATCGCGGCGCGAAAGATCATGTCGAGCAGATCTTCGATATCCGGCACCATGAAGGTGACCGCGCCAAGAATGCCGCCAGCCTTTTTCACCCGCTGCACAAGCGTCTGGAACCACGCTTCGTCGCGACCCGTATCGATGCCGAACAGGCATGCGCCCTGCAGATCGATCCGGCCTTGCCAGCGCTCGCGCACCTTTTCGAAGACGGGCCAGGAGATCGTCTCCTGCGGCGGCAGAGAATCGAGATGGGTGCGGATCGCCTTGGTCCCGTAGGCGTAGGCGCATTTCAGCGCGAACTCCATGCGCGCTTCGACATCCGCCGCCGACCAGTTGGCCGAGCGATCCGCCAGCACCGCGCCGAGCGCGCCCGGGAACGTACCGTCCGGATTGGGCTTGCGCGGCCAGATGTGCCCCTTGTCGAGATGGGTGTGGCAATCGATGAGAGCCGGAAGCACGACGCGGCGACGCAGATCGTTTTCCGCGCCTTCGCTCGCTGCGCCGGACGGTTTGATGGACGCGATGCGCCCGTTCTCGACCGTCAGATCGTAGAGCCCGAACCCCTCGCCGTCATGCTCCGCTCCACCGGTATCAAGCCATGAATCGTGCAAATGCGCCCGATGCAGACTGAAACCCGTATCGGTTCGAACGATTGCTCCACCAGACATCAATGCTCCTGTGTCAGCGCGCTTTCATGCCAGCGCCGCAGGATGCGGTTGGATACGAAGGAAAGCACGAGGAAAATCAGAATGCCGGTAAACGAAATCAGGATCAGCGCGGCGAAGAGACGCGGGGCGTTGAGCCGGTAACCGGCCTCGATGATGCGACTGGCGAGCCCGGAGGACTGGCCTGACGCACCGGCGACGAATTCCGCGACGACCGCGCCGATCAGCGCCAGGCCGCCGGCGATCTTCAGTCCGCCGAGGAAATAGGGCATCGATGCCGGCAGGCGCAGATGCCACAGCGTCTGCCAGCGCGACGCGCCGTTCAGCTTGAACAGGTCGAGCAGGTTCCGGTCGACCGAGTTCAGACCCAGCGTCGTGTTCGAGAGGATCGGGAAAAAGGCGACGATCCAGGCGCACAGCAAAAGCTTGGCGGTCTGGTTGTCCACATAGATGTTGATCAGCGGGAAGATCGCCACGATGGGCGTGACCTGCAACACGACCGCGAAGGGAAAGAAGCTCATCTCCACCCATTTCGACTGGGTGAACAGCACCGACAGGCCGACGCCGCCGAGGACCGCCAGTGAAAGCGAGAGGAAGGTGATCTTCAGCGTGGTCACCAGCGAGGAGAACAGCAGGCCGCGATCCTCGATCAGCGTCGCCAGCACCTCGCCCGGCCGCGGCAGGATGTAGCGCGGAATCTCGTTCCAGACGCAGATCCGGTCCCACATGAAGATCGCGAGAAACATGATCAGCACCGGCAACAGCCATTTGCCGGTCTTTTCCATCTTGCGCTGACGCGCACGCCGCATCTCCTCGGCGTCGACCATGAGCGCTTCGCCGCCCTGCATCTCAGTGGAGGACATGATCGTCTCCTCCCTCGCCTTCCACGCCCATCGCCGAACGCAGCAACGACGACGCCTTGCGGGTCAGATGCGCATAGTCTTCGGAAGTGCGGAATTGCTCGTCGCGCGGATAGGGCGCGTCCACATCCATCTCTCCGAATACACGACCCGGATGCGCGGCCATCACCACGATCCGGTTCGAAAGAAACACGCTTTCGAACACCGAGTGGGTCACGAAAATAACCGTGAAGCGCTCCCGCTCCCACAGCGTCAGCAGGTCGCTGTTGAGCTGGAAGCGCGTGATCTCGTCGAGCGCAGCAAAGGGCTCGTCCATCAGCAGGACCCGCGGCCGTGTCACCAGTCCGCGCGCGATCGAAACGCGCATCTTCATGCCGCCGGAGAGTTCCCGCGGGACAGCGTTCTCGAACCCGCTCAGATTGACCTGGGCAAGCACCTTCTCGACCTGCGGCTTCGCATCGGCGCGCGAAACGCCCTGCAGGCGCAACGGCAACCACACATTGTCGAAGACGGACGCCCAGGGCATCAGCGTCGGCTCTTGGAAGACGAAACCGATATCGGCTTTTCCCATCGCCGGACCGCGCCAGTCGAGCACGCCCGACGTCGGCGACGACAGCCCGGCAACCAGCCGCAAGGCGGTCGACTTGCCGCATCCGGACGGTCCGAGCAGGCTGAGAAAATCGCCCTGATTGATGGTCATGTTGACATCGCGCAGAGCGACGACGTCGTTCCCGAACACTTTTCCGACGGACCGCAGGATAAGCTGCGGTCCGCCGGTCGTTGCCTTGTCGGCAGGTTGCATGTCCACGCGGAAATGCCTTTCGAAGATTACTTCTTCAGGTCGAGGCCGACGCCGTTGTTCACGAAGTCCAGCGTGTAGGACTTCTTGATGTCGATGCCCTCATCCATGACGCCGGCATCGACCATCTTCTGATAGAAGTCGGCGATCCGCTCGTCGGTCATCGCGCCGATGCCCATCTCCTCGGTGTCGCCGGAATCGACGATTCCGTATTCCTTGAGCTTCTCGATCGAGAAGGCGATCTGCTCGTCGGACATGTCCGGATTGTCTTTCTTGATCATCTCGTTGGCGGCCGCGTTGTCGCCATAGAGATAATTGTACCAGCCCTTCGCCGAGGCATCGACGAAGCACTGGACGACTTCCGGGCGCTCGTCGATGGTCTTCTGCATCGTCTCGACGGTCGTGGAATAGGTGCTGAAACCGAAATCGGCGAGCAGGAACAGGTTCGGCACGAAACCGCCCTCACGCTCCACGGCGAAGGGCTCGGAGGTGATGTAGCCCTGCTGCACCGACTTCGGATTGGCGATGAACGGCGCCGGGTTGAAGGTGTAGGGAATGCGCTTCGAGGCGTCGAAGCCGAAATCCTTGATCATCCACTGGTAGTAGGTCTGGAAGCCCTCGTCGCCGAGAATGAACTGCTCGGCGTTCTTCAGCTCTTCCCAAGTGTCGAGCCCCTCGCCCGGATGGCTCATCAGGACCTGCGGCTCCTTCTGGAAATGCGCGGCGACGACCTTGAGCGGGATCTCCTGCTCGACCGCGGAGAAGGCCTGCAGCATGTTGCCGCCCATATAGAAATCGATCTTGCCGGCAAGCATCAGCGGACGGCCGGAGACCTGCGGCCCGCCGGGCATGATCTCGACCTCGAGACCGCACTCCTCGTAGGAGCCGTCGGCAACCGCCTGATAGTATCCGCCATGTTCGGCCTGGGCGAGCCAGTTGGTGCCGAAGGTGACCTTTTCCTGGGCGAAGGCCTGGGCCGAGAACGCCGCAGAAAGCGCCGTGGTGATCAATAGAACTCGTTTCATGTGCACACCTCTATTTGTTGGACGCACAGCCGGTTAGCCACGCTTTTTGAACCTCGGCATTTAATGCAAGTGATATGCCAGCCCTATGACAGCGCAGTTCGTTCGGTTTCCGCATGTTTCCGGCAACGCCTCCCTGTCGCGAGCCCAGTTTTATCGCATTCTGCACAAAAAAGCAGCACGCTTGAGTTTGCGGGTGCGCTTTGCATTATGAGCGGCGAATCTGACCGGAGACCATCGTGTTCAACCATCTGACCCCAGCCGGAATCCGGCCTCCATTCGCGAAATACAGCCACGCCGTCGAAGTGCCGGAGGGGATGCGCCTGGTCTTCTGCTCCGGCCAGCTCGGCATCGAAGCCAACGACACGATCCCTGCGGACACGGGAGCGCAGGCGCGGCTCTGCTTCGCCGGCATTGAGGCCATTTTGGCCGATGCCGGCATGACGTTGGACAACATTGTCCGCATCAACGCCTATGTCACCGGCCGCGAGCATCTGAAGCCCTATATGGCGGTGCGCGACGAACTGTTCTCGGAGCCGGCGCCCGCCTCGACGCTGATGATCGTCTCCGGCTTCGCCCGGGAGGAATTCACGGTCGAGATCGAGGCCGTCGCCGCCGGGCCGGCAGGAGAAGCATGATGGCGAAGAGTTTCTGGTGGAGCGACTTCACGTCGCGCAATTTCGACAATCTCGATCCGGACGATGTGGTCGCGGTGCTGCCGATCGCGGCGACCGAGCAGCACGGGCCCCATCTGCCGGTGGCGACCGACCACGCCATCATGGCGGGCATGCTGGAGACGGTGTTCCCGCTGATGCCCGCCGGTATCGACATGCGCGTCCTGCCGATCCAGTCGGTCGGCAAATCGAACGAGCATATCCGTTCCCCCGGCACGCTGACCATTTCGGCGACGACGCTGATCGATCTGTGGTGCGATCTCGGCGCCTCGGTCGCCCGCGCCGGCGTCCGCAAGCTGGTCATCGTCAACTCGCATGGCGGCAATGAGGAGGTCATGGGCATCGTCGCGCGAGAATTGCGCGTGCGCCATGACATGATGGTCGCCAAGACCTCATGGATGCGCTTCGGCCTGCCGGACGGGCTCTATGGCGACTACGAGCGCAAATACGGCATCCATGGCGGCGACGTCGAAACTTCGCTCATGCTGCATTTTACCCCCGACACGGTGCAGATGGACAAGGCGGAAGACTTCACTTCGCGCGTCGCCGCGGCGCAACAGCAATTCGCCCATATCGCTCATACGGGCCCGAACGCATTCGCGTGGATCGCCCAGGACGTGAACCCGTCCGGCGCAATCGGCGAAGCGGCGCAGGCCACCGCCGAAAAGGGCCGCCTCACCGCGGAGCATCAGGCAAAGGGTTTCGTCGAGCTGATCGGCGACATGGCGAGCGCCAGGCTCGCCGACTGGATCGTCCCGGCCGGCCCGAAACCGTAAGCCCGTCATGAAAAGGAAATGATCCCCAGGCCGAGAACAATGCACAAGGTTCCGAGCATCAGGCCTGGCGACAACGGTTCGCGAAACAGCAAGACGCCGGCCAGCGGCACGAACACCATGGTCAGGGCGACAAACGGATAGGTGGTGCTGAGATTGCCTCCCGAAAGCAGCAAGACCCACAGGATCGTTGTGACCCCGTAAAGCGCGATCCCGGCGATCAGATAGGGATTGAAGAGAAGCCTCTCGGCAAATTGCCAGCTGAATGACGGCGCGCCCAGACGACCGGCCGCCAGCTTGAAGAGTATCTGGCCGATTGCCAGGAGACACACCACGGCAATCAGCGACCCAAGCCTCCCGTAAGTCATTTGTTCTCCTCCGGTTCGGATACGGTCTGCAAGGCAATGGCGCGAGCGAGTGCCGTAATCGTCTCGGCGTCCGAACGAAGGCGCAAATGGATATTCAGGACCGCGGCGAGCATCAAGACCACGAAGCAGTAAAGGACGAGGTCGGCGCCGCGCCCCACGCCGACGAAACCGGCGATATCGTTGGAGAGTTCCGGCGCCCAGACCATGATTATACCCAGACAGGCCAAAGCAGCCATGCCGACCGAGATGCCATAGGCACGCCGCCGCTGCGAAACCGCGTAGACCAGAACGGCCAGCAAAGCCGTCGAAAGCAGGATCTGAATAATCACCGGTAGAGTTTCCTGATATGCATGTCTGCGAGAACAGCCAGGGCCGCAAAAGCCCGCTGGCCTTTCGCCTTCGAATAGTCGGTATAGCTGATCGTCACCGGAGACTCCCTGAAACGCATGCGGCTGGCGGCGACGATCTGCAGTATCTCGGAAGCATGGGCCATGCGGTTCTGCCGCAATCTCAATTTCCGCGCGGTCTCGCCGGTCATCGCGCGGATACCATTGTGGGTGTCGGTGACATTGAGCCCGGTGGAAAACCGGGTATAGGCGGCGGCGCATCTCAAGAGGAAGCCGCGGCTGGCCGGCATCCCTTCCGTCGAACCGAGGAACCGCGAACCGAGCACGATGTCGAGGCCCTCCGAAACGAGTTCATCGCACATCCGCACGGCGTCATCGGCATGATGCTGGCCATCCGCATCGAAGGTCACGACAATATCGGCCCCGCGCGAAAGCACGAGATCGAACCCGGTTTGCAGGGCCGCGCCCTGGCCGAGATTGACGGGATGGCGGCAGACGAAGGCACCCGACGAAAGCGCAAGGCCGCGCGTGTCGTCCGTCGAGCCGTCATCGACCACCACGATGCAATCGAAATACCGCCGAAGGTCGGCAAGCACATCCCCGAGAGCCTTCTCTTCGTTGAACGCGGGAATGACGACCCATGGAGACAATTTCATTTACTCCAGGCTTGATGCCAAATAGGTGACTAACAAAGGGGTTCGTCGCGTGTCGAGGATAATGTTTCGAGAAGAGCGGGCATTGTTCGCGTTCCGATTGGCGCTTTTCATTGCCGCCGCGACAGTATTGTCACTCCTTTTCATTCGCGCCGCCAGCTTCTTCGACTTGTCCTGGGACTCGCTATCCTACCATCTTCCTTATGCCTCGCGTCTGGCGGGCCTGTGCCCGGAAACCTGTTTCAGGATGGATGCCGACCTGGAACTCTTCTACCGATCCTTCCCGGTGGCCGCGGAATTCCTGCAGGGGTTCTTCTGGCGCGTGACGAGCATCCCGCAAGCCGCGAACCTTGTCGGCTTTTTCTCGCTTCTGGCGCTCGTCCTTTACCTCGCCGTCGCCTGGAGGATCGATTTCCCCTGGGCTGTTTTCGGGCTTCTGGCCATACCCATGGTGCAGATCCACGCGACGGTTTCCTATGTCGACCTGCCCGCCAACGTCGCGGCCACGATCGCATTGCTCGCCCTCGCCGCTATCCTTCTCGAGCGCCCGTTGGGAAAGGGACATCGGATCGTCTTCGTCGCAGCGGTCGTCTTCCTCGGCAATTCCAAGATCCAGATGATGCCGATCGCGGGCGTGACTGCCGTCGCCTACCTCGTGCTGATCAACCGCTTCGCGCCCGAGAACGGCCCGGGCGTCTGGCGCATCGGCCGCGGCGGGAATGCGGGCGTATTCTGGGGCGGGCTCCTGCTGCTGCTCGTCTCGGCAACCGGCATCCGCAACCTGCTGTATTTCGCCAATCCCGTTTTCCCGGTTCAGCTGAGCCTTTTCGGCATCGACCTCCTGCCCGGTGTCATTGCACCCATGGCCGGCAATTCGGTCTCCACCCAGCTGGCCGAAACGCCACGGTTTGTCCGGTGGCTCCTTTCGGTCTCCGAATGGGCTGCTTTCGAGGGGCGTTCCATCCCCTATTCGCTGGACCAGTGGACGCCATCCCAATCGTCGCCATCGTTTCGAATGGGCGGTTATTTCGCGGCCTATGTCTTCACGACCGTCGCGATGGTCCTTTGGTCCGCTGTCCGGCTCGAAACGCGCAAGCGCAGCCGACTGCTGGTCTTCCTGGTCGCGATGACGGCGGGGACCGGCCTGATGCCGGCATCGCACGAGCTCAGATACTACATGTTCTGGATGCTGGTCCTCGTGTCGCTCAATCTGCATTTCATCGGCAAGGCCGGCGCCGAAGCCGGCGGCGACCGGAGGCTTTCGCGCATCGGACAGATGGCTGTCCTCCTCTGCTTCGCCGCGGTGACGACGATAACCGGCGGACACTATCTCGAACCCAGGACGAGGAATGTCCGGGAAGTCGTCGATCGCCGGGGCATCAGTCAGTTCGTGACGGAGCGCGTGAAGGACGGAGACACCATATGTGTCGCCGACCGGTCCAGGGCTTTCCTCTATGCCGATATCTTTCAACCGGGCCGGGACTATCACGTCCTGCAATATGACGACCCGGCATGCGATCTTCGCGTCGAGTAAAGCGTCTCGCCGTCCGAGCCGTCCCGAAATCCTAGGCCCCCACCCCCTCGCCAGCGAGATCGTCGATGATCGGGCAATCCGGCCGGCCGTCGCCGTGGCAGTGGCGGGCGAGCGTCGCCAGCGTGTCGCGCAGCGACTGCAGCTCGGCGATCTTGCGGTCGATCTCGCCGACCTTCTCGAGAGCCATCGCCTTGACGTCGGCGGAGGCGCGGTGCTGGTCGTCGTAGAGCGACAGCAGGTGCCGGCACTCGTCGATCGTGAAGCCGAGGCTGCGCGAGCGCTGCAGGAAGCGCAGCCGGTGGACGTCCTTGTCCGAATAGTCGCGGTAACCGTTTTCGGCGCGCGACGGCGTGACCAGCCCGATCTCCTCGTAGTAGCGGATCGTCTTCGGCGGCAGGTTGGCCTGCTCGGAGGCTGCTCCGATATTCATGCGCGCCTCTCCTAGAGTTTCAGCGTGCGCAAGCGCAGCGCGTTCGAGATGACCGAGACCGAGGACAGGCTCATCGCGGCCGCGGCGATCATCGGCGACAGCAGCGTGCCCGTCAGCGGGTAGAGGATGCCCGCGGCGACCGGAACGCCGACGGAGTTATAGGCAAAGGCGAAGAACAGGTTCTGCTTGATGTTCGCCAGCGTCGACTGGGCGAGTTTGCGCGCCTTGGCGATACCCTGCAGGTCGCCCTTCAGAAGCGTGATGCCGGCGCTCTCGACCGCGACGTCGGCGCCCGTGCCCATGGCGATGCCGACATCGGCGGCGGCCAGCGCGGGGGCGTCGTTGATGCCGTCGCCGGCCATGGCGACACTGCGGCCCTGCGCGTGCAGTTCGTCCACCAGCGCCTTCTTGTCCTCCGGCAGCACGCCGGCCCGGACCTCGTCGATGCCGAGCTCGGCGGCGACGGCCTTGGCCGTGCGCTCATTGTCGCCGGTCGCCATGATGACCCGCAGCCCCTCGCCATGCAGCGCCTTGATCGCGGCGGCCGTGGACTTTTTAACCGGGTCGGCGACCGCGACCATGCCGGCAACCTTGCCGTCGATGGCGACCAGCATGACGGTCTTGCCCGCGCCGCGCAGTTCGTCCGCCTGATCGGCGGCGGCATCTGCATCGATGCCTTCCGCCTGCATCATCGCGCTGTTTCCCAGCGCGACAGGCTTGCCGTCGACGGAGCCCTTCACGCCCTTGCCCGTCAGCGCCTCGAAATGCGACGCGGACCCGGAGGTGACGCCCCGCTCTTCCGCGCCGGAAACGATCGCCTCGGCGAGCGGATGTTCGGAGCCCTTTTCCAGGGCCGCGGCGAGCGCGAGCACTTGCGCCTCCTCATGGCCGTTCAGCGCCACGACATCCGTCAGCTTCGGCTTGCCCTCGGTGAGCGTGCCGGTCTTGTCGACGATGACGGTATCGACCTTGGCCATGCGCTCCAGCGCACCGGCTTCCTTGACGAGCACGCCCGCCTGCGCGCCGCGCCCCGTCGCCGTCATGATCGACATCGGCGTGGCGAGACCGAGCGCGCAGGGGCATGCGATGATCAGCACGGACACCGCCGAGACGATAGCGAAGACGAAGGCCGGCTCAGGCCCCCAGATCATCCAGGCGGCAAACGCCAGGATCGCGACGGCGACAACCGTCGGCACGAAATAAGACGCCACGCGATCGGCCAGGCCCTGGATCGGCGCGCGCGAGCGCTGCGCCGAGGCGACCATCTCGACGATGCGCGAGAGCATCGTGTCCTCGCCGACCTTCTCGGCCTCGATGACCAGCGTGCCGTTCTTGTTGAGCGTGCCGCCGGTGACCTTCTCGCCTTCCGTCTTCTCGACAGGAACCGGCTCGCCGGTGATCATGCTCTCGTCGACGGAGGAATGGCCTTCCTTCACGACGGCGTCGACGGGGATGCTCTCGCCCGGCCGGACGCGCATCAGGTCGCCTTCGATGATGTTTTCCAGCGGCGCGTCATATTCCTCGCCGTCCGGCGTGATCCGACGCGCGGTCTTCGGCGCCAGATCGAGCAGCGCCTTGATGGCGTCGCCGGTGCGCTCGCGGGCGCGCAGCTCCAGAACCTGCCCGACGAAGACGAGCGCGATGATCACTACCGCCGCCTCGAAATAGACCGGCACATGGCCGCCCTCCATGCGCATCGCCTCGGGGAAGAGCCCGGGCGCGAAGGTCGCCACGACCGAATAGAGATAGGCCGCCGCGACGCCGAGCATGATCAGCGTCCACATATTGAAATTGCGCGTGGCGATCGACGTCCAGCCGCGATGGAAGAACGGCCGCGCGGCCCACAGGACGACGGGCGTCGCCAGCAGGAATTCGAGATAGAGCGAAATGCGCTCGCCGATCCATTCGCGCACCGGCAGGCCGAGCATCGGCCCCATGGTGATGATCAGAAGCGGGATCGCCGCGCCGGCGCTGACCCACAAGCGGCGCGTGAAATCGATCAGCTCGTGGTTCGGGCCTTCCGAGACGCCGCTCATCGGCTCCAGCGCCATGCCGCAGATCGGGCATGTTCCCGGCCCCTCCTGAACGATCTCGGGATCCATCGGGCAGGTATAGAGCGCGTTCTTCTTCTCGGCCTTTTTCTTCTTCTGCTTGTTGCCGGAAAGATAGAAATACGGGTCCGCCTCGAAGCGGTCGTGGCACTTCGGATTGCAGAAGTGATATTCGGTGCCCTTGTAATTCAGATGCGGCTTGCCGGCATTCAGCTTCACCGTCATGCCGCAGACGGGATCGATGGCGGTCTCGCCCTCGGGCGCCTTCGTCTCCACCTTGTCTTCCGCCTTGTGGGAACCGCAGCAGCTGCCGTCCGCCTTGTGCTCGTGATGAGCGTGATCGCCATGGTCCATTTTTCAAACCTTCCAGTCTTGGTAACCCCTAGATAGAGGTTCCAGTCGCTGGAAGGTCAAGGGCGATTGCGTCGGGCGTGCGTCAACGCTCCCGCGCTTCGCCCCAAAGCCGGTTTCCTGTCAATCGACGCGGCGATTTGCCGTCACGACGTGTCAGGCGGAGAAAGCGCATAAAGCGCCCAGTCGTGGCAATCGCGCAGAACCTCGTCGACCTCGTGCACACCTCGGACACGAAAGCCCGGTGGCCGGCCATTGCGCAGGGGCGACGCGCGGCCACGCGGTTTCGCGGCCCGGTCACGCCTCGCCTGCCATCTGGCAAGCCGACGCGCCTGGCCGTCGAGATCGTTCAGCGCATGTTTCAGCGAAACAATGCGCCGCAGAAGGGGGGCGGCGTCGACACGATCCTCCGGCAAGCAGAACCAGCCGTCCGGTATCGGCCTGGGTTCGGACACTCCCGGCGTCCAGATGCGCGGAAACGATTTCGAACGTTTCTTCGGCGGCGCGAAGGAGAAACGCTTGACCGGGTCGAGCAGACCGAAGGGCGGGATCGCCGTCGCTTCGCCATCGGCCCCGTCGCGGCGGCCGGTCGGCTTCCGGCCCGTCTTGTCCGGATCGAGACCATACATGAACGCGCCCACGGGCGGCTGAAAGACGGCAAGCCTGTGCGCGGCGATGAGGACCAGCCGGCGGGCGGCGGTTTCGGCGGCGCGCAGGATCCGCGAGAGATGGTTACGCGACGCGCGCGACAGGGTGGCGGCGACATCGCCCTCCTCCAGCCCGGACATCGCAAACAGCATCGCGACGATGCGCAGCAGCACCTCGCGATTGCGGGCGATCACCCGGTCCCAGTCCACGCCCATGTCCATCTCCGTTTCGCTCGATGAGCGGTCGGAGAAAGCCTATGGCAGGCGGTAGCGCGGTGGATAAAATAGCTGCTGGAAAAATCCGGATCAGATCGCCAGAGGGCATCGAGCCGCTCGGCTGCTTCCAAAAAAAAGCCCCGCCAAAGCGGGGCCTTTAGTGGCTTACCGGCGGAGGATCTAAGCGCTACCCGCCGAGCTTGAAGGTCGCCTTCAGGAACGGACCATGACTTAAGTAATTTGCGGAGTCGCCGGTCCGGAAATCCGATGCAATGTCGCTGAAGTAATCGACACGGTACCCTCCCGTGATCGATGCGTTACCCGCCGTATAGGTCAAACCGGCTGACGCCTCTCCGTTCAGAACCCAAACACTCTCCGAAACACTGTCGAATCTGGAACCGTTGATGGAGGAGTACCCGGCGAGATCACCCTCGCGCTTCCCATAGATCGCCGCGGCCGCAGCGGAAAGATCAAGCGAAAGCGTGTCTGTCAGGCCCATGCGATGGTCGATACCGATTCGCGGACCAATACCTGTGAACGTGGAATCGGCCACAAGGGCCGCATACTCGCCCGCATAGTAGTAATAGGCCTCCAGGTCGGAATCATAGTGGGCGAAGCGAAGACCGGCATGAAGACGCGTGCCGACCCCCAGTTCACGCCCCACCTCGAAGTCGGCGAGCATGAGCGTTTGATCAGCTTCCGCTTCGGCGAAAATATAGGCCGGAGGACCGTATTCGTAGACATCGTCCCCATCGGAATCCAGATAGGTAAAACGCCCCACGAAGTCGTAGTTCATACCGGCCGGCTTGACGCCGATTTCGACGGAACCACCCCACCCGCTGTCCGGGCTCGGATCCAATGGGACGTTGCTGTAGTAGGTAAAGCCCGTCAAATCGAACGAATTGGACGCGAACATGTTGAACCGGCCTTCGAGCGACACCCAGGCCTCGGTTCCCTGCGCCGGATACTCGACAGCAGGTGGCGTCGGAACATCATAGACCACGTCGGCGGCGAAAGCCGGAGCGCCGGTCACGGCGGCGATGGTCAAAGCCGAAATACCAGAGAGCAGGCAATTTTTGGCAAGGGTCATAGGTCGATCTCCAATTCGCTTGTCGAATCGAACCTACAGGCAGGAAATTAATTTTCAATGTGAAAATCATAGCACGCGAGCAGCCATGGCGCTTAATGCGGATGGCGTTGCTTCTGCGCAACAGGCGCGTGGAGCGCGCACCTGCTCCATTGCCGTTTGACGTATCAGGAACCCGCTCATAGTCTCTCACGGGCTTATTCGAACGGAGTTGCGCGGCCGCTCGCTCCGACACGCCGCCGGGCCCGGGATACCGTTCATTGGCCGAAACCAGACAGCCGACATCATGATGACAAAGCAGGACAACAAGGAAGCCGGCATCATCTGGCTGGCGTCGTATCCCAAGTCGGGCAATACATGGGCCCGCTCGTTCCTTTTCAATCTGATCAGCATACTTTCGGGCGACGACCCTTCGACCCGTGACATCAATGCCGTGAACGAGCGTTCGATCTGGGATATTTCCGCTCGCCGCTACGAGGAAATCCTGGGCATGCCGCCCAAGGAGGCTGGAAGGGATGCGGTCGCCGCCGCACGCCCGAAAGTGCAGGAAGCAATCGCGGATGAACTGCCGGGCATCAGCCTGGTGAAGACGCATAACGCACTCGTGGTTGATCGAGGGCATGCGGCGATCAATACGAAAGTGACGTCGGGAGCCGTCTACATCATCCGCAATCCGCTCGATGTCGCCATTTCCTTTGCACATCATCTCGGCACCACCGTCGACAACGCCATCAAGCGAATGGGCAAGAAGGGCCTGGAAACCCCTATGACCGACGAGTCCATCCACGAAATCTACGGCTCCTGGAGCGAAAACGTCCTGAGCTGGACGCGCAAGCCAAACCCGGCGATCTTCGTGATGCGCTACGAGGACATGAAGCGCACACCCGAAAAGACTTTCGGAGCACTGGCGCGCCATCTCCTCATGTCCCCGACCAAGGATCAGCTGGCGCGGGCGATCGAGCTGTCTTCGTTCGAACGCCTGCAGAAGAAGGAAGAGGAAACCGGCTTCAAGATGAAGCCGAAGGAGGCGGAGAAGTTCTTCCGCAAGGGCCAGGTCGACGAATGGAAGGAAGTGCTGACGCAAGGCCAGGTGGAGCAGATCATCAAGGATCACGGTCAGCAGATGGTCCGCTTCGGATATCTGCCGAAAAAAGCGGGAGCCGGCCCGATGAGGCCGGCGCGGCCATTCGCGCAAGCCGGAGGCATGATCCGCAAAGTGTAACTCTGCTCCGGCCTGAATGGCCCGATCGCATCACTCCCGAGCCTCGGGATATTCGTCCCGAACCACGCGTCCGAATGCGCGCTATACCGTCAGGTGCCGTCTCACCGCCGGGTCGTCGAGGCTTTCGGCGGCCCCTTCGTGGACGATCTCGCCGCGGTCCATGATGTAGACCTTGTCGGCGAGTTCGCGGCAGAAATCGAGATATTGCTCGACCAGCAGGATCGAGATGCCCTTCTGGTCGCGCAGATATTGCAGCGCGCGGCCGATATCCTTGATGATCGAGGGCTGGATGCCTTCGGTCGGCTCGTCGAGGACGAGGACCTTCGGGCGGGTGACCAGCGCCCGGCCGATCGCGAGCTGCTGCTGCTGGCCGCCGGAGAGATCGCCGCCGCGGCGCGACAGCATGGACTTCAGCACCGGGAACAGTTCGAACACGTCTGCCGGCACGTTGCGCTCGCGGCGCGGCAGACGGGCATAGCCGGTTTCGAGATTTTCCTTCACCGTCAGGAGCGGAAAGATTTCGCGGCCCTGCGGCACATAGGCAAGCCCCCTGCCCGCCCGCGCATGCGGCGCGCCCTGCAGCGTCTCGTCGTCCAGCGCGATCTGGCCCTTGCGGATCGGCTGGTGGCCCATAATGGCGCGCAGCAAGGACGACTTGCCGACGCCGTTGCGGCCGAGGACGCAGGTGATCTTGCCGGATTCGGCCTTGGCCGAAACGCTGCGCAGCGCCTGCGCCGCGCCGTAATAGAGATCGACATCGGATACGGTCAGAGCGGTCATGCGGAGGCCTTTGAAAATGCGAAATCAAGGCCGCCGGCGGGAAACCCGCCGGCGGAACAGCCCAACCCCGGCTGTGAAACCTGATCCAATTCCATCATCTACCGTCCCAGATAGCTTTCGATGACGCGCTCGTCGGCGCTGACATGGTCGAGCGAGCCTTCGGCCAGCACCGAGCCTTCCGCCAGCACGGTGACCTTGACGTCGAGATCGCGGATGAAGGTCATGTCGTGCTCGACGACGATGACCGCCTTCTCGCCGGCGATCGAGCGCAGCAGCTTCGCGGTCTCGATCGTCTCGGCGTCGGTCATGCCGGCGACCGGCTCGTCGACGAGCAGCAATTTCGGATCCTGCGCGAGCAGCATGCCGATCTCCAGCCACTGTTTCTGGCCATGCGACAGGTCGGCGGCGAGATCGGCGCGGCGGTGGCCGAGGCGCACCGTCTCGAGGATCTCGTCGATACGCGCCTTCTGGTCGGCGGAAGTGTCGGTGAACAGCGTCGCGAAGATGCCGTGGTCGCGCTTCAGCGCCAGTTCCAGATTGTCCTCGACCGTGTGGCTCTCGAACACGGTCGGCTTCTGGAACTTGCGGCCGATGCCGAGCTGGGCGATGTCGGATTCATCATGCTTCGTCAGGTCGATATCGCCCTCGAACAGCACCGTTCCCTTGTCGGGCCGCGTCTTGCCGGTGATGATGTCCATCATCGTCGTCTTGCCGGCGCCGTTCGGGCCGATGATCGCCCGCATCTCGCCCGGCTCGACCGTCAGCGACAATTCGTTGATCGCCTTGAAGCCGTCGAAGGAGACGGAGACGCCGTCGAGATAGAGCAGCGCGTTGGTCAGCTTGTCGGTCATTCCGCCGCCTCCGTGCCGGGCTGAAGCGTTTCTTCGACGCGGTCCGCCTCGCTGCGGTTCGTGCGCAACCGCGCAAAGCCGCCGGAGACGAGGCCGACAATGCCCTTCGGTAGGAACAGCGTGGTGGCGACGAACAGCGCGCCGAGCGCGAACAGCCAGAATTCCGGGAAGGCCGCGGTGAAGTAGCTCTTGCCGAAGTTCACCGCGACGGCGCCGATGATCGGCCCGACCAGCGTGCCGCGTCCGCCGACCGCCGTCCAGATGACGACCTCGATGGAGTTGGCCGGGGCGAACTCGCCCGGATTGATGATGCCGACCTGCGGCACGTAGAGCGCGCCGGCGACGCCGGCGATCATCGCCGAGACGACGAAGGCGAAGAGCTTGATATGCTCGACCCGGTAGCCGATGAAGCGCGTCCGGCTCTCGGCGTCGCGAACGCTGACCAGCACCTTGCCGTAGCGCGAATTGACGATGCCCGAGCAGATGACGAAGGCGAGCGCCAGCGCGATCGCCGTGGAAGCGAACAGCGCGCCGCGCGTCGACTGCGCCTGCACGGAATAACCCAGAATATCCTTGAAGTCGGTCAGGCCGTTATTGCCGCCGAAGCCCATCTCGTTGCGGAAGAAGGCGAGCAGCAGCGCATAGGTCAGCGCCTGGGTGATGATCGACAGATAGACGCCATTGACGCGGGAGCGGAAGGCAAACCAGCCGAAGACGAAGGCGAGCAGTCCCGGCACGAACAAGACCATCAGCATGGCGAACCAGAACATGTCGAAGCCGTACCAGAACCATGGCAGTTCCTTCCAGTTCAGGAAGACCATGAAGTCCGGCAGGATTGGATTGCCATAGACACCCCGGGTGCCGATCTGGCGCATCAGATACATGCCCATCGCATAGCCGCCGAGTGCGAAGAAGGCGCCGTGGCCGAGCGAAAGGATGCCGCAATAGCCCCAGACGAGATCGAGCGCCAGCGCCAGCATGGCGTAGCAGAGATACTTGCCGACCAGCGCCATGATGTGGGTCGGCACATGCAGCGGGTGCGAGACCGGCAGCAGGGCGTTCGACAGCGGCACCAGCAGCGCGACGGCGAGCAGCGCCAGCGCGACCCAGATTGCCTTCTTGTCGAGGGCGCGGAAAAGAAAACCGGTGATCATGACTCGACCGACCTCCCCTTCAGCGCGAACAGGCCGCGCGGACGCTTCTGGATGAACAGGATGATGAAGACGAGGATGAAGATCTTGGCCAGGACGGCCCCCGCATAGGGTTCGAGGAACTTGTTGGCGACGCCGAGCGTCAGCGCGCCGACCAGCGTGCCCCAAAGATTGCCGACGCCGCCGAAGACCACGACCATGAAGCTGTCGATGATGTAGCCCTGCCCAAGGTTCGGCGAGACATTGTCGATCTGGGAAAGCGCGACGCCCGCGATACCCGCAATGCCGGAGCCGAGCGCGAAGGTGAAGGCGTCGACCCAGGGCGTGGCGATGCCCATGGACGAGGCCATCGGCCGGTTCTGCGTCACCGCGCGCATTTGCAGGCCGAAACGCGTGCGCTTCAGGACGATCAGCAGGATGGCGAAGACGACGAGCGAGAAAACGACGATCCACAAGCGGTTGGTGGTGATCAGGATTTCGCCGATCTCGAAGGAGCCCGACATCCAGGACGGATTGCCAACCTCGCGGTTGGTCGGGCCGAAAATCGTCCGCACGGCCTGCTGCAGCACCAGCGACACGCCCCATGTGGCGAGCAGGGTCTCGAGCGGGCGACCATAGAGAAAGCGGATGATGCCGCGTTCCATGACGAAGCCCGCCGCACCGGAGACGAGGAAGGCGAGCGGCAGCGCGATCGCCAGCGAATAGTCGAACAGGCCGGGCGCGGAATTGCGGATGAACTCCTGCACCACGAAGGTCGTGTAGGCGCCGAGCATGACCATCTCGCCATGCGCCATGTTGATGACGCCCATTACCCCGAAGGTGATGGCGAGGCCGATGGCGGCGAGCAGCAGCACCGAACCGAGCGAGATGCCGTACCAGATATTCTGGCCGGCCGACCAGAACATCAGCCGCTCCTCGACGGAGGCGATGGCGGTCTTCGCGGCATTTGCGACTGCAGCGGCATCGCTGTTGGAGGCCGTGGTCAGGATCGGCAGGACATCGCGTCCGCCACGGGCGTTGAGAATGTCGATCGCGTCGATCTTCGCGTCGTCGGCCATCTCGGAGGAAAGCACGGCGGCGGCGCGCGCCTCGACAAAGGCCTGCCGGACGGCGGCATCCGGTTCCTCGGCGATGACGCCGTCGAGCGTTTCGATGATCTCGGGATCGGGCCGCGAGAAGATCGTCTCGGCAGCCTCCATGCGGATATGCGCATCCTTGGCGCGCAGCGTCAGACCGGAGACCGCATCGGCGATCATGCGCCGGATCGAATTCTTGATCTTGATCTTGGACAGTTCGCTCTCGGCGGCGGTGCCGACCTGATCGAGCGTAATCGGATCGAGCAGCGCCAGCGGATCCTTGCTGCCCTTGATGATGAAGACCTCGCCGTCGCTTTCGCGCACCATCAGGCGGCCTTCGGAGAGTTCGTTGAGGGCCGTCACCGCGGCGGGATCGCCCAACGCGGCGATTTCCTCGATGACCGCTTCGGTATCCTTGAATTTCTTGGCTTCGGCGAACTTGGCGATTGCCGCGCGCAGTTCCGCCTCGTCGGCGCGAACCGGTCCCGTGACAGCCATGAAAAGGGCCATCAGGCCGGAAAGGAGAAGGATCAGCCGCATGGGTCGGTCAGGCGCGTCCAAAGGGTTGTCATGAGGGAATGGGGAAGCCGGCGAACCGGCCTCCCCTCTGGCTCGGGCGTCTTAGGAGGATGAACCCAGGCACTTTTCGGTTTCGGTGTTGTAGTTACCGCATTTCAGCTCGACCCAGTCGGACTTGAGCGGCTTGGACTCCGGCAGGAAGTCCGACCATGCGTCGCCCGGCACGAGGTCGTCGGTCTCGGAGACCACCTCGAACTGGCCGTCGGCCTGGATTTCACCGATCAGCACCGGCTTGGTGATGTGGTGGTTCGGCAGCATGGTGGAGACGCCGCCCGTCAGGTTCGGCGTTTCGATGCCCGGCAGCGCGTCGATGACGGCGTCGGCGTCGGTGGTGCCGGCGGCCTCGACGGCCTTAACCCACATGTTGAAGCCGATATAATGGGCTTCCATCGGGTCGTTGGTCACGCGGTCTTCGCCCATGCGTGCTTTCCACGCAGCGATGAATTCCTCGTTTTCCGGCGTGTCGACGGACTGGAAGTAGTTCCAGGCGGCCAGGTGGCCGACCAGCGGTCCGGTGTCGAGACCGGCCAGTTCCTCTTCGCCGACCGAGAAGGCGACGACCGGGATGTCGGAGGCTTCGATGCCCTGGTTGCCGAGTTCCTTGTAGAATGGCACGTTGGCGTCACCGTTGATGGTCGAGACCACGGCGGTCTTCTTGCCGGCCGAGCCGAAGGCCTTGATGTCGGCAACGATCGTCTGCCAGTCGGAATGACCGAACGGC
Organism: Ahrensia sp.; assembly: GCA_002698425.1. Next base: position 73 of record NZXU01000072.1, on the reverse strand, counting down.
GTGTAGTTGATCATGATGTCTTCTTCCGCAACGCCCTTGTCCTTGAGATAGGCCTCGAGGATCTTGTTGGTCG
>NZXU01000071.1 GCA_002698425.1 Ahrensia sp. | reverse complement strand
TTGAACTCAGCGGTGTAGCGTCGTCTTCGTTTCATGACCATATTCTTACTTTGGGTTAGGTTCATGGTCCAGATATCATACTCACCTCAAAGCTTCGAGCTCATCAAAGCGGAAAAGCAAGACTCACACCTACGCCAAAACCCTCTTCACAACATGCCCATGCACATCAGTCAGCCGGCGATCCAACCCATTGTGATACCAGCTCAGCTTTTCATAATCCAGCCCTAACAGGTGCAGCACGGTCGAATAATACTCCCAGATCGAAGTTGGATTCTGTTCCGCTCGTCGACCGAACTCATCCGTCGCACCGTAACTCGTTCCGCCCTTCACCCCGGCACCCATCATCCAGAGAGTAAAGCCATCAGGATTATGATCGCGCCCAGCCGTTCCAACCTGGCGGGTCGGCATACGCCCAAACTCCGTCGTCCAGAGAATCAGCGTATCTTCCATCATCCCGCGTTGTTTCAAATCGGTAAGAAGAGCAGCCGTCGGCTGATCGAAAATAGGCATGTGTCTCTCGTAGTCCGCCTTCAAGGTCTTATGCGCATCCCAGTTCAAGAGACCGTCGACCCCACTCGCACGAGAAGAACAATAGAGATTCACATAGCGAACGCCACGCTCAAGCAAGCGGCGCGAAAGCAGACAGTTTCTTGCGTAGGCAGCTTTCAACTCATTCGTCGAATCCGTCCCATAGAGCTTATGGATGTGAGCTGGTTCGCTTCCGAAATCACTTACTTCGGGCGCAGACATCTGCATCCGCGCAGCGAGCTCGTAGGCGCCGATCCGTGCACGCAGGTCCGTTTCTTCCGGTCGACTCGCAGCGTGTTTCTCATTGAAGAAGTTCAGCAAATCACGCGTGCCATTTTCCTCCGATTCGCTCACACCGTTCGGACGTTCCAGATTTCGAATCGGCTGATGCGCCGCCATTACGATCGCCTGGTGCTTCGCCGGGAGAAAGCCATTGCTCCAGTTCGCTTTCCCGTTTGGGGGCTCGCCTCGAATATCCGGAATGGCCACGTAGGTGGGCAGATTATCCGTCATGCTACCGAGCGCATAGCTCGTCCACGCCCCCGCACTCGGGAACCCTTCCGTCGCGTGCCCTGTATTCACAAACACACAGCCCGGACCGTGCGTGTTCGTCTTCGAATGCATCCCGTGGAAAAACGCGATGTCATCCACGTGTCGCGCCATGTTAGGCAACATCGACGAAATCATCTTCCCGCTTTCTCCAGCCGGAACAAAGTCCCACGGACTCCGCATCAAAGTCCCATTCTTTCCCTGAAAACTCACAAAGTCCTCTTCGCCCGGCAACGGCTTGCCCTCCATTTTCTCCAGCATCGGCTTGTGCTCCCACAGATCCATGTGAGACGCCGCCCCCGGACAGAAAATCTGCAGCACGCGCTTTGCCTTCGCCGGAAAATGCGGCCTCCCCGAACCAGGCACCCATCCGGCATCAGCCACATTGCCCAGGGCATCGCGTCCCAGCAAACTCGTCAGCCCTACCCCAAACAGTCCGCTTCCCACTTGATTAAAAAAGTGTCGGCGCGTCGTAGCAAACGGATCGTGAACAGTCATAACATTTCAGAAGAATTCTCGGCTATCGCCCCTATTCCAACTCTGGCAACTTTGCTCCCACATACACCCCTTGGTGCCGATTATCGTCAAAAGCGAAATGGAGCCATTCCTTGTCTTCACTGACAAACCCATCTGGGTAAGCCAACCGTCCTTTCGGCCCATCGACAGACTCAGGGACAAGAACTCGCTGGTAGGGCCACGTCTGCAACCCATCGAAGCTGATCCACAGAGAGAGCGGACTGCGGTGCTTCGGATTGGGATTGTGCAAGAGCGCAACCGCATCTCCACCTAGCGGATATAGCGTCGCCTTGGAGCCCGGATTCGGAATATCCGTCTTCCTCGCAAATTCCGGCCAGGTCTTTCCGCCATCTTTGGATTCCGCGTAGTAAAGCACCCCACCCAGACGGTCTGCGCGGATGATCATTGCGATTCTTCCATCCGCCAGCTCAGCAATATTGTTCTCTGCCCAACCATGGTAATTGTCATCATCGGTCAGCCGCACGTTCCCGTATTCCTCCCAGCTCTTTCCTCCATCGCTACTCACCAAAACACCATTCCTCGGATCCGTCGGTGGTGAAAACTTGCGTGACTTCGAAATCTCCCTTGTCTCCCCGACCCGAGTGTAATGCTGAAAAGGCAGCATGATCCGCCCATCCTTCGTCACGATGGTATTGCGAACAAACGTCCTGTTATGCAAGCGTCCCGGCACCGGCCCAAGCTCACTCCAGGTGCGCCCCGAATCATGACTATGCGTCATCCACGTTTTCCAATCCCCGAACGTGCCATCGTGCGTCGCGAGAAAGATTGTGCACCGTTCATCAAGAACCATCAACTCCGTCGGAACGAGCGCACGACTCGGGTCCTTCGACTTGATGCCCAAATCGATCGGCTCCATCTCAGTCCACGTCTTCCCCTCATCAAGACTTCGAGAGAGAAAAATGCGATTTTCTGGAAGCGGCTCCGAGTGCCCCCCACCTAACATGATCATCACCCACGATCCATCAGGCATCTTTCGCAGCGTCGTATCGCAAGCCAGCGAGTCAGGCTTCTCCCCATCAAATACGACCACCGTCTTGTCCAGTTTCCCATCACTCTCGGCAATCGCAGCCCAATCTTTGGCCCACGAGAACGTGCCTCCAATCAATACGAAAATGGCAAGCACACCCCAGAAAATCTTTCGACCTGTAACTCTCACATTCATCAATCCACGTAAATCAATTCACTCGAGTTCAGCGCTGCCCGGCAAAACGCTCGTATGCCATTCTCCTGAACAGCTTTCACAGAAACCTTCAACTCATCCGCCGTCGGCTCACGCTGATAGAGTATCTCGTATGCCTTTTTCACCTGTTCGGTCTTATCGCCGGCAGACTCTACCCTCTTCGCAAGAGCCGCGGCCATATCCATAGTAAACTGGTGATTCAACATCGTCAGCGCCTGCAGCGGGGTCGTCGTCTCCGATCGTTCGGGAGTAGAAAACGCACAGTCCGGCTGATCGAACTCCGTCATCAGATCCACTACCGACGATCTCGCATTCTGGTGATACACCGCCCTCCTATACGTCTCAGGCCCATGCACATCGAGAGGCTCATACGTGCAGACGTTGTCTCGCATGAAATGATAAAGTCGAAATCCCGGCCCTCCCATCGTCGTGTCCAATTTTCCTGACACGGCCAGAATCGTATCCCGTATCTCCTCCGCCGACAGCCGTCGAGGAGGAAACCTCCACAACAAACGACTATCCCCATCCACTTTCGCCGCGTCTTCTCTCCATTCCGAAGACTGTTGGTAAGCCTTCGACAGCATGATCATCCGGTGCATCGGCTTCCAGCGCCACCCGTTCTCCTTCAATTTCACCGCCAGAAAATCGAGCAACTCAGGATGTGTCGGTTTTCCTCCCATGTAGCCAAAATCATTCGGCGTATCCACGATCCCGGTTCCAAAATGGTAATGCCACAGCCGATTCGCCATCACACGAGGAGTCAGTGGATTCTCCGGATTAACGATCCAGTCCGCCAATTCGAGACGCCGCGTCGCCTCTGGAGAGTCAACCGGCAACTCATACTTCGGAGCCACCTCACTCAGCGTAGACAGGCTGGCGGGCACTACCTCTTCACCAGGTCGCTGCGGGCTTCCGCCGATAAACAGGTGGAAAGGCCCCTTCGCATCGTTTGCATTCTGTGTTCCCACCCAGACCGTCTCCAAGGCAGGGATCTTCGCGATCTCCGCTCGCACCTCTTTCAATTCAGTGTAGAGAGTAGCCGCCTCCTTCTTCTCTTCCGGAGTGGTCTCAAAAGCCTTCAGGCGATGATTTGCATGCGCCGCACTCACCGGCTTCCGATCGCGACCGCTGGCCACTTCTCGCCACTCCTTCCCATCATGGGAAACCTCGATTCGATAGTCTGCGACGAAGACAAACTTCCGATGCTCTGGCGTCACCTCATCTCTCGCACTGGAAAAAAGCACCCGGTCGATCTTCGCCGGCTTCGCCAGTTCAATCGTCAAAGTGTCACCTGTGGAGATAAAGCGCGCCCCCGCTTTCCCATCGATCGCCAGCTGAGGTCCATACGCATCGGGGAAATCTTCGATGATTCGAGCCTCTCCCGTCGCCTTTCCCCCATTGGACGAGAGAGCGACATTCTTGGGCATATTACCCGACGACCAGACTTCGAATTCATCGATGCGAAATGTCCTTGAAGCGGGATTACTGTCCTGCGCCTCACACACGAGCCTGACAAACTTCGTCTCAACCGGAGAAAACGTCTCCTCCGTCCCCATCCGATCTACCTTGGGCCGTGTCCAACGCGCCTCGTATTCGCCAGACTTTGCCTTCGCCCGTGCGAGTACCTTCTTATCGATTTCCGCCATCTGCCTCTCCAGTTCCTTCTCTCGTCCCTTCAGCGGGTCCATCTTCGCCTTGTGCTCGGCCACTTCCTCCGGCGAAGCGAGCGCACGCTCTCCATGCCGAACCCCGGCAAACGTCGCATACATCTGATAATAATCTGTCTGGGCAATCGGATCGAACTTATGATCATGACACCGCGCACACCCTAACGTCATTCCCAAAAATGCTTCCCCAGTCGCATTGATGATCTCATCCAGCGTGTTCGCCCGAATCTGCGCCTTTTGCTTCGGGTCCTGGTTTCCCACATCATCATACGGACCGTTCACCAGGAACCCACTCCCGATCTCGACCTCAGGATTTCCTTTCCCAAAGACATCCCCTGCGATGTGCTCACGAATAAACTGGTCGAACGGCTTGTCCTCGTTAATCGACTCAATCACATAGTCCCGAAACGGCCAGGCATTATCGATGATCAGATTTCTCTCAAAGCCCCGGCTCTCTCCGAAGCGCACTACATCGAGCCAGTGCCGCCCCCATCGCTCCCCATAATGCGGTGACGCCAAAAGCCGATCAATCAGCTTCTCATACGCCTTCGGATCCTTATCGCGGATAAAAGCATCGACTTCCTCCGGAGTCGGAGGCAGCCCGATCAAATCGTATGTCGCCCGCCGAATCAACACCCGCCGATCTGCCGTTCCATTCATGGAAAGCCCCTCTTCCTCGAGCTTTGCATCCACATAGGCATCGATCAAATCATGCTTCGGCTCAGCCAGTCGCTGATACGCCCACCACGACTTGTCCGTCTTTGACGCCTCCTTCAGCACCAGCCCATCGGGCCAGTTCGCACCCTCATCGATCCACCGCTTCAACGTGTCAGCCTCCTCATCAGTAAGAGGATCACCTTCTTCCGGCATCTCGGGTTTTTCTCCCGGCGCATCAGGAGTCGCAGCAAGATAAATATCACTCTTCCCCGCGTGTCCCGGCACAATATACTCCTCTCCCTCAGCGAATGCCTCGCTGCGAGTCGACAGGTCGAGATCGCCCTTTAGAATGTTCGGATTGTGACACCCCAGGCACTTCTTCTCGAGAAAAGGCTTCACTTCTTTCTCAAAATCAACAGGATCAGCACCACACACATTCCTGGCAAAAAGACCGATCAGGACAAAAGCGATTAGGATCAATGGGGGGCGGGTATCCATTCTCTTCGAGTAGAGCTCGACTTTACATTCTCCTGAAATATGATTGTATACAATCACGCATTGCCGTTACCCATGTCCGAGATCACATTACCCCCGACCACCACAGCCACCTCCCGCTCAGCGGGAAAAGAAGCCGTGATCGAAGGGCTCATCGCAGATCTCCTGCGGGGAAAATACACCGGCGGAGACCGACTCACTGAGGCCAGCGCCGTCGAACGATTTGGCATCAGCCGCACTCCCGTACGCGAAGCCCTCTTTGAACTGGAAGGCCTAGGCCTCCTCGAACTCCGCAGAAATTGCGGAGCCGTCTTCCTCCCTTTCGGCCCACGTGAATTGGAAGAAATCTACGCCGTCCGCGCCCTTCTCGAGATCGAGGCCACTCGCCTTGCCGCAGGCAAAATCCCCGAGGCAGAAATCGAATCCATGATTTCTGATTTCGAAACCATCCGCGACAACGAAGGCGTCGACAGCGACTGGACACTCGACCGCCACCTTCACCAATCCATCGCAGAGGCCGCAGGCAACCGGCGCCTATCCAGTGAAATCACTCGCTACAACAGCCTCGTCCAGACCATTCGTCAGATCGTCGGCGAACAGGCATTCGGAATCCACCGCACCTCCGCCGAAGAACATCTCGCCATCCTCGATGCGTTGCACAAAAAGGACTCACAAAGAGCCGCCGAAGCAATGAGCCTCCACCTCGAGCAGGCATCCAGCTCCGCTGTCGAAGCAATGCAGCGTCTCAGGTAGACGGAGCAAACTTGTTCTCAAAAGTGATCTCCTCAAGCGGAAGCTGTCCCGGCTTGGGCCACGGATCTTTCGCCCCTTTCCCAATCGCTACCATCGGTCCCATCACATGGTCCTCCGGCAAATGGATCAACTTCGCCACCTCCTCGATATCGAATCCAATCATCGGGCACGAGTCATACCCCATCGCCTTCGCAGACACCATCAGCGTCATCATCGCCATCCCGATCGAGCGCTGAGCTTCATCCCGCTGGAGCCATTCGCGCCCCTCATGGAACGGTCCTAACCAGCCCACCAAAAGATCCGCCACTTCTTCTGGTGCATTCTTCCAATAACGCTCTGGCTCCTTTTCCCAAGCCTTCATGTCCGCCGTCATCAGGACCAGCAGAGAAGCGTCCGTCATCTGCGCCTGATCATTCCCAAACTCCATTCGGATCTTCTGCCGCAATTCCGGATCACGCAGGATCACAAACCGCCAGTGTTGGATATTAAAACTCGTCGGAGACTGGATCGCCGCTTCCAGCAGCTTCCTTTCCTCCTCTTCCGTCAGACGGTGCTCCGGATCGAACTGCTTAGAACCTATTCCAAAACTATGGGTGCTCCCGCGATAAGGGATTTTGCTCACAGGCAAGGCTCGGTGAGGAAGCGGGTAATCACCCGCGCCCGAGGCGGAACGCAGCCTGGGAGGAAAAGACCTATCGCCCCTTGGGCCATCTCTTCACAAATCGACGCAGTCGCACACTACATACCTAACCTAAAAAAACTGGCGGGAGCGGTCAGAGTTTTGGAATAGGTTCAAGTCGCACGGCGTTGATAAATCGCTTCAAAAGTATCCATGATAGAGTTTCGTATAGGGAAAAAATAAGACGTAGTTCACACAAGCGTCTTTCACTTTTCTCCAACCGGGATCAGCACTTCATTCCGTCTCATCGGCCCAGGCGTCCACGGTGGATCATAGCCAGCAAAAATCGGATCGCCCTTTTGTTCAAGGCCCCGTTCCTCTATTTCGCTCAACAACTTCTTCAAATGCTTTTCACGATCCCCCTTTTTCGATAGTCCACTGTATCGCACCACCGCATAGGTCCCCGCCTTCATCTGCTCGATCTTCACCTTTTCATTCTTCGGATCCGGGATCTCACGCTTTGCTACCTCAGCCGGCAGCACAAACTGCATCACTTCCGGCTCGCCATTCTCACCCGCAGGCATAAAGACCGGAGTCGTCATGGCGATCTTTTCCTCCGCCGAGTTCTTCCCCGAGATAAACTCAAAAAGTCGACCAAACGCCCCATTCCGAGCCTCATCAGTCATCGGCGTAGAGACCACCGCCAGTTCTCCATACTCCCGCAGCTCGAAATCCCCATCCGACTCCTTCACCGAATAATCCGCCGTCTCATACCCCGCTCGCGAGGTAGACACAAAAGCGACAGCCCCCAGCAAGAGCACCACTCCTCCCCCGATCAAAAAAGAACGTCCGTATCTCATCCCCATCATTACGAGCAGGGACAAAAAAGAGATTCCGCTACACCTGCTCCCGGGCCCGCGTGATCACCACGCTTACGCTGCCACAGTCCGCCAGGATAAACTTCTCCACCTCCAGCGTCACCGCACTCACCCCGTCAAACGCTACCACAGCCGCCGCCAGATCTTCCGCCAGCGTCTCGATCAGCTTCCTTTCCCCCTCCAGAGCCACATCCCGCAGCTTCTCAGAGACCTGAAAATAATCTATCGTATGATCGATCCTATCATCGAAGCCCTTGAATGACTTCTTCAGCGTGATTGACACATTCACCTCCACGCTTTGCACACGCGCACGCTCCTCGTCCGGGACGCCCACCTTCGTTACCAGACGCAGCCCCTTGATGTGGATAGAATCACTCATCCTAGACGAAAACGCACCTCGCGAATGTGCTCAGATCCAAACTGCTCCTGCATCTTCGCCAGGATCTTCCCTTTCATCCGCTCCAGCTCATAATGAACCGTCGGGTGCAACACCTGGATGCTCAGTACCTTCCGCTGCAAAGCGATCGGCCGCGCATTATTGGCGATAAAAGGATCCACCAGCCCGGCCCACGCATCGAAGACCTGCTCCTCATTGAACCGGTCCTTTAGGCCCAGGCCCTTAAGCGTCTTCTCCACCGCATTCGTGAAATCCTGTTCGAATCCAGACACATCCTGCGGTTCCCAATACCCCCGCCATTCAGCAATGACACGCTCTCGCGTAGATCTTCTGGGTCGGTAACGGGGCATACAGTATACTACCGGTCACTCCCCGGATCGCCACAAAAAAACTGCGCCTCCCCGAAAGAAGGCGCAGTTTCCGTTAAACCAAAATTCGTTTTCAGCGCCGATTAGCCGTCAGCACCATCACTGCCAATAGCCTCGACAGGACAGCCTTCCATGGCCTCATCACAGAGCGCGCGCTCCTCGTCAGACTCCGGCTGCTTATAGACGTAAGAATACCCTCCGTCCTCATTCCGGGTAAAGTTGTCGGGAGCAGTCTCCCGGCAAAGGTCACAATCAATGCACTGGTCATCGACGTAAAATTCACCAGCGACGTTATCTTCGTATCTATCTTCGAGTTCAGCCATGACGAGGGGAACGGTTAAATTCACCGTATTAACGGCGAAAACTAGGATTTTTTTTGTCTGGACGCAACCGAATTCATTGGCTTGTTGGAGAAGCGAACGTTCACAACGCATTTGAACCGAAAATGAATCCGAATCCCCAAGCTTCCTCAGAGACAGAATCCGATACCGTTATCCCACGCGAAGGATGGCACGTCATCCACCTCTTCTACCACATCGAGCAGTCTCAGTGGAGCCTCTACTCCGAAGAAGAAAAACTCGAGGCAAAGACTCACCTCGCCGAGCTCGTTCAGGAGATTCGATCCGCCGACGCCACCCAGTTGCTCACCTTCTCCATGCTCACACCGAAGGCCGACATCGCCTTCATGCTCCTCACCGACGACCTTCACAAGGCCAACGAATTTGAAAAACGCCTCTCCCGTTCCCTCGGACCCGACGTGCTGACCCCTACCTACAGCTACCTCAGCATGACCGAGCTCAGCGAATACACCACCACCGAAGAGATGTATTCCAAGCAACTCACCGAAGAAGACGGACTCGCCGAAGGCACCGAAGAGCACACCGCCAAGATCGAGGAATTCCGCAACCGTATGAAAAAATACAACAGCGACCGCCTCTACCCCAACATGCCCGACTGGCCCGTCTTCTGTTTCTACAACATGAGCAAGCGCCGCACCGATGCCAACAACTGGTATCACCTCGACTACGAGACCCGCCGCGTCCTCATGCTTGGCCACGCCCGTGTAGGCCGCACCTACGCCGGACGCGTCCGCCAGCTCATCACCGGTTCCACCGGACTCGACGAAGCCGAATGGGGCGTCACCCTCTTTTCCCACAACACCCAGGACATCAAAGAAATCGTCTACGAAATGCGCTTCGACGAAGTCAGCGCCCTCTACGGCGAATTCGGAGACTTCTACATCGGCCTCCAGCTCAACCTAGACGAGCTCTTCCGCCGCGTCGGATTGTAATACCAGAGCAACAGCGTTGGAGTGAGGCCTTCAGGCCTTCCCCAGAAGCATCGAAGTCAATTATTCCGCTTCAACGGCGTTTGCACTCTCCTCGTGATCCGACTATCATAGAAAAAACAAATTATTCTTTGCGATGATCGACCTGGACCAAATCAAACCACTCACTGATTTCCTGCGGAACTCCAAAGCACACATCGCCAACCTGAAAGCCAGCGGTCGTCCGGAAGTCCTCACCGTAAACGGAGAAGCTGCCGTCGTTGTTCAGGACGCCGAGTCCTATCAGGAACTCCTCGCCTTGGCTACTCAACCTCGAGACGACAAACGCTTGGCGGAAGCACTGGAAGCATTTCGAGAAGGTGAAACAGGCACCCCATCAGCAACAGCCCGCCAGAAACTTCTCAAGAAACACAGTAGAGCATAATGGGATTCGAAATCCGAATTCACGACACAGCTCTGGAAGACATTGACAACGCAGCCACTTGGATCGCGAACAAGGCAGGCTCTTCGAAAGCCTCGGAATGAATCAATTCCATCTTCGAAACTATCGACACCTTGGCAAAAATGCCCGAGCGATGTCCGCTCGCTCCCGAAAACGGCAAATGGGGAACAGAAGAACTTCGCCAACTACTCTATCAAGAATACCCCTCCAAATATCGTATCCTGTTTCACATTGCCGACAATACGGTCCATATCCTCCAAGTGAGACACGGAGCACGAAGATACCTCCATCAGGACAAACCGCTGGAGTGAAGAAAGCGAATCCTCACAATTCCCCATCCTCGGCGAGCACAGAGCATTTCCAGTCCTCCACCTTCCTTTCCTGCCGTTCGGTAACATTCTCATCGATCCGCTCGAAGAGTTTCAAAGCCTCCCCCACAAGCCCTTCCCACGTGGACTGCGGAGTAGAGGTCCACTCAATCTCCACATGGCCCCGGCCAGTCCCACTGGAGATCCTCAAGCACCCATCGCTACCGTCAAAAGCGCAGGTATCCCACTTCGGCGAAAGAGATACCCTGCCGAAACATTCCTGAATCTCGTTCAACTCCACCTCAGAAAACTTCGACCATGTTCGAACTTCCGTAGGACCAATTGATCTCTGCGAAAAGCCCATCCCACCCACCTTTTCAAGCCGGGAATGATGCCGTCCCACAAAAAGGTATTTCCACCCGGGAAACCCACGAGAAGCAAGCGACATCTCCACCAACGGGCTGATTCGATTCTCACCGAACAACAACTCAATTTCCGGAGGGCGATCCATAACAAACGCATAAAAATTCAGAGCCCTTCCCGACATTCCATCAAGAAGGGCCACACAGCTAACAGCTAACAGCTAACAGCTAACAGCTAACAGCTAACAGCTAACAGCTAACAGCTAACAGCTAACAGCTAACAGCTACTTCAACTTGCCGCCAGCGCCTGATCCAGATCCGCCAGAATATCCTCGATATTCTCGATCCCGACCGACAGCCTCACCAAGCCCGGAGTAATACCTCCCGCAGCCTGCTGCTCCTCATTCAACTGAGAATGAGTCGTCGTTGCAGGATGAATCGCCAGCGACTTCGCATCCCCCACATTCGCGAGGTGAGAAAACAGCCCCAGCGCCTCGATAAACTTCTGGCCCGCTTCCGCGCCGCCCTTGATCTCAAAGACCACCATCGAGCCGCCCTTGCCCTTCAGATACTTCTTGTTCTTCTCGAACTCCGGATCCGTCTCCAGTCCCGGAAAGCGCACCCACTCCACCTTGTCATGAGCCTGCAGGTGCTTCGCCACCGCCAGCGAGTTCTCACAATGCCTCTCCATCCGCAGCGGAAGCGTCTCAATCCCCTGCAGCAAAAACCACGAATTATCCGGCGCGATACACGCCCCCAGATTCCGCAGAGGCACCGTCCGCATCCGCAGAATATACGCCAGCGGAGCCAGCATCTCCGGCAGATCATGTCCCCAGCGAAGACCGTGATACGAAGTATCAGGCTGATCGAAAAGCGGGTGCTTTCCACCTGCCCAGTTGAACTTCCCGGAATCCACCACCACGCCGCCGATACCCGCGCCATGACCGCCCATCCACTTCGTCAGCGAATGCACCACGATGTCCGCACCATGATCGATCGGGCGAGTCAGGAAAGGAGTCGAAAACGTCGAGTCCACGATCAGCGGCAATCCATTACTGTGAGCCACCTCCGCCACAGCCTCCAGATCCACCACCTCCAGCGCCGGATTCGACACCGTCTCGCAGAAAAGCGCACGAGTCTTATCATCGATCGCGTCCGCAAACGCCTGCGGATCCTGAGAATCCACGAACTTCACCGTGATCCCCAACGCCGGCAGAATGTCGTTAAACTGAGTATACGTCCCCCCATACAGATTCCGAGCCGACACGATATTATCCCCCGCCTGAGCCAGATTGACGATCGAGTAAAAAACGCCAGCCGTTCCCGAAGCCACGCCCAGGCCAGCCATTTCGTGAGCGCCCTCTAGCAGAGCCACCCGCTTCTCCAACACATCCGTCGTCGGATTCATCAGGCGAGTGTAAATATTCCCCAGTTCCTTCAGCGCAAACAGATTCGCCGCATGCTCCGTCGAATCGAAAGTAAAAGAGCTCGTTCGATACACCGGTACCGCCCGCGAATGAGTAACAGCATCGGGCGTATGCCCACCATGGAGACAGATTGTTTCAATTTTCATAACGTGAGTCCCGCAGCCTTACAAAAACCAAAGCCCCGACGCAAGCGAAAGACGTGGGAGAAAGAAAAATCGTTCATGGATGCAAAATTCACCGAAATTTCTCTCAAAACAGAGAAACAGCGAAGAACACTTGCAGAAAAGATTCACGACCAAATTCCCCGACGAATTACTGTGGAGCCATAAGATCAGGTCAGGCCTCAGAACTGACTACTCTGAGTTTTATCAAATCGACAACAGAAAAGTTTCCAGTTTCTCTCGACATTTAGTCCGACGAAGCTCAGTCCGTGAAGAAACTGAAGCGACATCAATGAAGAAATCCAAGTAATGCAAAGCGAGCCCCATACTGCGGACAGCACCCGGAATTGACTTGGCTAGAATTCGAAGAATCAATATGTAACTAAGCGATTTCAAAACTAGCCACATTTTAGTCTATGAATGTTCGCCCGCATCTAAGTTGCTCACTAGCGGAGCTCAAAATGCTTGCCAATCAGAATCCACATCCCGACTTTCTACGAGGCATTTTGGATGAATTGACTCACCGCTCGACCAGAGGAGCACGAAAATTCGCGGAGGAACTTTCTGCGCACCTAAAAGGAAATACCTTTGACTTTGGTGAATCGAGAAATCAACAGCCACAGCCACAGCCACAGCCACAGCCACAGCCACAGCCACAGCCACAGCCACAGCCACAGCCACAGCCACAGCCACAGCC
>NZXU01000070.1 GCA_002698425.1 Ahrensia sp. | reverse complement strand
CGTTGGAGCTCATCGTCCGTGTCCTTTGCGCGAAATGCGGGGAATTGAATGCAATCTGACCGCCTATGTCGCGTTTTCGCCGGCGAGATTCAAGACTTGCCAGGCGTGACCCGTCGCCTCGACGAAGCGTTTCATGTCGGCGGTCGCGATCGAGGTCGTCGCGTCATTTGCAAGCGGATGCGCGTTGATGACGTCATGCGCGACAAGCGCCTCGTCGAAGATCAGCGTGACGGCGTGGTCCTCGTCATTGATGACGCCGAAGGCGGTGACCGCGCCCGGAATGACACCAAGATACGCCATCAGCTGTTCCGGCTTGCCGAAGGAAACGCGCCCGCTGGCGCCGATCTTCGCATGAACCGTCTTCAGGTCGATGACCGCGTCCTCCTCGACCGTCAGCAGGAAATGCCGGCCCTTCTTGTCTTTCAGGAACAGGTTCTTGGTATGCCCGCCGGGGATCTCGTCGCGCAACGCCTTGGATTCCTCCACCGTGTAGACCGGCGGATGGTCTTTTGTGGTCACCGCGATACCGAGGCCGTCGAGAAAGGCGATGAGGTCTTCGCGTGTCTTTGCCGTCATGTCGTTCCTGCCGCTTTTCCCGCAAGTCTCCCGTCGCTTCCTTAGGAGTGAGCCCTATCGGTTGGCAAGCGCACAAAGGCCGCACCGAAAAAGAGCGGCCCCGGTGCAAAATTTGCTGTTGCAATCGAAACGGGCTTGCGGCATAGAGCGCGGCAGCCCGAAACGGGCTTGTGAGCGGGCGTAGCTCAGGGGTAGAGCACAACCTTGCCAAGGTTGGGGTCGGGCGTTCGAATCGCCTCGCCCGCTCCAGTTTTCCAGATACCCCAAGGCCCCGGCTTTCCGGGGCTTTTGCTTTTTCAGGCATAGTGAAGTCGAACTGCGCGGAAGCGGCCGACCCCGGCTGGCATCGGGCTGCGGCTTATTTCGATCGGCCGATCCAACGCGAGAATTTGCGGCGCTTAGCCGTCTGTTTCCTGCCGTTTCGCTTCCCGCCGGCCTTGCCGGAGGCCGTATCCTGCGGAGCGACCGTCGCGAGCGGCAGGGAGAAGGTGCGCGAAAGTTCAGGGCGGCGCCCCAGTTTTTCCCAGTGGACGATGCCGCGCAGGATGTGGTGCCACGCCATGATCGTCGCCAGCGCCGCCGAAAGATCGCCATCCTTCTCGCGGTCGAAGCCGCGATTATACGCCGCATAGGCTTCGGCGATATAGTCTCCGAAATCGAAAGCTGCCGGGTCCATGTCGTAGCTGTCGGCCCACGCATCGCGAAGCTGCTTTTCCATAAGCTCTTCCAGATTTGCGCCATTGTCGCGATGGATATGCAGGTTCTGGACGGGCTCAAGCAGTCTCAGGCGGGCTTCTCCGCCCTCGACGAGCGACCGGCAATCACCGCCCGGCTCCCGGCGCAGATGGGCTGTCCGGAACAGGCGGACCTGGTGGTCCGGATACCAACCCGACCCGCGCATGACCTGGCCGGCGATCGCGTTATATCGCGGAATGCCGATGGCGTCGCAGCCCTTTGCGTGCTCGCGCAGCACGGTCGCGACAGCCTCTTCGGCGTCATCGGACAAATATTCTTCCGCATCGAGGAAGAAGGTCCATTCCGTCTCCGGCTCGCCGCAAAATCCGTTGTCCGTGGAACCGGCCGCTTCGCCGGCCGGCGCATCGAGGAGAAGACATCCCGCCTGCCGGGCGAGCGAGCGCGTGTCGTCCGTGCTGTTGCTGTCGATGACGATGCGCGCGCCGGCCCAGGCGGTCGTCGCCAGCAGCTTCGGCAGCGTGCGCTGCGAATTGCGCGTATGCGTGACGATCGTGATGCGGTCAATCAAGGTAGTGCCCCTCTATGCTGTCGATCGTGCAGCGCCCCGCCCAGCGTTTCTCGAAGATCGTCCGCGCCCCCTGTTCCCGGGCGAAACGCCCCGGCGTGATGGATTCGAAATGGATCGAATCGACCCGTTGCGCGCAGGTGACCCGGTATCCCTTCTGGCGGGCCCTGAGGCAGAAATCGACGTCCTCATAGGAAAAGGGAAAGATCTCGTCGAAGCCGTCCAGTTCGCGGAAAACGTCGTAACGCGCGGCCAACGCGGCCCCCGTGACGACCTGGTAGTCGCGCACGGCACGCGAGATCGTCGCCGTCGGCCGGCGACTGAACTCGTGATAGGGCGTTGGAAGCGGGCCACCGATCCTGACGCCGCAATGCTGGATCGTGTCGTCGGGATAGACGAGCCGCGCGCCGCAAATCGCGGCGCCGGTCTCGCGCATCGTCTCCAGAATGTCACTGACGGCTTCGGGATGCAGAAGGACATCATTGTTCAGGAACAGGACGATATCGTTCGGCGCCGCGAAGGCCGCGCGGTTGCACGCATTCGAGAAAGAGCGCGGGACGTCCATGCGCATGATCTCCGTGCGCGCGCCGAACTCGCCCGGCCGATACGGGTCGGGCGAGGCATTGTCCACCACGACGATGCGCGCCTCGCATTCGGCATTTCCAAGGGCGGTTTCCAGCGACCGGATGCAGCAGCGCAGCAGCGCGTTCAGGCCGAGGGAGGGAATGACGACGGTCAGGCCCATGAGACCAGATCCCCCAATGGGCCGTGCAGCGACCGGGCGAGTTTGCGGCGATGAACGGATCGTCGATAGGCCTGCGCCGTGTCGAGGCCGCGCTGGCGCAGGCGGGTCCGCTCGTCGCGAAAATCCGGCATGCTCAACCGCTCCAGCTGTTCCGGCAAATCATCCGGCTCGCAAAGCAGGCAATTGCCGTCCGGAACGAGGAAATCCATCCCGCCGACGACCGGCACGGAGGCAACGAGGCATCCGGCCGCCATCGCCTCGAGCGACGGCAGTCCGAACCATTCCCCGACGGATGTCGCGAGATACCAGCCGGCGCGTTTCATGGATTGTGCGCAGTCCGGTTCGATCTGCCTGTCGATGGCCAGATAGGCGAGGCGAGTGGTTCGGCGCTGGCAGTCCACCGCGATGGGTGCTCCGCGCCGCGGCATGAAGGCGACGAGATCGTCGCGTTTCGGCTCGCCCTGGTAGAAAAAGCAGTCCGACACCGAAATGCCGACATCGACCGGATCGCGGCCGGTCTTTTCCAGCATGAAGCGATGCGCCTGCGGCCAGCACGACAACAGGCCGAGATCGGGATCCGCGATGACCGGCTCGATCAGCGGATCCGTGCCCTGACAATGAAAAACCAGCCGGGCCGGCAGATCCCGCAGCCTGGCATGATCGTGCGGATAGGAGAAAAAGATGGTGTCGGCGGACGTCGCCTCGGCCTTCACGCGCTCGAACGGCACCACTGCGACCGAACTCGTGAACCAGTCGGGCGCGGTTCCGTCCGGTGTCGCCGCGACGATGCGCACGCCCAGTTGCGCAAGCAATTCGCAAAACTGGAAGCCGACCTTGATGCCGCCATGGATCGTCGTACCGGGCAGGACGTAGTAATTCACATTCGCCTCGCGGGAACCAGAGAGACGATACGCATCAGCGGTCTTGCGGCAACCTCGAAAGCCCGGCCGGGGCGGCCGTAACTGTCGCGGACATAGTGCAACCGCGACTCGACGAAATGCCGGTTGCCCAACGCCGGCTCGGGTCGGCCGCCACGGACGCCAAAATGGATCGCATCGACGCCGAGGCTGCGTGTCGGAACGCCCAGTTCCGCGGCATGACGGCCCAGCCGGACATCCTCCATACAGGGGCGGCAGGCTTCGTCGAACCCGCCCAGTTCGGCAAGGACAGCGCGATCCGCGAAGATGCAGCCCGCCAGCGGCCAGTGCCAGGTCTCGTCGTGATAGGAGGGGTGCCGCTGCAGAAGACGGGCTGCTTTGCGGCCGCCGCCGGCAACGAGCAGATCGGCGAGGATCTTTCTCCAGCTATAGCCGGGCTGACGCCCCGGCACGCATTCGCCGCGCCATCCGCGGTAATCCGGCACGAGGATCTGCCGCCGGTCTTCGTTCATTTTCATCCGCGCAGCCGCCGCCATCTCCGCCGTAAGGAGACAATCAGGGGTGAGGAAGCAGACGGCCTCCGTCCGGGCTCGCGCCACGCCCTGATTGGCCGCCTTCGCAAAAGCGGCATGCGCGCTGTTTGTAACGACCAAGGCCCCGGCGCGTTCGGCGATCGCGACCGTGTCGTCGGTCGACGCATTATCGACGACGATGCACCGGTCGGCGACCGACATCGCCAGCTCGAGGCACAGGGGCAGAACATCGGCGGAATTGTGGGTGACGACGATCACCGTCAGCCAATCGGCCGGCGGATCACAGGCGTCCGCCGCCTGACCGGCTTTGAATGCCGGGCGCAAAGCCCGCATCGCCGCAAGCCCCTCGGGATCGGGCCCCCTCAGGTAATTGCTGAAATGGTGAATGACCGCGCCCTTGCGGGGATAGCCCTCGTGCCAGAGGCGACAGTGATTATATTGCCAATCAAGGTCCCGGCAGCGGCCGGGCCGGATCGTATTCGTCCAGACCTGCAGGAAATCCTGATCGGCGATGATGCGATTTCCGTAGGAAAGCACACCGGGGCGCGCCGCGACGATCTCGCG
Source organism: Ahrensia sp. (assembly GCA_002698425.1). The sequence goes on along the minus strand of NZXU01000070.1, from coordinate 65,532 downwards.
GACCCAGCCTATGATCTGCAAGGCCTCGTCGCGTCTGAGAAAGACGACCCCGCTGTTGAAATAGCGGAACTCCTCGAGGCGTGGCGCGCGCGATCCGGGGGAAATCGCGGCCAGCGTTACATCCGTGTAATGGCGTAGAAAATCCCGGCGGTCCTTGCCCTCTCCCAGCGTCCGTTCCTGTTCGACCATCGCGATCGGATGATCCCCCAGGATCGCCTCGACATGGGCCGCATCGATCGGCGCCGTCAGGATCGCGTCGACGTCGATCATCAGCACGGTTTCGTCCGCGAAAGTCGCGAGACACCGCTCCAGGGCGGCGAATTTCTCCATGAACGGCGCTGCTCCGCCCGTTTGCGAGCGTTCCGGTAAGGGAGACAGGTGAATCCGGGGAGACTTCGGCAGCAGCATGCGGCCGGTCGGATCCGCCGCGACATGGATCGGGAAATCCGTATGAGCCAAAAGAGCCAGGATGCATTCGCGCGCCGCGATCGCATAGCCGGCCGATCCGGACACGATCAGGGAAACGACGGTCAACGGCCCGCATTCCGGAAAACGGGCGTGACGCAATCAGCTCTGCGTGGCATGGCGAATGACATCTTCCATGACAGATCAAGCCCTTCGTCTGTTCGGACCGGCAGGCGCCATTGTCGCCCGTCCGTTTGCGCAGACCCCGCAGCGTCCGGGCCGCGAAGCCGGTTGACATTATCTGCCGTCAGGGAAGAACAACATAGTCGCCGGCGGATATCCAAAGATCGAAATCCTCGCCAACGACGAAGCCGGCAAGCGCCACGACATCGACCCCGAACCGGATCCCGAAATCGCCGCCAGGGCCCCCAAATGGGGGTTGGCTCCCGGCCGCCTTTGGGGTTCGTGATTGTTTACAAAGGGTTAAATTCGGGTGTGACATGCGCAAACGGCTATCATCGATCATTGCACTGGGCTTGGCGGGCTTCGCCCTGCCGGCCCAGGCAGCCACCATTGTCCAGATCACTGTCAACGGGCAGATTACGCAGGATATTCTCACGCTTAACGGCGATCCGAATTTCTCGCTTCCGAATACTCCCGAGCAAGACAGTTTCATCTTCTTCGATGAACATATCCGCATCCTGACCGAGGAGGCCAATGTCTGGGATCCCTCACAGATCCCGACCGCGCCCAATGCGGCGCTGGAAGATTCGCCCTACAATGTGATCAGCACCGGGACCTTGACGGGGACATGGACATTCGATGCCAGCGTTCTTGCAACGGATCTGACCGGCTTTCAAAGCTCGAATGGCAGCGAGCTCGGCGAAACCGCCAATGTTTCGACTTTCTCGATCGAAGCCCTCGGGGTGGAGGTCGTCAACGAAGCGGCGAGCATTTCGCGCGTCCTCGTGGCGGATAATCTCGTCGTCGGCGAAGGTGGTGAGACGATGGATGTTATCGCCATTCAGGCCGACAGCCCCGAATGGTCGGAAAGCACCTCCGATGGCGTGCTTCTGCTACTTGGCGGCGACAGCAGCTGGTTCGAGGATTCTATCGGCGCGATCCCCGATTTCAGCCGCATCATAGCGGCGCAGGTCGAGTACGAGGAAACAGTCAACGCGGACTCGGGCGACGGGCTTTTCGAGCAAATTCTGACGGCGGACCTGACCGGCAGCGATCTTTCCGTGCGGGTCTTCGGCGACGCGGATGGCAGCAGCGAGACGAGCCCGCTCCTGCCCGACGCGGTGTCTCAGGACGAGAACGGCACGCCCAGCTTCGGCTTCGACGTCAGCCTCGTCGATACCGGCATCGTTTTCATCGATCCGGAAATCGCGGTCGGCTATACCTATGAACTCACGGGCCCCGGCGAAATCACCGGCATTCAGGCGCCCAGCTCGGAAGCCGTGGACGATGCCGATGGTTATGTCGTGACGCTTCCCGACGGCATGACCTTCACGCTGGAAGCGGGCCAACTGGTTACTCTCGAAAACGGCGTGACAAGCTTCGTCCTGTCGGGGATCGACCCCTCTCTTATGCTCGATCCGCTCGACAATTCGACATTCGTGCTGGGATTGATGCTCGAAGGCACCGGCGAAGGCTCCACCGTGACGCAGACCGCACTGGTGGTCGATACCGACAGCTTCTCCGCCGTGCCGCTGCCGCCGACCGCCCTTTTGATGCTGAGCGGGCTCGGCCTGTTCGGTTTTGCCGCGCGCCGCCGCCGGAGGGCCGCCTGACCCGCTTTGGCCGGGCGGTCATGTGCGCGATCGCGCTGACCGCCCCCCTTCCCGCCGCTGCCCAGCAGGAGCAGCTCTATGTGGTGGAAGGGCCGGGCCGCATGGCCTGTTCAGATTTCTCCGGGCTGGATCCGGCGAGTGACCAAGCACGCGGCGTTGCGGCGTGGCTGACGGGGTACATGACGGCCCATCAGAGATTGATGTCCGACGTTTTCGACCTGACGCCTTGGCAGACGGTGCCGGTTCTCCTGAGCCTGCTTCGGCAATATTGCGACGCGAACGGCGAAGCGAAGGTCGAGGAAGGCGCGCAGCAGCTTGTCGCCTATCTGCGACCGGGCGCACTGACCGAGCCGGCCAAGGTCGTGGCGGTCGGAAGCGGCAAGAACGTCGTTCTGCTCTACGCGCCTGTCGTCGCGGAGGTGCGAAAGAAACTGTCCGAGGCCGGCCATCGGGCCGGACCGTCCATGGAAGAGCTCGCAGATGCCCTGCGCGCCTACCAGGCGGAAAATGACCTGCCGCAGACCGGTCTTCCCGATCAGTCCACTCTGGTGACCCTGCTTCGATAGCCTGTCCGATCCGGCCTTCTCCGGCCCGTCCGCGAAGGGAAGGTCTCAATGAAAGTTCCGGCCCCGGGGCATCGCCCTGGCCGAGGCCTCGCTGCGTTTCAGCCGGTCATAATCGCTGCGCAGTTGGGGCGCCTCCTTCAGCAATTGGGCAAGCCGCGAGCGCGGTTTCAGCTTTTCCCGGATTTCGATCACCGGCCGGCGCACCTCGTCCGCATTGGCGAGCCCGGCGTCGCCGAGATCCATATCGCATGTCTCGTCCTTCTCCAGTTCGCCGAGCAAAGGCGTCAGATCCTCGATGCGGTCCGCGACGACATGGATGACGCCCATCTCGTTCTGCAGTCTGCCCGAGACGCGCACCAGCCGTGAACCGAGCACCAGGGAACGGTAGCGTTCGAAGGTCTTCGGCCAGACGATGACATTGGCCACGCCGGTCTCGTCCTCCAGCGTCATGAAGATGACGCCCTTCGCCGATCCCGGGCGCTGGCGGACAAGCACGAGACCCGCGACATCCGCCCGCCGGCCGGAAGCGATCCGGTCGAGGCTTTCATGGCGCATCACGCCGAGCCGGTCGAGCTGCCGGCGCAGGAAGGAGACCGGATGCGCCTTCAAGGATAGCGACACATAGCGGTAGTCATGCACCACCTGTTCGCCCGGCGGCATCGGTGGAAGACGGATTTCGGCCTCGCCGGCGATCTCGATGCCCGCCTCGTCGGGATCGGCACGCTGCGACATCCGTTCGAAAAGCGGCAGGCGTTCCTCGGCCGCATGGTCGTCCAGCGCGCGCACCGCCCAGAGCGCGGCGCGCCGGTCGAGCCCGATGGAGCGAAAGGCGTCGGCATCGGCCAGCCGCTCGATCTGCGTCCGTTTCAGACCCGAGCGCAGCCACAGATCGCGCACCGAATCGTAGCCGCGCCCGCGCCGTTCGACGAGCTGCGCCATGGCGTCCTCGCGCAGCCCCTTGACCTGCCGGAACCCGAGCCGCACCGCCTTCTGCGTCTCGATGACGTTTTCCATTTCGCGATGACGCCGCATCATCCGCCTGGCGGTTTCCGCCTCATCCGGATCGCGATCCTCGAGCGTGCTGTCCCAGTCGGACGCATTGATGTCGACGGGCCGGATCTCGACGCCGTGCTCCCGCGCGTCGCGCACCAGTTGCGACGGCGCATAGAACCCCATCGGCTGGGCGTTGAGGATCGCCGCGCAGAACACGTCCGGATAATGCGCCTTCAGCCAGCAGGAGGCATAGACGAGCAGCGCGAAGGACGCGGCATGGCTTTCCGGAAAGCCGTATTCGCCGAAGCCCTCGATCTGGCGGAAGCAGCGCTCGGCGAACTCCGCCTCGTAACCATTCGCCACCATGCCGTCGATCATCTTCTGCTGGAACGTATGGATGGTGCCGACGCGCCGGAACGTCGCCATGGCGCGGCGCAGCCGGTCGGCCTCGCCCGGCGTGAAGCCGGCCGCGACGATGGCGATCTTCATCGCCTGTTCCTGGAACAGCGGCACGCCCAGCGTCTTGCCGAGCACCTGTTCCAGTTCCTTGCTCGGATAGGAGACCGGCTCCTTGCCCTGCCTGCGACGCAAATAGGGATGCACCATGTCGCCCTGGATCGGCCCCGGCCGGACGATCGCCACCTCGATGACGAGGTCGTAGAAATCGCGCGGACGAAGCCGCGGCAGCATCGTCATCTGCGCCCGGCTCTCGATCTGGAAGACGCCATGCGTGTCCGCCCGGCAGATCATGTCGTAGACTTGTGGCTCTTCCTTGGGGATCGACGCCAGCGTCAGCGGCCGGTCGTAATGCAGCGCCATCAGATCGAAGGCCCGGCGGATGCAGGACAACATGCCGAGCGCAAGGATATCGATCTTCAATATGCCCAGCGAATCGAGATCGTCCTTGTCCCATTCGACCATGGTGCGCCCGTCCATCGCCGACTTGGTGATCGGCACCACCTCGTCGAGCCGGTCGCGGGTGATCACGAAACCGCCGACATGCTGGGAGAGATGACGCGGAAAGCCCATGATCTCGGTCGACAGGCGCAGCACGTTTTGCGTCGTGCGGTCCTCCATGTCGAGGCCCGCCGCCTGCGCCTCGCGCTCGCCCAGATCGGCGGTCGACCAGCCCCAGACAGACCCTGAAATCGCGCCGGCGACATCCTCCGACAGGCCGAAAGCCTTGGAGACCTCGCGCGCCGCCGAGCGGGCCCGGTAGGTAATGACGGTCGCCGCCAGCCCGGCCCGGTCGCGGCCATACTTTCCGTAGATATACTGGATCACCTCCTCGCGGCGCTCATGCTCGAAATCGACATCGATATCGGGCGGCTCGCGCCGTTCCGGCGAGATGAAGCGTTCGAAGAGGAGATCGGTCAGCGTCGGATCGACATCGGTGATGCGCAAACAGAAACAGACCGTCGAATTGGCCGCCGAGCCGCGCCCCTGGCAGAGGATATTCTGCTCGCGGGCAAAACGCATGATGTCGTGGACGGTCAGGAAATAGGGCGCGTATTCGAGTTCGGCGATCAGCGCCAGTTCGTGGCGGATCTGCGCGGCGACCTTTTCCGGCACTTGCTCGCCATAGCGGTCATGCGCCCCCAGCCATGAAAGCCGTTCCAGTTCCTGCTGCGGCGAAGCGCTTTCTCCGTAAGGCTCCTCGGGATACTGGTAGCGCAATTCGTCGAGCGAGAAATCGAGTTCGCCAAAGAAAGCCAGCGTTTCGGAGACCGCCGTAGGCTCCGACCGGAACAGCCGCGCCATTTCATGAGCCGGCTTCAGACAGCGCTCGGCATGTGGTGACAGGCGGTACCCGGCCTCGGTTAGCGGCATATGCTCGCGGATCGCGGCCAGCACGTCGCCGAGCACCCGGCGCTCCGGATCGTGCCAGAGCACGTCGCCGACGGCCATCAGCTTCACCCGTGCCGCGCCCGCCAGCGCGCGGCTCGCCTCCAGCGTCATCCGGTCGCGCCCGTCATAGCCGGGCGTCAGCGCCAGCCGCACCGACCGGCCGAAGGCGGATTTCAGCTCCCCGAGGAAGGAAAGACAGGCCTCGTCCAAGGCGTCCGGGCGCGGCAGCACGGCGAGCGCCAGCCCCTCGCCCCATTCGAGAAGATCGCCGCGCTGCAGCAGGGGCGCGCCCTTTTCGCCGCGCAGATTGCCCGCCGACAACAACCGGCAGAGATGTCCCCAGCCGGCGCGATGCTTCGGATAGGCGAGCACGTCCGGCGTCCCGTCCGAAAAGACGAGCCGGGCACCCGGCCGGTAGGCGAGCCCGGCCTCCTTCGCCGCCATATGGGCGCGCACCGTGCCGGCGACCGTGTTGCGGTCGGCAAGGCCGAGCCCCGAGAGCCCAAGCCGTTTCGCCATCACCGCCAGTTCCTCGGGATGCGACGCGCCTCTCAGAAAGGAGAAATTCGACGCGGCGGCCAGTTCCGCATAGCCGGGATGATCCGTCACGCGAACATCCCGTGCAGGAACCATTGCGGCGCGCTGCCGTCGCCGGCCGGCCCGTAAAGTCCGCGCCGGAAAAGCCAGTAGCGCCGCCCGGCTTCGTCCTCGACACGGTAATAGTCGCGTGGCGCGGGCTTCAAGGTCTCGGGCGCATCCGCGCCCCACCATTCGCCGCCGATACGCTCCGGCCCTTCGGCGCGTGTCACGCGGAAGGAGGCGCGTCGCCAGCGGAAATGCTGCGGCGGACCTTCCGGCACGCCGGCGACGACCTCGACAGGTTCGGGCCGGGAAAGGAGGCGCGCCGGCCGCGGTGCCACAGGTTGATTTGCCGGCAAAATATATGGAGTATCTGTCGCCGGGCTGCGGAGTTCCGCACGCTCCGGCTCATGGCTTTCGACCGCGATCGGCCGAGATACCGGGTACTCCCCGTCCATGACAGCGCCGGCGCCGAGCCGCGCGGCGATGCGGTCGAGCAGCAGCGCCACATCCGGGTCGCCGGCCTCTCCCGCCTCTGCGAAATCGCCCTGCCCGTCCGCCATCGCGCCATCGGCCAGAACCGACAGGCGCACGAGATCGAACCCGTAGCCGGCATCGAGCTCGTCGCCGACCGCGGCAAGCCGCTCGCGGAACAATTTGACGACGGTTTCGGGGTCGCGCACCGGACGGGACGCGCCGACGCAGAGCCGGTAGACCGCGCCATCGACGCGAAACAGCGCATATTCCATGACGCGCGCGCCGACCCCGCGCCGTTCCAGCCCGGGCTTCAGCCGCATCGCCAGCGCCAGCAGCAATTGCTCGACATCCTCCGTGCGGCCGACCGGCTCGGCGAGCCGGCGTTCCGCCGACAGGGCGGGCACCGGCAGGCGCGGCGAAATCGCTTCCTCGACCGCGCCCAGCGCCTGGTCGAGCCGCAGCAGGCATTGACGCCCGAAACGGCGTGCCAGCGGCGCGCGCGGCGCATCGATGAGCTGGCTAACTGTTTTCAGCCCGACTTTGGCGAGGCCGGCGAGCGTTTCGCCGTCAAGCCTGAGCGCGGCCAGCGAAAAAGGGGCGAGAACGGGCGCCTCCGCGCCCTTTTCGATGCAAAGCGGCGCCTCGCAATAGCGCGCCGCCGCCCAGGCCGCGCCCGGCGTCGCGGCGACGGCGGCCTGCACGGCGAAACCCTGTTCGTAAAGCCGCGCCATCAGATCGGCGAGAAGCCGGTGCTCGCCGCCGAAGAGATGCGCGCAGCCGGTGATATCGAGAAACAGCCCGTCCGGCGCGTCGAGCGCCACCAGGGGCGTATAGCGATCGCACCAGTCGGCGATCGCGATGAGCAGGCGGCGGTCGGCCTCGACATCGGCGGGCACGATATCGAGATCGGGATGGGCGGCGCGCGCATCCGCCAGCCCCTGTCCGCGCCTCAGGCCGCGCGCCTCGGCCACCGCATCGAGGGCGGCGATGCGCATGGCGCTCTTTTCCTTGTGCGCGGTGACCAGCGGCGGCGCTTCAACCTTTTGCTGCCTCCATGTCTTGCCATGCCGGCCCCGCGCGATCCGGTCCGTCGACAGATAAGGAAATGCCAGCGCCAGGATGCGCTGCGCCGGACGGGAAGCGGACGACCGTTCCGGCGGCCGCGGCCGTGACATCTCCGGCGACAGCAGGTTGCGCGCGGCGGCGGCGGGACTGTTCGGCGTAAAAGGAGCGTTCATGGCTGTTCCAGTGCAGCAAATGGGTCCGCCCGGCGGGACCGGCCTTGTTCTTCTCGATCGTCACCGCAAAGCCCGGCGGCCCGATCCCGCCCGGCACCGCGCGCGCATGCGCCGTGCCCTCCAGCACGACGAGCGGCGCGGATGGTGCGGGCTCGACGACGAGCCTGAGCGGCGCGGCGCTCGCCTCGATGTCCGCCGACTGGCGCAGGAGAAAAAGCGGCCGCCCGGAGGTCTGGGCGCGGCGTTGCAGCCGCTGCGTCTCGCGCAGGCCGAAACCCTTCGCATTGCCGCGCATCTCCAGCACGGTGGCGGCAAGACCGCGCGTGCGCGCCGCTTCCTCGGCGACCCAGAGCGCGTCGGCGAGCGTCCGCGGCTCGACCAGCAGCATCCGCGCCGGATCGAGACCGAGGGCGGCAAGCCCGCGTCCATGCGGAACGCCCGCCTCGGAAAAGACGCCGGGGGCGGCGATCCACAAAACCGGGTCGCGCGCCAGGAAGGCGGGCGCGGCGCCAAGCGACAGGAGCCCGGCCAAAAAGCCGGCGGACAGGCCCGCATCGCGCGCCTCGGGCGCATGGATCTCGGTCAGGCCGGCCAGCGCGACGCCGCCGCCAAGCTCCCGGTCGAAAAGTTCCGCGCCGGTGACGAGCAGGGCCGACCGCTCGGCCTCGCGGTCGCCGGACCAGCCCGCCGCGCCAGTGGCGCGCGCCGGGGCAACCTTCTCGATTGCGGCGATCTGCCGGCGCAGCGACACAAGCGTCGCCCGCGCCGCGGCGCGTGGTGCTGACGCCATGGCGTTCGTCCCGTGATCCTGTTTCAAAATCCGCCGGAGGCAGGCGCTTCGCCTGCATCCTCCGGTCATGTTCTTGTTATGTTCCTATTGATTCCGGCAAACTGCCGGAGAGTCAAGAGAGGCGCGAAAAAGAATTTATTCCTCTAAATTCGCGCAGCGCCGCGCCCCCTCGCACCTGCCGCAAAGACACTATATAGAGGGCCCGAAAACAACGACGAAAACACCATGGACCGCACAGACCAGAGCGGCGACTGGGCCTCCCGGCTCTCGCCCGACCTCGCGACACTCGAATCGATCGCGCTGACGGCCTATTCGCATCTGCCGCCTGAATTCCGCAGCCTGACCGGCGACGTGCAGATCGTCATCGCCGACTTCCCGACCGAGGAGATCAGCGACGACCTCGGGCTGGAGACGCCCTTCGACCTGCTCGGCCTGTTCGAGGGCCGCGGCATCGCCGAGCGCTGGAATCCTGGCACCGGCGAGGAGGCCAACCGCATCACGCTCTACCGCCGCGCCATTCTCGACTACTGGTCCGAGAACGAGGAGTCGCTCGGCGACATCATCACCCATGTGCTGATCCACGAACTCGGCCACCATTTCGGCCTGTCGGACTCCGACATGGAGCGCATCGAGGAAGCGGCGGAATAATCCGGATTACTGCTTCCTACCACCCTGAGCCAACGTAGCGTCCCCCGGCGCTAGGAACTGCGTGCCGGTTCTCGAGTTTGTGTCCGCTGACGAAGCAGCCAAGGCCTCGTTGATCTTCGCTTCGATTGTCGGAGCCGAACACAACCTCAGATAGCCCCTAATCCTATGATAGGAAGTAGCCCGAGAGTTAATCTCATACCGATCGCTGGCAGTCTGTTTCCTATAAGCACCCTGTAGCTTTTCCACCACGCTGAAAATCACTCGTGGTTCAGCATTGTACAGATAGCTATCCTTAATAACGCCGGAAAATTCAGCAGCAATTCCAAATGCTTGAGCAACAACAACTATAGTGTTCGCCGGCGTGGATGTAGCTCCCAAAATCGCGTTGGTAAGCGTCCCCGCCGAACTGATCCCCGACTTTATCCTGTCGCCCGACTTATCCAATACAAACAGCGCTCGCAGATATTTGTCGCACTCTTCATCGACAAAATTAAATCCGGAAATTGTTACGTCGTAATAATTTCCGGTAGAAACCGATTGTTCGAACAAGGCCATGATTTTTTGCTGGCTAAGTACAGAGGCTTGAACATCGCTCTGCCTTAATATCGGTGATGGTCCATATCTGTATTTTTGAAAATTCTCCGTCTCTGAACACCCTGACACCAAGAGAGCAAAGCCACATACACACAAAGAATTTGCAATGTTAATTTTCATCATCCCCTCCCTTAGAAGAGGGATATCATAATTAATTAATTATTAAAATAAAGATATAAATCCAGCTTATTTGGAATTATGGAATAAGGAAGCGAAAAACTACACTCTAGCTGACTTATCACCTCACCATCGATAGCGCCGCGCCGTTGATCTCGCGCAGCAATTTGCGCCGCATCGCGTCCTCGTAGTCGGAAAAATCGCGGGCGATCTCGATAAAGGCACCCGGACCGCGGATCACCTGTTCGCGGTAATAGATGACCGGATCCGGGTATTCGCCCTCGATGACCAGCCCGTTGACGGTGACGCCGTCGAAATCGAAGGCGTCATAGGCTTCCGCCGGCCCGAAGCCTTCATTGGTGATGCCGTCTCCCGACATGTCGACCACCTTGCGCGCACAGTTCAGCGGCGCGCCGGAAAGGCGGGTGGCCGCGTGGCCGAGCGCATAGCCGAGCGCCGTCGGGAAATCGTCGAAGCCGCGTCGGTGGCCGGCGATCACGCCGGCAAAGGCGAGCACGTCCGCTTCCGTGGACAGGTAGCTCCACGGCGCGACCTCGACCTGCTGGAAGCGGCCGCTCCATTCGAAGGCCATGACCTGGATGCCGCCGGACCCGACGATCGCCTGCACGATCTCCGGATCGCGCAAAGCACCCGCAAGCCCTTGCATCTGCAGGTCGAATTCACCTTCGTCGACGCTGGAGGACACGTCGAGCGCCAGAACCAGCGACAGGCCGCAGCGCGGCTGGGCCATGGCGGATGACGGGAAAAAAGCCGGCAGGATCAGGGCCGGCAGGACGGGGATGAGCGCCGCGATCCGGATGGCTCGGCCTACTGTTCGCCGAGTTTCATGGCGGGGTCGTAATCCTTGCCTTCGACGGTTTTCACCACCGCCTGCGCGCAGCGCAACGCGTGCGTTTCCAGATCGAAGGTATAGGTCGGCGAACCGTGCAGCGACCAGCCCTTGTTCAGCGCCGCGGTCACCTTGTGGCAGAAGGTGGAATCGTCCGGTCCGGTCAGCAGGCGATAAAGCTGCATGAATATCCTGTCCTCTCAATCGCCGCGCTGCAGCGCGGCAAGCGCCAGCGTGCGGCGCGCCTCCTCAAGATGCAAGCGCTCGACCATGCGCCCGTCAAGCCCGATGACGCCGGCATCGCGGTTTTCCGGCTTGTCGAAGGCCGCGACGATCGCCGCCGCGACCGCCTCGCGTTCCGCGGAAACGCCGAAGGCCGCATTGGCGCCCTCGATCTGGATCGGGTGGATCAGCGTCTTTCCGTCGAAGCCCATCGCGGCGGCTTGCCGGCATTCGGCGGCAAACCCCTCCTCGTCGCGAAACGCGTTGAACACGGCGTCGACGATATCGAGGCCGAAAGCGCGCGCCGCGACGATCAGCTCCATCATCAGCGGCATGAGCTCCGCCCGCCCGGGGCCTGGCAGGCGCAGATCCTTGGCGAGATCGTTGGCGCCGATGACGAGGCAATCGAGCCGCGAACCCGGTGTTTCGCCCCATTCGGCGATCTTCGCCGCGTTAAGGATCGCCTTCGGGGTCTCCATCATCGCCCAGAGCCGGATCGTGTCGGCCGCGTCCGTCTCGGCCAGCATGTCGGCGACATCGCCGATGTCGCGCGGCACGTCCACTTTCGGGACCAGGATCGCATCCGGCTTGCAGGCGCGGGCGGCAAGGAAGTCCTCGGGTCCGAACTCGCTCGAAAGCGCGTTGATGCGGATGATGCGCTCATGCCGGCTGTCGCGATGCGCCTTGAAATGGTCGCGCAGCCGCTCGCGCGCCTCGTCCTTGGCGGCGGGCGCGACGGCGTCCTCCAGATCGTAGATCACCGCGTCGCAGGCAAGCGTCTCCGATTTCGCCACCGCCTTTTCATTGGCGGCGGGCACATAGAGGACGGAGCGGCGTGGGCGGAGCGGACGGCTGGTCATGGCCGTGTTTGACAATAAGGTTGAGTTTCTTGCAAGCATTCTGGAGAACTGACCGTACAGAATTCATTGAAACGCCGTTCCTATCCTCTCCTTGCGAGGCTGCTAATCGATGAAGGTATTATCCATTGTCGCCCGATTGCTGACGGGTCTCATTCTGGTTGGCGAAGCAAGGGGCACCGAAATCCTCGATTATAGTCAAGCGATAGATCTCGACGCCGAAGAGCTCGCTGAAGGCGGAATGGTCGAAGCCTATGAACGGATTTCAAGAGAGTTAGAGAAATATATTCCGAACCCTGCGAAAATGGAGCAATTCATCGGCGAAGGGGGCGATCGCTATTCGGTTCGATTACTCGACCAGCATTACGTTATTTACGAACCCCAAGACGTGCTGAGTGACAACCTTTGGGGTTACGCAACTTTTGCGCTCTTCGATGCGCTCAACCGACAACTGTCGGGCAGTGGTGTTAAGCTGTTCGCACTTAATGGCGGTACTGACCTTTCAGCTATAATTCTGACCGAAGAAGAGGCCGAAAATGCCAGGAAGCGTCTCAAAAACCCGCGAGAGTGGCCGTATTTGCCGACTCGTGAACCGCCCTGGTTTGGAGAATTTCACTGAACGCCGGCTTCCGTAAAAGGAAAACACTCTCAGGTGCCTCGAACTAGTATCGCGATCATCGGCGGGGCCCTGTCGGGCGCTGCGACGGCCTGGCATCTCGCCCGGCTCGGTTTCGACGGCAACATCACGCTTTTCGAGCGCGACATCGGCTTTTCCCGGGCCGCCACCGCCTTGTCGGCCTCGGGCATCAGGCAACAATTCTCGCGGGCCGAAAACATCGCCCTGTCGATGCGGACGCTGGATTTTCTCCGCAACGCCTCAGAGCATTTCGGTGCCGAAACAGATATCGGCTTTCGCGAAAACGGCTATCTGCTGCTGGCGAGCGAGGCCGGACGCGCGGCGCTTGCGGCCAATCACGCAGTACAGAAGCAATGCGGCGCGGATGTCGCCCTGCTCGATCCGGCCGGCTTGAAAGAACGGTTTTCCTGGCTCGCAACCGACGGCGTCGCCGCCGGTTCGCTCGGGCTTTCCAATGAGGGATGGTTCGATGCCATGGCCCTGCTGGCGGCTTTCCGGCGCCGCCTCAGGGAAAACGGCAAGGTCGCCATGGTTCAGGGCGAGGTCGCCGGAATCGAGACGGAAAACGGCAGGGTCACGGGCTTGCGCCTTGCCGATGGCACGCAATGGCGCTGCGGCGCCATCGTCATCGCGGCCGGCCCCTCCTCCGGCGCGATCGCGCGCCTGGCAGGCGTCGATCTGCCGACCGAACCGCGCAAGCGCAGCGTTTTCTTCTTTCATGCGATGGAGCGCTTCGCCGATATGCCGCTAACCGTCGATCCGTCGGGTCTTTATGTCCGGCCGGAGGGCGACGGCTACATCACAGGCATATCGCCGGCTGCCGAAGCGGACGGGCCCGCCGATCCCGATGATTTCGAGCCGGACTGGCGCCTGTTCGAGGATCGCATCTGGCCGTTGCTGGCCGCGCGCATTCCCGCTTTCGAAGCGATCAAGCTGCACTCCGCTTGGGCCGGGCATTACGACTACAATCCCTTCGACCGCAATGCGCTGATCGGTCCGGTGCCCGGTCTGGACCGGCTCTACGCGATCACCGGCTTTTCCGGCCATGGCGTTCAGCAAGCGCCCGCGGCCGGCGAGGCACTGGCCGAGCGGATCGTCTTCGGCGAATACCGCTCGACCGACTGCACCGCCTTGTCGCCCGATCGGGTCAATACAAATAGACCTTTTATTGAGTTTGCGATAATATAAGCTAAGAATTTCGGTCGGAGAGAACTCCATGGAAGATTTTCTCGCAATAATCGCCGCAAACTACGTACCTGTCGCCGTCACTCTCGGCGTAATTGTTTGCCTCGCTGGTGTGCTCCGCATGTTGTTTTCTCGCACCTTTGCTTGGAGCGGACTGGCGGTCATTTTTCTCGGTGGAATTCTGGCAGCCATACCGTTGATATCGAAAGCGTCACTGGGAAAGGACGGCTTCGAAATCGTCACTAACCTCAACCAGACGACCGAAAAGTTGAACGATGCTATCAAGGCCAATGGCGATGCCATTGCCAGTTTGCGTGAAGGTTTGTCGGCGGTCGAAACGTTGATTCGGGAGAGCGTAACCAATGGAAGCACGACCAGCACGGTTTCGCCTGGCCTCTCGCGAGACGCCCTCGAGGCAATCACGCGGTCCCTCGACGAATCGCGATCGGAGCTTCTGAACATCGAAGCCGCTACAGGAAGAGTCGACGAGCAACTCAGGATGAATGATGCGTTGATCCAGCAATTTGAGCGTTAGAATGCTTTGACTCTATAACCGCAGATGGTAGATCAGCCGGTAAAACAGCTAACCGGTTTGGAATCATGGACAAGTTCACCACGCTGACGGGCGTCGCCGCCCCCCTGAAGATCGTCAATGTCGATACCGACATGATCATTCCCAAGGACTATTTGAAGACGATCAAGCGCACCGGCCTCGGCAAGGGCCTGTTCTCCGAAATGCGCTTCAACCAGGACGGCAGCGAGAACCCGGATTTCGTGCTGAACCAGCCGGCCTATCGCGACGCGAAGATCCTCGTCGCCGGCGACAATTTCGGCTGCGGCTCGTCGCGCGAACATGCGCCTTGGGCGCTGCTCGACTTCGGCATTCGCTGCGTGATCTCCACCTCGTTCGCGGACATTTTCTACAATAACTGCTTCAAGAACGGCATCTTGCCGATCGTTGTCAGTCCGGAAGACCTCGACAAGCTGATGGACGACGCGGAACGCGGCTCCAATGCGACGCTGACGGTCGATCTCGAAGAGCAGGAAATCCGCGGCCCCGACGGCGGCACGATCAAGTTCGACATCGACGCGTTCAAGAAACACTGCCTGCTGAACGGTCTCGACGATATCGGCCTGACGCTCGCCCGATCGGCGAAGATCGACACCTACGAAGCGGGCCTCGCCGAAAACCGCCCCTGGGCCTGACCGGCGCATTCATCGACAGCCTGCAACGGCCGGACGTCTTCGACGCTCCGGCCGCTTTCTTTGCGGCCCGCATCGCGGCTAGAATAGGTTTGGCCAATCGTCCGAGAGGGGAGAATCTGGATGGTGAAACGCTTCGCTTGCGCGCTTCTTCTGGGCCTTGCCGGGGCCTCGCCATCCTATGCCCAGGCCGAGGACGTTTCCTTCGCCGGCGGCACGATCCGCATCGAGGAAAATGCCGACTACGAAAAGGTGATCACCTTTGACGGACGCGAAATCGGACGCGACTACATGGTCTTTTTCGACCGGATCGCCAATGTCGGCGGCACGGATGTCGCGCTGATCTCGGTCGGACCGGGCGGCAATGCCTGCGGCGCCAACACGCTGATGGTCTGGAAAGACGCCAATGGCGATCTGCAGACCGACAAGCTGCCCGGCGATTGCGGCTGGCCGGCGCCGGCCGTCTCCGACTACCGGATCGTCTTCGTTCCATGGGTCGGCCCGGGAGAGGAGCTTCCGGTCGAGAGCTGGACGCCGGAAGACGGTTTCTCGATGGCCGGGACATTGCGGTTCGCGCCGGAACCGGACACGGCCTGGGCCGATCTCGCCGCCGATCCCGCCATTCATCCGCTGGACTATTTCTATAACGAGGCCTTCCTCGCCCAGGCGACCGCCGCTCTCGGCGACGAACTGGAGGAATATGCGACCGGCCTCCGCGTCGCGTCGGAAATGCAGGAGGTCGGCGACGGTCTTTTTGCGGGCACGGGCTGCGTTCCGCACAATTGCGGCGGCGCCGATTCCCTGCTCGTCGTCGACTTTGATCGCAAGGCGGCCTGGTTCGCCCAGATGCGCGGAACGGAGGTCGCCCGCTGGCCCGATCTCGCCAACTGGCCTCCCGCCGCGCGCGACGTCGCGAAACGTCTCGGCGCCTTCTGAACGCCGGGCCGCGTGGCCTCGCGAGATTGACATCATGATTTTCTTTGTCGCAAAAGAGACGGAAGCCATTCCGGCCGCACCTGCCACCGCGTAACGAGAGCTGCTCAATGACAACTTCGGTACTCGACAAGACGGTCGAAATCATTTCGGAGAAGACCGGTATCGACCCCGAAAACATCAAGCCCGAGACCGAGCTCTCCTCCATCGAGATCGAATCGCTCGACCTTGCAGAGATCATCTTCGACCTCGAGGACGAATTCGATGTCGAGATCGACATGAACACGGCAACGGCCTGGGAAAATCTCAAGACCATCCAGGATATCGCGAATTCGGTAACCGCGCTGATCGCCAAGGAAAAGTAAATGTCGACACCGCGCGTGGTGGTCACCGGCGTGGGCGGCCTCTCCTGCCTTGGCAAGAATGCCGCCGAAAACTGGGAGTCGATGCGCCGGGGCATGTGCGGCGTGGGGCCGCTGAATGTACCCGGCATGCCGGATGTAAAGACCGCGGTCGCCGGCCAGATCGCCGAAATTCCCGAGCACAATTTCGAGAAACGCGCCCTGACGTCGATGAGCCGGTTCGGCCTGCTCGCGGCCATAACCGCCGGCGAAGCGCTCGCCCAGGCCGGGCTGGACAAGGTCGACGACCGGCCGCCAATGCGCCTCGGGACCGTCATCGGCGTCGGCATCTATGGAAACGACGCCGTCGAGCAGGGCTATGACGCCCTGCATTTCTCGGCGAAGAAACGCCCCGAAATCTTTTCGGTGCCAAAGGCGATGCCGTCCTCCGCGGCGGTGCATGTCAGCATGATCCACAAGCTGAAGGGACCGGTCTTCGGCGTCACCTCGGCCTGTGCATCGGGCAATCACGCCATCGCCAGCGCGCTCGACCTGCTGCGGCTCGGACGCGCGGACGCCATCGTCGCCGGCGGCAGCGACACGCCGTTGACCTTCGGCGTCATCAGGGCTTGGGAAGTCATGCGCATTCTTGCAAAGACCGCTTGCCGGCCTTTCTCGGCGGACCGTGACGGCCTCGTCCTCGGCGAAGGCTCCGGGGCGGTCGTGCTGGAAACGCTGGAAAGCGCCGAGCGGCGCGGCGCACCGATCCTCGCCGAACTTGTCGGCGCCGGGATGTCGGGCGACGCCAGCGACATCGTCGCTCCGACCGTCGAGGGACCAGCCTCCGCCATGCGAAGCTGCCTTGCCGATGCGGGGCTCGACCCGTCCGAAGTCGATTACATCAATGCGCACGGCACGGCGACGATGGGCAATGACAAGACGGAGACAAGGGCGATCCGGGACGTCTT
The DNA here is from genome assembly GCA_002698425.1 of Ahrensia sp. The sequence goes on along the minus strand of NZXU01000070.1, from coordinate 48,285 downwards.
CGGCGCGCACGCCGACAAGCTCTCGGTCTCGTCGACGAAGTCGATGCACGCCCATTGCCTCGGCGCGTCGAGCGCCATCGAGGCGCTGGCCTGCATCCATGCCATCCGCGACGGCGTCGTGCCGCCGACCATGAATTACAACGAACCCGACCCGGAATGCGATCTCGACGTGACGCCGAATGTCGCGCGCGAACGGCCCGTTTCGGTGGCGATGTCGAATGCCTTCGCCTTTGGCGGATCCAATGCCGTGGTCGCCTTCAAGGCTTTCTGATCAGGCGCCTTCGCCGATCAGGATCCGCGGATAGGGGGCGGGCTCCTGCGCCGCCAGTGGCGGGCCGGCGATATGATCGCGGATCGCCGCATGGATCTCCGCGCTCTTGAGAAGCCGGCGATGGCCGAGGCCGCTGGTCGTGAACAATTCGACATGGCTGCCCGCCCGGGCCATGCGCAGCGCATCGGCGTAAAGCACGTCGCGGTCGTCCATGTCATGCAGTACGAGGACCGGCCGGCCATAGCTCTTCAGCTGTTCGGACGCGACCATCAGGTCGAGCGACTGGCCGAGCAGCGTCAGCACCTTGCGCTCGAGCGCCGTCTGCGCCGGAGCGGGCAGACCGACCGTCCGGCCGAAGCCGCGGAAAATCGCCGGCAGGGAGTTTGGTGCGGCAATCAGCACAAGCTTGTCCGGGCGGCGCGCCGGAACGCACATCGAGGTGCCGAGAGCCGCATTGAGCGCCACCGCGCCGCCGAAGGAATGGCCGACAAAGGCGTCGAAGGGCCCATGATGCCGCCACGCGGCGTCGATCGCCTCGATCCCCTTGCCGAGATGCAGGTGGCGGCCCGACGAAGCGCCGTGACCCGGAAGATCGAGCAGGACGACATCGATGCCGGCGTCGTTCAGCGCCCTGGCCAGCGAAAGCATGTGGCGCGATTGCGAATTCCAGCCATGCACCAGCAGGGCTTTCCTGCCGGCCGGCGCGGCAGACGGAAGCGACCATGTCGCCACCGGGCCGCCGGCGGTTTGCAGCGTGATCGGGCGCAGATGATCCGGCATGCCGTGGTTCGGTTTGGGACGGCGCGGCCGGGGAATGCGCGTAAAGACGCGAAACGCCATGTCGGCCGTGGTTTTCGGCCAGCGCGTTCCCGCCCGGCCGATCACCCCCTTTGCAATTTGCTGTCCTGCATGCATCATCGGCTCAGGCCTCTTATGTTCAATCTTGAACAGAATAGTACAAACATGAACAAAATTCAAGATGACTCTTTGGACACCTCCATGTGGAGCAGTCCGCGATTCCGAAACTGGGTCGCCGTTGCCCGCGCCTGCCACCTGGTTCAGCAGGAACTGGCCCGGCAATTGAAGCCGCTCGACCTGAAAACCCCGCATCTTGACGTCATGGTGAACCTCGTGCGTCACCCCGGCATGAGCCAGCAGGATCTGGCGCGCAAACTGTTCGTCGGCCGCTCCAACATGACGATGCTGCTGCCGCAGATGGAAAAGCGCGGCCTGGTGGAACGCCGCTCCGACCCGGACGACAAGCGCGCCTTGCGGCTTTTCCTGACCGAGGAGGGCAGGGCGCTTGCGGCGAAGGCGATCGCCGTCCAGGCCGCGATCGTCGACGGCATCATGTCGCTGTCCACCCCGGAGGAATGCGAGCAGGTTGGCGATTCCATGCGCCGCATCGTCGACTATCTTCTGGACCGGCAAGGCGGCGACGCCGACATGGCGGAGGCCGCGCAATGAGCGAACGCCGCCTGATCTCGACCGGCTCGCCCTTCGAGGAAACCGCCGGCTATTCGCGGGCGCTTGTCCAGGGAGACTGGTGCTTTGTCTCCGGTACGACCGGTTACGACTACGCGACGATGACCATGCCGGACGACGTCGCCGCGCAAACCGAAAATGCGCTCGCCACCATCGACGCGGCGCTTGTCGAAGCCGGTTTCGCGCGGGCCGATATCGTCCGCGCGCAATATACCGTCACCGACGCCGCCTTTGCCGATATCGCCTTTCCGGTCCTCGGCCGCTACTTCGCCGGCATTCGCCCCGCCGCGACCATGGTCGTCGCCGGCCTCATTCGCCCGGAAATGAAGATCGAGATCGAAGTCACGGCCTTGAAGCGGGGCGCCTGACCATGAAAGCTCCGCCGCCGGACCATCACTGTCCCGGTTGCGGGACGCCAAGGGCGTTTTCCCAACGCTATCCATGGCACTTCTGCGATACCTGTCTGGCTCGCTCATGCGACGGCGAAGGCCGATTACTCGGCTTCGGCAATGTCTCCCCGTCAGGCGGCTTGAGATGGTTTTACCAGGACGACCCGGAAACCGATGACCAGGGATCGCGAAGCGTACTGTGCCTGATAGACGGTCGCGATATCGTCGTCAGCGAAGCTCGTTTCGGTGGCGTCGTCGCGGAACCGGTCAACAGTGCAACACTTTCCGCATTGGCCGCAGATCGCGCCGTTGCCGACCTGCGCGGCGGCCCGGCTATGCTCAGGGCGCGCGAAAGCCTGCGCAAATCCGGCGCCGGAGAAACGCCCGGACAATCGAACCGCCCGTCAGGCAGTTGAAATGCGGCCCGGCTGCCTCTATGCCGACAACCGACATTTCAACCGAACGGAATCCCATCCATGACCACGCGTTCCCTTTTCCTGCTTCCCGGCGATGGTATCGGCCCGGAAGCGATGGCCGAAGTCCGCAAGCTGATCGGCCACATGAACGAGCACGAGAAGGCGGGTTTCGTCACCGATGAAGGCCTCGTCGGCGGATCGGCCTATGACGCCCACGGCCAGGCGATCTCCGAAGAGGACATGGAAAAGGCGATGGCGGCCGACGCGGTCCTGTTCGGCGCCGTCGGCGGTCCGAATTGGGACAGCGTGCCCTATGAAGTGCGCCCCGAGGCCGGATTGCTGCGGCTTCGCAAGGACATGTCGCTCTTCGCCAATCTGAGGCCGGCCATCTGCTACAAGGCGCTGGCCGCCTCGTCCTCGCTGAAGCCGGAGGTCGTCGAAGGCCTCGACATCCTCATCGTGCGCGAACTGACCGGCGGCGTCTATTTTGGCGAGCCGAAGGAGATCATCGATCTCGGCAACGGCCAGAAACGCGGCATCGACACGCAGGTTTACGACACGTTCGAGATCGAGCGCATCGCCGGCGTCGCCTTCGAGCTGGCGCGCACGCGCTCCAACAAGGTCTGCTCGATGGAAAAACACAACGTCATGAAATCGGGCGTATTGTGGAAGGAAGTCGTCGCCGACACCCACAAGGCGAAATACGAGGATGTCGAACTGACCCACATGCTCGCCGACGCCGGCGGCATGCAGCTGGTGCGCTGGCCGAAGCAGTTCGACGTGATCGTCACCGACAACCTCTTCGGCGACATGCTCTCCGACGTCGCCGCGATGCTGACGGGCTCGCTCGGCATGCTGCCCTCGGCCTCGCTCGGCGCGCCGGACGCGTTGACCGGCAAGCGCAAGGCGCTTTACGAGCCGGTGCACGGCTCCGCGCCGGACATCGCCGGGCAGGGCATCGCCAATCCGATCGCCATGATCGCCTCCTTCGCCATGTGCCTGCGCTATTCCTTCAACATGGTTCCCGAGGCGGACCGGCTGGAAAAGGCGATTTCCGACGTGCTCGATTCCGGCCTGCGCACCGGCGACATCATGTCGGACGGCTGCACCCGGGTCTCGACCTCCGAGATGGGCGACGCCGTGCTCAAGGCCTATGCCGGCGCATGACGCCATCACCGTCCGTTGGGCGGAAACCGGCGATCGCGCCGCGATCGCCGGCCTCGTCGAACAGACAAAGCGCCACTATGGCGAAGAGCCGGCGATAACCGCCGCGATGGAAGCCGCCGTCGCCGGCTGGCTCGAAGCGAAGCCGGGCCATGCGCTCTTCGCCATTGCGCTGGCGAACGATGCCGCGGCGGGATATGCGAGCGTCGCGGTCACTCCGCCTGCCATGGGGCTTTCCGCCGCGCTCTACTTGAAAGAGCTGTACGTTTCCGCCGACATGCGAAGCCTTGGCGTCGGCCATGAACTGCTCGCCTTCCTCGCCGAATTCTGTCTCGCCGAAAATATCGAACGCATCGACCTGACGACCGCGACCGGAAACGACGCCGGAATTCGCTTCTACGAACGCGAGGGCGCGGCAATCCAGCGCCACAAAGTGTCGCTGCGCTTCGATACGGCAAGCCTCGAACGGCTTGCGGCCGGTCGCGAGAAACCAGGCTCTATAGCCTGATCGGCCAACATCAGGGGCCGCGGCGAGACAGGGTGACCCCCGCCTCCGCCGCCAGCTCCGGACAATGCGGACTATTGCCAGGTCGTGAAACCGATCGACAGCGTCTTCGGTGAGCCGCCCGATATTCCGTTGACCCGGAATTGCGAAATGCGGCCCTCATTGGTCTTCACGCAGACATAGGAACCGACCGGGATATCGCGCAGGGAGACACGATCCGTCGTGAACCGCGCCGCGGCGCAGCCCGCCGCGCCCCTGTTCGAGCGATTGCCTACGCCGATCCGCGCGCCGTTGCGCGGCACCAGGTAGAGCAGCGATGCCGTCTCCGCCTGGAACCAGAAATCGGCGCCCGCCTGGGTGACGCCCCCGCGGTCGAGATCGAACATGTAAGTCTGCGGAATATCGAGGCCTCCGGTGGCTGCCGTGCGCGGACCGCCGCCGCCTGCCGCCTGACAGTTGAACCCGCCGGAAACCGCCCGGCAGACCTGGCCGGCGGGCGCCTCGCGCTGCACGCTGCCGGACGCGCCGTAGATGCAGAGAAGCGCCGGCTTCCCGCCGATATTCCGAACCTTCGTCTCGGTCAGGCGGTTGACCATCGGGGTCGTCCACCAGCCGCCCGGCAGAGGGTCGGTAATGGTCCGCCGCGCCTGATCGAGCGGGCAGCGGATCGTGTCGGCATGGGCGACGCCGGCTGTACCGGCCAGCATGGCGGCTATCGCCGCGATCTTGAAAATGAAACGCATCTTGTCTCTCCTCGTTACGCCGGATTCGGCGGATCGGGGCGAGGCTAGCCGCGGCATGCGCGCCGGCGATGTTGACTTTCGCACAGTCCTGGATCAAAAGGCGGCCACCATGAGCACCACGACGTCGAAAACCACGAAGACGATGTAACCGCTCCGCCCCTCACTCTCCCGGGGGCGGGATGAGTGGTGCTTGCCAAGCGACGGGGAGAGAGGAGCAGGAAGAAGGCCATGGGCTTCACTATCGCCATCGCAGGCGCAACCGGCAATGTCGGTCGCGAAATGCTGGAAATTCTCGCCGAGCGCGGTTTCCCGGCCGACACTGTCGTGCCGCTCGCCTCGCGCCGGTCCATCGGCCAGGAAGTGACCTATGGCGACAAGACGCTCAAGGTCCAGGCGCTCGAGAATTACGATTTCTCCGACTGCGACATCTGCCTGATGTCGGCCGGCGGCAATGTCTCGAAGGAATGGTCGCCGAAGATCGCCGCCAAGGGCTGCGTCGTGATCGACAACTCCTCGGCCTGGCGTTACGACTCAGACGTTCCGCTGATCGTGCCCGAGGTCAATGCCGACGCGGTCGAAGGCTTCACCAAGCGCAACATCATCGCCAATCCGAACTGCTCGACCGCCCAGCTCGTCGTCGCGCTGAAGCCGCTGCATGACGCGGCGACCATCAAGCGCATCGTCGTATCGACCTACCAGTCGGTCTCCGGCGCCGGCAAGGAAGGCATGGACGAACTGTTCTCGCAGACCCGCGCCGTCTTCGTCTCCGACCCGATCGAGAACAAGAAGTTCACGAAGCGCATCGCCTTCAACGTCATCCCCCATATCGACGTCTTCATGGAGGACGGCTACACGAAGGAGGAATGGAAGGTGCTGGCCGAGACCAAGAAGATGCTCGACCCGAAGATCAAGGTCACCTGCACGGCCGTGCGCGTGCCCGTCTTCATCGGCCATTCCGAGGCGGTGAATATCGAGTTCGAAAAGCCGATTACCGCCGACGAGGCGCGCGATATCCTGCGCGAGGCGCCGGGCTGCCTCGTCATCGACAAGCACGAGGACGGCGGCTACGCCACGCCCTATGAGAGCGCTGGCGAGGACGCGACCTATATCAGCCGCATTCGCGAGGACGCGACGGTCGAGAACGGCCTCAACCTGTGGATAGTCTCCGACAATCTGCGCAAGGGCGCCGCGCTGAATACGGTCCAGATCGCCGAACTTCTGGTCAACCGGCACCTGATCGAGCCAAAGAAAAAGGCCGCCTGATCCGCCTTTCTTGAAACGATAGGGCCGGGAGGGAAACCTCCCGGCCTTCTCCATTCTTGATAGTGCCCGCGACAAATTGTGCATCGCCGTCGCGCGCTCTGGATCATTATGTTGATATCAATACAATCAGCGCATGTCCGGCCAGAGCAAATTTCCCTATCCGTCGACGCTGGAAGTGCGCGACACATGCGTGTGCCTGCATCTTCAGCGCGCCGCGCGCGCCGTCGCGCGCCGTTTCGACGAAGCCTTCCGCCCGCTTGGCCTGACCAACGGGCAATATTCGCTGCTGATGTCGCTGAACCGGCCGGAAGCGCCGAAAATGGGCGATGTCGCCGAGCTGCTGGCGCTCGACCGGACGACGCTTACGGCCAACCTGAAACCGCTCGAACGGCGCGAATTGGTCTCGATCGAGCCCGACCTGTCTGACAAGCGCAGCCGCCGGCTGAGGCTGACGGAAAAGGGCGAGGAATTGCTCCTCGCGGCCTACCCCATTTGGAAGAAAACCCATGCGGAACTCGATGACCTCATCGACGATCCGCAGCGCATGCGCGACGAGCTCGTCCGCCTGTCCTGACATCCCGGCAAAGAAAAAGGCCGGCGAGATCGTCGCCGGCCCGTTTCGTCTGTTTGTTTCGCCCTATTCCGCGGCTTTCGGGAATTCCCGGACATTTTCGAAGGATTCCTGCTCCTTCGAAGTATCGTCCGTGTCGGAAACCTGTTCCGCCACGGCTTTTTTCTTGCGGCGGAACAGCTTGGCGAGCAGGCTGCGCTCATCGGCGATCCAGGCATTGTCGCGGGTGAACACCATCAGCGCGGCCGGCGTCACCACCAGCGTCAGCATGGTCGAGAAGGCAAGACCGAAGACGATGGCGCTCGACAGGGCGATCCACCATTGCGTCGACGGCGCGCCGATCGTCACCTCGTGGCTGAGGATGGCGAGATTGACGCCGAAGGCGATCGGCAACACGCCGAGAATGGCGGTCACGGCCGTCAGCATGACCGGACGCACGCGCTCGCGGCAGGTTTCGAGCACGGCCTCGAGCTTGTCCCAGCCCTCCGAACGCAGATGCACATAGGTGTCGATCAGCACGATGTTGTTGTTCACCACCACACCGGCCAGCGCGATGGTGCCCACCGCCGTCATCACGATGACGAAGGGCATCTGCATGATCAGCAGTCCAAGCAGCACGCCCACCGTCGACATGACCACCGCCGTCAGCACCAGGAACACATAGGTGAACCGGTTGAACTGGGCGAGCAGCAGCGCGAAGATCAGGAAGATGGCGACGCCGAATGCCTGTCCGAGGAAGGCGGAGGCCTCCTGGCTTTCTTCATTCGAGCCGCCGAGCTTCCAGCGGACATTCTCAGGCAGGCCGAGATCCGGGAGCGCATTGGCGACCATCGCCTGATATTCGGCGTCCTGCACGCCTTCCACCAGGTTCGACTGCACGGTGATGGTGCGCGTACCGTCGATCCGCTTCAGCGTGCCGAGGCTCCGCGCAGGCTCGCGCGTCACGAAGTTCGACAGCGGCACCGCGCCCTGCGCGGTCTCGATGCGCAACTGGTCGAGCGTCGACAGCGTGCGGCGATCCTCGGGCAGGCGCAACCGGATATCGACCGCGTCGTCGGCTCCCGCCGGACGATAGTCGGAGAGTTTCAAACCGGTGGTCACGAGCTGCACGACCGTGCCGACGGAGCCGGGACCGATGCCGTATTTGGCCGCCTCGGTCCGGTTGACCTCCAGTTCCCAGTCGATCGACGGCGGCGGCAACCCGTCCGAAAGATCGATGACCTCGGGGATCGTTCTCAGGTAATTGGCGACCGTAGCGGCGGCCTCGTCGAGCCCTTCCGGATCGTCGGCCGACAATTCGACCTGGATCGGCTTGCCCTGCGGCGGGCCCGCTTCCGGCACCGACACTTCCGCCTCGATGCCGGGCATGCCGTGCAACGCGCCGCGCAGGTCGGTCAGGATCTCGCTTGCATTCTTGCGTTCGCGCCAGTCGACGAATTCGTACTGGATGGTGCCGATCACGTCCTCGTCGACCGAACCGCCGAAGCCGCCGCCGCCCGTCGACGCGCCGACCCGGGTATAGACGGTTTCGATACCCGGCCACGACAGCATGCGCTGTTCGACTTGGCGCACCGCGGCGTCCTGCTCGTCGAGCGAAAGGTTGCCCCGGGCATGGACATAGACGAGCCCGTATTCCGGCTCGACATTCGGGAACAGCTCGACGCCGCTATTGTATTTGCCGAATGCGACGACGATCACGACCATCAGCGCCGAGACGATACCCAGCGTCAGGCCCGGGAAACGCACCGCCTTCTTGACCACGGCCATGTAGAGACCGTCGGGTTTGCGTTCCTCGACATGCGCCTTGCCGAAGATCGAGCCGAGCGTCGGCGCGAAGAACAGCGCATAGAGGATCGACGCCGTCAGCGTGAAGATCAGGGTCAGCGGCAGGTAACCCATAAATTCGCCCATGATGCCGGGCCAGAACAGCAGCGGCGAAAAGGCCGCGATGCGCGTCGCGGTGGCGACGACGACCGGCCCGAACATGCGCCGCGCCGCTTCCGCGAATGCCGGACCGGACGGCATGCCCTCGGTCATCCGCCGCTCGGCATATTCCGTCACGATGATCGCGTCGTCGACAAGCATGCCCACGGCGAGGATCAGGCTGAACAGGACCACGATATTGACCGTGAAACCCGCGACCGACAGGGCGAGAATGCCCATCAGGAACGACGTCGGAATGGCGAGGCCGATCAGGATCGAGGACCGGATGCCGAGGAAATAGAGGATGACGATGAAAACGAGGATCACCGCCGTCAGCACCGAATTCTGCAGATCCTCGAGAAGGGTGCGGATGTCCGTCGACTTGTCCTGGCTGTAGGAGACGTCGACACCGGCGGGCAGCACCGACTTGAACTCCTCCGATACCGCCTTCACCGCGTCGATCGTCTCGATCAGGTTCGAGCCGGACCGTTTCGACACTTCGATGGCGATGGCCGGCTTGCCGTCCAATCGCGCGATGGAGGTCGCGTCTTCGAAGGTCGAGCGGATATCGGCGAGATCGCGCGCCCGCACGACCGCGTTGCCGGAGGCGGCGATCGGCAGGTTGGCTATATCCTCGACCGTCTCGATCAGCGCCGGCACCTTGACGGCATATTTGCCTTCCTCGCCCTGCAGCGTGCCGGCGGCGACCAACTGGTTGTTGGCCGCCACGCCGCCGATCAGCTGATCGAGCTGCAGATTGTAGGAGGACAGCTTCACCGGATCGATGATGACCTCGACCATCTCGTCGCGCGAACCCTGGAGATTGGCTTCGAGAACGCCGCCGACCTCCTCGATCTGGTCGCGCAGTTCCTTGGCGGCGCGCGTCAGCACGCGTTCCGGAGCATCGCCGGACAGCGTCACGACGAGGATCGGGAATTCCGAGATATTGACCTCGTTGACCGAGGGCTCGTCGGTGCCGTCGGGAAACTCCCGCTTGGCGTCGTCCACCTTGGAGCGCACATCTTCGAGCGCGGTCGACATATCCGCGTCCGGCTCGAACTCGATGATCACATTGCCGCCGCCCTGATAGGCGTTGGAGGTGAACGTATCGATGCCCTTGAGGTTCTTGATCTGCGTCTCGACCGGCCGGATCAGCAGCCGTTCGGCATCCTCGGGCGAAATGCCCTGGAGATGCAGGCTGACATAGACCACGCCGACCTGGACGTCGGGCTCGGCCTCCTTGGGGATATTGATATAGGCCAGTGCGCCGGCGACCAGAAAGAACAGCAGCGCGGTGATCGTCAGCCGCGCATTCTTGACCGCAATGCCGAGGAAACCCATCATTTTCAGCTTGCTCCCGCGGTCGCTTCCTCGACCAGTTTACGCACGGTGTCGGCATCGGCCTCGACCGGATTGACCTTGACGCCGTCGCCGACGAAATTCTGGCCGGCCACGATCACCCGGGCACCCTGCGGGATGCCGCCGAGGATCAGCGCGCCCGTCGAATCGTCGACGATATCGATCGGATGGAACTCGACGATGTCGTCGTCATTGACCGAGCGGACACCCAGCTCGCCATTATCGTTCAACGCCACGACCGAGCGCGGAACCGGCGTCGCCAAAACGGGATCGCCGCGCAGGATGACTTCCGTGGTCATTCCGGCGGAGATCGCCAGATCGGCGTTGGGAACCTCGACTTCGACCGTGTAGGTGCGCGTCGCGGCCTGGGCCGAACGGCTGACATAGCGCACGGTCCCTGTCACGGTCTCGCCGGTGATCAGCCGCAGCTCAGCGTTTTCGCCAACATCGACCACGTCGAGATCGCTCTCATTGACCTCGCCCACACCGATGATCGGATCGAGCGCTATCAGCGTCGCAACGGCGGTGCCGCTTGAAACGGCGGCGCCCTCTTCGACATCGACCACGTCGATCACACCGTCATACGGCGCCACGACATCCAGCTTGTCGACTTCGGCTTGCGCCGCTTCCACCTGGCTTTCGGCCGCCTTCAGCGCCGACTGCGCCGCATCGCCCTGCAATTTCGCCAATGTGCCCTTGTCGACCAGCCGCATCGTCGCCTCGGTCTGCGCCTTGGCCTGTTCGAGCGCCTGTTCGGCGGATCGCAGCGCGGCGTCGCGGCCTTCCGGCGCGATACGCGCGATCACGTCGCCTTCCTTCACGGCCGCGCCCTGCTTGATCAGCAACTCGCCGATAATGCCGCCCGCGCGCGCGGTCAAAGTCGTGACCTTGTCCGCCTTGGTGACACCCGAAATCTTTACCGAACGCGCATGCTGCAATTGCGGAATGACGGCGACGCCCACCGTCTGCAGCGGCTTCGCATCCTCTCCGGCATCTTCCGGTGCGGCGGTTTCGGCGGCAGGCGTCGCGGATTCCGCATTCGCGGCGCTGCCGACGGAGGAGAATTCGCCTGTGGCGATCCAGGCGGCCGAACCCAGGAAAACAAGAATGGCCAGATAGCGGTTAGCTTTCATCGTCGTCTCTTAAACGTCTGGAACGGCATGCGGCTCAAACGGGAGTCAAGTGGCCGCAATCAGTTCCTATTCAATATTTCCGACCGAATTACTGGTCGTTTTCGAACATTTACGAAATCGATTGTTGTCGGAATGCCACATAACGAGGAGCAAAACGCAATCGACAATCGATCAGGCGAATTCGACCTCCCGGGAAAGAGGCAGGCTGCGGACGCGTTTTCCGGTCAGGGAACGGACCGCATTGGCAAGAGCGGGGGCGGCTGGCGGCGTTCCGATTTCTCCAACACCGCCAAGGGTTTCTGAATTTTCCAGGATCTCGATCTCGAATTTCGGGCACCGGTCGATACGCATGGCATCGAAGTCGTAAAAATTCTGCTGATCGACCTTGCCGCCGCTGAAGGTGATTTCCTCGCCGATCGCCGCCGACAGGCCGAAGACGATGCCGGATTCGATCTGCGCGCGGACAATACCCGGGTCGAGCGCCCGGCCGACCTCGGCCACCGCCCAGACCTTCTCGACGGAAATGCCGTCCGATGTCTCGGCGACCTGGACGACTTCGCCGACCCAGGATCCGAAGCTCATCGTGAAGGCGACGCCCTTCGCCTTGCCGCTGCGCAACGGCCGGTCCCAATTGGAGATGTCGCGCAGTTTCTCCATCACCGCCACGGCGAGCGGATAATCGGCCATCAATTGCTGCCGCAGATCGATCGGGTCGCGTCCGGCCCGTTCGGCGATCTCGTCCATGAAACATTCATGGAAGAAGCCGTTGTAGGAATATCCGACCGAGCGCCAGAAGCCGACGGGTATCGGCATGTCGATCTCGATGCCGGCGACGCGGTAATTCGGGATCGAATAGGGCTGGTCGAAGGCGCCTTCGGTCAGCAACCGCTCCGGCCCGAAGACCGGCAGCGAGGGAAACATCCGCTTGCCGATGCTTTTCAGGATCGACGGCGTCGCGATGCGCATATCGACGGCGTCCGGCATGCCGTTGACATCCATGCGGACACGCAAGCGCGCCGCCGCCGCCGGCCGGTAGACGTCATGCGTCATGTCCTCTTCGCGTGTCCAGGTCACCTTGACGGGCCGCCCGCCGGCTTCCTTCGCCAGTTCCGCCGCGTAGAGCACGAAATCGGGTTCGGACCTGCGGCCGAATCCGCCGCCAAGATAGGTCGAATGGATCGTCACCGCGTCGCTGTCGATCCCGATGGCGCTGGCGAGAATCATCTGGATCAGCGTCGGCGCCTGGGTCGGCGCCCAGACCGTCAGCTTTCCATCTTCGAATTGCGCGGTGGCGTTCATCGGCTCCATGGTGCCATGGGCGAGGAACGGCACTTCATAGTCGGCCTCGAAGATCGAATCCGGCGGCGCGTCGCCGAATGCGAAATCGACGTCGCCATCGTCGCGCCAGGCCGATCCCTTCCACGGGCCGTCGATCGTGTCGCGGAAGACCCGCATGATCGATTCCGTATCCGACGGGTAGGGCGCATCGCCCCATTCGACCTCGATCGCCTCGGCCGCCTGGAAAGCCGCCCATGTGTTCTCGGCAATGATACCAAAGCCCGAACCGGTCTGCGTTTCCAGCCGGACGATCTTGACGACCCCCGGCACGGCTTCGGCGAATGACGTGCTTGCCGTCTCGATGCCGCCGCCGAGCTTCGGATTCATCAGGACCGTGCCGTAAAGCATGTCCGGCAAATCAACATCGATACCGAATTCCGCGGCGCCGGTGACTTTCCCGAGCAGATCGACGCGCTGCTGTGTTTTCCCGAGCACCGTCCAATCGGCCGGATCCTTCAAGGCGATCTCGTCGGGAACGGGCTGGGCGGCCGCTTCGGCGGCTATCGACGCGATGCTCACACGCCGTCCGCTCGGCGCGACGATTTCGGGGCCATCGAATTGCAGCCTCGCGGCTGGCGTTGCAAGCCGCTCCTGGGCCGCGGTGAGCAGCAGGATTCGCGCCACCGCTCCCGCATGCCGCATCTTTTCATAGGCGTCGCGGGTCGAGGTGGACGAGCCCGTGATCTGCATCCCGGCAAGCGGTCCGAACGCGCGCGTCGCCTTGCGCATCGTTTCGGCGAAGAGCGAGTTGCTGAGTTCCGAATAGGGACCGCCCTGTTCGAGCACCGCCAGATTGTAATAGGCGGGCGATGTCGGCCCCTGCTCGACGGACACGGCGCCAAGCGGCACACCGAGTTCCTCGGCGACCAGCGCGGCAAGCGTGGTGTGGACGCCCTGGCCCATCTCGGCGCGCGGCGCGATAACCGTGATTTTTCCGTCCGCACCGACCTTCACATAGGGATTGAAGGTCTCTTCGCCCGCGCCGAGTACGGCTTCGAGCGGATTGGGGCGCGGCCGGCTGGCGGCATAATAGCCGACGGCGAGCCCGCCCGCGACGAGGCCGGTCCCGATCAGGAATGTGCGGCGAAGTATCTTGCCCATCGCCTCACGTCTCGCTGGCGGCCGGCTCGTCGGCCGGAAGCGGCATCGCCGAGGCGGCGCGCTTGATGGCGGCGCGAATCCGCGAATAGGTTCCGCATCGGCACAGATTGCCGGACATCGCCGAATCGATGTCGTCATCGCTCGGCTGCGGATTTTCCTCGAGCAGGGCCACGGCGGCCATGATCTGGCCGGACTGGCAATAGCCGCATTGCGGCGCCTGTTCGTCGATCCAGGCCTGCTGGACGGGATGAAGCACACCGTCTGTCGCCAGACCCTCGATCGTACGGATTTCGCCTTCGACGTCGCCGACGGCGGTCACGCAGGAAAAGGTCGCCGCACCGTCGATAATGACCATGCAGGCGCCGCAACTCGCCACGCCGCAACCGAATTTCGTGCCCTTCAGCCCGGCAACGTCGCGCAGGGCCCACAAAAGCGGCATCGCGGGATCGACGTCGAGATCGATCGTGTCACCATTGATTGTGAGCTGCATGGCGGTTCCGTGTTCATAAGGGGAGCACAGCGCCGGCTTCCACCGGATACCCGTCCTGACAAATTGACAAAATAACGAATAATGTCATATCGTCAAGAGATGATGTTCCAAACCACCCCGGACAAGCGCGGCACGATCATTGCCGCGGCTTTCGATGTTTTCATCAACTATGGCTTCCGAAAGACATCGATGGACGACATCGCGCGCGCGGCGGGCATGTCCCGGCCGGCGCTCTACCAGGTTTTCAGGAACAAGACCGAGATTTTCCGCGCCGCGTCGATGGGGCTGCTCGAAGTTCTCGGCCATACGGCGCGCAAGGCTTTCGACAGCGACAAGCCGTTCGAGGAAAGGCTCTACGATTCGATCGACCAGTCGATCCTGGCGGTTCACCGCAAGATCGACGCGACGCCACATGGCGCCGAGCTGATGGGTGTGAACGAGGAGATCGCCAGCGACATCGAGGCGCAATGGTGCGACCAGATGATCGAAGCGATTGCCGCCGGCATTTCCGATGCGGCGAACAAGGGCGAGATCGCGCTTCATTCGACAGGCGCGGACGCCCGCAGCGTCGCCACCATCGTGATGCAGGCGATGGAAGGCATGAAGGGCAAATATCTGCGCGGGGAACCGATCGAGGGCGACGTGCGGCGTCTCGTGGCCTTCGTCAATGGCGCACTGACCGCCGGCATGAAAAACAGCTAACCCCTAAGCTCCCTGCCTCTTGGGCTTCATCCGTTCCATCGCGTCCCGCATGCGGCGTCCGATCGGCTTGTCCAGCGTATGTGGCAGGAGGTTGGGGGCGACTTCCTCCGTGAGATCGAGAGTGGACCGCTTGCCGATCGTCTCGAAATTCTGCTCCAGGAAGTCCGCCGCAGCCGCCCGGCCCATCTCTTTGAGATATTCGAGAAAAGTCCATTCCGCATTGGCTTTCGAGGATGCGGTCAGATCGCTCACGACCGCGTCGGCGGCGACACGGTGCATGCGGATCGCCTTGTAGCTCGTGCCGTCCAGCCGGCCGTCGGCGATCAGCCGGCGCACGAACTCGATCGCGCGAAATTCCCGCAGGAGCGCCGAATTGAAGGTGATCTCGTTCATCCGGTCCTGGATCTCGATGGCCGAACGCGGCGTCTTGTCGGTCTCGATCGGATTGATCTGCACCAGCAGGCAATCCTGCGTCTCGGTTTCGTAGAAGAACGGAAACAGCGCCGGATTGCCGCCGAAGCCGCCATCCCAATAGGGCACGCCGTCGATTTCGACCGCCTGGAAGATCGTCGGCAGGCAGGCCGAGGCCAGTACCACGTCGGGCGTCAGTTCCTCCTGGCCGAAGACCCGCACCTTGCCCGTCCACACATTGGTCGCCGAGACGAAGGTCTTGATCGCGCCGCAATGCTTCACCCGGTCGAAATCGATCTGCTTTTCGACCACGTCGCGCAGCGGATTGATCCCGAGCGGGTTGGTGTCATAGGGCGAAAACACCCGCGACATCAGGTCGAAGAACCGGTAACTCGGCGAATAGTCGAGGCTCCAGTTCCCCCAGAACACATCGAGCGGCGTGCGCTGCACCGGCGAGAAGCGGCCTTTCTTGCTGACCGCCAGCCAGAAATCATGCAGGGCCTGGCGCGCGCCGTCGCGGCCGTCCCTGGCCCAGCCGTCGGCCAGAACCACGGCGTTCATGGCGCCCGCGCTCGTTCCGGAGATCGCCTCGAAATCGAGCCGTCCGTCCTCCAGCAGCGTGTCGAGCACGCCCCAGGAGAAAGCGCCATGCGATCCCCCGCCCTGCAGGGCGAGATTGATGGTTTTATTGCGTCGGGCCACGGGGGACGCCTTTCATGACTGTCAGAGAGCGGTCCAGCCGCCATCGACGGAGATCGTCGTGCCGGTGATCTGTTCGGCATGGTCGGAGCACAGGAAGACGACCGTGCCGCCGATCTGCTCGACGGTCGCGAACTGCTTCGACGGCTGGCGCTCCAGCAGCACCTCGCGCACGACCGTATCCCGGTCCATGCCGTATTTCGCCATCGTGTCGGGGATTTGCGCCTCGACCAGCGGCGTCAGCACATAGCCGGGGCAGATCGCGTTGCAGGTGATGGGATCCTCCGCCGTTTCCAGCGCGACGACCTTGGTCATGCCGACGACGCCATGCTTGGCGGTCACATAGGCGGACTTGTAGGGCGAGGCGGTGAGCCCGTGCGCGGAGGCGATGTTGACCACCCGGCCCCACTTGTTTTCCCGCATCATCGGCAAGGCCGCCGCCGTGGTGTGAAAGGACGAGCTCATATTGATGGCGATGATCCGGTCCCAGGTATCGGGCGGGAAATCCTCGATCGCCGCCACATGCTGGATGCCGGCATTGTTGACGAGAATGTCGACATGGCCGAACCGGTCCGCCGCCCTGGCGACGAGGGCGCGGCAATCCTCGCCCTTCGACATGTCGGCCTGCACATAGATCGTCTCGTTGCCGTGCTGTTTGGAAATCTCTTTGGCGAGCGCGTGATCCTCGTCCTTGTCCGTGTAGGAGTTGATGACCACATTGTGCCCTTCGGCGGCCAGCGCATGCGCGATGCCGAGCCCGATGCCCGAATTCGATCCCGTGATGACGGCGGTCCTTTGTTTTGTCATTGACCTGCTCCATTGCTTGATTAGATCGGCTGCATGGCCGGATCGGCCTGGTTGTTGCAGTGCAACATAGTGGCTAATGCGTTTCCTGCCAGCCATGTTGCATTAAGATTTTGTAAGACGAGGAAAAGGGATGACGATCGGGATCTACGGCTATCCGGGCTGCACCACGGTCAAGAAGGCGCGTGAATGGGCCGAGACAAAGGGGCTTGGGCCCGATTACGAGCATTTCGCCAGGCTGCCCGATCTGAAGGCACGGATCGCGGCATGGGCCGATTCGGCCGGCATGGACGCAGTGTTCAACGAAAAGGCGCAAACCTTTCGCAAGATGGCGCCCGAGGAGCAGGCGGCGATCACCGCCAGCGATACGGCGAAGATCGAGGCCATGGCCGCCGATCCGCGCCTGATCAAGCGCCCGGTCGGCACCGACGGCAAGACGGTACTCACCGGCTTCAACCAGGCCGACTGGGAAAAGGCCTTCCTCTGAGACCTTTCGCGCGATTGCGCGGAAATGCCCGAAACGATATGGAAGCGGCCAACGGCACGGACCTGTCAGCGATGAGCCACTATCTGAGCGAACCCTTTCCCCGCCACCGCACTGTCGGCGTCGATGTCGGCGGCGTGATCGTCGGAGGCGAGGCGCCCGTCGTCGTCCAGTCGATGACCAACACCGACACGGCGGATGTGGATTCCACCGTCGCGCAGGTCGCGGCGCTGTACCGCGCCGGCTCCGAGATCGTCCGCATCACGGTCGACCGCGACGAGAGCGCCGCCGCCGTGCCGAAGATCCGCGAGAGGCTGGAACGGCTCGGCATCTTCGTGCCGCTGGTCGGAGATTTCCATTATATCGGCCACAAGCTGCTCGCCGATCACCCGGCCTGCGCCGAGGCGCTCGCCAAGTACCGCATCAATCCGGGCAATGTCGGCTTCCGCGACAAGCGCGACCGGCAGTTCACCGATATCGTCGAAATCGCGATCCGGCATGACAAGCCGGTACGGATCGGCGTCAACTGGGGGTCGCTCGACCAGGAACTGCTGACCAGGCTGATGGACGAGAACCACGAGGCAGGCGCGCCCCTGACCGCCCGTCAGGTGACGCGCGAGGCGATCATCCAGTCGGCGCTGCTTTCCGGCGAACTTGCTGAACAGGTCGGCCTGCCCCGTTCGCGGATCATCCTGTCGGCCAAGGTCAGCCAGGTTCAGGATCTCGTCGCCGTCTACACCGAGCTGGCGAAACGATCCGACTATGCGCTGCATCTGGGCCTCACCGAAGCGGGCATGGGCTCGAAGGGCATCGTCGCCTCGTCGGCCTCCATGGGAATCCTGCTGCAGCAGGGCATCGGCGACACGATCCGCATTTCGCTGACGCCGGAACCGGGCGGCGACCGGACCCGCGAGGTGCAGGTCGCGCAGGAACTGTTGCAGACCATGGGTTTCCGCCAGTTCCTGCCCGTCGTTGCGGCATGCCCCGGCTGCGGCCGCACCACTTCGACCGTCTTCCAGGAACTCGCCCAGACAATCGAGGCAGATTTGCGGGAGCATATGCCGGTCTGGCGCGATAAATATCCGGGCGTCGAGGAACTCAAGGTCGCCGTGATGGGCTGCATCGTCAACGGACCGGGCGAATCGAAACACGCGGATATCGGCATCTCCCTGCCCGGCACCGGCGAGACGCCGGCTGCGCCGGTCTTCATCGACGGCAAGAAGGCGGCGACGCTTCGCGGCGCCAACATCGCCGCCGATTTCCAGGCAATGGTGGCGGACTATATCGAGCAGCGTTTCGGCGAGAGCTCCCAAAGGAAAGCCGGCTAATGAAATTCGGGCGGGCGGCGATAATCGCTGCGGCCCGGACTTTGGCGGCGGTGCTTGCGCTGCCTTTTCTCGCTCAACCGGTCTCGGCCGAAGAGAACGACGTCCGCGTCGTGCTGCCTCTCCAGCTCGATGGCGCTTCGCCCGAAATGGAATTCGAGCGCGTCGACCCGGATGCGGACAAGAAAACCTATGACGCCGCCGCGCTCTGTGGGCTGATCTCCGCCGCCGCCGAGGAGCACGGCCTTCCAAAGCCCTATTTTGCCCGGCTGATCTGGAAGGAAAGCCGATTCAAGATCAATGCGGTCTCGCCGGCCGGCGCGCAGGGCATCGCGCAATTCATGCCGGCAACCGCCATGCGCCGGAAATTGCGCGATCCCTTCGATCCCGAACAGGCGATCCCGGCCTCTGCCGCCTATCTCGCCGATCTCAGGGAGGATTTCGGCAATCTCGGCCTCGCCGCGGCGGCCTACAATTCCGGCGAGGAACGCGTGACACGCTGGCTCGCAAAGGGCGGCTATCTGCCCTTCGAGACCGAGGACTATGTCCTCACCATCCTCGGCAAACCGGTCGAGACGTTCCGCGAAGCGACGGAAGACGAGGAACAGCCGCCGCTCGATGCCGAAAAGTCCTTCGACGAAGCCTGCCGCGCCCTGCCGGTGAAACCGGTGACCGCGACGCTCTATGCCTCCACCGACATTCCGCCATGGGGCGTGCAGGTGGCGGGAAATTTCAATCGGACGGCAGCGGTCAAGCAATGGGAACGCCTGCGCGTGAAACTTGCCCGCATCATCGGAGACGTCGAACCGGCCATTTTCGCCAAACGCGGCACGATTGGCCGGAAACAGATGCACGTCGTCCAGATCGGCGCATCGGACAAGCGCGAGGCGAACGACCTGTGCAACAAGCTCCGCCTTGCCGGCGGATCCTGCGTGGTTGTCCGCAACTGATTCAATTCGTTTCCGAATCGACCCCTTTGTTTTCGGGACATTGACTGCCCGGAGGCGATATCAGGATTGCCGGTAGGCGACAAAACGCGCCGCCGCCCGCAGCGTGTCGCCGGAAGGCCCGAAGGGTTCCAGCAACGTTTCCGCCTCGCCAACCAGCCGGTCGAGTTCCTTTCTCGCCCAGTCCGCACCCCGCAAGCCGACCAGGGTCACCTTGCCCGCCGCATCGTCCTTGCCTGTCGCCTTGCCCATCCGGTCGGCGGTCTGGGTCAAGTCCAGAAGGTCGTCGGCCAACTGGAAGGCAAGACCTATCGTTTCCCCATAGATCCGCATGCGGTCGACATCTTCGCTGGTCGCATTGCCGAGAATCGCTCCCGCCTCGCAGGCGAATCGGATCAGCGCGCCGGTTTTCATCGCCTGCAGCATGCGAACGCCATCCTCGTCGGGCGGCGCGGTCGCCGCCGCCAGATCGAGCGCCTGCCCGCCGGCCATGCCGCCGAGACCGGCCGCGCGCGCAAGACGGTTGGCGAGCTCAGCCCGGGCGTCCCCGTCCAAACCGTTGCCGCGATCGGTCACCAGATCGAAGGCGAAGGTGAGCAGGCTGTCGCCGGCCAGTATGGCGGCCGCCTCGTCATAGGCCTTGTGCACGGTCGGCTGGCCGCGCCGCAAATCGTCATCATCCATCGCCGGCAGGTCATCATGGATGAGCGAATAGCAATGGACGCATTCAAGCGCCGCCGCCGCCGGCATCGCCTGCGCCTCGCCGGCGCCGAACAGGCCGGCCGTCTCGATCACAAGGAATGGCCGGAAACGCTTGCCGCCGTTCAGGACGCCGTGGCGGATCGCGGCCATCAGCCGCGCCGGTCTTTCGATCTCCCCGGCAAGCGTCGCGCCTTGCAGCGCCTTGGTGAGATAGATTTCGATCCGCGCGGCGCGGGCGGACAAGGCGGCGATGAATGCGGCATCGGTCATGCCTTCCGATGGCCGGTCGGGGCCGTCCGGTCAAGTCCGATCACGCGGACTGGCTTATCGCAGTTGCGGCGGCGGAACGATTTGCCTAGGAATTGCCGGTCATCGCGCCCGGACGGTCCGGGCCGCCAACCGGCAGTCGACGCATTGGCTCCCAAGGGCAAATCCGCGAAGGGAAACTCGGCCAAGTCAGGTGGCGGCGGCAAGGCTGCCGCCAAACGCTGGCGCCGGACCGCCTTGCGCTGGCTGCGCCGGCTCGCCATCGCCCTGGGCGTCCTGATCATCCTGCCGCCCGCCCTGACGGTTCTTTACCGCGCCGAATTCACCCATCCCTGGTCCACGCTCATATTGCGCGACATGGCGACGCTGCAGCACTGGGAGCGCGACTGGGTCGAATTCGAAGCGATCGCTCCCGTGCTCGTCCAGTCCGTGATGGTCTCCGAAGACGGCCAATATTGTTCGCATAACGGCGTCGACTGGACAGCCCTCAACGCCGTCATCGACGACGCGCTCGACGGCGAGGCGACCCGCGGCGCATCGACCATCACCATGCAGACGGCCAAGAACCTGTTCCTGTGGCCAAGCCGCTCCTTCCTGCGCAAGGGCATCGAAATCCCGCTGGCGCTTTGGATCGATCTTGTCCTGCCGAAGCAACGCGTCATGGAGATCTATCTGAACATCGCCGAATGGGGCGACGGCATTTACGGCGTGGAAGCCGCGAGCTGGACCTATTTCGGCCGCCCGGCCTCGGAGCTGACCGCCCGCCAGGCCGCACTGCTTGCCGTTACGCTTCCGAACCCCTATCTCCGCGATCCGGTCAATCCCGGACCCCGTGTCAACCGTCTCGCCAATGTGATTCAGGGACGCGCAGCGCAGTCGGGCGGCTATATTGGCTGCCTTTACTAGGCTGGAACAAATTTTTGCGGCGAGTCTGGTCAAGACGCCAATGAGCGTGTATAGGCGCGCAATCTTTTCATGCACATGTCGGGCATATGCAGACCGGGACCGGTCAGCAGGCTGGCTCGCCCGATGAAACTGGAGACTGAAAATGGCTGTTCCGAAGCGAAAAGTGACCCGCTCGAAGCGCGGCATGCGCCGTTCGGCTGACGCACTGAAAAATCCGTCCTATGTCGAGGACAAGAATTCCGGCGAACTGCGCCGTCCGCACCATATCGACCTGAAGACCGGCATGTATCGCGGCCGTCAGGTTCTGGAGCCGAAGGAAGGCTGAGCCTTCTGAAAAGCTTTCGATGAAATGAAAAAACCCGCGCTTTCGGCGCGGGTTTTTCTTTGTCCGTCAAGCGGAACCGCTACTTGTCGATTTCCGCGGCCATGATGGCGATCGCCTTCTGGTAAACGCCGGCGGCATTCCAGCCCTGGATGGCGCGAAAATTCGGCTGGCCCGGCTGGTAACCGGCGCCACGCCGCCAGCCATGCGCACGCAGGAAATTCGCCGTCGACGCAAGCGCGTCCCATTGCGAGCCGGCCAGATCGACGCGGCGGTTGCCGTCACCATCGACGCCATAGCGCAGAACGCTGCCCGGCAGGAATTGCGTATGGCCCACCTCGCCATGCATGGCGCCGCGCGTGCTCGACGACAGGACGCCGCGGTCGACCAGCTGCAAGGCCGCATAGAGATGCTCGGTGAAGAATGCGCTGCGCCGGCAGTCATAGGCCAGCGTCGCGATCGCCGACACCACATTCGCATTACCCATGAAGCGGCCGAAACCCGTCTCCATGCCGTGAATGGCGAGCAACGGGCCGGCAGGCACGCCATATTTGCGCTCGATCGCCGCGAAGAACTTCGCATTCGCCCGCTTCCGGCTCTTGCCCTGCGAAATGATCGCGTTGGAGCCGCGAATCTGCATGAACTTCTGCAGGCTGTATTTGAAGCTTTTCTGGTTGCGGTCGGCATAGATCGTCTTGGTCGCGTAGCTCGTTCCCGCCAGCGCCTTCAATCCGCGATTTCCGATTCCGTTCGCCTTCGCTTCCGATGCGAATTGCGCCTTCCAGCGCTCGAAACCGCCTGCATTGTTGCCACACTGTGCCGCCTGTGCCGCACCGGCGAACAAACTTGTCGCGATTGCCGCAAGAAGCGCCAGTTTCGCCAATCTCAATTTCATTCCGTGACCTCCGGACGCAAAGTGCTCGATCGCCCCGCGCGGGACAATGCCCGATTCATGACGGAAAGTCAGTTGCGATTTTATTTCAAAACACGCTGAATTTTACCGCGCTCCGAAGATCGCGGTCCCGACACGAACGCTGGTCGCGCTGAAGCCGATCGCCGTTTCGAAATCGCCGGACATGCCCATCGACAGCTTCGCGATTCCGTTCTCCCCGGCCAGCTTGCGCAGCAAGGCGAAATGCGGACCCGGATTCTCCTCGAAGGGCGGGATGCACATCAAACCCTCGATCGAAAGGCCGAGCTCTTCGCGGCAAAAACGCAGAAAATCCGCGCAGTCGTCCGGCGCGATGCCCGCCTTCTGTTCCTCCATGCCCGTATTGACCTCGACATAAAGCCGGACCGACTTGCCCTGCTTCTCCATCTCGCTGGCGATGCTGCGCGCGATCTTCTCGCGGTCGACCGTCTGGATGACATCGAACAGCGCGACCGCTTCCTTCGTCTTGTTCGACTGCAGCGGCCCGATCAGGTGCAACTCCGTATCCGCATAGTCCTGTTTCAGCCCCGGCCATTTGCCCTGGGCCTCCTGGACGCGGTTTTCGCCGAACACGCGCTGGCCCGCATCGAGCACCGGCCGGATGGCCTCGGCCTCGAAAGTCTTGGAAACGGCGATCAGCTCGACATCGCTCTCGGCGCGTCCCGCTTCCCTTGCCGCCGCCGCGATGCGGCTGCGCACGTCATTCAACCCGTCGACTGCCGACATTCCTGCCTCCGGCATGCTGCCCGGCCGCGGAGACCGGCCGGTTGTTGACGGCCTGCCCTTTTATCGGCATGAGACCGTTGATTTGATTTTGCGGCGCAAACTGCACGCCGCTGCGCAGAATTCAAGAGTTCCACCCGCATGGCAACCGAACGTTACAATCCCCGCGAAGCTGAACCGAAATGGCAGAAGGCCTGGTCGGAGGCGAAGCTCTTCGAGACCGACAATTCGGATCCGCGGCCGAAATACTACGTCCTGGAGATGTTCCCCTACCCGTCCGGGCGCATCCATATCGGCCATACGCGCAATTACACGATGGGCGACGTGGTCGCGCGGCACCGGCGCGCGCTCGGCTACAACGTCCTGCACCCGATGGGCTGGGACGCCTTCGGCATGCCCGCCGAGAACGCCGCCATGCAGAACAAGGTCCATCCCGGCAAATGGACCTACGACAATATCGACACGATGCGCGAGCAGCTCAAGCTGATGGGCCTGTCGATTGACTGGTCCCGCGAATTCGCCACCTGCGACGTCGACTACTACCACCGCCAGCAAATGCTGTTCGTCGATTTCCTCGAAAAGGATCTCGTCTACCGCAAACAGTCCAAGGTGAACTGGGACCCCGAAGACATGACCGTGCTCGCCAACGAGCAGGTCATCGACGGCCGCGGCTGGCGCTCTGGCGCACTGGTCGAACAGCGCGAACTGACCCAGTGGTTCTTCCGCATCACCAAGTTCAGCCAGGATCTGCTCGATTCGCTCGATACGCTCACCGAGTGGCCCGAGAAGGTGCGCGTCATGCAACGCAACTGGATCGGCCGCTCGGAAGGCCTGCAGCTGCGCTGGGAGCTGGTCGCCGATACGGCGCCGGAAGGCGAGAGCGAACTGGAAGTCTACACGACCCGTCCGGATACGCTCTTCGGCGCCTCCTTCATGGCGATCGCCGCCGATCATCCGCTGGCCAAAAAGGCCGCGGCCTCCAATCCGGACCTTGCCGCCTTCTGCGAGGAGTGCCGCCGGCACGGCACGTCCGTCGCAGAATTGGAAACGGCTGAGAAGAAGGGTTTCGACACCGGCATCCGCGTCGTTCATCCCTTCGATCCGGACTGGACGCTGCCGGTCTATGTCGCCAATTTCGTCCTGATGGACTACGGCACGGGCGCCATTTTCGGCTGTCCGTCGGGCGACCAGCGTGACCTCGATTTCGCCAACAAATACGGCCTGCCGGTCATCCCCGTGGTGATGCCGGCCGACGCTGACGCCGCGACCTTCCAGGTCACCGAGGAGGCCTATGTCGATGACGGCGTGATGATCAATTCGCGCTTTCTCGACGGCATGACGCCGGACGCCGCCTTCGAGGAGGTCGCCAACCGGCTGGAAGCCGTAACCATGTGCGACCGGCCGCAGGCGGCGCGCAAGGTACAGTTCCGCTTGCGCGACTGGGGCATTTCGCGCCAGCGCTATTGGGGCTGTCCGATCCCGGTGATCCATTGCGAGGAATGCGGCGTCGTCCCCGTGCCGAAAGCGGACCTGCCGGTGAAACTGCCCGACGATATCGACTTCGAAAAGCCGGGAAATCCGCTCGACCGTCATCCGACCTGGCGTGACGTCGCTTGCCCCACCTGCGGAAAGCCCGCGAAACGCGAAACCGACACGATGGACACATTCGTCGATTCCTCGTGGTATTTCGCCCGTTTCACCGCGCCGAAAGCCGATGAGCCGACCGATCCTGAGGCGGCTAACGACTGGCTTCCCGTCGACCAGTATATCGGCGGCATCGAGCACGCGATCCTGCACCTGCTCTATTCGCGCTTCTTCACCCGCGCCATGCGCGAGACCGGTCATCTCGACCTCGCGGAACCCTTCAAGGGCCTGTTCACCCAGGGCATGGTGGTCCACGAGACCTATCGGACCGGTTCCGGGACCAAGGGACAGTGGCACGCCCCATCCGAGATCCGGCTCGAGGAGTCCGCCGGCAAGCGCCGCGCCGTCGTCATCGAGACGGGCGAGGAAGCCGAAATCGGCTCCCTCGAAAAGATGTCGAAATCGAAGAAGAACACGATCGGACCGGAGGAAATCACCCAGAGCTACGGCGCCGACACGGCGCGCTGGTTCATGCTCTCCGATTCTCCGCCCGACCGCGATGTCGAATGGAGCGATCGCGGCGCGGAAGGCGCGCACCGTTTCGTGCAACGCATCTGGCGCGTCGTCTCTGGCGCGGCCGCCAATATCGCTCCGGGCGAAACTGCCGGCGCCGGGGAAGACGCCCTTGCCATGCGCAAGGCCGCGCACAAGGCGCTGAAAGCCGTCGGCGACGATTTCGAGAAACTCGGCTTCAACCGCGCCATCGCCCGCGTTCACGAGCTGGTCAACCAGATCGCGCCAGCGGTCGAAAAGGCCGCCGCCGGCTCGGACGCCGACAAGGCCGCGGCGCATGAAGCGCTGTCGATCCTCGTTCACCTGATCGCGCCGGTCATGCCGCATCTGGCGGAAGAATGCTGGCAGGCCCTCGGTTATGAGAAAATGGTCGCCGAGACGTCCTGGCCGGTCTTCGATCCCGCGCTCGTGACCGAGGATACGGTCACCCTGCCCGTGCAAATCAACGGCAAACGCCGTGGCGAGATTACCGTCGCCAAGGATGCCGACAAGGACAGCGTCGAGCAATCGGCGCTGGCGGCCGAGTTCGTCATCCACCATCTTGACGGAGCAAGTCCGAAAAAAGTCATTGTGGTTCCGAACCGCATCGTGAACATTGTCGCTTGATCCAGGAGGGAGCCGGATTCTCATGAGAACACTCGGCGCGCATTTCGCCATCGCTGCCCTTTCAAGCCTGCTGGCCGTCGGCTGCACGGTTCAGCCGCTTTATGCGCCGACCGGGTCTCCGGGTGTCTCTTCACCCGCCGCGCTGGCCCCGATCCATATCCCGGAAGTCAAGGATCGCGTCGGTCAACAGCTGCGTAACCATTTGATTTTCCTGTTGAATGGCGGCTCAGGCCAGCCGGGAAACGCCGATTACGAACTCGAGCTGAACGTGTCCACCTCGAGTACGAAACTCCTGACCATCAATCCGACCGACGAAGACGAGCCGACGGCGGAGAAAGTCACGGTGACGACGAATTACAAGCTCGTTCGCACGTCCGACGACACGGTTCTCTCCGAGCGCCGGGTCAAGGCCACGGCCTCCTATGACGTGTCGGGCCAGGAATTTGCGAATATCCGGGCCGAGCGGGATGCCGAAAACAGGGCGGCCCGCGATTCCGCGGAGCGCCTGCGCGCGCTGATCGCCGCCGATCTCAAGCGCGCGGGAGCCATCTGATCCCGGGAGCGCGCCCGTGAGCGAATTGAAAGCCGGTGAGGTCGATCGCTTCCTGAAGAGCCCCGATAGGGGCAAGGCCCTTTACCTTGTCTACGGACCGGATCGCGGCCTTGTCTCGGAACGCGGCGAAGTGCTTGCCAGGTCCACCGGTGTCGATCTGACCGACAGCTTCTCCACGATCAAGCTCGACGCCAATGAACTCGCCGGTGACCCGGTGAAACTGATCGACGAAGCCTATACGGTCGGGATGTTCGGCGGCGACCGGCTGATCTGGATCCGCAATGCCGGAAACCAGAAGGATGTCGCCGCGAATATCGAGACAATACTAAAGGATCCGCCCGCGGGCGTGAAGCTGATCGTCGAGGCCGGCGACTTGAAAAAGGGAACCGGGCTTCGCGCCGCCGTCGAAAAATCGGCGACCGGTGTCACCCTACCCTGTTATGCGGATAATGCGGGCGCCCTCAGTTCGCTCATCGACAGCACTTTCTCGGATACGGGCCAACGCCTCTCGCTCGACGCGCGGCGCTACATTCAGGATCATATAGGCGGCGACCGTCGCGCATCGCGCGGTGAGCTCGAAAAGTTGGTTCTCTATGCGCATGGCGAGGAGGAGATCACGCTCGACATGGCGCGCGCCAGCATAGGCGACGCCTCCTCCACGTCGTTTGACGACGTCGTCGATGCCGTCATCACTGGTAAGCTCGGCGATTTCGACGAGGCCATGCAAGCCTTCATCTCCGCCGGCTCCAATCCGCAGCCCTTGCTGGCGGCGGCCATTCGCCAGTTTCAGCAGCTGGACCTTCTGCGGGCCGAGATGGAAAAAAGCGGACAGTCCGCCTCCGGCATAGTCGCCTCGGCCAAGCCTCCGGTATTTTTCGCGCGCCGCAAGACGGTGGAACTCGCCCTGACCCGCTGGACAAGCCAGGGCATCCGTCATGCCTTGCGCAGATTGCAGGATTGCGTGCTTGAGAGCCGCATGAATGCCGCGCTCACGGTACCCGTCGCCCGAACGGCCCTGCTCGCGATCACCATCCAGAGCGCGCGACGCCGTTAGCCGGCAAATTATTTTTTTATCTCAGACGCCCTGAAGGCGATGGCAAAGGGAATCGAGCTGATCGAGTGTCCGGTATTTCACGCGTAATTCACCGCCGCTATTGCCGTGGGTTATCTCGACGCGAAGCCCGAGCTGATCCGTTAGCAGTTTCTCCAGCGCCAGCGTATCCGCGTCCTTTTCCACAGGCGCGCGGCTCGAAGCCTTCCGTCCCGAGCTCCCCTCATCGGATTGAGCCAGCGCTTCGGCCTGGCGTACCGACAAGCCCTCGCTGACGATCCGCCTCGCCAGACCGTCCGGGTCGGCGGCCGTGACCAGGGTGCGCGCATGCCCCGCGGACAGGGAACCGTCGCCGACCATCGTCTGGACTGTGGCCGGCAATTTCAATAACCGGAGCGTATTGGCGACGTGGCTTCGGCTCTTGCCGATCACATCGCCAAGATCCGCCTGCGTATAGTCATATTCGTCCATCAGCTTCTGATAGCCGGCCGCTTCCTCGATCGGATTGAGGTCGGCGCGCTGGACGTTCTCGATAATCGCCAATTCGAGGGCGATCTTGTCATCGACATCGCGGATAATGACCGGCAGGTCGGCAAGACCGGCCCGCTGGGCGGCGCGCCAGCGCCGCTCGCCTGCGATAAGCTCGTATACACCAGACGAATCGCGCTTCGGCCTGACAACGATAGGCTGGATTATCCCATGTTCGCGAATCGAGGCCGCGAGATCGGCCAGATCCTCTTCGGCAAAGTCCCGGCGCGGATTGTTCGGATTGCGGACGACGAACTCGATCGGCAGCTTGCGATCCGCAGGTTGAGGCTGTGAAACCTGCTCCACCGGCTGATCCATTTCGCCGATCAGCGCCGCAAGGCCGCGGCCAAGTCGTTTGCGGGAAGCGTCGTCTGCCATGTCGTTACCGTTTGTTTCGTCTTCGAATCGTTCTGGAGGATTCAGGTCACGCTGCCGCCAGCTGCCGCTCGCGCCTGATCACTTCGGAGGCCAGTTGCAGGTAGGCTTGGCTGCCCGCGCATTGCAGATCGTAGAGGATCGCCGGCTTGCCATGCGAGGGCGCTTCCGAAACCCGCACATTGCGCGGGATCACCGTCTGGTAAACCTTGTCGCCAAGATGCGACCGGACATCCTCGACCACCTGAAGCGCCAGGTTGTTGCGCTTGTCGAACATGGTCAGCACGATACCCTGGATCTCGAGCGACGGATTGATCGAACGCCGAACCTGCTCGACCGTATTCAGGAGCTGGCTGAGACCTTCCAGCGCGAAAAACTCCGTCTGCAGCGGCACGAGGATCGAATGCGCCGCCGCCATCGCGTTCAGCGTCAGCAGATTGAGCGATGGCGGGCAATCAACCAGAACGTAGGAGAACCGGGACGCGACCCGGCTCAGCGCCTTGCGCAGGCGAAAGACACGATCCTCCGCGCCGGAGATTTCCATCTCCACGCCGAGCAGGTCCATGGTCGACGGCACGATCGAGAGATTGGGGACAGCCGTCGGGATCGCAGCCTCGATCGCGTCGCAATCGCCCAGAAGCACGTCATAGGAGGAAATTTCCCGGTCTTCCCGGTCGATGCCGAGGCCGGTAGAGGCATTCCCCTGAGGATCGAGGTCGACGATCAGCACCCGTTCGCCGATGGCCGCCAGCGCCGTCGCCAGATTGATCGCCGTGGTCGTCTTGCCCACGCCGCCCTTCTGATTCGCTATCGTGATCACGCGGCATGTGTCCGCCATGCGAAAATCCTCGAAATCGGAAACGTTTATGCCGGCCGCGGCCGCAGATTGGTTATGTCGAGAATAACGGACTCTGCGTCGATCCGGCTTTCATGTCTTACCAGATCGAATGTCCATTTTGCATGACTATCTTCGATCTCGGACGCATATCCACGTCCTTTATGGAACAGCGCCCGCGCGCCGTCTTGCAGCCAGGGCGCTGTCAGATCGAGCAATTTCGGCAACGGCGCCAGCGCGCGCGCCGTGACGATTTCGGGATCGCGAATGCGCCCGGTTACATCCTCGATACGCGCGGGATGAATAATCGCCGAAGGCGCGCATCTGGCCTTTACCGCCTGCAGGAACGCCGTCTTCTTGCGATTGCTCTCGACCAGTTCCACCCGAGTGCCCGGTACGTCCTGGAGAAGGATTGCAATAACCATGCCGGGAAATCCGCCGCCGGATCCGAGATCGACCCAATGGGACGCGTCCGGCGCGAGGTCGACCAGCTGGGCGCTGTCGCCAACATGCCGTCGCCAGAAATCACTTTGGGTCGACGGCGCGGTCAGATTGATTCGCGGAGACCATTTCTCGTACAGCGCCGCGAAATCATCGAGACGCCGGCGTGTTTCACGTGAAACATTTTCTGGAAGACCGCCCGGCAGAGTGTCCGTATTGACCCCCATCAGGCGACGCGGCTCGTCGTACGACGGCGCTGCTGTACATGTGCAATGATCAAACCAAGCGCCGCGGGAGTTATACCTTCGATCCTCTCCGCGGCCGCGAGCGTCTCAGGCTTCCGCAGATTCAGCTTCTGCTTCAGCTCATTCGACAGGCCGGAAATCCGGTCATAATCCAGATCTTCCGGGATAAGCGTCTTTTCTTCCCGCTGAACCGCAGCGATATCGGCTTCTTGGCGCTTGAGGTAAACCGCATACTGCGCCTCGATTTCCAGACGCTCGAGTATCGCTGGCGGATACGAACCGAGATCCGGCCAGATTCTCAAGATATCCGCCATGGAGACAGAGGGATAAGCCAGCAAGTCATAGGCCGAGCGGCGGACCCCATCCAGATTGATTTCGAGTCCGAATCGGTTCGCTTCCTGCGGCGAAATCGGCCGCTCCCGCGAAAGCGCGCGCAAGCTCTCCAATTGTTCCGTCATCGAATCGAAAGCTATTCGACGCCTTGAACTCGCCAAACCAAACTCAACTGCTTTCGGTGTCAGACGGAGATCAGCGTTATCGACGCGCAGGGACAAGCGATACTCCGCCCGCGACGTGAACATACGGTACGGCTCCGATACGCCGCGCGAGATCAAATCGTCTATCATAACGCCAATATAGGAATCGGTCCGGCTAAACACCGCTTTCGCCAAACCAGCTACCTGCCGTGCAGCGTTCAAACCGGCGACAAGACCCTGCGCGCCAGCTTCTTCATAACCAGTGGTGCCGTTGATTTGACCCGCGAGAAAGAAGCCCTCAACACCCCGCAGCTGCAGCGTCGCATCCAGGGAACGCGGATCCACATGGTCGTATTCAATTGCGTATCCGGGCTGTATCATCCTCGCTGTCTCAAGACCCGGTATCGTTTTCAGGATCTCGAGCTGCACCTCTTCCGGCAGGGAAGTCGAAATCCCGTTCGGATAGACCGTGTCGTCGTCCAGCCCCTCCGGCTCCAGGAAAATTTGGTGACCATCGCGCTCGCCGAATTTGACGATCTTGTCCTCGATGGAGGGACAATAGCGGGGGCCAACGCCCTTGATGTTGCCGGAATACATGGCGCTGCGGCCCAGATTCTCCTCGATGATACGATGCGTAGCCGGTGTCGTCCGGGTAATCCCGCACTCGATCTGCGGATTCGTAATCCGCTCCGTCAATGTGGAGAAGGGCACGGGCTCATCATCCGCGGCCTGCTTCGCAAGGTCTTGCCAGCCGATCGTCTTCCCGTCGAGTCTGGGAGGCGTCCCGGTCTTGAGCCGTCCAAGCGGAACGCCAAGACGTTCCAGCGTCGACGACAGACCGACACTCGGCTTCTCGCCCATTCGTCCCGCAGGCACCGTCTTGTCGCCGATATGAATGAGACCACGCAGAAACGTGCCGGTCGTCAGGACGACGGCGCGGCAATCGATCGTCCTGCCATCCGCGAGAATGACACCGCCGATTGCACGATCGTCATCAAGTATAAGATCGGCGACCTCGCCTTCGACAACAGTCAAATTATCGAGCTCCGCGATCTCTGCCTGCATCGCCGACCGGTATAGCTTGCGGTCCGCCTGGGTCCGCGGCCCGCGCACCGCCGGCCCCTTGCGCCGGTTCAGCATGCGAAACTGGATCCCGGCCGCATCGGCGACCCTGCCCATCAGACCGTCAAGCGCATCGATCTCGCGAACGAGATGACCCTTCCCCAATCCGCCGATCGCGGGATTGCAAGACATCGTGCCGATCGTCGCAAAGGAATGCGTCACGAGAGCGGTGCGTGCGCCGATCGCAGCGGATGCGCGCGCCGCTTCGCAGCCCGCATGGCCGCCGCCGATTACGATGACGTCGAATTCTTGTTTCATCTTCAATCCAATCCCAGGCGCGCGAGATGACGCGGAAACGTCTGGCCGTCAAGGCCGCCCGTGTTTCACGTGAAACATTCCGCCGGACCTAACCTGCCCAACGGCCTATTTCCCGATACAGAACTCCGAAAAGATCACGCCCAGGACATCCTCCACACCATGTTGCCCGGTAATGCGCCCAAGACTGAACGCAGCCAAACGCAGCGCTTCCGCCCGTAATTCCAACGGATCATCGGTCGAAGAAACAGCCTTCTGCAATTCGGCCAGCGAAACCCGCAAATTGTCGAGGTGGCGCTGTCTCGTCGGCAACGACGAGACATCATGTCCAACCGCACCCGCCAAATGTTTCTCTAACGAATCGAACAGCAGATTCAGGCCATTTTCAGCCTTCACCGATATCGGGATCGAGCCATCCGGATAGTCTTCATTAACCATGTCCGCTTTCGAAGCGATCCGCCAAATCGGCGCTTCGCCAAACGCCTCAGGATTTTCCCACGCACCGCTATCGGAAAGAAAGAGAACCAGATCGGCATCCGCCGCGCGCTTCAGCGCCCGCCGGATCCCTTCCGCTTCTACCGATCCGGCCTTTTCCCGAATGCCCGCCGTGTCCGTGACGACAACCAGCTGTCCACCAATCGAAAGCCGGGCCTCGAGTGCATCTCGCGTCGTGCCCGGCTCATCCGAAACGATGGCGATATCGCTGCCCGCCAGCGCATTCATCAGGCTCGATTTGCCTGCATTCGGCGCACCGACAATGACGATCCGAAATCCTTCGCGCACCGCGTTCGCGCGCTTCGCGCCAGCGATATGGGCCTTCATTTCCGCCGAAAGGCTCTGCATATCCGCCCAGACCCGGTCGGACACCGAGCCCGGCACGTCTTCTTCATCGGCAAAATCGATTTCCGCCTCAATCATCGCCCGCCCATGCAGCAACCGGCCCTGCCAGTTCTCATAGAGAGCTTTCAACGCACCCGATGCCTGGGAGAGGGCAAGAACCCTTTGCGCCTCGGTCTCCGACGCGATCAGGTCCGCAAGCCCCTCCGCCTCGGTGAGATCCATCTTGCCATTCGCGAAAGCGCGCCGGGAAAACTCTCCGGCCTCGGCCATCCGCAAACCGGCAAATGAAGACAACTCCTCGAGCAACCGGTCGACCACCGCACGGCCGCCATGAAGGTGAAACTCCGCGCTGTCCTCGCCAGTGAAACTGCCCGGAGCCGGGAACCACAAAACCAGTCCCCGATCTATAATGGATTCGTTCCGGTCTCGAATCGACCGCAGAACCGCAAGACGTGGAGCCGGCAGGTCACCACTCAGCGCTCTAACGACCGCGCTCGCCGCGGGACCCGATACGCGCACGACCGCAACACCCGACGGCAGGCCTCCGCTCGACAAGGCGTAGATCGTGTCCATATCGTTACAAGTCCGAATCGAAAGGGTGACCATTGACAGGCATCACGCAGAACAGGCTCGCCGCATCCGCCAGTCCCTATCTACTGCAACACAAGGACAATCCTGTCCACTGGCAGCCATGGGACGACCAGGCGCTCGCCGCAGCGCGCGAACTGGACCGGCCTATCCTGCTCTCCATTGGCTACGCGGCATGCCATTGGTGCCACGTCATGGCGCATGAGAGCTTCAAGGACGCTGACGTCGCCGCGCTGATGAACCGCCTCTATGTGAACATCAAGGTCGACCGCGAGGAGCGGCCGGATATCGATCAGCTCTACATGGCCGCGCTATCGGCAATGGGAGAGCAGGGCGGTTGGCCCTTGACCATGGTTCTCACACCGGATGGAAAGCCATTCTGGGGCGGCACCTATTTCCCCAAGGAGCCGCGCTACGGCCGTCCCGGCTTTACCGATGTGCTCGTCCAGGTCGAGGCCGCATGGCGCAACCGCCGGCATGATATCGACGCCAATGCGGACAGGCTCCAAGACCACCTGAAAAAAGAGCTGGCCGGCTCGGCATCCGCTGTAACGGTCACGCCGAAAACCATATCCGATTTCGCCGGAAAGGTCGCCGCCATCTATGATCCTGCCGCAGGCGGCATTACCGGCGCGCCCAAATTCCCCAACGCGCCTTTTCTCGAAACCCTTTGGCGCGCCTGGATGCGCGACAACGACGAAACCGCACGCGACCGGTTTCTCGAAACCGTCACCGCGATCGCGCTCGGCGGAATATACGATCATATCGGCGGGGGGTTGGCCCGTTATTCCGTCGACGGGCAATGGCTCGTGCCGCATTTCGAAAAAATGCTCTACGACAACGCGCATTTCATCCGCCATTGCATCTGGACGCACGCGCAGACGAAATCCGATTTGTTCCGGTTACGAATCGAAGAGACCATTGGCTGGCTGCAGCGCGAGATGACCATGCCAGCCGGTGGGTACGCCGCCAGCCTCGATGCCGATTCAGAAGGCGTCGAAGGCAAATACTATATCTGGTCGATGGAGGAGGTCGCCGGCATCCTCGGGGCGGAAGCCGGTTCTTTCACGACCGCTTACGACATTTCCCCCCTTGGCAATTGGGAAGGCGCCAATATCCCGAACCTCTCGGCCTTCCGCGCCGATCCCGACGGGGCCGGAGAAGAAATCGCCCGCCAAGCCGATCGTCGCGCGCGATTGCTCGAACGTCGGCAGAAACGCATTCCACCCGGTCGCGACGGCAAGTTGCTTGCCGATTGGAACGGCTACGCAATCCGCGCAATTGCCGAGGCAGCGCGTTATTTCGGCTCCGAATCATGGCTCGAACTCGCCCTCGATCAGTTCGAAACCCTGATGGCTTCGATGTACAGCGAAGACAGGCTCACGCATGTCCATGACGGCCACAAGGCCAGCAGCTTCGGTTTCGCCACCGACTATGCCGCGATGATAAACGCCGCCTTGGCGCTTTACGAAGCCTCCAGTCGCCGGGAACTTCTCGCACAAGCGGAAAAACTGGCCGCAACCTTGAAAGAGAATCATTTCGATTTCGAATCGAGTCGGGGATTCTGGATGCAGGAGCAAGGGAGAAGCGATACGCCGATGCTCACCTGGAACGACCTCGACGAGGCCAATCCGTCGGCGACGTCGCAGATCATCGAAGCACTCTCACGTCTCGCCCTCGTCAGCGACGATATCGAGCTGACCGAATTCGTGGATCGGATCACGGCCCAGGCGGCGGGCCGCATCCTCCAGAGCCGTTTCGGCCAGGCGGGCTTCGTCAACGCCGGAGACACGGTGCTTGCCGCGCGGAAGCTAGTGATTGTCGGGACGGATCGGGCAACTGACCCGCTATGGGCGTGGGCGGCGGCGCATCCGGACCCACGCCGCATCGATGTCTTCCTGACGGCCGGTGACGATCACCCGCAATTCAGGCGCGCCGGCGCTTATCTTTGCGCCCAAATGAAATGTTCGCCGCCGGTGGAAACCGGCGACGAACTCGAAATCCTGATGAAAGAGGGATATGAATCCGGCTAACAAGCCGGGCTTCAGACCTTAAGCGTTCATCGAATCGAAGAACTCGGCGTTGTTCTTCGTCTGCTTGAGCTTGTCGATGAGGAACTCGATCGCGTCCGTCGTGCCCATCGGCGCGAGGATGCGGCGCAGCACGAAAATCTTCTGCAGATCCTGCCGCGGGATAAGCAGGTCTTCCTTGCGGGTGCCGGATTTGAGCACGTCGATCGCCGGGAAGGTGCGCTTGTCCGCCACTTTGCGGTCGAGCACGATTTCCGAGTTACCGGTGCCCTTGAACTCTTCGAAGATCACTTCGTCCATGCGGCTGCCGGTATCGATCAGCGCCGTCGCGATGATCGTCAGCGAGCCGCCTTCCTCGATATTGCGCGCCGCGCCGAAGAAGCGCTTCGGACGCTGCAGCGCATTGGCGTCGACACCGCCGGTCAAGACCTTGCCCGATGACGGCACGACCGTGTTGTAGGCGCGGCCGAGACGGGTGATCGAATCGAGCAGGATGACGACGTCGCGGCCATGTTCGACCAGTCGTTTCGCCTTCTCGATGACCATTTCGGCGACCTGGACGTGACGCGAGGCCGGCTCGTCGAAGGTCGAGGAGACGACTTCGCCCTTCACCGAGCGCTGCATGTCGGTCACTTCTTCCGGACGCTCGTCAATCAGCAGAACGATCAGATAGCATTCCGGGTGGTTGGCGGTGATCGAGTGGGCGATGTTCTGAAGCAGAACCGTCTTACCGGTGCGCGGCGGAGCGACGATCAACCCGCGCTGGCCCTTGCCGAGCGGCGCGACGAGATCGATCACGCGCGCCGAATTGTCCTTGGTCGGCGGACCGTCGATTTCCATCCGGAAACGCTCGTCCGGATAGAGCGGCGTCAGATTGTCGAAATGGCTCTTGTGGCGGATCTTCTCCGGGTCTTCGAAATTGATCGTGTTGACCTTGAGAAGCGCGAAGTAGCGCTCGCCTTCCTTGGGACCGCGGATCGGTCCCTGCACGGTGTCGCCCGTCTTCAGCGAAAAGCGGCGGATCTGCGAGGGGGAAATATAGATATCGTCCGGACCCGGAAGATAATTGGCGCTGGCCGAACGCAGGAAGCCGAAGCCGTCCTGCAGGATTTCCACGACGCCGTCGCCAATGATTTCGACATCGTCGGCCGCCAGCTTCTTCAGGATGGCAAACATCAGTTCCTGTTTGCGCATCACGCTGGCATTTTCGACCTCCAGGCTCTCGGCGAATTCGACGAGATCCGTGGCGGATTTGTTCTGGAGGTCCTGTAGTTTCATTTGTTGCATGAAAACACGCTTTATTCTGCGAAGATGAAGAAGAAGGGGAATTGGCCCGTAGAAAGGGGAGGGGAATCCCGGGGCTCAGTTTCCCCCCACATAAGCCGTAGCGGATTTGACTTCAAGTCACTTTTGATAAAGCCGCTCAGGCAAAAGGTTTGACGATGACGAGCGCCACGATGGCGATCATCAAAAGCGTCGGCGCCTCGTTCATCATGCGCCAGTAACGCGGCGACTTGTCGTTCCGGTCCTCGGCATAGAGCCGTACCGCCTTGGCGAACATCCCGTGCACGGCGGACAACGCCAGAACGCAGGCCAGCTTGGCGTGAAACCAGCCATCCATGAAATAGCCGCCCGACCAGGCAAGCCATAACCCGACGGCCCATGCAATGATCATGGCCGGGTTCATGATGACGCGCAGCAGGCGGCGCTCCATCACCTTGAAGATCTCGCTCTGCTCGGAGCCCGGCGCGACGTCGGCGTGATAAACGAACAGCCGCGGCAGATAGAGCATCCCCGCCATCCAGGCGATGATCGCGATCACATGCAGCGCCTTCGCCCAGAGATAGAGCCCATCCGGATCGAGCCAGAAAATCAGCGCCGCGAGCGCGACGAAGATCGCCAGCGCAATAATGGCCCGCTTCGCCGCCTTGCGCCCGCTTTGCGCTGAAATCTCGCGTTCAGGCGTTTCCGTCATGCCTTGCCACGCACATGATCGACCAGATAGCCGACATCCTCGGGATCGGCCTGCGGCGTGATGCCGTGACCGAGATTGAAGATCAACGGACCGTTTCCGAGCGCCTCCAGGATCCGGTCGACGCCGTCCTTGATCGTCTCCCGCCCCGCAACGACCCGCAGCGGATCGAGATTGCCCTGGATCGGACCGTCCTTCTGCAATTCCGCGGCGAAGGAAAGCGGCACGGTCCAGTCGAGACCGAGCGCATCGACGCCTGTCTTCTTCCGGTAATCGCGATAGAGCAGGCCGGCCCCTTTCGGAAACCCGATGATCTTCGCGCCTGGTTTCGAAGCGCGGACCTTGTCGACGATCCGCTTCATCGGCCGGACGCAATAAGCCTCGAAACAGGCTTCGTCGAGCACGCCCGACCAGCTGTCAAAGACCTGCACCGCATCCGCACCTTCCTCGAGCTGGCGGATCAGATAGTCCGCCGACATGTCGGCCAGAAGATCGAGCAGTCTCGAAAAGGCTTGCGGCTCGCGATAGCCGAACAGCCGGGCCGGAGCCTGATCAGGCGTTCCCCTGCCCGCGATCATGTAGGTCGCCACCGTCCAGGGCGCGCCGCAAAAACCGAGCAGCGTCGTCTCGGCCGGCAATTGCGCCCGAAGCCGGCCGACCGTTTCATAGACCGGCGCAAGATGCTCATGCATTCCGGACGGGTCGAGTTTCGCAATCCCGTCCGCATCGATCGGATCGAGACGCGGTCCCTCGCCCTCGACGAAACGCACGCCGCATTTCAGTGCATCGGGCAGGACCAGGATGTCCGAAAACAGGATAGATGCATCAAGCCCGTATCTTCGGATCGGTTGCAGCGTGACTTCCACGGCCAGATCCGGCGTGTAGCAGAGATCGAGAAAGCCCTTCGCCGTCGCACGCGTCTCGCGATACTCCGGCAGATAGCGTCCCGCCTGTCGCATGATCCAGATTGGCGGCGGGGTTACCGTCTCGCCATTCAGGACCTTCATTACCTTGCGCTCGGGCGCTGTTATCCCCGGATTGGGTTCCACTCTTTTGTCCTAAATAGATTCCGCGAAGCGGTTTGATGATTCTATGAGTCTGTGAATAACAGGTATTGCCGGTTTTGCAGAAGCGGGAAGGATCCCGGCGCGACAATCGGCCCGCGGGAAACAAATCCAAAAACGCCTGTGAATCAATGTGGATAAATTATCCATTTAAATTCAGGTAGTT
Source organism: Ahrensia sp. (assembly GCA_002698425.1). The sequence goes on along the minus strand of NZXU01000070.1, from coordinate 9,607 downwards.
AATGGACAGAAAACCAGAGGGGTGTGGGAAAACCTCGAACCAATTCCGGATTGATCCGTTCTCCACACAGTTCTCCTCTGTGGAAATCCGGCGAGGTTCCGCCAGTGAATTGTGAACATCCGCCCCTTTGAACCGCCGCCGCTCCGAACGTTCCTCCGGCATCGTTTGTTTTCCACAGTAGCGCACAACCCGCCGCCGCGCTCGCCTGTCCTTGCCAAGCAGGCAGCGACCGTCTAACCGCATCCCGTTGAAGGAAAATGCCATGAGCCTCGTTCTCGCCTCGACCAGCCCGTTCCGCGCCGCGATCCTGACCAATGCCGGGATCGACTTCCGCGCCGAAGGTGCCGGCATAGACGAGCGTCTTGTCGAGAAGCCGCTGGTGGACGCCGACGCGACGCCGCAAGACATTGCAGCGGTCCTCGCCGAGGCAAAGGCGCTCGACGTGTCCGAACACAATCCGGGCGCGCTCGTTCTCGGCGGCGACCAGACATTGTCGCTCGACGGCGTGTTGTTCCACAAACCGGCAGACATGGAAGAGGCGCGCCGCAACCTGCTGGCGTTTTCCGGCAAGACCCACCAGCTCTGGAGCGCCCTGACGCTCGCCCGCGACGGCGAAACCATTTGGCGTCATGTTTCCGTCGCGCACATGCAGATGCGCGATCTCACGCCGAACTTCATCGGCCGGTATCTTTCCAGGGTCGGCGACGCCGCGCTGAACAGCGTTGGCTGCTATCAATATGAGGGTGAAGGCATTCAGCTCTTCGAAAAGACGGAAGGCGACTATTTCACGATCATAGGTCTGCCGATGCTGCCATTGCTTGCCGAACTGCGCCAACTGGGTGAAATCGATGGCTGACACGCCCCGCGCCTTCGTTGCCGGCCATCCGATCGGCCATTCGCGATCGCCGCTCATCCATGGAGAATGGCTGACGCGATATGGCATCGATGGCGTCTACTCCGCGATCGATGTGACGCCGGACAATTTTCCCGCCCTTCTCGTCGATATTCGCGCCGGCAAATGGACCGGCGGCAATGTGACCATCCCGCATAAGGAAGCGGCGTTCGAACGGGCCGATAGCCGAGACGACGCGGCCGAGGCGATCGGTGCGGTCAACACGCTCTGGGTCGAAAACGGCAGACTGATCGGCGGCAATACCGATGCCTACGGTTTCGCCGCCAATCTCGACCAGCGTCTTTCCGGCTGGCGCGATGGCGAAACCGCGCTGGTTCTGGGCGCCGGCGGCGCCAGCCGCGCCATCATCCATGCGCTGTTGAAAGCCGGCTATAAACATATCGACATCGCCAACCGAACCGTCGCGCGTGCCGAACAGCTCGCCGCGCGGTTCGGAGAGAAAGTCGCCGCCCATGGCTGGGCGCGCGCCGAGGCTTTGATTTCCAGCGCGAACCTGATCGTCAACACGACCTCGCTCGGCATGAAGGGCCAGCCCCCGCTCGAACTGGACCTCGGGTCAGCCCCGGCCGGCGCGATGGCGACCGATATCGTCTACGTGCCGCTCGAGACGCCGTTTCTGGCGCGCGCCGCCGCGGCCGGGCTGAAAACCTGCGACGGTCTCGGCATGCTCCTGCACCAGGCCGCGCCGGGTTTCGCCCGCTGGTTCGACCGGTTTCCGGAGGTCGACGACGACCTCCGCAAGATCATCCTTTCGGATCTCGCCGCGGTGCGCGCCTGATGATCGTCCTCGGCTTGACCGGCTCCATCGGCATGGGCAAATCCACCACGGCGAAAATGTTCGCTGATGAAGGTGTTCCGGTCCATGACGCCGATGCGACGGTTCATGGGCTTTATGCCGGCAGGGCCGCGCCGCTTATCGAGAAAGCCTTTCCCGGCACTGTCATCGATGGCGTGGTCGACAGGACCGAACTCGGCAAGCAGGTCGTCGGCAATCCCGACGTCATGAAACGGCTCGAAGCGATCGTCCATCCGCTGGTGCGCGAGGAAGAGATCGCGTTCCTTGAGAAAGCCCGCGCCGAAAACCGGCCTCTGGTCGTGCTCGATATCCCGCTCCTGTACGAAACCGGCGGCGACAAACGGGTCGACCGCGTGGTCGTCGTGACAGCGCCGGCGAAAGTCCAGCGGCAACGGGTGATGGGCCGTCCGGGCATGACGGAAGAACGGTTCGAGGCGCTGCTCGCCAGGCAGACGCCCGACGCGGAAAAGCGCCGCCGCGCGGATTTCCTGGTCGACACCTCGCTCGGCATGGAGGCCGCCCGCGCCAAGGTGCGCGATATCGTGGGCGTGCTCAGATCGATGGACCGGCAAAAAGAAGCGCTGGACGAAAATACCCCGCCATTGTGATGCCGCGCGCCGATGCGCATGATGCCGGCGGAAAGCGAATCGGACCCATGCGCGAAATCATCTTCGATACCGAGACCACAGGCCTCGACTCCAAAACGGACCGGATCATCGAAATCGGCGCGGTCGAGCTGGAGAACCGGTTCATCACCGGCCGCAACTTTCACGTCTATATCAATCCGGACGGGAAAGAGGTCCATCCCGAGGCACTGGCGGTTCACGGCATTTCCAACGAGCAACTCGCCGACAAGCCGAAATTTGCCGAAATCATCCAGGACTGGCTCGATTTCACCGCGGGCGCGAAACTGATCGCCCACAACGCGAATTTCGACGTCGGTTTCTTCAATGAGGAATTCGCCCGGCTCGGTTTCCCGGCGATCAATCCGGACGTCGTCATCGACAGCCTGTCGCTTGCCCGCAAAAAGCACCCGATGGGGCCGAACTCGCTCGACGCGCTCTGCCGGCGTTATGCGATCGACAATTCGATGCGCGAGAAACACGGCGCCTTGCTCGACAGCGAATTGCTCGCGGAAGTCTATATCGAGCTGGTCGGCGGCAAGCAGGCCCGTCTCGGTCTGGAGGTCGTGGAAGAACGGGATTTTTCCGCCAACGCCGGCGAGCACCACACGGGCCGGCTGACATTGCGTCCGCGCCCGGAACCCTTGCCGCACCGCCTGAGCGAACAGGAAATCGCCGCCCATGCCGAGCTCGTGGCCCGGCTTGGCGACAAGGCGATCTGGTCTTCCGGAACGCAAAAGGGCGGCTGAGCCGCCCTTTCCGACAAGCTGAACTGCTTGCTGCGGTCAGGCCTGGATTTTCGCCTTGGCCTGTTCTTCCGCCATGCGGCGCTGGAACATCTGGGCGAAATCCACCGGGTCGATCATCAGCGGCGGGAAGCCGCCATTGCGGGTGCATTCGGAGATGATCTGGCGCGCGAAGGGGAAAAGAAGCCGCGGGCATTCGACGAACAGCACCGGAAGCATGTGTTCCTGCTTGAAACCCGCGATGCGAAACACGCCGCCATAGACGAGCTCGACATTGAACAGGACATTGCCGTCGTCGTCCTCGGCCTTGGCCGTCAGGGTCAGGTTGACGTCGTAGTCGGTCTCGGCGATCGGATTGGCCTGGACGTTGACATTGATGTTGATGGCCGGGGATTTCTCGCGCGGGCGCAGCGACAGCGGAGCGCCGGGGCTTTCGAAGGAGAGATCCTTCACATACTGCGTCAGGACGGAAAGCTGCGGCTGCTGTCCGTTTCCGTTGCTCGCTCCGGCGGCGCCTTGCGGGTTCTGCTCGCTGCCGTTTTTGCCGTCATCTGCCATCTGGATTGCCTCTTGACTGTATTCGGGATGCGCAACTGCCTCTGCGCGTTCGGATTTGGCGGCTCGCTAGCACGACCCATCCGGGCTGACAAGGAAAACGCCGGATGGCGGTCAGCGTTCCTTGCCCCACGGGCTGTCATCTCTCGGGGTGCCCGAATATTCGTCTTCGGAAAGATCGATCGTGTTCGAATCCTGCGGCCGCCGCGTTTCGCGCGTTTCGTATTGGCCGTAGGAGGACGAGACCACATGAATGCGGCTGCGCAGGAAATGCCAGACCGCGTCCCGCAGAGGCGGGACGAATAGCAGGAAACCGAGCGTGTCGGTCACGAAACCGGGCGTCAGCAGCAAGATGCCGGCGACCAGGATCATCACGCCGTGCACGAGATCGCGGCCGGGCATCCGGTTCTGGTCGATTTCGGAGCGCATCCGCGCCAGCAGCCCGAAGCCCTGTACCCTGAGCAGGATCGAGCCGATGATCGCGGTCAGCACCACCATGCCGAGCGTTGCGAACACCCCGATTTGCGAACCGACGGCGATGAACACGCCGATTTCCAGCAGCGGAATGATCAGCAGTGCGAACGGGATCAGGGAAAAAGGCATAAAATCGGCTTCTTTCTTCGACTCTGTGCGCCCTATGTAGTTATTCTTCGCGCGATTTGAATGCACGCCATTCATGGTTATATGAAAGGCGAAGGTTTCTCTGTTTGCAGGACGTTTTATGGAAGGCTCCAATCTAGTCACGCTGATTTTCGTCGTAGCGGCGGTGTTCGTGTTCCTGCAGCTGCGCAGTGTGCTGGGCAAACGCACGGGCAACGAAAGGCGGCCTTTCGATCCCTATTCGGCAAAGCGCGAATCGCCGGCCGATTCGGGGGCGGACGCATCCGCGGAATCCGACAACGTCATCACCTTGCCCGGCCGGGGCGAGCAGAAGGCCGATCCCTATCGTGAGATCGACCGCGTCGCGAAGCCCGGAACGGACATCAATTCGGGTCTGCGCGCCATCAAGGACCGCATGCCTGATTTCGACCCCGCTACATTCCTCTCCGGCGCCAAGATGGCTTACGAGATGATCGTCATGTCGTTCGCCGATGCGGATCGCAAGACGCTGAAGAACCTTCTGTCGAAGGAAGTCTATGACGGATTCGCCGCGGCGCTCGATGACCGCGAGGCGAAGGGCGAGACCGTGCAGTCCAGCTTCATCGGTATCGACAAGTCCGACATCATCGCTGCCGAAATGCGCGACAATGACGCCATGGTCACCATCCGCGTTGTCAGCCAGCTGATTTCGGCAACCCGCGACAGCGACGGCAATGTCGTTGACGGAGACCCGGATGCCGTGGTCGAGGTCAAGGATGTCTGGACATTCTCCCGCGACACGCGCAGCCGCGATCCCAACTGGCGTCTGGTCGCCACCGAATCCGAAGACTGATCCGCTTCCCATGTGGAGGCTTCGACCCGTCCCGTTTTCCGGGCTTCCCGGATGGGCGGGCGACGATCATCGCGCCGCGCTCGACGCATTTGCCCGCCATGCGGTGAGGCCAGAAGGCGAAACCTACCGGCACGGCGCGATCGGCGTGTCGCCGCAAAGCCTCGAATCCCTGTTCCGGCAAGCGGCCGACATGCCGGCTGGCGGCGATGCGCGCGGTTTCTTCGAGGGCCGGTTCGACTGCTTTGCGCTCGCCGCCGATGACGGCCGCAGCGGGCTCGTCACGGCCTATTACGAACCGGAAATCGAAGCCTCGCGCAAACGGACGGACAGGTTTCGTGTGCCGTTCTATCGCCGCCCGGATGATCTCGTGGCGGTCGGCGAGGAAAATCGCCCCGTTGATTGGGATCCCGACATCCGGTTTGCCCGGGCGAACGCGGATGGTTCACTCTCGCCCTATCCCGACCGCAAGGCGATCAATGCCGGATATTTGAGTAATCGCGGTCTGGAGATCGCCTGGATCGAGAGCGAGGCGGACGCCTTTTTTGCCCATATCCAGGGCGCGGCCCGGCTCCTTTTCCAGGACGGCCCGGTCCAGCGCATCACCTATGACGGAAAATCCGGTCACCCCTTTACCGGTATCGGCCTTCTTCTCGTCGAACGCGGCGAGATCGCGCCCGAGGAAATATCCATGGCGGCGATCCGGCACTGGCTGGCGGACAACCCGGACGATGCCCGCCCGCTGATGGAGGAAAACCGGTCCTACATCTTTTTCCGCAAGGCCCCCGTTGCCGATCCCGCGGACGGCCCGATCGCGGCCGCGAAAGTGCCTCTGACGGCGGAACGGTCTTTGGCTGTCGACCGGCTGCTGCACACATTCGGCACGCCGATCTTCGTCTCCGGCGACACCGTCAATGGCGAACATTGGTCGAAACTGATGATCGCCCAGGACACGGGCAGCGCCATTGTCGGCCCGGCTCGCGGCGACCTTTTCATGGGCTCGGGCGAGGCGGCGGGAAACCGGGCCGGCGCCGTGCGCTCGCCTGCGGAATTCTTCGTGCTGGTGCCGAAAGGCGCTCCTGTCGACCTGGAAAAGGCGGTGGCGTCGTGAGCGCGGGACGCGGCCGCCGAAAACTGTCCGAGGAGGAAGCCGTTCTGTGGCATCGCGTCGGCAAAACGGTCACGCCGCTGCGCGACCGGCCGCTGTCGCTTCCGCCCGTTTCACAGCACGAGGCCGAGCGCGAATTCGCTGCCGCCATGCAGGAGGGCAAGCCGAGGGCTCCGAAAAAGGCTGCCGCCGCCGGCGACATCAAATCGCCGATCACGCACCATCCCCGTCCCCCGGCGCCGAAACGCCAACCGAAGCCGGAGCCGGTCATCGACCGGCCGACCACCCGAAAGATCGCCAAGGGCCGCATAGCCATCGACGCGAGCGTCGATCTGCACGCGATGACGCAGGATCAGGCCCATGACCGCCTCTATGTCTTTCTCGCCGACCAGCGCGCCCGCGGTGCAAGGCATGTGCTTGTCGTCACCGGAAAAGGCCGCTCCCTTGGCAGCGAAGGGGTGCTGAAACGCATGGTGCCGGTCTGGCTCTCGAGCCCGCGTTTCGCGGAGCTTGTCAGCGGCTACGCCTCGGCGAGCCGCCATCATGGCGGGGAGGGCGCGATCTATGTGCGGCTGAGAAGGTTGGCGCGCGCCGACGGGAGCATCAGGCCATGACGCCGTTCGGCGAAAGACTGCGCCAACTGCGCGCCGAGCGGAACATGACGCAAAAACAGATGGCGGCCCGGATCGGCGTATCGGCGGCCTATCTCTCGGCTCTGGAGCACGGTCATCGCGGCGTCCCGTCCTGGGCGCTGCTTCAGCGCATCATCGCCTGCCTGAACATCATCTGGGACGACGCCGATGAGCTGCAGCGCCTCGCGCTGCAATCGGCTCCGAAAGTGACGATCGACACCTCGGGCATGCATCCTTTGGCCACGGAACTGGCCAATCTGCTGCAACAATCGATTGCCGGATTGGCCCCGCAGGATCTCGAAACGCTGATCCATCGGCTGCAAGTGTTGAACAACCGCTCCGGCGGCCCAGACTGACAGTAACAGTGCCGGTCAGCCACCCGCCAGCAGCGCCCGCAATTCGTCCTCGCGGTCGTTGATCATCCAGCCGTAATAGTTTTCTTCCGGATAGACGGTCTTGCCGGACCGCCGGTTGCGCTTCGCAAGGTCCTGCGCGCGGCCAAGTGAATCGCCGGTATTGTAGAGCGTGGCGGTCAGGCCCGGATTCGCGGAAATGTCGAAACCGGCGATCTCGCGGTAGTCCTCTATGGCCGTTGCCAGCGTCGCCGCCATGTAGGGCAGCGTCTTGGCCGGATCCATGATCGCCTCATAGACCTTCTTGCCGTTTCCGGCGGTAAGCTCCGGCATCCCGGTGACCGTATGGACGCGGTCGGACATCATCAGCGCGGTCAGCGGATTGAGCTGGCCGAGACCGAAGGTCTGGCCGGCATAGAAGGGCTGGAAAAAGACCGCCGAAAACCGGTTGTTGGGGAAGGACTTGCCGTCCACCTTCTTGCCGCGGAACTTGCTTTCCCAGACGCCCTCGCGGCAACTCCAGACCTCGCGGCTGCCGACAATGCCGTCGCAGCGCGAGAATTCCGGCCGCTTGATGAAGTCCTCGACATCTTCGCCGTCATATTCGAAGTCGATCCGGCCCTTCAGATAGGCGACCGCCTTCACATAATAGGTTTGCGCGCGGTCATAGGCGTCGACATTGTAGGTATGCTCGCCGACGATCGCGCCGATCATGTGGATCGGATCGATGCCGAAATCGCTCGCCGCTCTCTTGATCTGCGCGATAAGCCGCCTGTCGCGTTGCAGCAGACCGAGCACCTTCTGATACTTGCGGTCGAAGGTGGTCTTCATCGCCTTGGTGCGATTTTTCGAAGCGCCGGGGATGGCGGGCTGTTCGGCGTGCCGGTTGCCGGGCTCGATAACGGTCAGGGCCGATGCCGGGATCGCAGCCCATAGCAAAATCGCCAGTGCGCCTGCCAATGGAATTCGGAATGACGGCATCGTAAACGGTTTTCTGACTCTGCGCCCCATCCTGCTAGTAATTAATGCCTCGTGCCGAGTCGAGTAGTCCCGGCAACGAAAATACCGCTATGGCCGTTCGGTCACAGTATGTAGCGCGACAGGTCGGCGTTCTGCGCCAGCGCCCCGATCTGCTTGCGCACATAGTCTCCGTCGATCACATACTCCTCGCCGGACTTGTCCGGGGCTTCGTATGAAATCTCATCGAGCACCCGTTCCATCACGGTTTGCAGCCGGCGCGCGCCGATATTCTCGATCGTCGCGTTCAGATCGACGGCGATGTCGGCCAGCGCGTCGATGGCGTCGTCGGTGAAGGTCACCGTCACGTCCTCGGTTTCCATCAGCGCAATATACTGCTTGATCAGGCTGGCTTCCGTCTCGGTCAGGATGCGCTTGAAGTCCTCGCGCTCCAGCGCCCGCAACTCGACGCGGATCGGCAAGCGGCCCTGCAATTCAGGCAAAAGGTCGGACGGCTTGGAAACATGGAATGCGCCCGACGCGATGAACAGGATGTGGTCGGTCTTCACCGGCCCGTATTTCGTCGCCACGGTCGTGCCCTCGACGAGCGGCAGCAGGTCGCGCTGCACGCCCTCGCGGCTGACGCCGGCGCCGTAACGGCCTTCCGAAGCGGCGATCTTGTCGATCTCGTCGAGGAAGACGATGCCGTCATTCTCCGCCGCGCGCAAAGCTTCCTGGGTGATCTGTTCCTGGTCGAGCAGCTTGTCGGATTCGTCGTTGAGCAGCACGCCGTAGGATTCGCGCACCGTCGTGCGGACCTTCTTGGTCTTGGCCCCGCCGAACGCCTTGCCGAGCATGTCGTTGAGATTGATCATGCCGACATTGGCGCCGGGCATGCCCGGGATTTCGAAACCCGGCATGCCGCCGCCGCTCGTGTCGGCGATCTCGACCTCGATCTCCTTGTCGTCGAGCTGTCCCTCGCGCAGTTTCTTGCGGAAACTGTCCTTGGTCGCGGGGCTCGCGCCCGGCCCGACAAGTGCGTCGAGCACGCGCTGCTCAGCGTTCACATGCGCCTTGGCCTTGACCTCTTCGCGCTTCTTCTCGCGCACCAGGGTGATACCGGCTTCCACAAGATCGCGCACGATCTGTTCCACGTCGCGGCCGACATAGCCGACCTCGGTGAACTTCGTCGCCTCGACCTTGACGAAGGGAGCGCCGGCGAGCTTCGCCAGGCGGCGCGAGATCTCCGTCTTGCCGACACCGGTCGGCCCGATCATCAGGATGTTCTTCGGCATCACCTCGTCGCGCAGCGAGCCTTCGAGGCGCTGCCGCCGCCAGCGGTTGCGCAGCGCGATGGCCACGGCCCGCTTGGCGTCTTTCTGGCCGATGATGAAGCGATCGAGTTCGGAAACGGTTTCCCGCGGAGAGAAATCAGACATGGTAACTCAGCGTCTTATGGGAGGGAGTCTTTTCAGGACCGATGTGGGGAGGGTGG
>NZXU01000069.1 GCA_002698425.1 Ahrensia sp. | reverse complement strand
TTGCGGAAGATCTCGACGACCTTCGCCTTGGTTTCGGACTCGGCCGCGATCTCGTCCCAGAACTTCACCGCCGCGTCTTCCACCGTCTGCCATTCGGCGTCCGGGATGGAGGTCAGCTGCATCTTCGTGCCATTGACGCGAAGGTTCGCTTCGCCACCCCAATACCAGTGCTGGCGGTAGTAGTGCGAGCTTTCGAACACCACCGACATCAGTTCCTTCAGATGATCCGGCACCTCGTTCCAGCGGTCCATATTGGCGAAGAAGTGGCCGATCCAGGCACCCGAGATGTTGTTGGTGAGGAAGTAGTTGGTCACGTCGGCCCAGCCGACCGTGTAGTCCTCGGTGATGCCCGACCATGCGATGCCGTCGAGTTCGCCGGTCTGCACCGCGACCTCGATGTCTTCCCAGGGCAGGGTGACCGGAACGACGCCGAACTGCGCGAGGAAGCGGCCGGCGGTCGGGAAGGTGAAGACGCGCTTGCCCTTGAGGTCCTCAAGGCTGTTGATCGGGTCCTTGGTGGCGAAGTGGCACGGATCCCACGAGCCCGCCGAGATGTGCTTGACGCCCACCTTCTCGTATTCGGCGTCCCAGATTTCCTTCAGGCCGTACTGGTTGAACAGCACCGGCACGTCGAGCGAGTAACGGCAGCCGAACGGGAAGTATCCGCCGAACACGGTGACTTCGGTCGGCGAGGCCATCGAGTCGTCATCCGACTGCACGGCGTCGATCGTGCCGTTCTGCATGGCGCGGAACAGTTCTCCGGTCGGCACAAGCTGGTCGGAGGTGAAGAGCTGGATCTCCATCTCGTCGCCGGCGATCTTGTTGAAGCTGTCGACGGCCGGCTTGATAACGTGCTCGGCGAGCGCCGGACCGGCATAGGTCTGCAGCCGCCACGTGATCTTCGACTGCGCGATGGCTGGCGCGGCGAGGGTGGAGCCGGCGGCTGCGCCGACAGCGCCGATACCGGCATTCTTGATGAAACTGCGTCTCGTGGTCATGGTCACCTCCTGGTGGTTGCTAATTGCATTGCCTTTGCTCCGTTCGCCGGAGTCTCGTTATCTCCCGTAGACCTGCTCTGGCAGCCAGAGCGCGATCTCAGGGAAAGCCATTACGATTGCGAGCGCCACGACCATCACAAACACGAACGGGACGATCGAGCGGTAGATGTCGCGCAAGCCGATTTCCGGCGGGGCCATGGCGCGCATGAGGAACAGATTGTAGCCGAAGGGCGGTGTCATGTAGGCGATCTGCGTGGTGATCGTGTAGAGCACGCCGTACCAGATCAGGTCGAAGCCCAGCGCCCGCACCAGCGGAATGTAGAGCGGCGCGACGATGACCAGCATGGCCGTATCGTCGAGAAACGTTCCCATCAGGATGAAGCTCAGCTGCATCAGGATCAGGATCGCCCAGGGCGAGAGGCCAAGCTGTTCGGTGAAGAAGCTCTCGATCGCCCTGACAGCGCCGAGCCCGTCGAACACCGCGCCGAAGCCGAGCGCCGCGAGGATGATCCACATGAACATGCAGGAGATCGCCAGTGTCTGGCGCACCGAGGTCTCGAACACCTCCTTCGTCATCCGGCCCTTGAGGACGGCGGCGAGAAACGCCGTCACCGCGCCAATGGCCGAACTTTCCACCAGCGAGGTCCAACCATTGACGAAAGGCACCATCATCGCCGCGAAGATGACCAGCGGCAGGACGCCGGCGCGCAGAAGCCGCAATTTCTCCGACATCGGCACATTGCGCTCTTCCTTCGGCAGCGCCGGGCCGAGTTCCGGATTCATCCGGCAGCGGATCGCGATATAGACCACGAAAAGCGCGGCCATCATCAGGCCCGGAATGATGCCGGCGAGCCAGAGCTGGCCGACCGGCTGCCGCGCGATCATCGCGTAGAGCACCAGCACGACCGAGGGTGGCACGAGGATGCCGAGCGACGACCCCGCCTGGATCACCCCTGTGACCATGATCTTGTCGTAGCGGCGCTTCAGCAGTTCCGGCAGGGCGATGGTCGCGCCGATCGCCATGCCCGCGACCGACAGGCCGTTCATCGCCGAGATCAGCACCATCAGCAGGATCGTGCCGATGGCGAGCCCGCCATTGATCGGCCCCATCCAGACATGGAACATCTTGTAGAGATCGTCGGCGATCTTCGATTCCGACAGCACGTAGCCCATGAAGATGAACATCGGCAGCGTCAGCAGCGGGTACCACTTCATCAGCTTCATCGCCGCCGAAAAAGGGATGTTGAACCCGCCGGTTCCCCACAGGAAGATCGCGGCCGCCGCCGCCACGAAGCCGATCGCGCCGAAGACGCGCTGCCCGGTCAGCAGCATCAGCATCATCGACGAGAACATCGTGATCGCGATCATCTCGTAGGACATCAGATTTCCTCTCCGCGGATGCGAAAGATGTCCTTGATGAGTTCGGAGACGCTTTGCAGGATCATCAGCAGGAAGCCGATGCACATGGCGATCTTGATCGGCCACAAATAGGGCCGCCATGCGGTCGGGCTGCGCTCTCCGTATTGCAGCGAATATTCGGTGCTCTCGATGCCACCCATCAAGAGCACCACGAGAAAGAAGATCAGGAACAGCACGGTGAAGCTGTCGAACCATGCCTTGGTCTTCGGCGACCAGTCGCCATAGAACAGGTCCATGCGCACATTGGATCCGAGCTGGATCGAGTAGGGGCCGCCGAGAACGTAGTAGGCGACCATCGCGAACTGCGCCATTTCCAGCGTCCACAGCGACGGCAGGAAGAAGGTCTTCGAGATCGAGGACCACAAGAGGATACCGATCATCACGAAGATGCCGTACATCATGATCCGGCCGAGCCGGTAATTGATCGCGTCGACGATCAGAACGTAGTTGCGGGCAAGCGAACTCATCCGGACTGTCTCTTTTCGAATGCGGGGCCGGCCGGATGCTCACACGCTTCCAGGCCGCTTTCAATCATCCCGTGCAGCACTTCGGCGATCCGGTTGGCGCCGGCGGCGTCGCCGACGAAATCATTGCGGATCTCGATCATGACATTGAGCAGGCCCGCCGGCAGCGCATGCTCCTTCAGGGTATGCGTCACGCCATCGGCCGGGCCATAGGGCTCGTTCAATTCCGTTTTCAGCATTGTGTAGGAAGGCGCGGCGGCGTGGATGGCGCGCGCCAGCCGGTCGTCGGCGTCATGCAGGATGCCCAGTTCGACCTCCCGGAACGCGCCGTAATAGACCGGCGTGAAACTGTGGATCGTGACGAGGACCGGGTCGGTGGAACGCCGCGCCGTGATCGTCTCGGCAAGCAGCGTACGGAACGGCTCGTAGACGTCGCGCACCCGGGCCTGCCGGTCGCTGTCCGTCAGCTTCGAATTGGCCGGCGCCTCGATCAGCTCGCTCTTGGACGGGATAGAATCCTTGGCCTCGGGAGGCCGGTTGCAGTCATAGACCAGGCGCGAAACCCGCGATGCGACCAGCGGCGCGTCGAGCATCTCGGACAGCCGTATCGCGACGGCGCGTGCGCCGATATCCCAGGCCGCGTGCGACAGCCGGTCTTCGGCGCGCAGTCCCAGCCCCTGCAGGCTTTCGGGAATGGCCGCGCTGGCATGTTCGCAGACGAGGATGACGCGCGACCGCCCCTCCGGATTGATCACCTCGGCGGCGGGTTGTTCGGATGGCGCCAGAATGGCTGCGGCTTGCGCGGAAAATCCCATGGTACAAATCATTACGGTTAAATCTTATCTGTCAATATCGTTTCAGTAGACATCGCTACATTTTCGGGTGTACCCCGAAAGGGAAGGAGGACCGCCTTGGCCGAGACACTGCCTTCGGTGAAGATGCGCATTCAGGAACGCATGGAGACGCTGACGCCGTCCGAACGCCAGCTGGTCGGCGCATTGCTGCAGGATTATCCGGTCTCCGGCCTCGGTTCGATCACCGAGGTGGCCCGCCTCGCGAACGTCTCGACGCCGACGGTCATCCGCACCGCGCGCAAGCTCGGCTTTGAGGGGTTTCCGGACATGCAGGGCGCGATCCGCGACGAGATCGCGGCGCAGATCCGCGAGCCGATTTCACGCCGCGACGCCGGCCGCGCCAACACCTCCGACGAGCACACGCTCAACCAGTTCGCCGACGCCGTCTCGGCCAATATTCACAACACGCTGCAACGGCTGAACCCGGACGTCTTCGATGCCGTGGTGAAGATCCTCGCCGATCCGAAACGCCATATCTATCTCGCCGGCGGCCGCATTACCCGCTCCAACGCGGACTACTTCTTCAATCATCTGCAGATCATCCGGCCGAACGTCACGCTGCTGTCGCAGACGCCCAATGTCTGGCCGCAATATCTGCTCGACATGGGCAGGAAGTCGGTCCTGATCCTGTTCGACATCCGGCGCTACGAGACCGACATGGCCCGGCTCGCCCGGCTCGCCCGCGACCGCGACTGCACGATCGTGCTTTTCACCGACCAGTGGGGTTCGCCCATCAGCCGGCTTGCTGATCACTGCTTCCACGCGCTGGTCGAAGCCCCGTCGAGCTGGGATTCCACCGTCGCGATCATGCTCATCGTCGAGGCCCTGATCGCCGACATCCAGGCGGCGCGCTGGGAAGACTCCAAGGGCCGCATCGAGGAACTGGAATCGATGTTTGGCAAGACCAAATTGTTCCGGAACCAGGGGTGAGCGCTAGGCCCCTCGCATCGGCCCGCGATTGAGCAGCCACACCGCGATACCTCCGGTGACATAGGCAATGACGCCGTAAAGCGCCGGCGGAATGGCCATTTCGGCATTGTCCAGCATGTATTCGCTAAGCGCGAGCGCGATGACCAGGGCGGCGTTGTGAATGCTGACCGACATGGTGATCGCGACGGTCTGGCTACGGTCCACGCCCATCAGCCGCGGCGCGTAATATCCGACAAGGAGGCTCGCCACGTTGAAGATCAGAACGGTCGCTCCGATCGCCGGCGCCCATTGCATCGCGACCTTCCATTGGCTGACCAAGGCGAACAGGACGACCAGCGCCAGAAAGGCGGTCGCCAGCGTTTTGACCGGCCGGTCCAGGCGGGCCGCGACGTCCGGATAGAGGCTGCGGATATAGACGCCGACAAGCGCCGGCACGATCGCGACCGCGAATATCTGCAGGACTTGCCAGATCTGCAGATAGACCGTGTTCGCTTCGCCATAGAACAGCATCAGCGAACCGTTGGCGATGATCGGTATCGTGACGAGCGCCAGCAGAGACGTGACGGCCGCCAGCATCAGGCTCAAGGCGACATCGCCGCGGGCGAGATGCGTGAAGATCGTCGCCGACGTTCCGCCGGGGCTTGCCGCGAGAAGCATCATGCCCACCGCGATGCCCGGCGGAAGGTCGGAGACAAAGACCAGCCCGAGACAGAAAAGCGGCAGCAGCAGGATCTGGCAGAAAAGCCCGACGAAGATCGGCTTCGGCTTCGTGAAGACCCGCGTGAAATCGTCGAACTTCAGCGAAAGTCCGAGACCCAGCATGATGATGACGAGCGCGACAGGAAGCCCGATGCTGATCGCGATACTTGACTGCATGGCGCCTTCCTCCGGCCCCCGCACGCTATTCGCCCCGGCATATTATGTAAGATGCCGGTTACCAGCCGGTGAAGCCTTCATAGCCTCACCGGACAGGCGGTTATTCCGCCGCCGCGTAGCTCTCCAGCGGCGGGCAGGTGCAGACGAGATGCCGGTCGCCATGCACATTGTCGACGCGCGAAACCGGCGGCCAGTATTTCGACGCCGCCGTCTCGCCCCCCGGCATCGCCGCGACGCTGCGCGGATAGGGATGCGCCCAGTCGTCGGCCAACACGTCGTCTGCCGTATGCGGCGCATTGACCAGCGGATTGTCGTCGCCCGGCCAGTCGCCCGCCTCGACCTTTCCGGCTTCCCCGGCGATGGCGATCATCGCGTCGCAGAACCGGTCCAGTTCCGCCTTGGGCTCCGATTCCGTCGGCTCGACCATCAGCGTGCCCGCCACCGGCCAGGACATGGTCGGCGCGTGGAAGCCGTAATCGATCAGCCGCTTGGCGATGTCGTCCACGGTGATCCCGGCGCTCGTCTTCAATACGCGCGTGTCGACGATGCACTCATGCGCGACGCGGTTCTTGCGGCCCTTGTAGAGCACCGGGTAATGCGCCTCGAGCCGTTTCGCGATGTAGTTCGCCGACAGGATCGCCGTTTCCGACGCCCGCTTCAGCCCGTCCGCGCCCATCATCCTGATATACATCCAAGTGATCGGCAGGATCGACGCGCTGCCATAGGCCGCCGCGGCGACGGCATTGTCCGACCCTTCCGAGACATGGCCCGGCAGGAAGGGCGCGAGATGCGCCTTGACGCCGATCGGCCCGACGCCCGGGCCGCCGCCGCCATGCGGAATGCAGAAGGTCTTGTGCAAATTCATGTGGCAGACATCGGCGCCGAAATCGCCGAGCCGGGCGAGCCCGACCAGCGCATTGAGATTGGCGCCGTCCAGATAGACCTGCCCGCCATGGGCATGAACGATGTCGCAGATATCGCGGATGCCTTCCTCGAACACGCCATGCGTCGAGGGATAGGTGATCATCAGTCCCGCCAGCCGCTCGGCAAGCGCCTCGGCCTTGTCCTTCAGGTCGCCGACATCGACATCTCCGGTTTCCGTGCATTTCACCACGACGACGTCGAGCCCCGCGACATGCGCGGAAGCCGGATTGGTGCCATGCGCGGAGGAGGGGATCAGGCAGATCGAGCGCTGATCGTCGCCGCGCGATTCGTGATAGCGCCGGATCGCGAGCAGCCCGGCATATTCGCCCTGGCTGCCGGCATTCGGCTGCAGCGACACCGCGTCGAGCCCGGTGATCTCGGCGAGCCATGCCTCCAGATCGTCGAACATCGCCCGGAAACCCTCGGCATGTGCCTTCGGCGCGAAGGGATGCAGATTGGCGACCGCGTCCCAACTGACCGGCATCATTTCGGCCGCCGCGTTCAGCTTCATCGTGCAGGATCCCAGCGGGATCATCGCCCGGTCGAGCGCGAGGTCCTTGTCGGCGAGCTTGCGCAGGAACCGCATCATCTCGGTTTCCGAGCGGTTCTCGTGAAAGACCGGCTGGGTCAGGAAATGATCGCCGTCCCGCGTCGGGGGCAGGGCGGTCTTGGCGGAAGCAGGGGCTTTCGCGCCGAACAGGCCGGTAAGCGCCCCGAGATCCGCCTCGGTCGAGGTCTCGTCGAAGGCGACGGACACCGTGTCCGCGTCGATGACGCGGATCAGCCGCCCGCCTTTCTCCGCGTCCGCGGCAATGGCCCGCGCCTTTCCGGGCACCGAAAGCGCCACCGTGTCGAAGAAGCGCGCATCGGTCACGCCGACAGCCTCCGCGAAGCGGGCCGCGAGCCCGTGCACATGCCCGGCAATGGCGCGAAGCCCCGCCGGTCCGTGCCAGATCGCATAGGCCGCCGCCATGTTGGCGAGCAGCGCCTGCGCCGTGCAGATATTCGAGGTCGCCTTGTCGCGGCGGATATGTTGCTCGCGCGTCTGCAGCGCGAGGCGGTAGGCCGGCCGGCCCTTGGCGTCGATGGACTCGCCGACGAGACGCCCCGGCAGCATGCGCGTAAGCGACTCCGAAACCGCCATGTAGCCGGCATGCGGCCCGCCATAGCCGAGCGGAACGCCGAAGCGCTGCATCGATCCGACCGCGATGTCCGCGCCCCAGTTCGCCGGCGCGTCGAGCACTGTCAGCGCCAGCGGATCGGCGACCGCGACCACCAGCGCGCCCAGGTCTTTCGCCTTCGCGATCGTCTCGGCATGGTCGCCATAGACGCCTTTCGTGTCAGGCCAGGAGACGATCAAGGCGGCGGTCGCCTCGCCGATATCGTCCGCGATGGTCAGTCCAAGCGCATGGCAGCGCGTCCTCACCACGTCGAGCGTTTGCGGATGCGGCGCGCCGGCAAAGACGATGTCGCTCTTCTTGTTGCGATGGTGCCGCACGGCGACGCCGACAGCCTCGGCGACAGCCGTCGCCTCGTCCAGCAGCGAGGCGGAGGCGACCGGCAACCCGGTCAGTTCCGCGACAAGCGTCTGGAAATGAAAGAGAAGTTCCAGCCGTCCCTGGCTGATCTCCGGCTGGTAGGGCGTATAGGCCGTGTACCAGGCGGGGTTCTCGAACAGGTTTCGCTGGATGACCGGCGGCACGTGGCAGCCGTGATAGCCCTGTCCGATGAAGTTCTTCATCACAGTGTTGCGGGCCACCATGTCGCGCAATTCGGCAAGCGCATCCGCCTCGCTCGCGGCGGCGGGCAGGTGCAGCGCGCGGTCGAGCCGGATCGGCCCGGGCACGGTCTCGCTGATCAGCGTTTCCACCGAGGGAACGCCGATCGTCGTCAGCATGGCGCGGATATCGGCTTGCGACAGGCCGATATGGCGGCGATCGAAGGAGGCGGGAGCGGAACTCATCGGCGGACCTCAGGAAATCGACGTCTTGTAGGCGTCTGCATCCATCAGCCCGTCGAGCTGGCTCTCGTCGGCGATGCTCATCGTCCACAACCAGCCGTCGCCCTCGGCTGACGAATTGATCAGCCCCGGTTCCGACGTGAGCGCATCGTTGACCGACTTCACCTCGCCATCGACCGGCGCGTAGACGTCGGAGGCCGCCTTGACCGATTCGACAACCACCAGCGCGTCGCCCTTCGACACGGTCGCGCCGGGCGAGGGGAGGTCGACGAAGACGAGATCGCCCAGCTGTTCCTGCGCATGCCCTGTAATGCCGACCGTCGCGATGCCGTTTTCGACGCGGATCCACTCGTGGTCTTCAGTATAATAAGTCGTGCTCAAGGCGATCATCCTTTTTGGCTGCGTTTGACGATGAAGGGGAGTTTGACGACGCGCATCCCGACGGGCTTGCCGCGCACATCGGCGAAGAGTTGCGTATCCGGCTTGGCAAGCGCCGCCGGCACATAGCCCATGGCCACCGGATGTTCGGCGGACGGGCCGAAGCCGCCCGACGTGACGCGGCCGGCCGGCTTCCCGTCCGAATCGGTCAGCGCCGCCCCGGCGCGCACCGGCTGGCGTCCGTCCGCCTGCAGCCCGACACGCTTCTGCGCGGGCCCGGCGGCGATGATGTCGGCCAGGCGTTTTGCTCCGATGAACGGCCCGCCCTCGCGCAAGCCCTTGGGAATAGCCCAGATCAGCCCGGCGCTGACCGGATCGGTCTCCTCGTCGAGATCGTTGCCGTAAAGGCAAAGCCCGGCTTCCAGCCGCAGGCTGTCGCGCGCCGCAAGCCCGACCCATTCGACGCGCTCGTCCCGGGCGAGGCTATCGGCAAAGGCGCTGGCGCTGTCGAGCGGAAGCGCGATCTCGAAACCGTCTTCGCCCGTATAGCCGGAACGCGTGACGAACCAGCCCGGCCGCGGCTCGAAGCCCGACATGAAGGAAAGACCGGAAATATCGATCCCGTTGTCATCCATGATCGCCGCCGCATCCGGGCCCTGCAGTGCGAGGAAGACGCGGTCCAGCCGCTCTATGGCGACATCGAGCCCGGCCGCATGGTCGCGGATCCATTGTTCGTCGACGGCGGCGCGCGCGGCATTGGCGACGATCGTGAATCGATCTTCGGCCAGCCGCGTGACGATCAGATCGTCGATGACGCCGGCATCCTCGTTCAATAGAAATGTATATTTGGACGCCCCGAGCGTCTGGTCGGCGGCCTCCACCGGGCAGAGCGTGGCGATCAGCTTCCCCGTATCCGCTCCGGAGACCTCGAACAATTGCATATGAGAAATGTCGAAGAGACCGGCATGCGCGCGGCAATGCAGATGTTCCTTGAGGACACCGAGCGGATAGGAGACCGGCATCTCCCAGCCGGCAAAGGGGCCGAACCTGGCTCCGGCGCGCGCGTGAAGATCCTTCAGCGGCAAATGTTTGAGGGAATCGCTCTCGGTCATCGGCACCCTTTCCGTCAGTCAGCACAAACCGGCCATCGGCGATGGCTGGTCGCGCCCCTCTGTCGGAAGCCTGAGAGACTCGCATTCCCGGAACCCTGTCGGGAACACTTACACCTTCGGCGCGGGGATGAACCCCGACTTTCCAGAGTGCCTTGACCTGTCAGCGGTTCCTTTTGCCTGAGAGATTTCGGGCGATTTCCCCTTCGGCGGCCTTTCGGCTCTCTCCCGCTGACAGACCGGGTCGAAACCCGTGAGCTGCGGCGAGGGTAGCGCAGCGCGCGGCGGTTGTCACGGCGATAGTTGCGGGAGACATCGGCGCCCGGAGGGGCGGGACAGTCCTACTCGGCGGCCTGCATGAGCGAGGCGATCGCCTTTTCCTGCTCGGATTTTTCCTGGCGGAACGTCTCGAGCGCGGCGACGCACTGGTCGAGATCGTTCGTCGCGAGATGAGCGTAGCGCAACGTCATCTGGATCGTCTGGTGACCGAGAAAAGCCTGGACGCGGCGCAAATCGATGCCGGCCTGGACCAGGCGCGAGGCGCAGGTGTGACGCAGAATATGCGGTACGATCTGCTTGTCTTTTTCCAGCCCGGTCTCTTTCTTTACGGCGTTCCAGTCATAGAGGAAACGCGGATAGGAGATGTCGGCGAAGGGCCCGCCGGGGCTGCGCACGGAAAAAACCGCGCTGCTCGCCCGCGCGGTGAGGGGAACGGTCCTGCTGCGGCCCGATTTGGTGATCCAGAAGGTCGCGCGTCGCGAATCGACGTCGCTCCATTTGAGCGCCAGCGCCTCTCCGATGCGGGCGCCGCTATCGATGAGGAACACGCAAAGGCGGTAGTGATCCTCGTTTCGACGCAGCATCGCGTGGAAAAAATCGCGCTCCTCGTCGATCGAAAAGAAGCGTATGCGGCCGTTTTTTTCTTGCAGCCTGACGTAAGATGGCAGTTTCCTGATCAAGCCGGCTTGCTCCGCTTTCCTCAGAAGCTTGTACAGCGCGGAAAGCTTTCGATTAATAGTTGAGTTCTTGTTGTTTCTATTTCGAAACTCCGAAATTAATACGTCAATTAACCCTGCGTCATGCAAGGAAATTTTTCTGGAAATAATTATTTCGTTGATTTCAAGAAGGAAGGATTCGCAATGCTGCTTATGCTTGCCGTTTTCCCAGATCGCGTCTGAAAAACGGTCCAAAAGTTCCGCGAGGGAAGCGTTGTAATTATCCATGCGCGCACTTTTTCACGCGTTCTTGTTATCACTGGATATCGCGAAAGCAATATTACGACAGGTAAACTTGGTCGCGATTACCTGTTGCTTGATGTGCTTCCGAAAATTGACAAGGCCCGGCGATTTCTCGCCGGGCCCTTAAAACCGATCTCGTCAGACGAGATTAGTAGGAGCGCTGGAAGCGGACCATGCCGCCCCACTCGGAGACGCCGCCCGTGGTGCGGTGCCAGGACACTTCCGGACGCACGATGAAGCCATCGGTGACCGTGTAGTTGACGTTGGCAGCAACAGCCCACTCGTCGTTGGCGAGGCCGTTGGCTTCAGCCCACTGAACCTGCGCATTGAGGGTTGCCTTGTCCGAGAAGTCGAAGGACGCACCACCGATGACGGAGAAGGTGTCCGCACCGTTGTTGATCCAGGTGCCGTAAGCGGAACCGGCTTCGGCATACATCGGCATGATGAAGACCGAGAAGGCGTCCGTGATGTCGGCGTCGACGCGGATCTTACCAGCCCAGCCGTCCGTCGGGCCGGTATCGAAGCCGACAACACCAGCGATGGTGAACATGCCGGCGTCGAACGACAGACCACCGACAACGTGCGGGACGTAGTCGTCGATCAGCCAGCCACCAGCGGAACCCTTGGCGCCAGCGCCCTGCTCGAGAGCGATCACACCGGTAACCGCACCAGCGGTGAAGGTGTAGGACATCTGGTTGGTGCCGAAGTTGCCGTAACCGCCGGCGTCCGTGTCGGCGATGACCGAACCGCCGTAACCGGTGAAGGTCGTGAAGGTCGAGTCGGTCTTGCCAACGGCGAAGCCGCCGAGGGTGATCAGAGCCTGGATGACTTCGAACTCGTGAGCGGTTTCGTAGAACGGGTTGAAGTCACCGATGGTGTCTTCGTTGGTGTCGTACTGGGCGCGCAGCTCGATGTCGGTGCCGAGCGTGCCGTATTCGGTGTCGCGACGGGTGTCGATGTTGACGGTCGCACGCGAACGGAAG
>NZXU01000068.1 GCA_002698425.1 Ahrensia sp. | reverse complement strand
CGTGCCGATCGCGATGGAAGAGCGCCTGCGCTTCGCCATCCGCGAAGGCGGCCGCACCGTCGGCGCCGGCATCGTCGCGAAGATCATCGAGTAATCTACTCGAACCTGATTGCGGAAAAGGCGGGCTTCGGCCCGCCTTTTTCATTTGCTATGCTGTCATAGCTTGACGACCGCATTCAAAGTAGTTGGAAATGCGTCCAAGCGCATTTCAGATGCAGGGCCGGCATTTCGTTGAGTTTATAGAATAATCTCACTCCATACCGACTTTGCCGGATGTATCTCAAATCGCTTACTTTTCCTTCTAATAGGAGCGAAGGGGAGTTCGTTTGAGTAAACTTGGTCTTCAGGATTGGGTCGCGCTATACGCTGCCTTGCTGTCGACCGTCTTGGCGTTGGCAGGCCTATATCGTTGGCTTCGTCGTGGCCCTCGGCTTTCTGTAACAGTGTTTCACCCCCTGCATGCGGGGTATCGGACCAGCGAAAAAACTTTCCTTTCAGTAATATCCAACATTGGAAGTTCTAGCGCCGTTGTGGAGCGAGTTCATGTCGAGTTCCTTACATCCAAATGGTTCTGGGCTGAAAAAGTTGGTGAAGCGGTTTTCGACGAGTCTACTCGCTGGAAACCCGCGGTGAAGCTCGTCCCTGTAGAGGGACGACCAAACGTCTCTCGCGAAGAGCCAAATGTACTCAAGCCTAACGATGAGATCCGTGCACCTGCCGATGCAATCAAAGAATATGATCCGAAGAAGCACTGGATAAAGGTGACAGCGACACCGCGCAACTGCAGCAGAAGGTTTGTCGGGTGGGCTGGCCCGATCAATTGAACAGCCAAGGGTAACTCGACCGGCTTAGGAAATGATGATTTGGCGGCAGGCTTCGTGCCCGTCATTCCGGGGGCGCATTGCGCAACCCGGAATCCAGAGCCGTGCGGGTTCAATCCATTGGCGGAAACGGGAATTCCGTCTCTCGCGATCAAGGACTTGATCGCTGCCGGATTCCCGGTTCTCGCTACGCGAACCCGAGAATGACGCTGCGCGCAGGTTGCGTCCCTGCGGCAGCGCGCCTATTTACGGCTATCCAATCCATGGAGGGTGACGTGACCAAAGCTCTGTTCTGATCCGCTCAACGCAGTTCAAACCGAAAGAACAGAAGCCATGTCACGTCCGTTTCTCGACGCCGCCGCGCGTCATCCCATCACATTGCCGACCGGCGACCGTCATCTTGCGACGGTGCATCTCGCCCGCGCCATCGACCACCCGAATATCGAGGTCGGCGATTACAGCTATTATTCCGATTTCGAGCCGGTGGAGGATTACGCCGCCCGGATCGCGCCTTACATCTATCCCGGTTCGCCCGAGAGGCTGGTGATCGGGAGATTCGTGCAGATCGCGCACGGGGTGCGCTTCATCACAGCCTCGGCCAACCATCCGATGAAAGGGTTTTCGACCTATCCCTTCGCGGTGTTCAACCCGGACACGATGGGGGCCTATGTCGACGAGGTCGCCGGCCACGGCGACACGGTGGTCGGCAACGATGTCTGGCTCGGCTATGGCGCGACGGTGCTGCCGGGCGTGACGATCGGCGACGGCGCGATCATCGGCGCGCAGGCGGTCGTCAGCCGCGACGTGCCGCCCTTTGCCGTGGTCGCGGGCAATCCGGCCGATATCCGGCGCATGCGCTTCGATGCCGGCACCGTGGAGGCGCTTCTCGAGATTGCCTGGTGGGACTGGGAGATCGGCCGGATCGAGGCGGCGCGCGCGGCTATCGAAGGCGGCGATCTTGCCGCGCTTCGGGCCGCCTGATCGCGGCAAGGCGAGAATTCCTGTCCCGAGGGCGCTGAATGGCTGGACAAGGCGCGCGACGCGTAATATGAGACCCGCCGTCCCGGTCACCCGGGCGGCGGCCTTAGGGGTATAGCTCAGTTGGTAGAGCGACGGTCTCCAAAACCGTAGGTCGCGGGTTCAAATCCTGCTGCCCCTGCCAGTTCCTTCTGCCGCGCCACTAGCCCAAAAAATCGGCATTTTTCCCGTCGCCCTCGCGCATCGCGGCCCGATTCGGCGCATTGCGGATGTGGCATGCGACTTGCTGCTGTCCCGGCATTGGCGGCAGGGGAGCGCGATGGATCACGGAAACGGGGCGGTATTCTTCGAGGACGCGCTGGTTTTTCTCTTTGCGGCCGGCATCATCGTGCCGCTGTTCCGCCGTCTGCATCTGCCGATCATCGTCGGCTTCGTGATCGCCGGCGCGGCGCTTGGGCCGCACGGGCTCGGCGCACTGGCACGCGCCTACCCCTTTCTCGGCCATTTCACCATCACCGAACCGGAGGCGACGGAACAGTTCGCCGAACTCGGCGTGCTGTTTCTGCTTTTCATGCTCGGGCTGGAATTTTCCTTCGAGAAGTTGTGGGGGCTGCGCCATCTCGTCTTCGGCGCGGGCAGCCTGCAGGTCGGGCTGAGCGCGGTGTTCCTGACGCTGGCGGCCTGGTTCGCCGGAGCGGGCGGGGCAGGGGCGATCACCGCCGGCCTCGCGCTGGCGCTGTCGTCGACGGCGATCGTCTCGCAATTGCTGATCGACCAGCACAAGATCGCCGCGCCGGTCGGGCGCGCGACGCTGGGCATCCTGCTGTTCCAGGATCTGCTGGTCGCGCCGATTCTCATTTTCGTCGGTTTTGCCGGCGGCGACGATGACGGCAGCATCACCTCGGTCATCGTCGGGGCGCTGGTACAGGGAACGATCGCAATCCTGTCGATCTACCTGATCGGCCGCTTCGCGCTGAGGCGCATCTTCCACGGCGCGGCCTCGGCCGGCGGACGCGACCTGCTGATGGCGCTGACGCTGCTGACCGTGCTCGGCGCGGCGGCGATCACGGCGGGGGCAGGGCTGTCGCTGGCGCTCGGCGCGTTCCTTGCCGGCCTTCTGGTCGGGGAAACGGAGTTCAAGCACCAGATCGAGGTGGATCTGGAGCCGTTCAAGGGGCTGTTCCTCGGCCTGTTCTTCATGACGGTCGGGATGGGGCTGAACCCGACGATCATTGTGGCCAACCTGCCGATCGTCATTGCGGGCATCGTGCTGCTGCTCGCGGTCAAGGGCGCGGCGGCGGCGCTGGCGATCAGGCTGGTCTCGGGCAATCTGTCCAAGGCGGTCGAGGCGTCGGGGCTGCTGGCGCCTGCCGGCGAGTTCGCCTTCGTCGTCCTCGGTGTCGCGACGGCCACCGGCGTCGTCGAGCCCGGGCATGGCGTCATCATCGCGGCGATCGCCGGCCTCTCCATGGTGCTGACGCCGCTGACCGGGCGGTTCGGAGCGAAGCTCGCCGAACGGGCCGCAAAGCCCTTGCCGGACGCGCCGACCGTCTCGGACTACTCCGATCTGGAGGGCCATGTCATCGTCGCCGGCTTCGGCCGGGTCGGCCACGCCATCGCGCGCATCCTCGATACGGAGGATGTCGATCTCGTGGCGCTCGACAGCCATGCCTCGCTGGTGGGAGAACGGCGGCGCGACGGACGCAAGGTCTATTACGGCGATGCGGCGCGGCCGGAGATCCTCGAACTGGCCGGCGCAAAGGGCGCGGCCATGCTGGTCGTCACCGTCGACAACAGGGCAAGCGCCAGCGCCATGGTGCGCGCCTTCCGCAAGCTCGCACCCGGAACGCCGATCTTCGCGCGGGCCCGCGACAAGGCGCATGCGCGCGAACTGATGCAGGCGGGTGCGAATTTCGTCATCCCCGAGGCCGTCGAGGCCGGTCTGCAACTGGCGGGCAGGGCGCTGGAAGAATTCGGATATGACGGCGACAGCGTGCGCACGCGCCTTGCACTCGAGCGCGACAGCGAATACATGAAGGCGACCGACGGCTGACAGCCCGGCAGGAACTGACCCGTCGATTCTTGCCGGAGGGCAGATTTTCTGATCGGACCCTCTTGATTTTGCAGGGAATCGGCTTTAGGTGGCGCAATGCGCTGGTATTGTCCGGTCGGACGGGTGCGCATTCACGGAAAGCTGACGACGGTGTAAGAAGCGTGACTCGCTTCGAGCGCCCTTTTTTGGCCTCTCGTTCAGTCGCCGTGAAAGAATGAACGCCGCACGGTGCGAAGCCGCACATTGGAATGGACGCCATGGCAATGACAAACCCTTTCACCTTTCTGCAGCAGGTCCGCTCAGAAACGGCAAAAGTGACGTGGCCTTCGCGCCGCGAGACCATGATCTCCACGATCATGGTGCTGTCGATGGTCGTCCTTGCCTCGATCTTCTTTTTCGCGGTCGACCAGCTTTACGGATGGGGTTTCGACCTCGTCTTCGGGCTGGGCCGCTAATCACAATTTACGGATAAATCGGTATATGCCTGCCCGCTGGTACATCGTTCACGCCTACTCGAACTTCGAGAACAAGGTCGCGGATTCCATTGAGGAAGCCGCCAAGGCGAAAGGCCTGTGGGACAAGTTCGAGCAAATCCTCGTTCCCAAGGAAAAGGTCATCGAAGTGCGCCGTGGCCGCAAGGTCGACGCCGAGCGGAAGTTCTTTCCCGGCTACGTGATGGTGCGCGCCAACCTGACCGACGACGTGTTCCACCTGATCAAGAACACGCCGAAAGTGACCGGCTTCCTCGGCTCCGACAACAAGCCGATGCCGATCACCGACAAGGAAGCCGAGCAGATCCTCGGCCAGATCCAGGAAGGCGTCGAGCGGCCGAAGCCCTCCGTCTCCTTCGAGGTCGGCGAACAGGTGCGCGTCTCCGACGGTCCGTTCGCATCGTTCAACGGCACGGTGCAGGAAGTCGACGAGGAGCGTTCGCGCCTCAAGGTGGAAGTTTCGATTTTCGGCCGGGCGACCCCGGTCGAACTGGAATTCGGTCAGGTCGAGAAGGGCTGACCGTCGCGGCGCAAGCCGCATGAGCGGTGGGAGAAAAGGCGTCTTAGCCGGGCGTCGGATCGCACCACCAACTCTTCGAACCGCCGGTTCGCCGGCACGATGAAACAAGAGAGTAGACAATGGCTAAGAAGATTGCAGGCCAGCTGAAGCTCCAGGTCCCGGCAGGGTCGGCGACGCCGTCGCCGCCGATCGGTCCTGCGCTCGGTCAGCGCGGCATCAACATCATGGAATTCTGCAAGGCGTTCAACGCCGCCACGCAGGAGCTCGAGAAGGGATCCCCGATCCCGACGACGATCACCTATTACCAGGACAAGTCGTTCACCTTCAAGACGAAGACGCCGCCGGCGTCCTACCTTCTGAAGAAGGCCGCGAAGCTGAAGTCCGGCTCCAAGGAGCCCGGCAAGTCGGTATGCGGCAAGATCGGCCGCGACAAGGTTCGCGAGATCGCCGAAATGAAGATGAAGGACATGAACGCTGCCGACATCGATGCGGCAATGCGCATGATCGAAGGCTCCGCCCGCGCGATGGGCCTGGAAGTGGAGGGCTGAGGCGATGGCTAAGATTGGCAAGCGTACCCAGCAGACCCGCGACGGGATCGACCGCAACAAGCTCTACGCGCTGAACGAAGCCGTTGGCCTGATCAAGGATCGCGCCAAGGCGAAGTTCGACGAGACCGTTGAAGTCGCGATGAATCTCGGCGTCGATCCGCGCCATGCCGACCAGATGGTCCGCGGCGTGGTCAACCTGCCGAACGGCACCGGCCGCAGCGTTCGCGTCGCGGTCTTCGCCCGTGGCGACAAGGCCGAAGAAGCAAAGGCAGCCGGCGCTGACGTCGTCGGCGCGGAAGACCTGGTCGATATCGTCCAAGGCGGCACGATCGACTTCGACCGCTGCATCGCGACGCCGGACATGATGCCGCTGGTCGGCCGTCTCGGCAAGGTGCTCGGCCCGCGCGGCATGATGCCGAACCCGAAGGTCGGCACTGTGACGCCGGATGTGGCTTCGGCCGTGAAGGCTTCCAAGGGCGGCGCCGTCGAGTTCCGCGTCGAGAAGGCCGGCATCGTGCATGCCGGCGTCGGCAAGGCTTCTTTCGACGCCAAGGCGCTGGAAGAAAACATCCGCGCCTTCGCCGATGCGGTCAACAAGGCCAAGCCGGCTGGCGCCAAGGGCACCTATGTCAAGCGCGTGGCCGTGTCTTCGACGATGGGCCCGGGCGTTAAGATCGACCCGTCGACGCTGTCCGTCGAGGCGTAATGTGAATTCTCAGGATCAGAGCTCAAGCCTCTGATCCTGTTAAAGTTTCCGACCCGGTCCGCCGGTTCGGAAAGCCGGGCGAAAGCCCGGTCCCTGTCCGAGATTGCAGGTGGTTCGCCTTAATTTTCACGAGCCTGCATGAGACGCGAAGGGCCCAAGGGATTTTCGGCTGCAAGGCCGCGGATTTGAGGGTTCGGACGTATTGCCTTGTGCCGCGATCGCAAGACCGGCGTAAGGGGGCAGGATCCTCGAACGTCGTCGGGCGGTCCCAAGGGTCTCCTGGCGGCAAAGGCAACCGCAGGCGGTATTCCGGTACGGCCTGCATAATGGAGAGACGCAGTGGATAGAGCGGAAAAACGCGAATTCGTCACTGAGCTGAACTCGGTCTTCAACGAAGCCGGTTCGGTCGTCGTGGCCCACTACACGGGTCTTACCGTTGCGCAGATGGGCGATCTTCGCTCCAAGATGCGCGATGCGGGCGGAACCGTGAAAGTCGCGAAGAACCGTCTTGCCAAAATCGCTCTCAAGGGCACGGAATCCGAGGGCATGTCCGACCTGTTCACAGGTCAGACGGTCATTGCTTATGCAAGCGACCCTGTCACGGCTCCGAAAATCGCAGCGGAATTCGCCAAGTCGAACGACAAGCTCGTTCTGCTCGGCGGCGCGCTCGGTGCAACTGTTCTGGATGCAAACGGTGTGAAGGCGCTTGCCGACCTGCCGTCGCTGGATGAACTGCGCGCCAAGATCGTCGGCATGATCTCCACGCCGGCTACGCGTATCGCTCAGGTTGTCAACGCACCGGCAGGTAACCTTGCCCGCGTTTTCAACGCATATGCCCAGAAGGACGAGGCGGCATAGGCTGTCTTCACCACCAAACCAAACTAGTTCGAACCTGAAATCACGAAGGAAACTTAAAAATGGCTGATCTCGCGAAAATCGTCGATGACCTGTCGAGCCTGACCGTTCTGGAAGCTGCAGAACTGTCGAAGATGCTGGAAGAGAAGTGGGGCGTTTCCGCCGCTGCTCCGGTTGCCGTTGCTGCTGCCGGTGGCGCTGCTCCGGCTGCCGCCGCTGAAGAGGAAAAGACCGAATTCGACGTCATCCTCGAAGACGCCGGCGCTCAGAAGATCAACGTCATCAAGGAAGTCCGCACGATCACCGGTCTTGGCCTGAAAGAAGCCAAGGACCTGGTCGAGGGCGCTCCGAAGCCGGTCAAGGAAGCTATCTCCAAGGGCGAAGCCGAAGAGCTCGTCAAGAAGCTGACCGAAGCCGGCGCCAAGGCGTCGATGAAGTAAGTAAAGCCTGCGGCGGGCGGATACGCTCCGCCTGCCGCAAGTTTGTTGCGTGAACCCTTTTCCCGAGGCCGCCGCGAGCGGTTTCCGGAAACGGGTTTTTACCGTTTCAAGAGCTGGAAGGCCGGGCGCATGGGTCTTCGCTCTTTCTGGCAGGGCTCCGCGGCGCGCGGAGCATCATTCGACAGCCCGTGGCAGGGCAGAATTAAGGAGCGGCAATGGCTCAGTCCATATCCTTCAACGGACGCAGACGAGTAAGAAAGTTTTTCGGACACATCCCGGATGTTGCCGAAATGCCGAACCTGATCGAGGTTCAAAAGGCATCCTATGACCAGTTTCTGATGGTCGACGAACCGGCCGGTGGCCGTCTTGACGAGGGTCTGCAGGCTGCGTTCAAGTCGGTGTTCCCGATTTCGGACTTCTCTGGCGCATCCATGCTCGAATTCGTCCGCTACGAATTCGAAGCGCCGAAATTCGACGTGGAAGAGTGCCGCCAGCGCGACCTGACCTATTCGGCGCCGCTGAAGGTGACGCTGCGCCTGATCGTGTTCGATATCGACGAGGACACCGGCGCCAAGTCGATCAAGGACATCAAGGAGCAGGACGTCTACATGGGCGACATGCCGCTCATGACCGACAACGGCACCTTCATCGTCAACGGTACCGAGCGCGTCATCGTCTCGCAGATGCACCGCTCTCCGGGCGTGTTCTTCGACCATGACAAGGGCAAGACGCATGCCTCCGGCAAGCTCTTGTTCGCCGCCCGCGTGATCCCGTATCGCGGCTCCTGGCTCGATATCGAATTCGACGCCAAGGATCTCGTCTATGCGCGCATCGACCGCCGCCGCAAGATCCCGGTGACGTCGCTCCTGATGGCGCTCGGCCTCGACGCCGAGGAGATCCTCGACACCTATTACGACGCCGTCGATTACCAGCGCGACGGCGATGGCTGGCGCGTGCCGTTCTCCGCCGACCGGATGAAGGGCATGAAGGCGACGACCGACCTGGTCGACGCTGATTCCGGCGAGATCGTTCTCGAGGCTGGCAAGAAGCTGACCGCCCGCCAGGCGCGCCAGATCGCCGAGAAGGGCGTCAAGGCTCTTCGCGCCACCGACGAGGACCTCTTCGGCATGTATCTGGCCGAGGACCTGGTCAATTTCGAAACCGGCGAGATCTATCTCGAAGCCGGCGACGAGATCGACGAGAAGACCATCGAGGTGCTGCTCGAATCCGGCCACGATTCGTTCAAGATCCTCGATATCGACCACGTCAATGTCGGCGCCTACATCCGCAACACGCTTGCCGCCGACAAGAACGAGAGCCACCAGGACGCGCTGTTCGACATCTACCGCGTCATGCGTCCGGGCGAGCCGCCGACGATGGAAACGGCGGAAGCCATGTTCCAGTCGCTGTTCTTCGATTCCGAGCGTTACGACTTGTCGGCCGTCGGTCGCGTGAAGATGAACATGCGTCTCGGCCTCGATGTCGAGGACACCGTGCGCGTGCTGCGCAAGGAAGACATCATGGAGGTCCTGCGCACGCTGCTCGACCTGCGTGACGGCAAGGGCGAAATCGACGACATCGACAACCTCGGCAATCGCCGCGTGCGCTCGGTCGGCGAGCTGATGGAAAACCAGTACCGCGTCGGCCTGCTCCGCATGGAGCGCGCGATCAAGGAACGCATGTCCTCGATCGAGATCGACACCGTGATGCCGCAGGACCTGATCAACGCCAAGCCGGCCGCCGCCGCCGTGCGCGAGTTCTTCGGGTCTTCGCAGCTGTCGCAGTTCATGGACCAGACCAACCCGCTCTCCGAGATCACCCACAAGCGTCGCCTGTCGGCGCTTGGACCGGGCGGTCTGACGCGCGAGCGCGCCGGCTTCGAAGTCCGCGACGTTCACCCGACGCATTACGGCCGTATCTGCCCGATCGAGACGCCGGAAGGCCCGAACATCGGTCTGATCAACTCGCTGGCCACCTTCGCGCGGGTCAACAAATACGGCTTCATAGAAAGCCCGTATCGCAAGATCGTCGACGGCAAGGTGACCGACGAGGTCGTCTACCTGTCGGCAATGGAAGAAGCCAAGCACCATGTGGCTCAGGCCAATGCCGAGATCGGCGACGACGGTTCGTTCGTTTCCGAATTCGTCATCTGCCGTCACGCCGGCGACGTGATGCTGACGCCGCGTGAACAGGTCGACCTGATGGACGTGTCGCCGAAGCAGCTCGTTTCGGTCGCCGCGGCGCTCATTCCGTTCCTGGAAAACGACGACGCCAACCGCGCGCTCATGGGCTCGAACATGCAGCGTCAGGCCGTGCCGCTGGTGCGCGCCGAAGCGCCGTTCGTCGGCACCGGCATGGAGCCGATCGTCGCACGCGATTCCGGCGCGGCCATCGCGGCCCGCCGCACGGGCGTGGTCGACCAGGTCGACGCGATGCGTATCGTCATCCGCGCCACGGAAGAACTCGACGCCTCGAAGTCGGGCGTCGATATCTACCGGCTGCAGAAGTTCCAGCGCTCCAACCAGTCGACCTGCATCAACCAGCGTCCGCTGGTGCGCGTGGGCGACGTGATCGGCAAGGGCGACATCATCGCCGACGGTCCGTCGACCGATCTGGGCGACCTGGCGCTCGGCCGAAACGTGCTCGTCGCGTTCATGCCCTGGAACGGCTACAACTACGAGGACTCCATCCTTCTCTCCGAGAAGATCGTCCGCGACGACGTGTTCACCTCCATCCACCTCGAGGAATTCGAAGTGATGGCGCGCGACACCAAGCTCGGGCCGGAGGAAATCACGCGCGACATTCCGAACGTTTCGGAAGAGGCGCTGAAGAACCTCGATGAAGCCGGAATCGTCTATATCGGCGCCGAAGTCGGCCCGGGCGACATCCTGGTCGGCAAGATCACGCCGAAGGGCGAAAGCCCGATGACGCCGGAAGAAAAGCTCCTGCGCGCCATCTTCGGCGAGAAGGCGTCCGATGTCCGCGACACCTCCATGCGCATGCCGCCGGGAGCCTTCGGCACGGTCGTCGAAGTGCGCGTCTTCAACCGCCACGGCGTGGAGAAGGACGAGCGCGCCATGGCGATCGAGCGCGAGGAAATCGAGCGTCTCGCCAAGGACCGCGACGACGAGCAGGCGATCCTCGACCGCAACACATTCGGCCGCCTGGCCGAGATGCTGGACGGTCAGGAGTCCATCGCGGGGCCGAAAGGCTTCAAGAAGGGCGCCAAGCTCAACGCCGAACTGCTGGACGGGTATCCGCGCTCGCAGTGGTGGCAGTTCGCCGTTTCCGACGAGAAGGTCCAGGACAATCTGGAGCAGCTGCGCAACCAGTATGACGACTCCAAGAAGCGCCTCGAACAGCGTTTCATGGACAAGGTCGAGAAGGTGCAGCGCGGCGACGAGATGCCGCCCGGCGTGATGAAGATGGTCAAGGTCTTCGTCGCGGTGAAGCGCAAGATCCAGCCCGGCGACAAGATGGCCGGCCGCCACGGCAACAAGGGTGTGGTCTCCCGCATCCTGCCGATCGAGGACATGCCGTTCCTGGAAGACGGGACGCATGCCGATATCGTGCTCAACCCGCTCGGCGTGCCGAGCCGCATGAATGTCGGTCAGATCCTCGAGACGCACCTTGGCTGGGCCTGTGCAGGCATGGGGCGCAAGATCGGCGAGATGATGGAAGCCTATCGCGCGAACGGCGACGCAAAGCCGATCCGCGAGACGCTGGCCGACCTCATCCCGGCGAACGACCGCAACGAACCCGTGGCCAAGCTCGACGACGACGGCGTGATCGAGATCGCCAAGCAGTTCGAGCGCGGCGTGTCGATCGCGACGCCCGTCTTCGACGGCGCCGTCGAGGCCGACATCAACGAGATGCTGAAGAAGGCCGGGCTCAAGGAATCCGCGCAGTCGACGCTCTATGACGGCCGTACGGGCGAACCGTTCGACCGGCAGGTGACCGTGGGCTACATCTACATGCTGAAGCTGCACCATCTTGTCGACGACAAGATCCACGCACGCTCGATCGGCCCGTACTCGCTCGTTACTCAGCAGCCGCTGGGCGGCAAGGCGCAGTTCGGCGGTCAGCGCTTCGGCGAGATGGAGGTCTGGGCGCTGGAAGCTTACGGCGCGGCCTACACGCTGCAGGAAATGCTGACGGTCAAGTCGGACGACGTCGCGGGCCGTACCAAGGTCTACGAGGCGATCGTGCGCGGCGACGACACGTTTGAAGCCGGCATTCCGGAAAGCTTCAACGTGCTGGTCAAGGAAATGCGCTCGCTCGGCCTCAATGTGGAGCTCGACTCCACCCGGGCCGCGACCGAGGAAGAAGAGCAGCAGGCGCTGCCCGACGCCGCCGAGTAACTGACGGCGCGCCGCCGGACCGACCCGTCCGGCGGCGCTGTGACCGCGCTGGCCAGCAGCATTCACTGTTTGGCCGGGTTTTGGGATTATTTAGCGGACTCATCCATCCGCGCAGTCAACGGGGACTTTGCCCCGATAGGAGAACGGCATGAACCAAGAGGTTGCAAATCTTTTCAACCCTCAGGCTCCCGCCCAGAATTTCGATGCCATCCGGATCTCGATCGCGAGCCCGGACAAGATCCTTTCGTGGTCGTTCGGCGAGATCAAGAAGCCGGAAACGATCAACTACCGCACGTTCAAGCCTGAGCGCGACGGCCTTTTCTGCGCCCGCATCTTCGGTCCCATCAAGGACTATGAGTGCCTGTGCGGCAAGTACAAGCGCATGAAGTACAAGGGCATCATCTGCGAGAAGTGCGGCGTTGAAGTCACGCTCAGCCGCGTGCGCCGCGAGCGCATGGGCCATATCGAGCTGGCCGCGCCGGTCGCGCATATCTGGTTCCTGAAGTCGCTTCCCTCGCGCATCGGCACGCTGCTCGACATGACGCTGAAGGATATCGAGCGCGTTCTGTATTTCGAGAACTACGTGGTCACCGAACCGGGCCTGACCACGCTGAAGGAGTTCCAGCTCCTCTCGGAAGAGGAATACATGATCGCCGTCGACGAGTTCGGCGAAGACCAGTTCACCGCGATGATCGGCGCCGAGGCGATCCAGGAAATCCTGGCCGCCATGGACCTGCCGAAGATCGCCAACGAGCTGCGCGAGGAACTCGAGACGACGACGTCGGACCTGAAGCAGAAGAAGCTGATGAAGCGTCTGAAGGTCGTCGAGAATTTCATCGATTCCGGCAATCGCCCGGAATGGATGATCATGAAGGTTATCCCGGTCATTCCGCCGGACCTGCGTCCGCTGGTGCCGCTGGACGGCGGCCGCTTCGCGACGTCGGACCTGAACGACCTCTACCGCCGCGTCATCAACCGTAACAACCGCCTGAAGCGGCTCATGGAACTGCGCGCGCCGGGGATCATCATCCGCAACGAGAAGCGCATGCTGCAGGAAGCCGTCGACGCCCTGTTCGACAACGGCCGCCGTGGCCGCGTCATCACGGGCGCCAACAAGCGTCCGCTGAAGTCGCTCTCCGACATGCTCAAGGGCAAGCAGGGCCGCTTCCGCCAGAACCTGCTCGGCAAGCGCGTCGACTATTCCGGCCGCTCGGTCATCGTGACCGGTCCGGAACT
>NZXU01000067.1 GCA_002698425.1 Ahrensia sp. | reverse complement strand
TGCGCGAACCTGTCAGCCAGTTGAAATCGGCTTCGAGACCGTAGACATGCGCTCCGGACTGGATGTTGTACCCTGCCTGTATGCCGCCCTCGAACCCGGCTGACAGATGGTCGTAGGTCGAGCCGCTCCACCAGTATTCGATGTCGGATTGCGACGCCGTCATCATGTTGGCGCCCGCACTTCCGCCCGCATAGAAACCGGAAAAGTCGAAAGGCGTACCTTCCCGGGAGCCGCCGGAAACGCTTCTCGGGCCGCCAAAGCGATAGTTGACGCCAAGGCGCAGTACGGCGACCGTATCGTCGATGTCGAGCACCGCGCTTTCGCTGGGACGGGTGGGCGCGTCGTTTGCGACGCTGCCGTTTCTTCCGAACTTCGCGACGAGCCCTTCCAGTCGCGCCGACCAATTGTCGTTCAGCGCGCGTTCAATGCCCAGGCCGGCGACGACTCCGACCTTCGTTGCGCCCAGATCGAGCCAGTTATCGTAGTTGCCCGTTGCGCTGCGTTCGAAGGAACGGTCGAAACCCGCGACCGCCAAGCCGCCGGTTGCGTAGAGCATCGTTCGGTCGATGGCCAATCCGGTGCGGCCGCGCAGGGTCGCCATCCAGTTCAACTCGTTGCGGATTCTCGCCCGCTTGTCCGCATAGAGCTGTGTCCGGTCGTTGGTGAAAGCTGTAATGTCAGCCTCGACGCCGAGGAGCAGCTGGCCTGATTGCCAGTTTCTCCCGACCTGCAGCGTGGCCGTGGCGCCGGAGGAATTCTGTTCGAAAGTTGATCCGAACCATTGAAAATCGGCCTCTTCGAAACGCGCATTGTGCCGCGAATAGCCGACCGAAGCGCCGACATAGGTTCCCGACCAATCGTAGATGCTGGTCGGCGAAAATATCATGTCGGCGCTGCTCGCCGTGTTGATGGCGATGGGAAGGGATGCCGTGGCTAGGAGAATACGTGTGAGGTGCCGCATGTTTTCCTGCTTGTTACATGTGCGGACGGCTAGGCGAGCGCCGCGTACTGATATTTCGCATGTTGCCTGCGACGGTTCTTCCGCCACTGGCTTTCGCGGATTCGCGGCGTGCCTGGTTGCCGGAATCGCGCAGCGGCAAGCTACCGGCACTTTCGATCCGTCTCATGGGTACCGCGCGACTGGGGCTTGGACAGAACCGGACTTGGCCTGTCCCTCGGCAATTTCTTCAGGGGTGTCGCAATTCGGTAACATTTGTTGAAACGGTGATCCTGCCGGGAGCGGCGCCTAGAACTTGCGCGAGACGCCGAAGCGGACCGCGTGAACTTTGTTGGTATGGGTGAACTCTTCGTTGAGGCCATAGGCAAAGCCGGCAACCGAGGTCTCGCCGTAGTCTGTATATCGGTACTCGCTACGGACGCTCCATCTGTCGTCGAGGGCAAATTCCGCGCCGGCGCCCAATGTCCAGCCGATTGTGGTGTCCGATTGCGACAGGATCGGGCT
Organism: Ahrensia sp.; assembly: GCA_002698425.1. The sequence continues at coordinate 35,986 of NZXU01000067.1, read as the reverse complement.
TCCGGAGTTTAATGCCTGCATCTCCACCGAGGCGAACGCGACGCCGCCGGTGCCATACAGTAGCGCGCGACCGGCAGAGAACCCGACCCGGGCGCGCAAGGATCCAGCCCATTCGATGCGCTTGTCGAGGGTGTTGCCGTTCTGCCAGTCCCAAACACCGTCGATATTGGCGAACTCGATGTCTGTCTCGACGCCATACACGAAACTTCCCGCCGCTGCGTTTCGTCCGAGATGCAGCCCTCCGACGAAACCATCCGCCGTATAGCCAAGAGGACCGTCGATAAATATTCCGGAAGGCCAAAGCAGTTCGTAGGCGTCGGAGGAGCCGCTTCCGTAGCCCGCCTGAACGCCCGCATAGATTCCCGACCAGTCATGAGCGCGTGTCGGCGAAAATATCATGTCGGCGCTGCTCGCCGTGTTGATGGCCATGGGAAGAGATGCCGTGGCAAGGAGGATACGTGTGAGGTGCCGCATGTTTTCCTGCTTGTTACATGTGCGAACGGCCATTCGGTCGCCGCGCGTTGATCATCCGAAAACAGCCGACGACGGTGCTACCGCCGCCGGCCCTGACTTTCGCCACGCGCGATTCCAAAGGGGCGATTTAGGAATCGTGCAGCGGAAAGGTATCGGCAGATGCGGTCCGGCTCTTGGACATTGCGCAACCCGGATTTGGACCAAACGTGACTGGCAGGTCTCTCGGTTCTCGTTTTGGGCGAGTGTCGCAAATAAGTGACAGTTCCCCCGGCCTCGACTTGACGCCGCGTCGCTGCGGTGATCGATTGTGGCGCACGGGGCATCAAACGGCGCATGCGGTCTTTGGACCGTTATGGCGGCTCGAAACTGCTGGAGGCAGCCTTGAACAGCCAGCCCGGCGAAACGCCCCCGGTCTCTGGTGCGATCTCGTCTTCGATCTTTCCCGAACGCAACCGGCTGAACAGTTGGCGCGAACATTTCGGGGAACAGTTTCTCAGGCTGCAAATCGATCCTCTTGACGACGAACCGTTTCGCTACGATGCCAGCTTCACGATGATGCCGGGCCTGCATGTCGCCAAGGGGAGCGTCAGCGCGATCAGATGCACGCGCACGACCGATCTGATCGACGACAGCAACGACGATGTCGTTATCCTGATACCGCAACGCGGATTGATGCAGGTAATCGAAGGTGGACAGGAGATGACCATAGGTCCCGGCGATGCGCTCGTACGGCGCTCGTCCGAAGTCGGACAAACGCTGTCGACAAGCGGGGACTATCTGACGATGTCGGTGCCCCACACGGCACTTGCCGGCCAAGTGCTGGATATCGACCGACTTGGTTTTGCGATCGTCCCCGAGGAAAATACCGCGCTCAGGCTGCTCGCTGGCTATCTGAATACCGTACTCACTTTAAACATCCGCGAAAATTTGCAGCCGCCAGATTTCGCCGCATCGACATTGGCGGCGCGGCATGTCCATGAACTTACCGGTCTGGTGCTCGACTCCTCCCGTGACAACTGGCATCGTCTCGACACGGCAGGCAGCGGGATACAGGAGGCCCGCATGGCCGCGATTCACTCAGAGATAGCCCGTCATGCGATCGATCCCGATTTCTCGATCGATGATGTTGCGCAGGCAGGGCGTGTCGCCCGGCTATATCCGAAAATTGCTCGCGGCGCGGGGCGAACGGTTCACCGACACTTTGCGGAGCGCGCGCCTCGATCTGGCATATCAAATGCTACGGGATCAAAGGCACCAGCATTCCCGGATCACGGAAATCGCCTATCACTGCGGTTTCAGCGATATATCCTATTTCAATCGTTCTTTCCGGCAACGGTTCGGCACGACACCCGGCGAGGCGCGCCGCGAGGATCCGGCAAGCGACTGAAGCTTCGTCGCGAAGATCCGCAAGCGACTCTATCCTTTCACATATTTCCGCCAGTCGTGCTCTTCGGCAAAACCGAGAACGTCGCGGATTTTCTTGTTCGAGAACAGCGCCTCGTTCTCGCCCATCTCGCGCGTCACCGGCACCCCGGGGAAAAAGCGCTCGATCAGTTCGGCGGTCGGAATATTCATTCCGTTCGTGTCGTTGCCGGCGTTGAAGACCTGGAAACCGAGCCCGTCGGTCGCGAGGCACCGGTCGACGATCTGGCCGAGATCGCGCGCGTCGATATAGCAGAAGGCGTTGCGGCGGCGCATCTCCGGATTGGCGAAATAGGTCGGGAAGTTCTGCTCGTATTCGTGCGGCTCGACGACGTTGCCGATGCGCAGGGCATAGATATCGAAGCCGGACCGCAGGGCGAAAGCCCGCGCTGTTTTCTCGTTGACCACTTTCGACAGGCCGTAGGAATCCATCGGATCGACATCGTAATCCTCGTCGAGCGGCAGGGATTTCGGATCGGCGCGCCCATCGGCGAAACAGATGCCGTAGGTCGTCTCGGACGAGGCGATGATGATCTTGCGGATTCCGAGCTTCACCGCCGCCTCGATGACATTGTAGGTGCCGATCGCATTGACGCGGAAAGTCTCATTGTCCGGATGGATGAGGATGCGCGGGATCGCGGCGAAGTGCACGACCGCATCGAAAGAGGGCACGCCGTTGCCCGGCTCCAGCTCGTCAAAATTCGCGTAGGAACTCATCACGTTGAACATCTGGCCGGAATCGGTGATGTCGGCTGTGAGGTTGTCGACGCCCGGATGATCGAGCGGGGTCAGGTCCACATTGACGACCCGGTGGCCCTTTTCGAGCAGATAGGGCACGACATGCTTGCCTGCCTTGCCCGATCCTCCGGTAAACAGGATGCGTTTCTGAGTTGCCATTGATCTCTCCTTGGGTTTGCGCCTTCCTAACATCGAATGACCGCAGGGCAACGGGACAGGTTAGCCCTTGAACCTCTAGCCGCTGGAGAGATTATCTCTGCAGGGAACAGATCCCGAGGAGCCCGCATGGCGCACAATCATTCGCATCATGGCCACCATCACCACGTCGATCCGGATGCGGGCGACATGCGCGTCGCGCTGGCGGTCGGCGTCAATCTGCTGTTGACCGTTGCCCAGGTCATCGGCGGCGTTCTCGCCGGCAGCCTCGCGCTGATCGCCGATGCGCTGCATAATTTTTCCGACGCGATTTCGCTGGTGATCGCCTTCGGCGCCCGCAGGATCGCCCGGCGTCCGTCGGACGAGGGCATGACCTTCGGCTACGGACGCGTCGAAGTGGTCGCGGCGCTGATCAACTACACGACCCTGATCGTGATTGGCGTCTATCTCGTCTACGAGGCGGTGATGCGCTTCTTCGAGCCGGAGGAGGTCGCCGGCTGGACGGTGGTGATCATCGCGACCATTGCCCTGGCGGTCGATCTGATCACCGCCGCGCTCACCTTCGCGCTGTCGAAGGAAAGCGTGAACATCCGCGCCGCCTTTCTGCATAATGTCGCCGACGCGCTGGGGTCCGTTGCCGTCATTATCGCCGGCACGCTGATTCTCCTCTATGACTGGCGGCTGATCGACCCGCTCGCAACGCTGCTGATCGCCGGCTACATCCTGTGGCAGGCCTTTTCCGAGATCGGCGGCGTGATCCGTATCCTCATGCTCGGCAGCCCGCCGGATATCCGCACGGACGTCGTCATCGGACGCATGGAGGCCGTCGAAGGTGTCGCCGGTATCCACCACGCCCATTTCTGGCAGATGAACGAACATGACAACGCGCTCGACGCGCATTTGGTGATCGACCGGGGCGCCTGGGATCACGCGGACGATATCAAGGCGCGCGTAAAGGCCCTGCTGGCCGAGGAGTTCGGCATCGGCCATTCGACGCTGGAAATGGAATGCAGCCTGCATGTCTGCGACGGAGCCGACAGGATCGGCGACGGCCATGCGCACTGAATTGACGTTATTCCGTCCGGCCCGCGAGGCTCTCGACCAGTGACGGCGTCAGTTCGATGTGTTCCTTCGCGGCCTGCAGGACGGTTTCGTCGATCACTGGCGGCGAGAGGTCGACGCCCTTCGCCAGCGTGTCGGTGATGATCTTCATCGCCGCGATGCGGGCATGCTTCTTGTCATTGGCCGGGATCACATGCCAGGGCGAGTAGTCGGTCGAGGTCCGCTCGAACATCTCGTCGATCGCCGTCGCGTAGTCGTCCCAGTGATTGCGATTGCGGAAATCCTCGTAGGAGAGTTTCCACCGCTTCAGCGGATTGCGCAGCCTCTCCTCGAACCGGGCGAGTTGTTCCTCCGGCGAAATGTGGAAGAACAGCTTCACGAGGCGCGTGTCGTCGTCGTGGAGCATGCGTTCGAAATCGTTGATTTCCTTGTAGGCGCTTTTCCAGCGTTTCTCGGGCGTCAGTTTTTCGATGCGCTCGACCAGCACCCGCCCGTACCACGACCGGTCGAAAATGGTGATTGCGCCATTGGGCGGCATCCGTTCCATGAAACGCAGCAGGAAATGGCGCTCGAGATAGTATTTGCGCGGCGCACCGATTGGCCAAACCTTGAAGCTGCGCGGGTCGAAGGCCGCCGATATCCGGCGGATCGTGCCGCCTTTGCCCGCAGCGTCCCATCCCTCGAACAGGATTACCGCCGATTTGCCTGAAAAAAGATAGGCTTGCTGGATTTGTGTAAGCAGGTGCTGCAGCTTGACGAGCTTGCGCTCATAGCTTGTGCGGCCGAGGTGAAGGCTCAGATCGGCATCCTCCAGCCGGGGTGTCTTGCCATTGCCCTTCTTGCCCACGCGCATGTCTCCCTTTGCGCCTTTCCCTGAAGACTAGGCGGATTGATGCGCTGCAACAAGGTGGCCCTATGGGCAAAGTATGCAACCGGACTTGCGGCGAGGGCGTTCCGAACAAACATAACCGCTACCGCAACTTTCCGGAGACGAACATGCCGAAGACCTTTCGCCGCGCCGCAGCGCTCGCTCTCGCCGCTCTTTTGATGCCGCTCTCGGCCTCCGCGAAGGAAGTCGGGGAGGTCGGCGTCGACTGGCTGGGCAACGACATCATCGTCGAGGCGATCGCCGACCCCGACGTAAAGGGCGTCACCTGCCATGTCGCCTATTTCGACCGCGGCCTTATCGATCGGCTGCAGAAAGGCAACTGGTTCGAGGATCCCTCCAACTCCTCCATCGCCTGCCGTCAGACCGGGCCGATCGAGATCGGCGACATCGACCTCGACAAGGGCGGCGAGGAGATCTTCAAGAGCTCGCGCTCGCTGATCTGGAAGAAGCTGGTCGTCAAGCGGATCTACGACCGCGAGAACAACACGCTGATCTATCTGTCCCATTCGCGCCAGGTCCAGGACGGCTCCGCCAAGATGGCGATCTCGACCGTGCCGCTCTACGGCCAGGCGGAACCGCCGGCGGAGTAGGGCGCTTTTCCAAAGAAAACGGCCGGCTGCAGCGCAACCGGCCGTGTCATTTCAAGTTTGCGGGCTTTGTTATCCCCCGAAGGCGCTCATGACCTTTTGAACCATATTGCGCGCAGGCGAGGCGGCAGGGACGGACCGGTGGTTGGCCTCGCCGACGGATACTGCGCCGCCCTGTCCGGAAACCTTGAACTGGCCGATAAGTGAGGAAAGCGTGTTCGCATCGCCGGAAAGGCGGTGCGTCACGGCGGTGGATTCCTCCACCATTGCTGCGTTCTGCTGGGTCATCTGATCCATCTGGCTGACCGCGATGTTAATTTCCTGCAAGCCGGTCGATTGCTCGGTGGCCGCCGTCGCGATGGAGTTGATGTGCTCGCTGATGGAGGTCACCTGCTCGGCAATCTGGTTGAGCGCCTCGCCCGTCGCGCTGACGAGCGACACGCCATTTGCAACCTCGTCGCTGGAATTCTGGATCAGGCCCTTGATTTCGCGCGCCGCATTGGCCGAGCGCTGCGCCAGTTCACGCACTTCCTGCGCGACCACCGCAAAGCCCTTGCCGGCGTCGCCCGCCCGCGCCGCTTCGACACCGGCATTGAGCGCCAAAAGGTTCGTCTGGAAGGCGATCTCGTCGATCACGTTGATGATCGTCGAGATCTTGTTGGAGGAAGCCTCGATGCGCCCCATCGCGTCGACGGCGTCGGCCACGACCTTGCCGGAACGCCCGGTGGATTCCTGCGCCTCTCCGGCCATTTTCCGGGCCTCTGTCGCCCGATCGGACGCGCTGCGAACGGTCGCGGTGATCTGCTCGAGCGCCGCTGACGTCTCCTCCAGCGATGCGGCCTGCTGCTCGGTACGCCGGGAAAGCTCATCTGCCGCCGAGCGCATTTCGCTCGCATCGCCATGTATCGACGAGATGCTGTCCTTGACCTCGTTGAGCGTTGAACTCAGCTTCTCGACCGATTTGTTGAAATCGAGGCGCAGGATTTCGAGGCTTTCCATGAACGGGGTGTTCAGGCGAACATTGAGATCGCCATCCGCAAGCTTGTTCAGACCGCCGGCGAGCGAATCCACCGCCGACTTGATTTGCAGGGCTTCTTCCTCCCTGGCCTTTTCCCGCGAAATCCTCTCGCGCTCGCCAAGCGAGCGGTTTTCATCGGCCTGACGTTCGAGTTCCATCTTTTCGACAGCCGCATCCCGGAAAAGGACCAGGGACTCGGCCATGTGGCCGACTTCGTCCTTGCGCCCGGCGGCGCCGATCTTGGCCTTGAGATCTCCGCCGGCAATCGCCTTCATGTCGCGGCCGAAGCCGGCGAGGGAACCGACGATGTAGCGCGCGATCAGAAGTGTGACGAGACCGACGACGACCATGAAGGCGCCGGCGAGCGCCACCAGCATCGTCTTCGCCCAGTCCGCGGTCGTGCCGACCGATATGAGCCTGGCCTTGACGGCGTCGTTGCCGGCTTCGGAGAGGGCGGTCAGCGTTTCGTTGAGCCGCTCTCCGCCGCCGTCGATAGCGTCGTCGAGCGCGGCGAATTCGTCCTCGCTGGCGTTTTCGGCGATCAGGCGCGGAAGATCGACGGCGATGGCCTGCTCGACTTCGGCGAGGTCCTGGACCATCGTCTCGGTGGCTTTCGGATTTTCGAGCACGGTCGACATCGCGACTGCCTCGTCGATGTTCTCCCGAATGAAGGCGATCGAGGAATTGATGATTTCCTGGCGTTCGGGAAGGAGCTTGCCTTCAGCCTTGTCGATGATCGAATCCATGGCCGCGAGAACCAGCTCGACATTCGCGAGGCGCATCTCGTTGATCACATGGATATTCTCGCGGAGGGTTTCGGCCTCCTGGACAGCGTCGACCGTCCGCGATCCGCTATACCAGCCGACCGCCACAAGGCCTGCAAAGCCCACCGTCGTGATCAGCCCAAGTGCGATCAGGCGGCCCTTGATCGTGATCGAAAAGCCAGGAGTAAGTTTCGGCATAAATGTCCCCACAGCGGACCGGGCCGCGGAGACGTATCCGCACCGGTATTATTATCTTTTTGGTGAATGACATTCCGGCATGCGCCATGCGCATGATGAGCGTCGTCATGCGCTCGAAATCCGGGTCTCCGGCAAAAATGTCGCAGTCTTTGGTTAATCGACGCGAAACGGCATTTTTCCGAGAATGACTAAATGAAGGGAGTTTATTTCCAAAGAATTGAAAAAGGCGCCCGGAGGCGCCTTTTGGAGTTTTGGCCTGGGCTGCCGCCTAGGTCCGCAGCACCCGGTAGATCGCCGGGATGACCAGAACGGTCAGCAGCGTCGAGGACAGGAGGCCGAACAGCAGCGATATGGCCAGACCCTGGAAGATCGGGTCGGCGAGGATCACCACCGCGCCGATCATCGCCGCGATGGCGGTCAGCAGGATCGGCTTGAAGCGGATCGCGCCGGCTTCCAGCAGGATGTCCACCTTGGTCTTGCCTTCGGTATCCGCGTTGCGGATGAAGTCGACGAGCAGGATCGAGTTGCGCACGATGATGCCCGCAAGCGCGATGAAGCCGATCATCGAGGTGGCCGAGAAGGGGGCTCCCCACAGCCAGTGTCCGCCCATGATGCCGAGGAAGGTCAGCGGGATCGGCGTCAGGATGACCAGCGGCAGCTTGAACGAGCCGAACTGCGCCACGACGAGGATATAGATGCCGAGCAGGGCGACCATGAAGGCGGCGCCCATGTCGCGGAACGTGACCCAGGTCACCTCCCATTCGCCGTCCCACAGAAGGGTGACGAAGCTTTCGTCTTCGGGCTGGCCGTTCAGCTTGATCGTCGGCTTGGTGCCCTCAGGCCAGTCCATCGCCTCGATCTGGTCGGCGACGGCGAGCATGCCGTAGAGCGGCGCCTCGTAGTCGCCCGCGAGCTCGGCAGTGACCATCTCCGCATCGCGTCCGTTGTGGCGGAAGATCGGGAAGGAGGCGTGCTCTTCGCGGACGTCGATGACGTCGCCGAGTTCCACAACCCCGCGTGCGCCCGGCAGCACGTTGGCCGGGATCGGCGTCGACAGGAACCGCTCGTCGAACACCCGGTCACCCTTGTCACGCTCGACCTGGATCGGGATCGGGTGACGACCGTCCCCGCGATGCGAATAGCCGACCGTCGACCCGCCATTGAGGATGCCGAGCGTGTCGAACACATCGCTTTCCTGGACCTGGTAGAACTCCAGGTCGTCGGTGTTGATGGTCGCCCGCAGCCGGCGCGCCTGGACGCCGAAACTGTCGTCCACATCGACCACGAAGGGCACGGCCTCGAAGGCTTCGCGGATTTTCGTCGCGGCGGCGCGGCGGGTTTCCGCATCCGGTCCGTAGACCTCGGCGAGCAGCGTCGAGATTACCGGCGGGCCGGGCGGCGGCTCAACCGTTTTCAGGCTGGTGCCCTCCGGCACGTCGAGTTGGTTGATCCGCTCGCGGATTTCCAGCGCGATCTCGTGGCTCTCGCGGTCGCGTTCGGTCTTCGGCGTCAGATTGATCTGGACGTCGCCCTGATAGGGATAGGCGCGCAGATAATAGTGGCGCACGAGGCCGTTGAAGTTGAAGGGCGAGGCGCTGCCGGCATGGGTCTGCGCCGAGACGACCTCGGGCATTTCCGTGACGGTGCGCGCGACCGCCTGTGCGACCGCGTCGGTGTCCTCCACCGACGTGCCTTCCGGCATGTCGATGACGACGGACAGCTCCGACTTGTTGTCGAAGGGCAGCAGCTTGACCGTCACGTCCTTGGTGTAGAGCAGGGCGAGCGATCCGAAGGACAGTCCCGCCGTCACCAAAAGGAAGGTCAGCGCGCGGCCCTTGCTTGCCAGGATCGGCTTGGCGAAGCGCATATAGAGTGCGCCGAGCCGGCCGCCATGGGCGTGGCTGTCGTCCGCGTGATCATGCACCGGTGCGCCACCCGCAATCTTCGCCATCAGCCACGGCGTTACGATCACGGCGACGAAGAAGGAGAAGATCATCGCCGCCGACGCATTGGCCGGGATCGGGCTCATGTAAGGGCCCATCAGGCCGGAGACGAACAGCATCGGCAGCAGCGCGGCGACCACGGTCAGCGTCGCGACGATGGTCGGATTGCCGACTTCCGCCACGGCCTCGATGGCGCGCGAGACGCGATGCTTGCCGCCGCTCATCCCCCAGTGCCTGGCGATGTTCTCGATGACGACGATGGCGTCGTCGACAAGGATGCCGATGGAGAAGATCAGCGCGAAGAGCGAAACGCGGTTGAGCGTGTAGCCCATGATCCAGGCGGCAAACAGCGTCAGCAGGATCGTCACCGGAATGACGATGGCGACGACGATGGCTTCCCGCCAGCCGATGGCGAACAGCACCAGCGCGATGATCGACACGGTGGCGAGGCCGAGGTGGAACAACAGCTCATTGGCCTTTTCATTGGCCGTCTCGCCATAGTCGCGAGTAACAGCGACCGCGATGCCGTCCGGGATCAGGTGGCCTTCGAGTTCGTGCACCTTGTGCAGGATCTGCTCGGCGACGACCACGGCGTTGGCTCCGGCCCGTTTGGCGACGGCAAGCGTCACGGCCGGCGTGCGCTCGATCGCGCCGTCCTCGCCGCGCGTGACATTGGCGACGATCTGGTCGGACGTATCGGAAACGAATTCCACATTGGCGACGTCGCGCACATAGACGGGACGTCCGTCGCGCGTCGTCAGCAGCAGGTTGGCGACCTCGGCGGGCGCGGTCAGCGTTTCGCCGGCGACGAGACCGATCTGTTCGCCCTGGTCGCGGATGTAGCCGGTGGAGAAGGTGCGGTTGGCGGACTGCACTTTGCCGGCAAGCTGCTGCAGGGTGACACCGTAAAGCGCCAGGCGCTCGGGATCCGGCGCAATGCGGATCGCCTCGGGCGCTTCGCCGACGAGATAGGTCAGGCCGACATTGTCGATCTTGGCGACCTCGGTGCGCAGCTCGCGCGCCACACGCGTCAGGTCGTTGGCGGAAAACTGCGAGCCGGGCTTCGGCGACAGCGTCAGCGAGACGATGGCGACATCGTCGATGCCGCGTCCGACGACGAGCGGTTCGGCGATACCGACCGGGATGCGGTCCATATTGGCGCGCAGCTTCTCATGCACGCGCAGGATTGCCGTGTCGGAGGATGTGCCGACGAGGAAGCGCGCCATGACCAGCGAATAATCGTCGCTGGTCTGGGAATAGACGTGCTCGACGCCATTGATCCCCTTGACGATGGTCTCCATCGGCTCGGTGACGAGCTTGACCGCGTCCTCGGCCTTGAGGCCGGGCGCCTGGATGTGGATGTCGACCATCGGCACCGAGATCTGCGGCTCTTCCTCGCGCGGCAGCGAGATCAGCGCGACAATGCCGACCGCGAGCGCCGCGACGATGATCAGCGGCGTCAGCGGCGAGACGATAAAGGCGCGGGTGAGCTGGCCGGCGATGCCGAGTCGGCCGTCGAATTGACCCTCACTCATTGCCGGCCACCACGTCTTCGCCGCCATTGAGGCCGGTGACGACCTCGACCATGGCTTCACCGTCGACGGTCTGCTCTTCGCCGAGCACGACGGCCCGTTTCACCGTTTCGCCGTCTTGCGAAACGGACACGAAATCGATGCCGGAAACTGTTTCGACGGCGTTGGCGGGGACAAGCAGGGCCGTGCGCTTGCCAACTGGCAGGCGTACGAGGACGCGCGCGTCGACAAAAGCGTCATCGAGACCGTCAACCTCGACATCGGCGATGACGCGGCCGTTCTCGATCTGCGGATAGATGCGTGCGATCGTGCCTTCGCTGGCGTCCTCGGTCTCGATCTGGATCTTGTCGCCTTCGCGGAAAGTGCCCGCATGGCGCTCCGGGACGGCGACACGAAGGAAAAAGCCGCCGCCGCCGATTGTCGCGACCGTTTCGCCGAAGGCGAGCACGGCGCCTGCCGCGATCGGCACGTCGAGAACGCGGCCGGTCAGCGGCGAGAGAACGGTTCCTTCCGTGACTTGCTGTTCGAGCACCCGGCGATCGGCCTTGGTTGCCTCGATCTGGTTCGTATAGACCTCGACCTGAGTGCGCAGGGCGTCGAGGCGCTGGGCCGTGGTGACGCCGCGCTGCAGCAACTCTTCGCCGCGCTCAAGTTCCGCCTGCGCGTTCTTCAACTGAGAATCGAGCGCCTGCAACTGGGCGTCGATAGCGCTCATCTGGAAATCAAGCTTCTGGTCGACGATGCGGGCGAGGGGTTCGCCCTGCTCGACGAGATCACCCTCAGTGACCTGCAGCTCGACCAGCGTGCCGCCGAGCCGCGCGCGCGCCGGGATTCGGTCGCGGGCTTCGATGCGGGCATAGACCGCCTTCCACTCGGTGACTTCGCTCGGTTCCAGCGTGAAGCCCTGCGCCCCGGCGAGGGAGGGGACCATCAGGGCCAGCCCCAGGGCTGACGTCAAAGCGGCAAGTGTCGCTCTCATCTTGCTATCCTGTTTGTTGGTCTCGGACGGCGGACCGCCTCGAGATATTCCGGTTCTCGTATATTTGCGATCTTGAATATACATGGTCGGAACGGTTTTCAAGTGGGGGACAGGAAAAGACAGGAATGGCCGGTCCGCCATGATACGGATCAAATTTGATGAGACAGCTATCCCGTCGCGGACGCGAATCGGGCTTTTCCGGGTGTTTTTGGGCTGTTTGGGCGCTGAACCATGAAATCTTGTTGTCACTCCCGAAACCGGTTAGGGTCGCCGCGGTTGGAGTCGGGTATCGGCATGATTCCGGACGCGATTTTCTGTGAGTTGGAGGTTTCCGCAGTTCTTGATCAATTGGTTCATGTCGACCTGATCATGAGCGCGGACGCGCAGATCCGTCCTTGGCTGAACGCGGCGCCGGGCATGTCCCGGATGCCATCGCCGGGGCGGAAGTGAAACAGGGAAGCAATTTTCCGTGTCGGATTTTACGAACTACATCCGTGTAGCCATTCAGGGGCTTTCAGAGAACACGCCCCTCGCGCGCGCATCGGCCTATGAACGGGTGCGCAAGGGCATCAGGAGGCAGCTCGAGTCGCGTGCGGCCAGCGAGACCGAGGTGGCCGACACGCTCGAGGAGCTGGAAAACGCCATCCTCGACATGGAGGCGGAGCAGCTCATGCATCCGACCCCCGCGCCCGAACCGGCCGTCCCGGAAAAAGCCGAGGAGCCCGCCGCGCCTTCCTACCGTCCCGAGAGCAATGTGACGCCCATCGGGCGCAGGCCGGCTGAAACCCCCGCTCGCGAATATGCCTATCCGAAAATCACGGAAGCGCCGTCCGCACCGACCGGGCAGGGGAGCGATGCTCCGCGCGCGCCTGAGGCGACGCCTGCGGAAACCGCGCCGCCGCCGATCCCGGCCGCTCCTGCACCGTCCTATTCGCCGCCGCAGCGCGCTGCGGCCTCCGGTGCGACGTCGACGCAGGCGCTGAAGGTCGAATCGAACGACCGCGACTTGCTGGAGGAGTTCCAGTCGGCGCTGACGGCAGAACTGTCGCTGCCGATCTCGGCCGAGGAGGAAGCCCGGTCGAAGCCGAAACCCGATGCGCCGGCGATCGAGGAACCGGCCCCCGCGCCAATGCCGGCGCGCGCCGAGGAGCCCGAAGCCGTCGAGCCGGCGGACGAGACCGGCTTCGATGTCAGGATCCTGCTGCGCAAAGCCGTCAGCAATGAGGACATGCGCGATCCGGCCACCCGAGAGATCATCTACCGGCGGGCGCGAAACGCTCTGGTGAAGTATCTGAAGTCGCTGTCGCCGCAGCCGGATTTCGATGCGGTGCACATGCATATCGAGAAGCTCAACGCCGCAATCCGCGAAGTTGAGGCCGAGCAGGCCGAGAAAACGGCCGGCGTCGAGGACGCGGACACCGGACCATCGACCGACGAACTGATGACCGAACTGGCGGATATCTGGTCGGCCGATTTCGAGCAGTCGGCGTCCGAGGAGCCAGCGCCGAAACCGCGCGCGGCGAAACCGTCGAGGCCGGTGGCGCAGGAGATGCATCGCACGATCGCGGACGAGGTCGAGGAGGCGGTGCAGGAACTCGCGGAGACCGACTTCGAGCCGCAGGCGTTCGATCCCGAGCCTCAGCCGGGCCGGTCGATCGACGAAGAGGTCGAGGACGCGGTCCAGGATCTGATTGCCGCCGACATCGGCCGCCAGCAGGCGCCGAAGAAAACCGCCGCGCCAAGGAGACAGGAGAAGCGCAAGGCCCCGCCTGCGCCTGTCGCGCCGCCCGCAGAGGATTTCGAACTCGACGAGGACTTTGCCGCGCCGTCCAACGCGCAGGCGCAGAAGCAGTCCGATCGCTGGGCGACGGATGACGGTTTCGACCTGCCGGACGACATTTTCGGCGATGATTTCGAGTTCGAGGAGCCTGCCGGGCGGGTAGCCGCCAATCAGGATCAGGCGCCGCAAGCCAAGCCGCGCCGGCGTGGCGGGTTCGGCCGCTTCCTCCTCATCCTTCTGGTCCTGCTCGTCGGTGGCGGGATCGCGGCCGCCGTTGCCTTCCCCGACCAGACGGCGCGCTACACCGCGAAAGCCAGGACGACGGGAACCTGGCTGGCCGAATTCGTCGCCGGCCTGGCTGGCGAACCGTCCAGCTCCGCCCGCGTCGACGGTGAGACCGACACAGCATCGGCCATGGATGCAAACACGCAGGAAAACGAGCCTGCCGCGGCGGCGCAGGAGCCGCCGTCAGACACTGAAGCAGCCGCGATGGAAGAGCCCGCGGCCGAAGCAGAGGCTGCGGCAGCGGAAAACACGCAGGAGCCCGCCGCCGAACAGGCGGTTGCGCCGGCCGCTGGCGAAAAGGCCTTTCTCTTCGCTACGGCGGGCGGACAGGCGGTGGAGACAGGCAATATCGAGTGGTCGGTCATCGAATCCTCGCCGCAGCCAGGTTTGCCGCCGGAGCCGGCGATCCGTGGCGACGTTTCCATTCCGTCCGACGGTCTTCGCGCAACGCTGACGCTGCGGCGCAATCTCGACGAGACGCTGCCCGCGACGCATCTCTTCGAGCTCGTATTCGCACCGTCGGACAGCGTCGCGAGCAGCGAGATCGCCTCGGTCGAAGCCATCACATTCGTCCGGAGCGGCCAGGACCGGGCCGAGCCGCTGGTCGGTTCCGTGGTCAAGATTGCCGACAACATCTTCCTCTTCGCGCTAGCCGACGTGCCTGCGGCCCGCCAGCTGCACCAGAGGTTGTTCAGCGATCCCGATCTGATCGAGATCCAGTTCGTCTATTACAGCGGCCGCCGCACCACGTTGCGCCTGGTCACAGGAGCGACAGGCGGCAACGCTTTCGAGACGGCGATGGCGGCCTGGGGCGGCGCGGCAGCGCCTGCGCCAGAGCCAGCCGCAGCCCAGCCGGAGCCGCTGACGCCGCCCGAAACGACGGCCGCGGAAAGCCCGGCCGAGCCGGAGGTGGAACTTGTGGAGCCGGAAACGACGATCGAGGAGCAAATCGAGACCTCGACGGTACAGCCGGGCCGTCCCGTGATCCCGGACAATGTGCCTATCCCGCCGGACCGCCCACTCTTCGATGGTTAGTAAAAAGGGGCCTCACGGCCCCTTTTTTCGTATCCGGGTTCAACGAATTGCAGAGGGTCAGCGCAGCGCGCCGCTATCGAGCCAGCGTTCCATCACCCTGAGACAGGCGTCACGCTTCAGGCGGCCCGTGTCGTCGCGCAGCTTGGGCCAGGATGTCGAGCGCGGATCTCCGAAATGGCCGAGCAGGAAACGGGCGATCGTCCGCCTGATGTCCGGCGACGGATCCTGTTGGGAAAAGCGCAACAGGAGGATCTCGTAATAAGTGCTTTCCAGATCGGGCCGCCGGCGCTCTCCGAGTTCGATCCAGCCGAGGATCGTCTTCAGCGGCTGCGCGTCGAGTTCGACGTGGGTCAGCGTGCGTTCGACGAGGGTGCATTTGATGGCGAGGCCATAGAGCGAATCCTGCTCGTCCTCCTCGAGGCCGACGCGCTCCAGCGAGCGGACCGGGTTCCGCAGATCGACGGAGTCGATGATCGTGTCGAGCCCGTAATTGCCGTCGAAGAAGTTGACCGCCTTCGCAAACGCACGCGAATTGATCCGTAGCGCGTCGATATTCTGGCGCAAATGCTGATAGATCCGGTCTGTCTCGGGACTGCCCGGTTCGAAGCTCTGGAAGAACGCCTTGAACAGGACGTTGATCGGCGTCTTGCCGGGCCGCGATATCGCTTCCGTGACCAGCCGGTGCCGCGCGATCGTGCTGGCGATGAAGACTTCCTCTTCACGCATGTGGAAGAGAGCGAGCCGGAGGTCGCTCAGCGGGATGTCGCCGCCGCGCCCTTGCTTGAGTTTTTCCGCTGCGTCCCGGATGCGCCGGCGCCGGACCGCATAGGGAATTTCCGCGACCTCGCGCTTGCGCTCCCAGCGCGCAGCGGCGGTCTTGACCCTGTTGAGGGAAACCTGCGGCAACGCGCTTCCGGAAATCTGGGTGAGGCGCTGGTCGAGGCGACCGCCGAGGCTCGTCCAGTCCGCCATGCTCAGCCGTATGTCCCGGCGCTGCGCGCCTGCGCGCGGGTTTCATTGAGTTCCTCGACCAGTTCGCCGAGATGGTTCACGGCGCCTGCCAGGGCATTGTCCATTTCCGAGACCTGATCACGCATCTGGCGTGTCTGCACGTCGATCTGGCGCGACATCTCGGCGAACACGTCGCCGAGCTTGCGGTCGACATCGTCGAACCGTTCGACATGGCGCTCCCACAATTCCGCCTGCATGCCGATGGATTCCTTCAGCGTGCGCTGCGAAGTGCCGACCATTTCGATCGTGTCCTTGGACAGCTTCTGGAAATCGTCGAGCGATTGCTGGACCTCGAGAAGATTGTGCGAGAACCGGTCGGCCGATTGCTTGATGCCGCCCGTCGCGTCGTGCAGCGAACCCGCCAGCTCCGACAGTTCGACGCCGACGCGGCCATTCTCAGCCGAAATGCGCTCCATGATGCCCGCCAGAGCCTTGCCGGTCTGGTCGATCTGCGGCAGCAGCGACGACAGCGCTTCCACGCGCGATGCGAAGAAGTCGTCGGATTCGCGCAGCCTCGACACGATGTCGGCGGTATTGTTCTGGATTTCGGCGGCGATCGTGCTGGTCGTCTTGGCGATGATGTCGCGCGTGCTGTCCTGCATCTCTGCCATGAAGCCGGTATGCGTCTGCGCGATCCGGTCGCTCGCCTTCTGCAGCGTCGCGAAAAGGCCGGTCAGGGCCTGGGCCCGTTCCTCGAATGCGGCGTTGGATTCGTTCAGCTTGTCGATGAAGCCGCTGGTGTTCTCGTTGACGCTGCGCGACAGCGTCTCGGCCGTGGCTTCGGTGAGTTCGCGCGCGCCTTGCTGCATTTGGTCCATGAAGCGCGTATGCGTCTCCGCGATGCGGTCGCTCGCCTTCTGCAGCGTCGAGAACAGGCCGGTCAGCGCGCCGGCGCGTTCCTCGAATGCGGCGTTGGACTCGTTCAGCTTCTCGATGAAGGACTGGGTGTTCTCGTTGATGTGGCGCGAGATCGACTGCGAGGTGGTCGCGGTCATGTCGCGCGCCGCCTGCTGCATCTGCGTCATGACCCGGGTATGGGTCTCGGCGATCTTGTCGCTCGCCTGCTCGAGCGAGACATAAAGGCTGGACAGGCGTTCAGCACGCGCCTCGAACGCGGCATTGGACTGCTCCAGCTTCTCGACGAAATGCGTCGTGTTCTCGTCGACCCGGGCGGCGATCGCATCGGCGGTGACCGCGGTGATCTCGCTGGCGCTTGTCTTGAAGTCGGCGAGTGCCTGGTTGTGCGTCTCGGCAATCCGGTCGCCCGTGCGTTCCAGCGCCTGGAACAGGCCGGTCAGCGACTGGGTGCGCGCTTCGAACGCCTCGTTGGTCTCGTGCAGCTTGTCCAGGAATGACTGCGTGTTCTGGTTGACGTGTGCCGCAATCGTCTCGGCAGTCGTCGCCGTCATTTCGCGCGTGCCCGCCTGCAGATTGGCCAGAATTTGCGTATGCGTTTGCGAGATGTGGTCGGTTGACTGCTCCAGTGTCCGCGCAACGCCGGCGAGCCGGTCCGGCAACAGTGTCATGTTCTCGCCGACGGTTTCCAGGGTTCGCGTCGTCTGCAACAGGGAATTGGCGATGGTCTCGTCAACCGAGCGGGCGATTTCGCCGGTCGACTGCTTGATCATGTCCGTGACCGACTGGACGGCCAGTTGCGTGCGTGTCTGCGTCTCTTCCGCGACCGTGCTCTGCACGTCGATCATCTTTGCCGAAGCGTTTTCGAAGGTCAGCGCGGCCTGTTCGATCCGATCCGGCAACAGCGAGAGCCGCTCGGAAATCGTCGCCGACACGTCCCGCGACTCCGCCAGCGCCTCGCGTACGGTTTCGGCGACGTCGCGGGCGACGGCGCTCGCCGCCGAGGCGACGGTGTCGTTTGCCGTCGTCTGCAGGTCATTGGCGAAACGCTGCTGTTCAGCGGAGATATTGGCGCCCGCCGTCTGCAGCGACTGCGCGGCCTGTTCCATGCGTTCCGGGATCGCGGTCAGATGCTGGGCGACCGCTTCCATGCGCTTGACGACAATGTCGGCGCTGGTTTCCACGGAATCGTCGAAGGCCTTCTCGACAGCCTCGCGCGCGCCTTTCTGCGCCGCCGAGACGAGATCGTCATAGCGCTTGGTCAGCGCTTCCATGCGCGTGACGACCTCCACATAGCCCTCGACGATCGCGTCGCGCGTGGTGCCGCCGATGGAGGTGGTCAGCTTCTCGCCCAGCCGTTGCAGGCTCTTGGCCTGGAAATGCATTGCGTCCTGCCGCCGCGTGCCAGCCGATTCGGCGTTTTCGAAATAGACGCGGTCGAGAAGCGTGTCGTTGAAATGGCGCACGCCGTCGGCGATCGCGGTACGCGACCATGAGACGGCCAGCCGCAGCGCCAGATAGAGCGCCACCGTCACCGCGAACAGGAGCAACTTGCCGCCGGCGCTGGCGATCGCCGTGCGCATCATCTCGCCTGAATCCGGACCGAACGCTTCCGCGATGGCGCCGATCGTGCCGGCGAGGCCAATTCCCGCAAACAACAGGAAGACGGCGAGAAACGCGCCCGGAGCCATCGCGACATGGCTGCGGTCGAGCCCGAGACCGGATGGCGAGAAATACTCCGCCGGGGAGGGGGAGCGCGAAACGAGCGTGTTCTCCGAGGTCACGCCGTCCTCGACCTCGAGCGGCACCAGGGTCGTCGCGAATCGGCGCCATGCGAGGCCGACGACACGCTGGTCCTTCAGCGACCCGTCTACGGTCTCGAACTGCGCGGCAAAGGCTTCGCGCGGCGTCTTTTCGCTCTTGGCGGCGGACTGGACGATCATCGCGGCGTCGCCGAGGCCGTCGAGATCGCGGCGGGTATCCCTGAGAATGTAAGCGATCAGGCCGATGCCGGCGATCAGGGCGAGAAGTATGAAGGCAATGTCGAAGCCCGAATTCACCGTCCAACTCAGCATGCTGCCGCTTCGCCCCCACAATCCATAAAGAAATACCTCCCGGCGTCGGGCGCGGGCTTGTCGTCCCGCTTCTCCGCCTTTTCGCCTGCCCCTGGAAAGTATCGCGCATATATCCCAGAATTTTAACGAAAAACAGGGCTAGCGGACGGTTTTATGGCCGGTCTGTGCGCTTGCGCACACGAGTCTTCCAACGGGGCGGATCCGGGAATGTGCTATTGTTGCCCGGATGACCGGCCCTTCCGAAATCGCAGTGCAGGGAGATGTGAGCAGCGGGTTCGAGCCCGTGCGCGACGCCTTTGCCGCGAATTTCTCCCGCCGCGGCGAGCGCGGCGGTGCCTGCTGCGTCTACCGAAATGGCGAAAAGATCGTCGATCTGTGGGGCGGTATACGCGATCCGAAAACCGGCGCACCCTGGCAGGCGGACACGATGGTGCTGGTCTATTCCGCGACCAAGGGCCTCGCGGCGATGGTCATGGCATTGGCGCATTCGCGCGGCTGGCTCGACTATGACGAACGGATCGCCGCCTACTGGCCGGAATTCGCCTGCAACGGCAAGGAGGACGCGACGGTGCGCCAACTGCTTGCGCATCAGGCGGGCCTGCCGGCGTTCGACGAGCCGGTCGACGCGGATACGGTCGCGGATCTCGACCGGCTGGCTGCCGTCATGGCCCGCCAGACGCCGATCTGGCCTCCCGGCGAGCGCGTTGCCTATCATGCGCTGACGCTCGGTTTCTACGAAGGCGAGCTGATCCGCCGGGTCGATCCGGATCATCGCACGATAGGCCGGGTGTTTCAGGAGGACATCGCCGCGCCGCTCGGCCTCGACGCCTATATCCGCCTGCCGGAGGATATTCCCGACGACCGGCTGGCGCCGCTGAAGAAGGCTAATCCCTGGAAGATGCTGGCCCATTTTCCGCTGCCGCTCATCTTCGCATCGCTCAATCCGCGCTCGCTCCTGTTCCGGTCGCTCGGCATCAATCCCGGGACGGCGCTGCCCGACGACCCGGACCGGATCTATACCCGCGAGCTCGAAGTGCCGTCGGGCGGCGGCATGGTCTCGGCGCGCGGCCTTGCGGGCGCCTACAACGCCTTTGCATCGGGTGCAGATGAAATCGGGATCAAGCCTGAAACGCTGGCCGAACTGACCGCGCCGCCGGTGCCGTCCGCACATGGTTTTTTCGACGAGAGCCTGCGCGGCGAGGTGCGCTATGCGCTGGGTTTCATGCGGCCGTGCCGGAATTGGCCCTTCGGCCGCAATGAAGGCGCTTTCGGGGCGCCGGGCGCGGGTGGCGCGCTCGGCTATGCCGACCCTGAAGACGGCATAGCCTATGCCTATGTCACCGGCAGCATGGGCCTGAGGGTGACGGCCGATCCGCGCGATCTGGCTCTACGGAAAGCGCTGGATGCATGCCTGGGAAAATCCGGCTGAGATCAGAACCGGTAGCCGATCTTGGCGGAGAAGGAGTGGCTCGACAACTCGAACGGAAAGCCGTGCGGGCAATCGTCGCTGAGTGACCTGAATGTGTACTCGCCACCCAAAACGACCTTTTCGGTCAACTGGAAATCGATGCCCGCGCCGACATTGTATCCGGTGCTCGTGAAGCCCAGACCATCCTCTTCAATGCTGGCAATCGTCAAGCCGCCACTGGCATAGACCAGCGCGTTGTTCATCGCGTAGCCCAGCCGGCCGTTGATATCGTAGAACGCATTGTAGAAAAAGGTCGGATACGCGGTCTCCTTCATCTTGCCCCACTGGGCCTTTGCCACCGCGCCAACCACGACATTGTCGATCTGGTAGTCGTAGGAAACGAACGCACCGCCGAATACACCGGTATCGAGGTCGTAAATTCCGTCGCCGGGCCAATCATCCTCGCCGCCGGCGACCGTACCGATGACGCCGACTGTAAGTCCGGACCAGTCGGCGCTGCGCTGCATGCTGTCAGCTGCAATGGCAATGCCGCTTGCTGCAGTTGTGCCGAGGAATACCGTCAGCGCTACCAGTTTTTTCATAGCTTAACCCCAAAAAATCAATGAAAGAATCGCACCGAATTCTATGAAAACCGGGTGTCTGCCTGTCAAGTTCGCCGGCTTGCGATTTTCGGCGTGTGTTATTTTTGGAACACGTAAGTGCCGGGCGCCGGGCAGAGCGCGGGGTATCCGTGCCGTGCCGCGCCCATCGGGGGCGGGACGACATGGTCCGGTGCGCTGTGTTCGGCGAGCCACGCCGCCCATTCGGTCCACCATGATCCCTCCGTCGGCTCGTGGTTTTCGTACCAGCTTGCCGGATCGAGATATTTCTTGTCGGGCGTGCGGTGACCGATGCGGTAGTGCCGGTGCGGGTGGCCGGGTTCGCTGACGATGCCGCCATTGTGGCCGCCCGAAGTCAGAACGAAGGTCAGGTCGTTTTCCGTGAACAGCGTGACCTTGTAGACCGACCGCCATGGCGCGATATGGTCCTTCTCGGTGCCGATGACGAACATCGGCGCGTCGATATCCTTCAGCGCAATCACCTTGCCCTCGACGGCGAAACGGCCGGCGGTCAGGCGGTTTTCGAGGAACAGCCCGCGCAGATAGTCCGAATGCATGCGATAGGGCATGCGGGTCGGATCGGCGTTCCAGGCGGAGATGTCGAATTGCGCTTCTTCCTCGCCGAGGAAATAGCGCTTGATCGCGTGCGACCACACGAGATCGCGGGCGCGCAGCGCGCGGAAGGCGCCGGACATCTGCTTTTCGTCCAGATAGCCCTGATCCCACATCATGTCTTCGAGATAGGCGATCTCGCTCTCGTCGAGGAACAGCATCAGTTCGCCCGCCTCGGTGAAGTCCGTCTGCGCGGCGAGAAGCGTGATCGAGGCAAGGCGCTTGTCGCCGTCGCGCGCCATGGTTGCCGCCGCGATCGACAGGATCGTTCCGCCGAGGCAGTAGCCGCAGGCATGGATCTGCCGGTCGGGCACGATAGAGCCGATCGCATCGATCGCTGCCATCACGCCAAGGCGGCGATAGTCGTCGAGCGAGAGATCGCGCTGTTCCGGTCCCGGATTGCGCCAGGAGATGGCGAAGACGGTGTGGCCCTGACCGACGAGATAGTTGATCAGCGAATTGTGCGGCGACAGGTCGAGAATGTAATATTTCATGATCCAGGCGGGCACGATGAGCACCGGTTCGGCGCGCACCGTGTCGGTCTGCGGCGCATACTGGATCAGTTCAAACACCTCGTTGCGGAAGACGACCGACCCCGGCGTGCAGGCGATGGTCTCGCCAACACGGAAGTCCGGCGAGGCCGGCGGCGGCGCATTGACGAGTTCGCGCGCAGTGTCAGCGAGGAAATTTTGCGCTCCCTCGACCAGGTTCATGCCGCCGGAGCGGACGGTCTTCTCTATGATCTCGGGATTGAGAAAGGGCGAATTGGAGGGTGACACCATGTCGAGCATCTGCCGCGCCATGAAGGCGACGCGGTCTGCATTGGAATGATGCATGCCGCGCACTTCCTTGGTCGCCTCGGTCCACCAGTCCTCGGCGGCGAGAAAGGATTGTTTCCAAGCGCGGAACGGCAGGTGGTCCCAAGCAGTGTGGGAAAAGCGACGGTCGCCGGCCTCCGGCTTGAAGCCACCCTCAGTGCCGAGCGGGCCGGACGGGCCCAGCGCGTCGAGGGCGAGCAACCAGAAATTGCGCATGGCGCGTTCGGCGAGCTCGGTCCGTCGGCCCGGTGCGCGCGAAAGATGCGCCAGCCAGTCCGACCATGCGGTGCTCGACGAATGGATCGATACGCCGTCTGTCAGTCGCGCCATGGAGGCGCGAAGCGCCCGGTCGATCGTGTCGTATTTGCCGTGGTTTTCCACATGACCGTCCGCCATCATCTTCGAAAGAAAAGCGGCGAGCGCGGCGTTTCCCGAAGGAAGAGCAGCCGGCGAGGGGGCGGGCACGGGTGGTGACGGCCGCTCCTGCGGCACGGGCAGTCTGGTTTCTGTCGATGTCGGCAAGGCAGCCTCGCTCGGATGTCCGGCCCGCGCGGCGCAGGCTCATGTTGCGCCGCAACATGATGCAGGAAAGCTGCAAAAATGTGAATGTTTTACGCCGGATTGCGCGGATGCGCCATTTGCCGCAGGGAGCCCGGCTGCGGGCTCCCTGGAGCAATCGTCAGGCGGCCTCGGTCCAGGGGCGGTCGCCGTTTTCGTCCTTCACACGCGTCGGCAAGCCGATACGGTCGAGGATCGTGAAGAAGGGTTTGGGATCGAGTTCCTCGACATTAACCATGGTGCCGGTGTCCCACGTGCCGTCGGCGATCAGCATGGCCGCGGCGACCGGCGGCACACCGGCCGTATAGGAAATGCCCTGGCTTCCGACCTCGTTAAAGGCGTCCTTGTGGTCGGCGACATTGTAGACGAAGACCTCGGTTTCCTTGCCGTCCTTCACGCCCTTGACCAGGTCGCCAATGCAGGTCTTGCCGGTATATTCCGGGGCCAGCGAGGAGGGGTCGGGCAGAACCGCCTTGACCACCTTCAGCGGCACGACCTCAAGCCCCTCGGCCGTCGTCACAGGCTGCTCGGACAGCAGGCCGAGATTCTGCAGGACGGTGAAGACGTTGATGTAGTGATCGCCGAAGCCCATCCAGAAGCGCACATCGGCATGCGGATAGTTGACGGCGAGCGACTGCACCTCGTCATGGCCCGACATATAGGCTTTCTGCTTGCCCACGACCGGAAGATCCCATTCGTGGCCGATCTCGAACATGGAGTTTTCCTTCCACTCCCCGTCCTGCCAGGAATAGACCGTGCCGGTGAATTCGCGGAAGTTGATCTCCGGATCGAAATTGGTGGCGAACCACTTGCCGTGGCTGCCGGCATTGATGTCGACGATGTCGATCGACTTCACCTCGTCCATGAACTCGTCGATGGCGAAGCGCGCGAAGGCGTTGACGACGCCGGGATCGAAGCCCGCGCCGAGGATCGCGGTGACGCCCTTTTCGGCGCAGCGATCACGCCGCTTCCACTCGTAATTGGCGTACCAGGGCGGCGTCTCGCAGATCTTGTCCGGCTCTTCGTGGATCGCCGTGTCGATATAGGCGACGCCCGTCTCGAGGCAGGCTTCCAGCACATACATGTTCACGAAGGCGCTGCCGACATTGATCACGATCTGCGCGCCGGTCTTGGCGATCAGCTCGGCGACGGCCGCCGTGTCCATCGCGTCGACCTGATGGGCCTCGAGCGCGCCCGCGACCTTCATCGCGTTCTTGTCGCGGACGCTCGCGATAATCGCCTCGCATTTCGACAGCGTGCGGCTGGCGATGTGAATGTCTCCCAGGAGGTCGTTGTTCTGCGCGCATTTGTGCGCCACGACCTGGGCGACGCCGCCGGCGCCGATGATCAATACGTTGCGTTTCATGAGCCTGTGCGGGGCCTCCCTTGTCTCCGTTTTGTCGGTGGATTGGCTTGTTTCTAGAGGGGTTTCACGACAACGCGGCGACGAAATCCTCGTAACCGAAGTCGCGTACGAGCCGCACGGAGCCGTCGAGCTCCTTCACGGCGATGGCCGGCATCTTGACGCCGTTGAACCAGTTCTTCTTGACCATTGTGTAACCCGCCGCGTCCTGGAAGCTCAACCGGTCGCCGGGTTTCAGCGGGTTTGCAAAACGGAACTCGCCGAAGATATCGCCTGCCAGGCACGACTTGCCGCAGACCATCCATTCGTGCGGGCCTTCGTTCGGGGCTATCTTCGCTGTCTCGCGATAGACCAGCAGGTCGAGCATGTGCGCCTCGATGGAGGAATCGACGATGGCGAGATCCTTGCCGTTGTTCAGCGTGTCCAGCACGGTGACCTCAAGCGTCGCCGCACCGGTGATCGCGGCTTCGCCGGGCTCCAGATAGACCTGCACGCCGTTCTCGCCGGAAAACCGCTTCAGCCGCTCGGCAAAGCGATCGAGCGGATAATCCGCGCCGGTGAAATGAATGCCGCCGCCGAGGCTGATCCAGTCCATCTGCCGGATCAGATAGCCGAAACGCTGTTCGATCGTGCCGAGCATGGCGTCGAACCGGTCGAAGTCGTCATTCTCGCAATTGCAGTGGAACATGAACCCTGAAATCCGGTCGGCAACGGCCTCGATGTCCTTCGGGTCGTGCTCGCCCAGTCGGGAAAAGGGGCGCGCTGGGTCGGCGAGATCGAACTCCGAGGTCGATACGCCCGGATTGACGCGCAGCCCGCGCGTCTTGTGGCGGCTCTCTCCCTCGAAGCGGTTCAGTTGGCCGATCGTGTTGAACAGGATCTTGTCGCAATTCGCCAGCACCTCGCCGATCTCGTGATCGGCATAGGCAACCGAATAGGCATGCGTTTCGCCGCCGAACTTCTCGTAGCCGAGCTTGACCTCGTAGAGCGACGAGGAGGTCGTGCCGTCCATATACTCGGCCATGAAATCGAAGACCGACCACGAGGCGAAACATTTCAGCGCCAGCAGAGACTTCGCGCCCGACGCTTCGCGCAGCCGGGCGATCTTTTCCATGTTCGGAAGCAGTTTCGACTTGTCGATCAGGTAGTAGGGGGTCTGCAGCATGGCCGCTTTTGTCTCCGACGGTCTGCCGTTTCAGCTGGGGCGGGGGCGGCCAATGTCCACCCCCGAACTGCGCGCGGACCTGATGTCAGGCCAGCGCGGCGGCGTCAAGGTTGGGGGAGACAGGTAACCGGCGGGTCCGGGCGGTGGACAAGTTTCCGCGGATCGTTCAGGAGTGGACCGGGTCTCGGGGGTATCCGCCGTTTGCGGAAGTGAATTCGTCCGCCGTATCCGCCATGTAAATGACGAATAGGGACAGGAGATCATCATTGGCTGAACAGGATACCCGGCAGGAAAACGAACGCGATCCGCTCGTTTCCATTGTCGTCGGCAACTACAATCAGGGCGCTTTCGTCGAAGAAGCGATCCGGTCGGTCGCCGCGCAGACCTATTCGAAGCTGGAATGCGTCGTCGTGGACGACAAGTCGACGGACGATTCCGTCGCCCGGATCGAGGCGATCCTTGCCGATCTCGGCGATGACCGGTTCCGGTTCATCGCAAGCGAGAGCAATGACGGGTTCATGGCGAACACGCTCAAGGGGCTGGATGCGACGACAGCCCCGTTTATCGCGTTTCTCGATGCCGACGACGCCTATATGCCGGAGTTCGTCGAGCGCCATGTCAGGGCGCATATGAGCCGCAGCGAGGCGGCGGCTGTGTCGACCAGCGATCTTGTGGTGATAGACGGCAACGGCAGGATCATCTCGGGCGGCAGTCCGGTGTTTCGCGCGTGGAGCGCGGAACGTCCGTCGGACGCAAAACTCATCGTCGCCACCGAAGAGATGGATGGAGACCGGCTGACCTTTCTCTGCCGCAGCATAGCGAAGAATTGGCTCTGGTCGACCAACTCAGGTTTCATGTTTCGCCGCAACGCGCTGGTGGCCATGCGTCCGCGCTCTTCGGAAAAGCTCCGGATCGGCGCCGACGGCTATTGGGTACAGGCAGCGCATCTGCTCGGCGGAACGGTGCGTATCGATCGCGCGCTCGGCTACTACCGTATGCATGACACCAATGTCTGGGCGACGAATCCGTTTCTCGGCAACGGATCGATCCTGGGTTTTACCTCCAAGCAACTCTACGACGACACGAACGCCGAGATGCGGGACACTTTCGTCGAGCGGCTGCCGCAATTCGCAAGCTTTGTGGAACCGCACTATCTGGTCTCGACACTGAACGAACTGGTCGGCCGGCACGAGGCGATCCGCCTGCACGACAGCGATCCGGCCTACCACGCCGTGTTGGGCGACTTTGTCCGGCCGAGCCGCCGGCTCATGGCGAATCTGACCGCCTATCTGCCGAAGAAACTGCGACCGCGCAGATACAGGTGAAGGCGGCGGGGGTCTGTCGCTTCCATCACCCGTTCTCGTCTTCTCCGTTCGTATCGACCATCTGTTCCTCGATCTCCTCTTCTTCCGCGCGCGGGTCGAGGACGACGGTTTCGGGGGTCGACATGCGGGCCGGCTGGGCGGGAACGAACTCGGTCTTTTCCTTTTGCTCCGGCGCGGCGCGCTGGCCGATGCGCCACAGCGCATAGCCGACAAGGCCGAGATGGGTGAGGGCGGTGGTGACAAAGAGACCCGACGGGCCGGCGAGCGACATGATCGCGCCGGCGATCAGCGGCCCGCCAATCGACCCGACGCCGAACAAAAGCAGCAATCCGCCCGATGTGCGCAGGAAATAATTGTCGGGCGCGTGGTCGTTGGCATGCGCGACGATCACCGGATACATGGAGTAGATGCAGGCGCCGAAGACGGCCGACGCGGCAAGCGCGACCGATACCGAGGTCGGCTGGACGACCGCCAGGAAGAGGTCGACGATCAGCGCGGTGGCGGCGATGGCGACCAGGACGAGGCGGCGGTCCATCCGGTCGGAGAAATAGCCGATCGGCACCTGCGCCGCCGATCCGGCGAGGATCGCGACGCTCATGAACAAGGCGATCGCCGCGACGCCGAGCCCGACCCTGTCGGCATAGACGGCGCCGAGCGTGCCGAAGGACGAGTTGGCGACCCCGATCAGCACCACCGAGACCACGGCGACCGGCGAGTTGCGCCACAGCGTCTTCAGGTCGAGCGAAGCGCCGACGAGCGGATTTGGCGCATGCGAGGCGTAGAGCCCGCTCGGCAGCAGCGCCAGCGCATAGAAGATCGCCGCGATGACGAAGAAGAGATGCGTTGCCGTGTCGCCGGTCGTCAGCGCCAGCTGCCCGAGCGTCGTCGCGGCGAGATTGACCATGGTGTAGAGGCCGAAGACACGGCCGCGCGAGGCGGCTTCGGCGCGCTCGTTCAGCCAGCTTTCCACGATCATCGCCGCGCCGGCGAAGGCGAAGCCGGCGACGCCGCGCAGCGGGATCCAGGCCCAGGGCTGAATGATCAGCAGCGTGGCGAGCACGGAGACGACGGCCAGCGCCGTCATCGCGCCAAAGGCGCGGATATGGCCGACGCGCGCCACCGTGCGCGGCATGACGAGGCAGCCGAGAATGTAGCCGATCGCCCATCCGGTGCCGAGCAAGCCGAGCGCAAAGGAGGAAAAGCCTTCCTGGCTGCCGCGCACCGGCAGGATCAGCCCGTTCACGCCGCCCGCGAACATCAGCAGGGCGGAACCGATCATCAGCGGATAGACGGCGCGGGGCAGGAAAGACATGGCGGGTCGCCGTGATCGTGGAAGGAGGGTGCGATTCCCTCAAGCCTAGTTTGGTCGCAAGACGATTTGAAGACCGAAGCGGGGACGATCCGCAACATGGAAAGCATTGATGCCCGTCAACGACATTACCTAGCGTAAGAATACGCTTTTCCCGTTTCCAGGCCAGAAGGCCATAGTGAATGGGAGGAAATACCATGAGAAAAACAACAACTGGACGTGCGCTGACTGTAGTTTTCGCCCTCGGCGCAAGCGTAACCAGCGTGGCCGCCAATGGAGGCGGTGTCGCACCGAGTGCCAACGAGTATCGTAATTCCTGCGCAGTCTGTCACGGAGAAGACGGACGCGGGGACGGCAATCTGGTCAACTTTCTCAATGTTAAACCGACCGATCTGACCAAGCTTACCGAAAACAACCACGGGGAATATCCGTTTCTGAAGGTGTTTCAGGTGGTCGACGGACGGTCGATGGTATCCGGTCACGGCACGCGCGACATGCCGGTCTGGGGCAAGCGTTATGTGGAGGAGATGGGAGAGACCTATGGGCCCTATGGCGGCGAGGCGGCCGTCCGCGCCCGTATTCTCGACCTGGTCTACTACATCCAGTCGATCCAGGACTGATCGGGAATGGACGGCGTGTCGGTCAACCGCGCGCCGTTCCGACTTCATTTTTTGCGCAGAGAGACGTTTTTTACGGAGTTTTGACGCCGGACGGCGCTTTGGTCGGACGGGAATTTACGCCGCTCTTGCGGGCGAGGGCGATGCTGGCTGCAGTTCCAACGAGGAGAGAACCGATGCAGTCCAACACCATCCGCACCAACGCTTTCGAGAACTCCAAGACCCGCGCCACCACGTCGCCGACCATCCCGTCGCCGTTCAAGTGGCTGCGCGATCTCAACGCCATGTTCGTTTCCTATTACCGGTTCAAGGACCTGACCGAGGAACAGCTGCGCGACATGGGGATCACGAAGCGCCAGCAGGACCAGGCGTTCCTGCGCCAGTTCGCACCGCGTAACGACCGCTGAGCCTCAGCTCAGACACCGCGCCTTGCGAAGGCCCTCGATGAAAATGTCGAGGTCCTCCGCGCGCCGGAAGGGGTAGGTCGCGCGAACATAATCCTCCGAGAAATCCGGCTGAAGCTCCCGCAGACGCGAGGCGGCTTCCACGGCCAGGTCGGCGCGGCCCGCATGGCCAAAGGACGCCGCGCTACGCTGCAGGCCACGCGCATAGCCGGGCGCGGACGCCATGAGGCGCCGCCCGATCTCGACGGCCTCGTCGAACTCCTTCAAGAGCATGTGACAGGTGGACATGTCGGCCATGATGGCGGCCTTGGGCCCTGGATCGGGATCAAGGCGAAAGATAACCCTGAAATGTTCGAGAGCTTCTGCCGGCCGGCCAAGCATCTCGGTGGTGCAGCCCGCCACTTGCCGCGCGAGCACGGCCGACGGGTTGAGGCGAACCGCTTCCATGCTGTGATATTCGGCCGCCTCATAGTCGCGATCCGCGAAGACCCGGATAAGCGCCTGATAGGCATGCGCCTGCCAGTCGTCGGGATCGACCGCGAGGGCCTGGCGCGAGGCTTCGGAGGATTTGCGGGTATGGGTTTCCGGATCCCTGTCCCAGCCCATGATGAAGAAGCGCCAGTGGATCCGGGAAATGCGTGTCCATGACCGGGCGTTGCCGGGATCGAGCCTGGCCGCTTCCTCCAGCAGCGGAAATTGCGCGTTGTTGCTCTCCGGCGTGCCGTAACCGGGGCCGCCGAGGCGGTCGATCTCGTCCGCTTTTGCGACGAGATGCCATGCCGCGAGTCTGGTCGGCTGTGCACGCCTGATCCGTTCGGCCTCGGCATGGGCGATCTGCGGCTCGATCTGCGCGACGATGGACCGGCAGACATCCTCCTGAAAGGCGAAGACGTCCTCCAGATTGCCATCGAAATTCTGCGACCAGATCGATTGGCCGGATGTAGTGTCGATCAGGCTGACCGTGATGCGGGCTCGGTCGCCGTGGCGGCGCAGGCTGCCAGTGACGGCGTAGGAGGCGGCGACTTCGCGCGCGGCTTCCCGGATGTCGATGTCGCGCGCCGTTTTCCAGCCGACGCTCTCGGGGCCGATCACCGGAAACCACCGCCAGTAGCTAAGCGTGGTCCGGAGCTCCTCGGCGAGGCCGGCTGCCAGCATCCGGTCGTCCTCGCTTGTGGACAGGCTGTCGACGGCCATCACCAGAACGGCTGGCCGTTCAACGAAGGGGAGCGGGCTAGTCGGCGAAGCATCGGGCTGAGCGGAGCCAGGGGACGTCCCGCCTGCGATCTCGGCGCGCAATTCTCCGAGTGCCGCGCCGGGTTTCGCCTGTAATTCCCCATCGAGCCTCGCCGCGAAATCCTCGAACAGGGAGAGGGCCTGCGCGCGCCGGCCATTCGCTGCCGCTACGCGCATCAGGGCGTCGATGGCGGTCTCGTTGAAAGGATCGAGTTCCTGCAGCCGCGCCGCACAGCTCTCCACCGCCTCCCAGTCCTGCTTCTGCGTGGCCGTCCGCAGATGCCGTTCGGCAAGGGTGACGAGGCGCGCACGCAATACGCGGCGCTGGGCGGCGAGCCATTCCTCGAAGCTTTCGAGCGCGAGTTCGACATCGTCAAGCAGGTCGCCCCGGTAGAGCGCCATCGCCGTCTCCGGCGCAGCATCATCCTTCAGGATCGACCAGAGATCGCAGTCGAGCGAAGCGTCCGGGGCGATCGAGATTGCTTCCGTGTCGGAGGAGAGAAGGCCGTCGCCGGCAGGGCCGAGCGCCTTCTTCAAGGCGGACAGTTCCTGACGCAGCGAGGCGCGCGCCTGGGACTCGTCGCGGTCCGGCCAGAGAAGCGCCGCAGCTGCCTGTCGCGATAGCCGCATGTCCGGCGCCAGCATGAGTGCG
Source organism: Ahrensia sp. (assembly GCA_002698425.1). The sequence continues at coordinate 5,099 of NZXU01000067.1, read as the reverse complement.
GCGAGCAGGGCGCGCCCGCGTTTCGACGGGACATGCAGCGCCTCGCCGCCGGCTTCGGCCCTGAAGCTCCCGAGAAACTGCATGCTCAGCGTCATCGCCGCCGCCCTGTGCCTGGATTGGCTTGCGGCATTAAACCAGCGCTTCTGCCGCAACGGAAGCGGAAAGGGTGCGCTCCACGGCCTTTCCGTCAGCCGCGGTTCTCGAGATAGCTCTGTGGCGGGCAGCCGAAATGGCCGCGGAATGCCGCCACGAAGGCGCTCGGACTGCGATAGCCGAGCGCATAGGCGATCGCGGTGCTGCTGTCGCCGCGTTGCAGCATCTCCACCGCCGTCAGCAGCCTCAGGCGGCCGCGCCACTGGCGGAAGGTGAAACCTGTTTCCCGGCTGAACAGCCGTTCCAGCGTGCGCGGGCTGGCGCCGGCGATCGCTGCGAGTTCGGAAAGCTGACGCCTGTCTCCGGGATTGCGTTCCAGATGCGCGGTGAGGCGAAGCAATCGCGGGTCGTGTCCGCCGGGCAGGCTCAACGGCGCTTCCTCGAGCGTCTCGATCTCGTCGAGGGCGACCCCGCCGAGCCTGTGCAGGCGGGCGTCGGATGCAGGTGCGCCGCGTTTCTCGCACAGGCGCAGGATGATTTCGCGCATCAGCGGTGACAGGAAGAGCACGGTGCATGCGGTGGTTTCGGCGCGTACCCGGCGTGACGGGTCGACATAGAGATTGCGCGTTTGCGTCTCGGTCTCGGAAACGACGTTGTGCAGCGTGCCGCCGGGGATCCAGACCGCGTGGCTGGGCGGTACGATCCACACCGAATTGCCGGCGATGACCCGCAGCACGCCCGTCATCGTCCAGAGAAGCTGTCCGCGCGGATGGCGATGCGGGGCATTGGCGGCGCCCGCGACAAGGTCGCGCCCGAAGGCGAGAACGGGACGATCCGGATCCTCGATATAGGCGGTTTCGCCGGGTTCGAAGAATGGCGTGTTATCGATATCCATTGTCATGATAGCGATCTAGCGCAACTCCGAGAAATACGCCACCTATGCGGCGAACGAAATATGGAGTATTTTTATCATGTTTTCTGCGCTGCCTTTTCGCGCCGTTCCGGTCGCGATCGCCGTCGCTGCCGCATTGTGGCTGACGCTGATGGCTCCGGCCGGGCTCAGTCCCGCGCAGGCGCAGGCTGCCGGTGTCGTGCTCGTCACGCTGGCGTTCTGGAGCACCGGCGTCATTCCGCCTTTCCTCGTCAGCCTGGCCTTCTTCGCCCTGGTCCTGATCGCCGGCCTCGCCCTTCCGGATGTCGTCTTCAGCGGCTTCGGTTCGGCCGCGGTTTGGCTGATCATATCGGGTTCGGTCATCGGCGCGGCGATCGGCACGTCGGGCCTCGGAAAGCGTTTCGCGGCGCTGCTCGCACCGGCGATTGCCGGGAGTTATGTCCGGTTGCTCGCGGGCCTTGCATTGGCGGGCATGGCGCTCGCCTTCGTCATGCCGTCATCGGTCGGCCGCGCGGTCGTGCTGGTTCCGGTCGGAATGGCGCTGGCCGATCGCGCCGGCTTCAAGAAGGGGTCGAACGGGCGCATCGGCATCGCCGTCATGCTGGCGGCCGCCTGCAACATGCCGGGTTTCACGGTTCTGCCGTCGAATATCCCGAACATGATCCTGTCCGGCGCGGCGGAGACGATCCACGGCGTGAGTCTCGGCTACATGCAGTATCTGGTCCTGCATTTTCCGGTCCTCGGTTTCCTGAAAGCCGTCGCCGCGCTGGTGCTGACGCTGCTGCTCTTTCCCGATCGTGCCGGCGAGGCGCCGGAGGAAACGGGGGAGGGGCAAGAGGTTGGGTCCGATACCGCGCTCCAGCGCCGCGTCTTGGCGATCCTGTCCGCCACTCTCGTCTTGTGGATGACCGACAGCCTGCACGGAATCAACCCGGCCTGGATCGGGATTGCCTCGGCGGTTCTGCTGTTGCTTCCCGGGATCGGGGCGGTCGATCCGAAGGGTTTCAATGCCTCGGTCGATTTCGGCATGGTGCTGTTCGTTGCGGCGGCGCTGGCGCTGGGCGCACTCGTCAACGTGACGGGACTGGGCGCTGTGCTCGGCGAGGAACTGACGCGCATTCTGCCGCTTGCGCCCGGCCGTGACCTCGTCAACTTCGCGTCGCTGTCCGTGATGGCGCTCGTCACCGGGCTCGTGACCACGGTCGGCGGCGTTCCGACGGTGTTGACGCCGATGGCTGAGGGACTTGCCGACAGCTCCGGCTTCGGCGTGGCCGCCGTGCTCATGACCCAGGTGGTCGGCTTTTCGACGGCTGTGTTCCCCTATCAGGTCGCGCCGCTCATCGTGACGATGCAGCTTTCGGGCGAGAAGCTCGGCCATGTGCTGCGACTGACCATCCCGCTGACGGTCGTGACCCTGTTGCTGCTCGTGCCTCTGGACTTCCTGTGGTGGAAGCTGCTCGGCTGGATCTGAGCCGGGCAGCGGGACGTCCTACTGGAACGCCGTCTCGTTGAAGCTGCGCAGTTTCCGCGAATGCAGCCGTTCCGGCGGCATTTGCGCCAGTTTCTCCATCGCCCTGATGCCGATGATCAGGTGCTGGGCGACCTGGCGCTTGTAGAAATCCGTCGCCATGCCCGGCAGCTTTAGTTCGCCATGCAGCGGCTTGTCGGAGACGCAGAGCAGCGTGCCGTAGGGCACGCGGAAGCGGAAGCCGTTGGCGGCGATGGTGGCCGACTCCATGTCGAGCGCGATCGCCCGCGACTGCGACAGCCGGCGCACCGGGCCGCGCTGGTCGCGCAGTTCCCAGTTGCGGTTGTCGATGGTCGCGACGGTGCCCGTACGCATGATCTTCTTCAGTTCGTAGCCGGTATAGCCGGTGACTTCCTCGACCGCGTCCTCCAGCGCCACCTGCACTTCCGCCAGCGGCGGGATCGGCACGGAAAGCGGGATGTCGTCGTTCAGGACATTGTCCTCGCGCACATAGGCATGGGCGAGAACATAGTCGCCGAGCGCCTGGCTGTTACGAAGCCCGGCGCAGTGGCCGAGCATCAGCCAGGCATGCGGACGAAGCACGGCGATATGGTCGGTGATCGTCTTGGCGTTGGACGGGCCGACGCCGATATTGACCATGGTGATGCCGGAATTGTCGGCCTTCTTGAGGTGGTAGGCTGGCATCTGCGGCAGCCGCGCGGGATGGATACCGGAAACCGGCTCGGTCTCTCCGGCGCGCGTCAGGAGGTTGCCGGGCTCGACGAATTCGGTATAGCCGCCTTCGCCCTTGGCGATCACGTCGCGGGCATATTGGCAGAACTCGTCCATGTAGAACTGGTAGTTCGTGAACAGCACGAAATTCTGGAAATGGGCCGGGCTCGTCGCGGTGTAGTGCGACAGCCGATGCAGCGAGTAGTCGACGCGCTGCGCGGTGAAGGGCGCCAGCGGCAGCGGCTCGCCCGGCGCGGGCTCGAAATCGCCATTGACGATCTCGTCATTGGTCGTGTTGAGGTCCGGCACGTCGAACGTGTCGCGCAGCGGCCGGTTCATGCTGTCAGCGTCGCTCTGGTCGACATAGGTGCCTTCCAGGAAGGCGAAATGCAGCGGGATCGGCGTGTTGGATTCGGAAACGGTTACGGGCACGTCGTGATTGCGCATGATCAGCCCGATCTGCGTCTCGAGATAGTTTTCGAACAAGTCCGGCCGCGTCACCGTGCCGACATAACGGCCGGGCGCCACGACATGGCCATAGGCGAGCCGGGAATCGACATGCGAATAGCTGTCGGTCGAAAATTCGAGCTGCGGATAGAAGGCGCGCAGCCGCTCCGTCGGCGTCTTGCCGCGATGCACGGCCTCGAAGCCGTCGCGCAGGAAGCCGGTGTTGCGCTCATAGAGCGCTTTAAGCGCCTCCACGGCGGCGCGGGCGTCGGTGAAGGATTGCGGTTCGAAGGCCGGCGGCAACTCGCAGCCGGCGTTCGAGACCGGATTGGTGGGCATTGTTTCGAGAGTCTGTATGGTCATGTCGCCTTATAAGGGCGAAATCACTACAGGAAAATGGCGTTTCTGTCCGATCCCCCCGAAACCACGTCACGCAGGGCCGTATTGGTTCTGCCGCGACTCGCCGCGGCTGGCCAGCCAGATGATCAGGATGATCCAGCCGACGATCGGGATGAACCAGATCAACTGCCACCATCCCGACCGGCCGGTGTCGTGGAGGCGGCGGGCGCCGACCGCGATCGACGGCACCAGCACCGCCAGCGAATAGAGCGGATTGAAGACCGCGACGTCGTTTGCCCAGCCGAAGACCATCCCGTCGACGACATTGAGTGCGATCCCGACGAGGAAATTGAACAGGACGAAATACCAGTATTCCGGCCGCCGGGCGCGGCCGCGGAAATGCGCATATTTATTGAAGCAGGTCTTCACGCAGTCCATGAACTCGGTCGGATGGTCGGTGGCCATCCATTCCTCGTAGGTCGGCGCACCTTCTCTCGCGGGCGCGGCGGCGGACGGGGGCTGGTGCTCTTCCCGTGCCGGGGGTGGCGGCGGAGGCGTCGCCGGGCGCTCCCACCCCTCGGGAATCTCGGAATCCGGGAGGGCGGCTGCGGCGGGCTGCCAGTCGGCCATCCCCTCGCGCCAGACCAGCGTGTACGGTCCGATGGTCGAGACGGCGATCAGCAGGTTGAGTTCTGCGACGTCGATCGGGCCCTTCTGCTCGCCATCGACCGCATAATACCAGATCTTCTCGTCCATCATTCTTCCCCGTAGCGTTCGATTATTTCCGGATCACTTTGTCGCGGAGCCTAGGCGGAACGCCTGGCCGCGTAAAGCGATGCACCGGTCCGAAGAAAGTCTGATCGTATGCATGTTGGTCGAGACCGGATTTGCGAGATTGCCTGACCCAGGGTTACCTTTCCGCCGGGGCTTTGCCGCGCAAAACGGCCGCAGCAAGGGCAGCGGTCCGCCGCACGGCGCGGGAAGGGGAGAAGTCGCATGATCGACGAAGATAAGGCGGCGGAAATAGCCGCGGCCTACACGGCCGCCTGGAATGCCGGATCTCCGCAGGCTGTCGCCGCATTCTACGCCGAGGACGGGCAATCCGCTGTCTGTGCGCGGGGGGGGGGG
>NZXU01000066.1 GCA_002698425.1 Ahrensia sp. | reverse complement strand
GCGTTGCGCGAAGAATGGGAGCGGTCGCACCTTCTGGATGCGCCGTCGTGTGGTCCAGCACGTTCACTTCTATCTGCAGGAAGGCAGTCGCAGAACCGCTATCGCTCGCGCGCAGGACGCCGGACGGTATGAGCACATCGCAGACCGATGGGTCCTTGAGTATGTGCGGCGGGACGGGCAACTGGAGGTCGTCGCCGAGAATGGATCGCTTCGTAGGGTCCGTCTGGACGCACTCGGGCCATCGACGCGAATGAAACTGTTCCGCCGTGGCACTAATGGTCTAGAACCGATGTGGCTGTGGCTCAATCACGACGGGACACCTCGGCGGAAAGAGGCCTGGTACAAGACGTTCGACCGCGCGAACACCAGAGCCGCGAAAGCGCTTGCCGAAGCTGGAAGTCCGCCGCTGTGGTGTCGACCCCACATGCTGCGGCATTCCTTCGCGCTGCGCTGGTTTTGCATCGCCACGTTCGTCGCGTGGCGCCGGACCGACATGTTGACCAGGGAGGAGCAGCGCGACTTCCGCAACCAGCTTGGTGACGTCTGGTTTCTCCTGGCGACACTCCTCGGACATCGCAGCGCTGAAGTAACGCGCAGCGTCTACCTGGAACCGTTCCAGGTATTGCAGGTCGAGGAGCTCATCGCGCTGATGGACGCCGACGATCGAGAAGCCTTGGAACGTCTCGTCGCAACAGTGGGTATCGGCGAGTCTCGCGTGTTGGCGGTCCAACCATGACGGGTCGCCCCGCGGCGCAGCCGGATCCGTCGTGGCGGCCGGTATCGCGGCGTCGCGGGCTGATCGTGACGTTCGTCAGCGAGGACGGCACGCAGCGCAAGGACTTCGACTTCGGCTCTATGCCGGGCACCCACGGAATCCGCCACGATTTCGCGGTTGCGTTCGAGGACGCCACCGGTGTGCTGGGATCATCCAAGCGATTACGGGGCGCCGGCGCGCTGTGGCAGGCCGCCCGGCATGGCTGCTGCTGGCTGGCCGACAACCGGCCAGGCATACGAGGGCTGGCTGAAATGTCCGCTGCGGATGCCCGGCTTCTCGCTCTGTCGTGTCGGGTACCCAGCGGCCCTGGCTCGTTGCATGGCCTGAAGACCCTGCTGCGCTGCAGTCCTGTTGTCTCCCAGCCGACGCGTCAGGCGTTCACGCGCGTGCGTCACCCAAAGACGAACACGGCGCGACAACCGTATTCCGCTGATGAGCTTCGCCGCATCACCGTGGTGGCACGGGGAATGGTTCGGCGGGCGCGGACCCGGTTAGAGACTCATTGGGCAATGGTCGCCGATTATCGTGGGGGGCGTTTCGATCACCTTCCCCGCGCCGACCCGCGCCGCAGTCTGGCCGAGGCGCTGGATCATTGCGCTCGTGAGGGCGACTTCCCCCGCACCGCGTCGGGTGCCCGGGCGTTCGTGACACGGCGGGCGGTGACCGCAGCCGGTGGATGCCGCCTGATGTCGTTGCTGCATCTGACTCCCGGTGAGGCATGGGCGTTCGGTGTTCTGCTGGCGGCTTTGACCGGGCTGAACCTGTCGACGCTGGACTCGTTGGCTGCCCCGCACCGACACGCCAGCAGTCCTGCCGAACCCGGCATCGTGTTCGTCGGCGCCGACAAGCCCCGCCGTGGGAGGCGGTCGGTGATGACGGTGCCGGTGACCGCGCTGCGCCCCGAACTGCGCCCGCTTGCTGGCCAGGATCGGCGCACCGCAGTGGCCAACACGTCGCTCACCACGGCCTATGGGGTGTTCATGTCGCTGCTGGAGTTGACCGACCCGGCCCGCACGCTGACCGGAAACCAGCAAGCGTTCATCTACTACAGTGCCCAGCCCGACCACTGCGAACAGAAACTGTTCGGCTACGGAATCAGCAGCACCGCTTCCGGATTCGATGCGCGACGGCGGTGGATGACGCCGTGGCTGACCGGCGATCCCGGACACGACGAGTTGCTCTTGGGGATCAGTATGGATCGGCTGCGCAAGACCTATCTGGAGCAGGTCCGCCAGCCCATCGCGCACACCCCGGCGACGTTGGCCGGTTATCTGGGGCGTATGGAGTCTGTGCGCAACGAGGGGTTCCAGATCGTTCGCGAGGCCCTCGATGCCCAGGTCACCCAAGCACTGGCCCGCCGTGCCATGACGACACATCCAGACAACCAGGACGACGGATCCGGGCGCGACGCGGTGCTGGGCGCCTGCGCTGATTTTGACCACTCACCGGTCGACGGGAAGCGGTGCCGGCAGTCGTTCATGACGTGTCTGGACTGCAGCAACGCCCGCGCCTTCCCGCGGCATCTGCCCGTTCAACTGGTCGTTGCCGACCGGCTTCGCGAACTGCGCACGCAGATGCCGCTGGGGCAGTGGATCGCCGATCACGCGGGTCCGCTCGCGCAACTGGACGACATCTTCACCGAGTACGAGCAGGCCCAGCTGAGGGCGGCGCGCGCCGAGATCACCGACGGCGATCATCGAAAAGTGGATCTTTTGCTGGCCGGACACCTGGAAGCGTCATGACCCGCGCGGCTGTAGCACTCGACGTCGTGGCCGGTATCGGCATCGGCCCAGGAACGGAGGTGCTGCTGAACCGCACCCTGCACGTGGAGGGGGTCCGGAGCCGATTCGGTGACCCGGTGTGGGATCTGTCCGGGGCGATCAAAGACCGGCACAGCGCCCGGCAGGCCGTGCACTGGGGCCGGTTCCCGGCGCCGTTTCGCCACGCTTGCAAGCTCTACCTGTTTGCTCTACTCAACCTCGTTGATGACGCACCTCGGCTCGACAGTGCGCGATCGCTTCATCCGCACGTCAAGACGATCTTGGGCGAGCTGGTGCCGCTGCGGCGGTTCACGACGTGGCTGAGCGACGCGGGTGTGACATCGTTCGACCAGGTCAGCACCGAACACCTCGACGATTACCTGCATTACGTCACCGACGCCACCGGTGAGAGCGCCGGAACCAAACGCTGCGCGCTGCAAGCCATCAAACGGCTACACCTCTATCGGGAGGAGTTGCCCGCCCAGTGCCGGCTCCCCGCGGGCCCGCTGTGGGGCGGTGCGAGTGCACGAGGACTCGCCCACTACGAATCCTCTTGGGGCAAGCCCAACACCACCCCCCGCATCCATCCGGATGTGATGGAACCGCTGCTCTCCGGGGCGATCGCGGTCACCCACACGATCGCAGCCGACCTGCTTCCCGCCGCACGCAACCTGCTCGCGATGCGCCATCTTGCCCACCAGATCGCCCCCGCCATCCGCCGGGCGCCCACGCGCACGGTGTCGGTATTCGAGACCACCAAGGCCCAACTCGAATGCATGCTCGCTGCACTCGACCGCAACGACGCCGCACTTCCCGGGATCCGGACCGGTGAGGTGACCAGTGTCGACCTGATGGGCCTGGCGGTGGGCGGATGGATGCACCACACCGAACTGAAACGCATGAAGGAGACGCCGGTCATGTTGGCGGCATCCGGATTGCCGATAGACGTTAATCTGTTGCGTATCAACACATTCAACCACATCGGCACCAAGCCCTGGCGTGACGAGCCAGTCGATGCGCGAGAACTCGTCGGGCTGCTGCGTCATGTCACGGTTGCCTGTTTCCTCGTGATCGCCTACCTCTCGGGTGTGCGGACCGGCGAGGCCCTGAACCTGCGGCGCGGATGCATCAGCCGCGACCCCACGCTGGAGTTGACGTTCATGTCCGGGCTGCAGTTGAAGGCTGATGATGGGCGCCGACAGCGGTCACCTGCCACGATCCCGTGGGTCGTCACCGACGAAACCGCCCACGCCGTCACCGTCCTGGAACAGATCACGGTCAGCGACCTGCTCTTCCCGGCATTCAGCGTGTGCTCCCAGCAACGGTTCCTCTTCGGGGCCACCCGTACGAGAACACCCGGCTCCATCAACACCGACATCACTCGTTTCATCGACTGGTTCAACCAAGAGGTCGCTCCGGTAGTCGATCATCCGCTGATACCTGCTGATCCGTACGGCAGCATTCAAGTGCCGCGCCTGCGACGGACCCTGGCATGGCACATCGTCCGGCGGCCAGGCGGAACCATCGCTGGCGCAACGCAATACGGCCACCTGCACACACAAATGATCCACGGCTATGCCGGTGGAGCTGATTCAGGATTTCCCGACGACATCACCTTCGAACGATTTCTGCACCGCGCTGAGACCATCCACGACGATGCCCAGCGCCTCGAGGCCGGTGAACACGTCTCTGGTCCGGCCGCCGAGGAATACCGGGCTCGCATCGCGCGGGCACGCACGTTTGCGGGACTGACGGTGACCACCACCGGTCAGGTCAACGCCGCGCTATCGAACCCCGCCCTGCAGATCCACCACGGCGCGGTCCTCACCTGCGTGTTCCGACGCGCCACCGCGGCCTGCCTGCCACCCAGCGATAGTTCCGATGAACCCTCCTGGACCCGGTGCCGGCTCGGTTGCGTCAACGCCGCCCGCACCGACCGCGATGCCGTCAACCTTTGCGAGCACGTCGGCGCACTCCAGCAGGACATGGCGGCGCCCGGACTGCCCGAACCGCTGCGACAACGCATTCAGACGCGTTTGATCGAGCACCTGAAGACCCTCGCGGACCACGAATCCAGCCGCCCGACGCCAAACCCAGACCAGGACGGGGACAACGAATGACCACCGTGCGCGTTAGCGCCGCCCGAAACGAGGAGGAACGCCAACTGGTTCAGGCCGCCATCGGCCGCCTACGAGACAACCATGCCGAGCGGAGCACCGGTGCACGCACCGTCGTGGCACTGGCGGTCGAATCGGGCGTACCACGGCAAAGACTCTACGAACATCACAGCGATTTACTCAACGAGTTCAAGGCGGCGGTCGGGTGCGGACCCGTTGCCCCGAGCATCGAGGCCGTGCAACGCCAACTCGCACACGCCCGCGATCACAATCAGCAACTGGCCGCCGAGAACACTCAACTACAAGCCAAGATCAGAACACTTGCAGCGGTGATCACCGAACTCACCCACGATGCCGCCGGGACCACCGTCGTTGTTCCGATGCCACGGGGACTGTCCGATTAAGGGCAACCCTCGGGCGACGCACTGGTCGCTGCCGCAATAGACCTGGACGCGACAGTGGTCCACCGACAGGTCATCTCTGGACCGGATGAGGGTGCTGGCGCCCGGGAAGTAGCACGACGCGGGATTCTCCCGGGAGTTGCGCCTCGCAGCACGAATGGACTGAGGCGCCGACGACCCGAGGCAGGACGGCGCTTCGCGCGACAGCGCGCTTCGCCGCGGCGAAAGTGGTTCCGGATGCTCACCCATGAACGTGCGTGCAGCTTTCTTGGTGGGATGAGGGTCTGCGAGGAACCGTCACTGCTGGAGTGGCGGCGGGTACAGGGCGCTGCCGACTATTCAGTACACGGAGAACAGATTATGTGTGCCACGGCGGGCGGCCCGGCCGGGGTCAGCTTGGCTGTATTTGCATGACTACGGCCTTGGGTTCGGTGAAGAATTCGCGGCTGAAGGTGCCGCCTTCGCGGCCGATGCCGGAGTCGCCGACCCCGCCGAAGGGTGCGCGCAGGTCGCGGACGAAAAAGCAGTTGACCCACACGGTGCCGGCCCGCAGGGCGGCGGAGACCCGGTGGGCGCGGTGCAGGTTTTCGGTGAACAGCATCGCGTTTAGGCCGTAGCGGGTGTCGTTGGCCAACCGGATCGCCTCGGCCTCGGTGTCAAACGGGATCACCACCGCCACCGGGCCGAAGATCTCCTCGCGGCTGCAGCGGGCCTGCTGGCCCAGTCCGGTCACGACGGTGGGCAACACACCCCAGCCCTCGCCGAGCCCACCGGTGACGATGGAACCGCCTTCTGACTCGATGGTTTCGACGTAGCCGCGCACCTTGCGGTAGTGCTCTTGAGAGGCCAGCGGGCCGATCTGGGTGGTTTCCTGTTTGGGGTCGCCGACCACCATCGCCTGCGCCGCTTGGGTGAACCGGCGCAGGAACTCGTCGTAGATGTCGCGCTGCACATACAACCGGGACCCCGCCAGACACACCTGGCCGGTGTTGGTGAAGATCGCCTTGACCGACCACTCCACCGCGGTGTGAAGGTCGGCGTCGGCGAACACCACGTTGGCGCCTTTGCCGCCGAGCTCCAGGCTCACCGGTGTCAGGTTGCCCGCCGCTGCCCGGGCGATGATCCGGCCGGTGCCCGATTCGCCGGTGAAGGTGATCCGGTCGACGTCGGGGTTCTCGGTGAGCGCCTGCCCGGCAGAGTCGGGCCCGTAGCCGTGCACCACGTTGAGCGCGCCCGGGGGCATGCCGGCTTGGATGGCAAGCCTGCCCAGGATGGTGGCCGAGGCGGGGGTGTCCTCGGCGGGTTTGAGCACCACGGTGTTGCCCCACGCCAGCGCCGGGGCGATCTTCCAGGTCTCCAGCATCAGGGGGAAGTTCCACGGCGCGATGGCCGCCACCACCCCGGCCGGCTCAAACCGGGTGTAGGCGTGGTGGCTGCTGTCCATGGGCAGCACTTCCGCGGTGGCCAGCCGCGCATGGTCGGCGAAAAACCGGAAGTTCGCCGCAGCACGCGCGACGTCGTTGCCGCGGGCTTGGCTGATCGGTTTGCCCATGTCGCGGGTGTCGGCCATGCCGAGTTCATCGGCGTGCGCCTCGATCAGATCGGCCAGCCGGTGCAGGATTCGGCCCCGCTCGCCGTATCCCAGGCGCGGCCACGGCCCTTCGTCAAAAGCGCGTCGCGCCGCGGCCACCGCGCGAGCGGCATCCGTGGTGTCACCCAAAGCGACCTCGGCCCACTGCTGGCGGGTGTAGGGATCAATAGACGCAAACGTCGCATCCGAGGCCGACTTGACCTCATCGCCGTCGATGATGTGGCCGAAAAACTCCATGCCCGGTTAGGCCTCCGTGGTCGTTGTCGATGTCGTGGTGGCGCGTTCGGCCAGGGTCATCCCGCCAGCCGACCAGTGGGTGGCCGGGACCTCCCGCACCACCACCCGGATATTGGGCTCCGGGGCGCCGATCGCCCGGTGCACCGCGGCGTGCACCTCGGCCAGCAACGCCCGGATCTGGTGGGCGTCGCGGCCTTCGGTGAGAGTGATTTCCACCAGTGGCATCACTGACACCTCAATGTCACTGAGCCGAGATGACAGAATTCGGCGCTGACCTGGCTGCCCGGCTCGACGAACACCGCATCAGTCAGACCGCCGGTCAACACCACCCAGCCCGGCTCCAACGCCAGCTGCCGCGTGGCCAGCGCGTTGGCCGCCAACGCCAGGGCCTCACCGGGATGGCCCTGCACCGCAGCGCCGGTAGCGGAGTCGACGACTTCACCATTCACCGACAGCAGGCACGCCTCCAGCGCGAGGTCTATTTCGTCGGGTTTGCGAGCCACACCCCCGATCACGAACCGCGCCGAGGAGGCGTTATCGGCCACCACATCGGGCAGGGTGAACGTGAAATCGGTGTAGCGGCTGTCAATGACCTCCAACCCGCCGTACACATGCGACACTGCCTCCATCGCCCGCGCCGCGGTGACACCGGGCCCAGACAGCCGCTCGCCGAGGACGAACACGATCTCGGGCTCCACCCGCGGATGAATCAGCTGCTCGACGACCAGCGGCGCGCCCGCGGGCAACACCATCCGGTCGGTCAACCACGCGGTCGACGGCGAGTCCACCCTCATACGCTGCTGCTTGGCCCGTGACGTCAGTCCGAGCTTGACCCCGACGATATGCTCACCGGACTCCACCCTGCGACACACGATCTCGTCCTGCACGCGATAGGCGGTGTCCAAGTCCAGCCCAGCCCACTCGGCCGTGATCGGGCCGCGGTCAACACGCTGCGCCGCCGCGTCCATCAGCACCGCCGCCGCCCGCGCGACATCCCACACGTCCGTTTGCTGGCTTGCGTATTGGTCGGTCATTGGATCGCCACCTCCATGTCTTCCGCGAGCGTGCGGGCACGCGCATGGTCGCGGTCGTGTTCTCGGCCCCAGTTATTGACGCCGACGGGGCAGTGGTCGGCTCCGTTCAACCAGAACCAGACTCCGACCCGGACGCGACTGTTGGAACTTTCGTCGGGTGAATCGAGCGGTGGGTCGGTGCCAAGCGTGATGCCCGACACGAAGCGACAGCCCTCACCCGCCGGCGCCGGGTCGCTGCAATCCCGAACCACCGCGGACGTGTCGTCGCCGTGGATGTGCAGGCGTCGCTGTGATTGGGCCAGTGCGCCGGTATCGGCATTGCCCGGTCTGATGGGCGCCGGCGATGTGCGCGACCAATAGGTTGCGTAAGATGCGCGTGTCATCGAGTTCTGTTGTGTTCTGTGAATCTGGCTGTTACCGAGCCCAGCCCGCCGAACGTCGCGGTGACCACATCTCCCGCGGTCACCGGCACCGCGGCCGTGACCGAGCCGGGCAGCACCACATGACCGGCTTCGAGTACGACCCCGCGGGGCCCGAGGGTGTTGGCCAACCAGACCAGCGCGTTCAACGGCGAGCCCAGCACCGCGCCGCCGGCGCCGCTGCCCACGAGCTCCCCATTGCGGTGCAGCACCCCGCCGACCAGCCGGACGTCCACCTGCGTCAGCGGGACGGCGGTGCTGCCCAGCACCACCGCGCCCGAAGACGCGTTGTCGGCGATGGTGTCGACCAGTTTGATCTTCCAGTCCCGGATCCGCGAGTCGATGATTTCCAGCGCCGGGGTCACGAACGCCACCGCGGCCATCGCCTCGGCGACTGTGACTCCCGGCCCGGCCAGCGGCTTGCCGAGCACGAACGCGATCTCGGGCTCCACCTTGGGCGCCAGAAACGTCGACGAGTCGATCGGCTGCGATTCCAGAAAGAACATGGTGTCGGTGAGGTGACCGAAGTCGGGCTGATCCACCCCGATCTGGCGCTGCATAACTGCCGAACTCAATCCCACCTTGTGCCCCTTGATCACCGCGCCCTCGGCCAGCCACCGCTGCACCTGGCCCACCTGGATCGCGTACGCGTCGTCGACATCAAGGGCGGGAAAGTGTTCGGTCAACGGATCGATCGGCTCGCCGCTGCGATACGCGGCTAGCAGTAGGTCGATCGCGTGGGATCGCGCCTCGGTCGTCATCGTGTGCCTCGCTTGTGGTGGTCGTGGGTTCGGCGGGGCTGGCCGCCTGTTGGTGTTGTGCGCTGGTAGGCGCGGGTCACAGTGTTTGAGCGACCCCGGGGTAGCGGGTGATGAACCGGTCGGCGTAGAAATGTTCGATGTCGGTGCGGGTCTCGCCGATAGCGGCCTCGAGTGCGTCGATCATCGCCGGCGGTCCGCAGGTGTAGATGTGGCAGTCGTGCAGGAGCTGGGTGGGGAGCTGGTGTATAGCGTCGGTGACGAATCCACGCGCACCGGTCCAGGCCGATTCCGGTGGCTCTTCCGACAGGACGGCGCGGAACTCGAACTGACCGTTCCAGCCACGGCGTAGGTCGTCGATTTCGGCCAGGCAGTATAGGTCGCGCTGTGTCCGTGCCCCGAACAGCAGGACCGTGGGACGCGCACAGCCCCTGCGGGCGGCGTCTTCGAGTAGCGCCTTGATCGGTGCCAGCCCGCTGCCGCCGGCGACGCAGAGTAGGGGCTGCTCGGCGGGGCGTAGCCAGAGGTCGCCGAACGGGCCGGCTAGTTGTAGATGGGAGCCTTCCCTGTTGGTGTCGAACAGCCAGTCGCTGAATTGCCCTCCGGGTACGTGGCGGACGTAAAAAGTGGCGCGGCGCCGGTCGGCGTCGTCGGGGGCGGTGGCGAAGGAATATGACCGGGGGCCGGTTAGGCCGTCCATCCGTAGTTCGGCGTACTGGCCGGCGGTGTATTCCAGGTCGTGCTCAAGTGTGACGGTGATCTCGGCGATGTCGTGGGTGAGGGCTCGGTGTGCGCTGATTACCGCGCCGGTGTGGACGAGGGGGTGCTCGGGCATGTCCGCGAGCCCGGCGACGTCGAGTTCGATGGAGGTGCGGGCGATGCTTTGGCAGGGCAGGATGTAGCCGTCGCGCAGTTCTTGCGCGGTCAAGGCGATGGCGGAGTCGACGATTTCGCGGACTCTGCCGTGGAGGAGTTTGGATTTGCAGGTGCCGCACGTGCCGACGGTGCAGCTGTGCGGGAACGCGATGCCGGCGGCCAAGGCCTCGTTGAGGATGGAATCTTTGCCGGGCACCTCGAACTGTTTGTTGGTGCCGATGATTGTGGCGGTGCGCGGTCCCTGGTTCTTGCTGCGGGAGAAGAGTTTCACGGTGGGTTGTCCTCGGGGCGGTGGCCGGTTCGGCTCTGGCGGGTGGGTTATTGCTCGTCGGCCAGAAACGCCGCGACCAGACGGTTGAAGGACGCTGCGTGTTCGATTTGGGTCCAGTGCCCGCACCGTCCGAACATGTGCAGTTCGGCGTTGGGGATCAGCTCGAACAGCCGCCGCGAGGTGTCAGGTGGTATGACCTGGTCTTCGCGGCCGTGCACAATCAACGTTGGACATGGGATGTGACGGATGGCGTCGTCGACGGTGATCATCGCGTCAAGCCAGCGCTGGCGGGGGGCGGGGAACATCGCCGCGTAGGACTCGTGGAAGCCTGGTTGCACGCTGGCTTGATAGCGCGCGGTCGCCAGGTCGTCGGTCATCAGGTCGCGGTTGTAGGCGAAGTAGTCCAGCACGCGGCGCATCGCCGGCACCGAGGGCTGATAGCCCCACACCGCGTCGAGGCCCTCGGTGACCGGGAAGGGCACCCCGGCGCTGCCCATCAGCACCAAACGCTGGACGTGGTCGGGATGTCGGGTGGCGATTCGCAATGCCAGCGCGCCACCGAAGCTGTTGCCCACCAGCGAATACGACGTGAGTCCGAGCGTGTCGAGAAACGCTTCGATGTGGGCGATCCAGGTGTCCATAGTGTAGTCGTGCCCGTCGGGGCGTTGGGTGTAGCCGAAACCGACGAGGTCGGGTGCTAGGACGTGATGGCTGGCGGCCAGGGCGGGGATGGGCAGTCGCCAGTTGGCGTAGGCCGACACGCCCGGGCCGGAGCCGTGCAACAGCACCACCGGTGCCGCGGCGGGGTCGCCGGCATGCAGATAGTTGGTTCTGATTCCGTCGGCGTCAACCGTTGCGCCGATGGCGGGGTTGGTGGTGTCGGTGTTGGCGGTCATCTCAGGGGTTTCCGTTCTGGCGTGCGAGGTCGAGGGCGACGTCGACGATCATGTCTTCCTGACCGCCGACGAGTCCGCGGCGACCCACTTCGAGCAGGATGTCGCGGGTGTCGAGGTCGTATGTCGATGCGGCGTGTTCGGCGTGACGCAGGAAGCTGGAGTACACCCCGGCGTAACCCAGGGTGAGGGTTTCGCGGTCCACTTGAACGGGGCGGTCCTGCAGGGGCCGCACCAAATCGTCGGCGGCATCCTGCAGAGCGAACAGGTCGCAGTGGTGTTGCCAGCCCAAGATGTTGGCCACCGCGATCAACGGTTCGATGGGGCAGTTGCCGGCGCCGGCACCCATTCCGGCCAGGGACGCGTCCACGCGGGTGACACCGTTTTCGACGGCGGTCACCGAGTTGGCCACGGCCAAAGACAGGTTTTGGTGGGCGTGGATGCCCAGTTCGGTGTCGGGTTGCAAGATGTCGCGGTAGGCCCGTACCCGGTCGCGGACTCCGTGCATGGTCAGCCGCCCGCCGGAGTCGGTGACATAGACGCAGTGGGCGCCGTAGGACTCCATCAGCTTGGCCTGCGCAGCCAGCGCATCCGGTGGCGCCATGTGGCTCATCATCAGAAACCCTGACACGTCCATGCCCAGTTCGCGGGCTTTGGCGATGTGTTGGGCGGCGACATCCCCCTCGGTGGCGTGGGTGGCAACCCGGACCGAGGTGACGCCGAGGTCGTGGGCGCGTTCGAGCTGGCTGATGGTGCCGATGCCGGGGACGAGCAGGGTGGTCACGCGGGCCCGCTTGACCACGCTGCTCACCGCGCCGATCCACTCGGCGTCGGTGTGGGCTGCGGGCCCGTAGGTCAGGCTGGTGCCGGCGAGCCCGTCGCCGTGCCCGATTTCGATGGCGTCCACACCGGCTGCGTCCAGCGCCGCTGCGATGGCACCGACCTGCTCGAGGGTGTAGCGGTGCCGCACTGCGTGCATGCCGTCGCGCAGCGTGACGTCCTGGATGTACACCCGGGGCCCGCTGCCCTCGTCGGTGAGTGTTGTCATCGGAGGCCTTCCGTGGGCTGGGTGCGGTGTGTGGGTTCGCCGGCGGCGAGGCGTTCGGCCACCCGCAGCGCGGCCGAAGTCATGATGTCGAGGTTGCCGGCATAGGCGGGCAGGTAATGGGCCGCGCCCTCCACCTCCAGGAAGACGCTGACCTGGGTGCGGTCGGCCGGCTGCAGGTCAGGATTGAGCGTGTGCACATCATCGGATGCCGACCGGTCGCTGAACTGCACTTCTTGTTTGAGCCGGTAGCCGGGCACGTAGCCGGCGACCTCGGCCACCATCTCGTCGATGGATGCGCGGATCTTGTCGCACATCCCCGCATCGAGACGGTCGGTCAGGCATAAGACGGTGTCCCGCATGATCAGCGGTGGCTCGGCCGGGTTGAGAATAATAATCGCTTTACCCCGCTGCGCGCCGCCGACGTGTTCGATCGCCGCGGAGGTGGTCTCGGTGAACTCATCGATGTTGGCACGCGTGCCGGGCCCGGCCGACTTCGAGGCAATGGAGGCCACGATCTCGGCGTAACACACCGGGGTGACGCGGGCCACGGCGGCCACGATCGGGATGGTGGCCTGCCCGCCGCAGGTGACCATGTTGACGTTGGGGGCGTCGAGGTGCTGCTCGAGATTGACCGGCGGCACCGTATACGGACCGATCGCCGCAGGAGTGAGGTCGATGAGCCGGCGGCCATAGGGCGCCAGCGCCTCGGCGTTGGCGATGTGCGCTTTGGCCGACGTCGCATCGAAGACGATGTCGATGTCGGCGAAGTGCGGCATCGCGATCAGTCCAGCGACCCCGTCGGACGTGGTGGCAATGCCCAGGCGGCGGGCCCGTGCCAGACCGTCGGAGTCCGGATCGACGCCGACGAGGGCGGCGACTTCCAGAACGGCTGAGGTCCGTTTGATCTTGAACATCAGATCGGTGCCGATGTTGCCCGATCCGATGATCGCGACTTTGGTGGTCATCGTAAAAATCCTTTCCCAGGCCCGGAGTCAGAGTGTCGGTTAGGGGCGGTGACGAGCGCGGTCACGTCCCGACCGTCACAGGTCGGCTTGTCTCACCCGCGCACAGGGCGCAGGCGTTGGTGGTGCCGATGCGTTGCCGCAAAGGTGGCTCGAGGTGGGTGAGGACGGCGCCGGCGGGTTGTTCGCGCGCCGCGAAGGGGTAGTCGGTGCCCAGCACGACGTGGTCTTCGCCGAAGCGTTGCACCGCGAGTCGCAGACTCGCATCGTCGTAGGTCAACGAATCGCACCACAACCGGCGCGCTGCGTGAGAGAACGATTCCCCGGTGGCGGTGGCGGTGCTGAGATGTTGCCCGCGGTCCAAGCGTGGCAGCAGCGCCGGAAGCGCTCCTGCGCCGTGCGCGAGGACGATTCGCGCTGCGGGTGCGGCCTGCACGGTGCCGGCACACAGCAGCGCGGCGGCGGCCGCGGTTTCGGTGGGCATGCCCAAGCCAAATCCTAATCCCAAGTTACTCATACGCGGATCAAGGTCGCGGTCGACCGGGTGGATGAAGATCACCGCAGACAGTGACGACGCGGCGTCGAAGAACGGCGCGAACTGTTCATCGGTGAGTTCGAGGGCTCCGACGCGGGTGCCGATCTCGACGCCGACGAATCCGAGCTCGGTCACGCACCGGGTCAATTCCGCGACGGCCAGCGCTGGGTCTTGCATCGCAACCGCGCCCAGAGCCAAGAATCGGTGTGGCGCCGAGGCGACCATGGCTGCCAGAAAGTCGTTCTGGGCGCGCGCCAACTCCGCGGCACCGGGCGCGGGCTGCTCATGGCACAACGTCACCGGGATCGGGGAAAGAACCTGCACGGCGATGCCTTCACGATCCATATCGCAGATCCGCGCCGCAGTCGACCAGCAGGTGTCGTCGATCCGGCGATACAGCCGGTCGTCGAGGACGATCTGGGCGCTGCGCTCACCGGTGCGCTCGACCCGAGGAAAACACCCTGCGTTCGTCGCCCCGACGTCGGGCAGATCGGGGTCGATCGCGTGGGTGTGAAAATCGATCCTGCCCTGGGCCAGACCCGCGAGCCGCTCCGACCACACCGTCGGCTGTGCCATCAAACTCGATACCTCGAAACTGTTTTACGACCCCATGGAGGGATGGTGAGCCCGGGTCAGGGCTGGTAGAGGGCGAACACCTTGTTGGAGTTGAACACGTCGGTCTCGATGAACTCTGTCCAAGACGGTCTCGGGGTTCCGAGTGCTTCCATGGCTCCCAGCAGCGGGAACCAATTGAGCAGTTCCTGCTGGCCCGAGTCCTCCAGATCGGTCAGCGAGACCGCGCGCCAAGCGTCAACATCACCGGCGAGAAGCCGGTCGTACAGGTACCGGTCGTTGGCCGTGTCGGGCCGCAACCGCCAGGTCTTGTCACACAAGAAGGCATGCGACCAACTCGACGACGCCACCAGCGCGACTCGCCACGGCGACTCGGCCATAATTTGGCCGACTGCCGCGCCGACGGTCACCATGCGCGCCGGATGCGGCGAGGGCGGATCGAGTTCCCGGATGTCATCGACCCGGCTGGCAAAACCCTGATAGCTGATGACCCGCCGCCCATAACAATTGATCGGAAACGGGATGACGGGATAGTCGAAACCCGTGCGGTGGTAGTCGAGATAGAGGATGGCGTTGAGGAACGCGTGGGGCAGGCCCGGGTGGTGCAGCGGCTGATACGCATAGGCGGCATCGATGCCGCGGTCCAGCAACGAACTCACCAGGTGCTTGGCGACGTCTCGGCGGCCGCGCACCTTGAAGACCGTCGTGTCGGCGGCCTCGCCCCACACATTGGGGCGGTCGACCATGTCCGAGGAGTGATCAGCGTGCGCCCACGGCCGGACCTCCATGTCATCGTAGGCCTGCACTGAGAAGGCAGGGATGATGTCCTCGCGGAAATTCTCGTACTGGTCATCACCCCAGATCAGCACGACGTCTGGAGCGAACTCGTCGAGGGCGTTGCGGGCCCGTTCGAAACCGGCGACCAGGCAGGCACGATGAGCCGCGGCAGCCGACCGTCCCTCGTCAGAACCCCACTCCCGGCGCATCAACTCGGGCCAATTCACTGGATCCTTTTCCGCAGCGGGAATGCCCGGATCATCCAGGGCCTTACGCAACAGGGCGGCCATGTCGTCGTCGCGGCCACTCAGCGGCGGGTAATGCGATAACCCGATTCCCAGCACGTCACCCATGACCATCCTCCTGTGGTGTGTAACACACGATCCTCGACCACCGAGATAGTACAGGGATATAAATATCTGGGTCAACAAGCTTTGGCTGCTAGACTCCGGCCGGAGTCCTCAAAGTCCTTCGCACAGGGAGCTCAGGTGAGCATGCAGCCAGCCGATCGATCCGCCTACGCCGCCGCCGGGCGAGCGGGGCTGTCGGTGCCCGAGCAAGTTTCTCTCAGCGCACAGGAGGCCGGCGATGATTTCGACCCGGAGTCGCTGACCGTGATGATGTTGCTCTACCGCGCGGTCGCGGCGGTGGACCGCACGCACGCGGCGGAACTGGCACCCTACAAACTCAGCTTGGGCCAGTTCCAGGCGCTTAGCGTGTTGCACCGGGTGCAGGAGCCGGTCACGATGGGCGAGCTGGCTGAGTTGCTGTCGGTGCGGCGCGCCAACCTCACCGGCCTGATCGACACCCTGGCGCGGCGGTCGTTGGTGCAGCGGGTGCTCAACCCTCACGACCGGCGCTCGTTCCTGGTCGAGATCACCCCGGCCGCTGAAGCGCTGCTCGCGGGGTTCCTGCCGCGCCACTGGCGTTACCTCAACACGCTGACCGGCGGGTTGTCCAGCGAGGAGTTACGACAGCTCGCCCAGCTGCTGGACCGGCTGCGGAGCTCGGTCGAATCTGCCCCCGCGTGCCCGTCACCGGCCCCGGCGCCGACCGCGACGAACGGCGAGCGAGACGCACTCCAGGGCGTCCAGACATCAACGCGACCAGTCGCCCTGCGCTGATTGGCGCGCCCTGCCGCGGGCCTGCCGCGACTCGCCGACCGCGGCAGGCCTGCTGTGACACACAAGCCCGCTAGAACGACGAGCTGTTGAGAGGCCGCACGTGACGTATGTGATCACCCAGAGCTGCTGCAAGGACGCCAGCTGCGTGGCGGTGTGCCCGGTGGACTGTATCGGGCCCATCGGCGCGCCGGGAGGTTCCACTGACTCCGAGATGCTCTACATCGACCCGGCGGCGTGCATCGACTGCGGCGCTTGCGTGCAAGAGTGTCCCGTCGGCGCCATCTACCACCAAGACGAAGTGCCGCCCGGCCAGCAACGGTTCGTTGACATCAACGCCCGCTACTTCCAACTCCACCCCTCGGCGGCCGGCCCGCCTGCGCCGCGCCGCGACCATGCCCCGGTGCTGCCCGGGTCGCTTCGCGTGGCGATCGTGGGCGCCGGACCCGCAGGCTGCTACGCCGCCGGCGAGCTGATCCGCATCGACGGGGTGCAGGTGGCGATGTTCGAGCGGCTCCCCACGCCATACGGGCTGCTGCGCGCCGGAGTAGCACCCGACCACCAACACACCAAAGCCATCGCCGACCTGTTCGACACCACGCTGTCTCATCCCCGCCTGCAGTGCCACCTCAACGTCGCGGTTGGCCGCGACCTCACCCACCACGAGCTGCTCGCACACCATCACGCGGTGATCTACGCAACTGGCGCCAGCACCAGCCGGGACCTGGGGCTGCCCGGCGAACACCTGCCCGGCAGCCACACCGCCGCAGAGTTCGTCGGCTGGTACAACGGCCATCCCGATCACGCCGACGCCGAATTCGATCTATCCGGCCAGCGGGCGGTGATCATCGGCAACGGCAACGTCGCGTTAGACATCGCCCGCATCATGCTGACCGAGCCCGATGAGCTGGCACGCACCGACATCGCCCAGCACGCGGTGGACGGGTTGTCCACCAGCGCGATCCGCGAGGTCGTCATCCTGGCGCGGCGCGGACTCCGCGACGCCGCTTTTTCGGTCGGGGAGTTCCTGGCCCTCGGCGATCTGGACGGTGTCGACGTCATCATTGAGGACGCCGATCTGGAAGACACTCCCGGCGACGACGCCGAAACCGCGCTCAAGGTCGACATCGCCCGTGAATTCGCCCACCGGACCCCGACGCCCACCCGCAAACGAATCGTGTTCCGGTTCCTCACCACACCGGTCGAGATCGTCGGTGACACCAGGGTAGAGGCACTGCACGTTCGGGGTCCAGGTGGCCACACCGTCGTCATCGAAACGTCGCTGCTGCTGCGGTCCATTGGCTACCGCAGCACCCCCATACCCGGGGTGCCGTTCGACCCGGCCAGCGGCCGGATCCCCCACGGCAACGGGCGCGTGCACGACCACGACGGCAAACCCACACCCGGAATCTATGTCACCGGCTGGATCAAACGGGGACCACAAGGAGTGATCGGGACCAACCGCGCCTGCGCCGAACAAACAGTGACACGGCTATGGACAGACTTCGACAATGGCCTGCTCACCCGAGACATCGGCGAGCCTACCGCCCTGGCGGACCTGCTGGCCGAACGCGGTGTCCACCCACTGTCCTGGCAGGACTGGTGCGCGATCGAGGCCGCCGAACGCCAACGCGGTCTCCACAGCTCCCGTCCGCGTGCCAAGTTCGTCCGCATCGCCGACGCACTCGCCGCGGCCCAGAAGTAAACGAACGTAACGCCTGCTGCCATCATCACCCGGCAGTGGAAACACCCCGGACGGCAAACTTCGCCACGAGTGATCGGCGCCACGAAATTCGCACCGCCGCCTGGCCAGCCGACCCGCTCTGCGACGATCCCGTCGATTCCTGAGCAACCGGCTTGGTGTAACGCGAGGACCCCGCAGCAGCCGCACGGTACTACCGCGGTGGGCCGCCGCGATGGGATCTACCCGACCCGCCGCTGGCCGGCCAGGTCCTGGCGGCTTACAGACGACCGTCGGGCAACGCGTGCCGGGCCGGACGCGGCCAGTTGGTTATGCGGCTTGACTATCGCGTGTTGGAACCTTTAGGCTATGCGTGATCTGCTTCACACCGCTCTGAGGTTGTGAGTCGGTTCATCAGTCTGTTTGTCAAAGGAGACGACATGTCGTTGGCGTACGACTCGCTGTTCATCGGCGGCGAATGGGTTCCCTCGGGCGATGCCACGCCCATCACGGTGGTGTCGGCGAGCACCGAGGAGGTGCTGGGACAGGTACCGGAGGCCACCGAGGCAGATGTCGACGCAGCGGTCGCGTCGGCGCGCGATGCGTGCGACGACCCGGCGGGCTGGTCGCGGTGGGAGCCTGCGCGGCGTGCCGAGGCGTTGGAGAGGCTGGCCGACGCGCTCGACAAGCGGGGGGAGGACATCGCGCATCGGGTCAGTAGTCAGAACGGTATGCCGATCGCGGTGTCGCGCCAGCTGGAGGCGGTGTTCCCGGCGACGCTGTTGCGCTATTACGCGGGCATGGTGCGCGACCGCGACTCGGAGGAGCGCCGTCCGGGGTTGTTCGGTGGGACCACCCTGGTGCGGCGTACGCCCGTTGGCGTGGTCGGCGCGATTGTGCCGTGGAACTTCCCGCAAACGCTGGCCGCGTTCAAATACGCTCCGGCGCTAGCCGCCGGCTGCACCGTGGTC
Organism: Ahrensia sp.; assembly: GCA_002698425.1. Next base: position 9,051 of record NZXU01000066.1, on the reverse strand, counting down.
ATCAAGCCCTCACCGGAGACGGCGCTCGACAGCTATCTGCTGGCCGAGGCCGTGCAGGAGGCAGCGCTGCCGCCGGGCGTCGTCAACATCGTCACCGGTGGGCGCGACGTCGGCGCATATCTGGTCTCGCACCCCGGGCTCGACAAGGTCGCGTTCACGGGGTCGACCGGTGCGGGCCGCCAGATCGCCGAGACGTGCGGGCGGATGCTGCGCCCGGTCACCTTGGAGCTGGGGGGCAAGTCCGCGGCGATCATCCTCGACGACGCCGATCTGAACTCGGCCAACAGCGTGCAGAACCTGTTCGGCGCGACCCTGCTCAACAACGGTCAGACGTGTTATCTCTCCACACGGATTCTGGTGCCGCGCAGCCGCTACGCGCAGATCGTGGACGTGTTCAGCGGCTTTGTGGAGGGGTTGACGGTCGGTGATGCGCTCGATCCTGACACGCAGATCGGTCCGATGGCCACTGCCCAACACCGGCAGCGTGTGGAAGGGCTCATCGACCAGGGGCGTGCCGAGGGGGCGAGGGTCACCGCGGGCGGAGGCCGGCCCGCGCAGCTGGACAAGGGCTGGTTCGTCGAGCCGACGGTATTTGCCGACGTGGACAACAGCTTCATAGTGGCACGGGAGGAGATCTTCGGCCCGGTGCTGTCGCTGATCCCGTACACCGATGTCGACGAGGCGGTGCGGATGGCCAACGACTCCGATTACGGGCTGGGAGGCACCATCTGGACCAGCGATCCCGGGCGTGCCGTCGAGGTGGCCCGTCGCGTGCACACCGGCACGATCGGGATCAACCACTATCTACCTGATCCCACTGCCCCGTTCGGCGGGGTGAAGGCCAGCGGCCTGGGCCGCGAGCTGGGCCCGGAGGGGCTGGCCGCCTACGAGCAGCAGAAGTCCATCTATTTGGCCGCGCCGGCATCCGGTAACTGATCGAGACATCCAGGAGACGTTCGATGACGATAACTAGTACCGCGGCTGTGGTTCGAGGCAAGGGCGGGCCCTTCCACATCGAGGACGTTCAAATCGGCGAGCCGCGTGCCGACGAGGTGCGGGTGCGCATCGTGGCCAGCGGCATCTGCCACACCGACATCATCGTGCGTGACCAAGTGCTGCCGCCCGGTCCGCCGGCGATTCTCGGGCATGAGGGCGCCGGGGTGGTGGAGGCGGTGGGCTCCGAGGTGCGCTCGCTGACCCCAGGCGATCATGTGGTGCTCGCGCCGGTGTCGTGCAGTAGGTGTCGCAACTGTGTGAGCGGACATCCGATGAATTGCGATGCCTTCACACCGCTGAACTTTGGGGGCCGCCGCGCCGACGGTTCCACGGCCTACCGCGACAGTCACGGCGCCGAACTCAATGCCCACTTCTTCGGCCAGTCCTCCTTCAGCCACCACGTGATCGTCCCCGAGCGCGGCGCGGTCAAAGTCTCCGAGCGGGCGCCGCTGGAATTGCTGGGCCCGTTGGGCTGCGGTCTGCAAACCGGTGCCGGCGCGGTGCTGACCGCGCTGGCGCCGCCCGCGGGCGCCAGCATCGCGGTGTTCGGCGCAGGGGGGGTCGGCCTGGCCGCGATCATGGGTGCGGTGATCGCCGGCTGCGACCCGATCATCGCGGTCGACCTCAATGCGTCGCGACTCGATATGGCCGTCGAACTGGGCGCTACCCACGCCGTGAAAGCCTCCGACGACGCCGAGGCGCAGATCCACGCCATCACCGGCGGAGGAGCAGACTTCGCGCTGGACGCCGTCGGGTTACCAGCGACCCTACGGCAGGCCGTTACCGCGCTCAACGTCGGCGGCACCGCCGGGCTGGTCGGCGCCAACGCCCTTGGACAAGAGGTGTCCCTTGACCTCATGCACCTGCTGTTCGGGCGCACCGTGAAGGGAATCATCGAGGGCGACACGGTGCCGGGACTGTTCATCCCCCGTCTGGTCGAATTGTTCCTGCGGGGACGCTTCCCCTTCGACAAGATCATCGAGCGCTACCCGTTTACCGAGATCAACACCGCCATCGCGGACACCGAAGCCGGCCGCGCCATCAAACCCGTGGTCCTCTACTAACCCCTACTAACCCACAGCCTGACATGCGCCGACGATGAGAAAGGTACAAAATATGGACGCCTTACGCTATTACTTGGTAAATCTGGTCGTCGGGGTCACCGTGGCCGGTTTGTGGCTCGGCGGTGGCTGGGTCTGGGCCGGTATCGCGACGTTCCCGATCCTGATGCTGCTGGATATCGTGTTGCCCGCCGACCACAAGGTCCGCACCATGGGCGCGGCCTGGCTCGCCGAAGTACCGCTGTATCTGCATCTGCCGTTGCTGGTCGCGGTGTGGACCCTGTTCGCGCTGCGGCTGGGCGCCTGGACCGGGCACACTGCGGTCCCTTTGCCGGGCGGGACGGTCAACGCAGCCGAAGTCGTCGGCATGGTGCTCTCGGTCGGGTGGATCGGCGCGGTGCCCAACCTGCCGATCGCGCACGAGTTGATGCACCGGCGCTCGCTGTTCCCACGCGCCGTCGCCAAGGTGTACAGCACCGTCTTCCTGGACCCCAACCGCGATGTTGGGCACAAGCTGACCCACCATCTGGACTTGTGCACCGAGGCCGACAGCGACACACCCCGGCGCGGGCAGACCATCTACGCGTTCATGTGGCAGGCGTCCTATGGGGCGTGGAAGGACGGCGTGGTCACCTCGGTGAACTCGTTGCGCAAACGCGACATGTCGGTGTTTCACCCGAAAAACGCCGTCTATGTCGAGGTCGGCCTGTTGACTGCGCTGTTCGCCGCGATGTACGCCGCCGCGGGGCTGATCGGGATGGCGGTCGCCGCAACGGCAATGGTGTTCTCGAAACTGTTGGCGGAGGGGTTCAACTATCTGCAGCACTACGGCATGGTCCGGGTGCCGGGCTCACCGATCCAACTGCATCACGCCTGGAACCACCTCGGGGCGATCATCCGGCCGCTGGGTATGGAGATCACCACCCACATCGAGCACCATTTCGACAGCCGCTACAAATACCACGAGTTAAAGCCCCGGCCCGAGGGTGCCCAGATGCCCAGCGCGTTCAAGTGCTTCGTCTACGCGCTCATTCCGCCGCTGTGGGAAGCCAGGATCGCCAAGCCCCGGCTGCGGCACTGGGATGAGCAGTTCGCCTCCCCCGCCGAGAAAGAACTGGCGATGGCCGCCAACGCCCAGGTCGGCTGGCCGCAATGGGTCGATACCCCGGCCTCGCAGCCAGCCGCGAACACCGGCTCCGCCACGCGTGACTTCAGCGAGCGGTGACCGGCTCGTGAACAAACTTCAGCACCACTGCGGCTGTCAGGAAAGGACAGGAAAGTGATCGGACCAGCTGCCACGCAGCTCATTGTCGACGACCCGGATGGTGGGGTGTTCCGTATCCATCGTTCAGCGCTGACCTCGTCGCAGATTTTCGAAGCCGAGCGCGAGGTCGTGTTCAACCGGTGCTGGCTGTACCTGGGGCATGAGTCCGAGATCCCCGCCCCAGGTGACTTCGTGCGCCGCTCGGTGGCGGGGCGGCCGCTGATCTTCGTGCGCAGCGCCAAGACCGGTCAGATCCGGGCGTTGCACAACACCTGCCCACACCGCGGCGCCACGGTGTGCCGCACCGACTCGGGTAACGGCAAAGTGTTTCAATGCTTTTACCACGCGTGGTCGTTCAACACCGACGGCGACCTGGTCGGTGTGCCCGACCGACAAGGCTACGGGCCGGCGTTTCGCATGGAGGAGATGGGCTTGCGGCCGGTGGCCGCAGTCGAGTCGTATCGCGGTTTCGTGTTCGTCACCTTCGACCCCGACGCCGAGAGTCTGGTCGACTATCTTGCAGGCGCCCGCGACTACCTCGACCTGCTCGTCGACGAATCGGAGTCCGACTGGGCGGTGGTCAAGGGTTCCAACCAGTATTCCATCAACGCCAACTGGAAGCTGCTCGTCGAGAACAGCATCGACGGCTACCACGCCGCCCCCACCCACGACACCTACATGAAGTACCTCAGTTCCATGGGGATCGAGGTGGCCGGTGGGCTCGCCGGACGGGGCCGGGCTTTAGGCCGGGGGCATGCCGTGATGGAATACAAAGCCCCGTGGGGCCGGCCGATCGCGAAATGGGAAAAACAGTTCGGCGAAGAGGCGCGCCCGCAGATGGAGAACATGCGTTCCCGGCTCGTCGAGTTGTACGGTGCTGAGCGCGCCGAGGTGATGGCCGAGAACAACCGTAACCTGTTCATCTACCCCAACCTGATCATCAACGACATCCAAGCGGTCACGGTGCGCACCTTCATGCCCACCGCGGCCGACCGCATGGAGGTCAGCGCCTGGCATCTGGCCCCGAAAGCCGAAGCGCCGCACGCGCGGGCGCTGCGGCTGGAAAGCTTCCTGAGCTTTTTGGGACCCGGCGGGCTTGCCACCCCCGACGACGTCGAGGCCCTCGAGTCCTGTCAGGACGGGTTCGGCAGCGGCGGGGTCGAATGGAATGACATTTCCCGCGGCATGACGCGTGAGCCCAAAGCCACCGACGAGGAGCAGATGCGGGCCTTCTGGCGGCGGTGGCGCGAGCAGGTCAGCCCGCAGCGCGAGGCGGTGTCATGACCATCGAACAACTCACCACCGCCCCGACCGGCGCGGGTGCGACCGCGGGCGGTGCGGTGCAGCGCGGCGACGTGGAAGATCTGCTGTACCTGGAGGCGCAGCTGCTTGACGAGTGGCGCCTGGATGAATGGGCGCAGCTCTACACCGACGACGCACAGTACATCATCCCGGCCAACGATCTGCCCGACCCGGAACCGGATCGCGACCTCGTTCTGGTCAACGACAACAAGTTCCGGCTACTGGCCCGGGTGGACCGGCTCAACAGCCGCAAAGCGCACCGCGAATACCCCCATGCCACTACCCGCCACCAAGTCAGCAACGTACGCATCCTCGACCAATCAGGCCAGGAGATCGCTGTCAGCGCCTATTTCACGGTGTGGCGCTTCCGCAACGGCCGCGACGATCACTTTGTCGGGCGCTACGACTACCGGCTGCGCCGCGCCGACGGTGGCCTGCGGATCTGTTACAAGCGCGCGGTGATGGACATGACGGTGCTGCGTCCCGCCGGCGCCGTGAGCATCATCCTATGAGCGGCGGTCGGCTCGCCGGCCGCCGCGCCGTAATCACCGGCGGCGCGACCGGGATCGGATTCGGGGTGGCCCGCCGATTCCTCGCCGAAGGGGCCGCGGTGCTGCTGGCCGGACCCGACGACACGGCGATGAAAAATGCGACGACGCAACTGTCGGCCGACGGCACACACGTCGTGGCCGCCCACGTCGAGGACCTAAGCCAGTCGGGAGCCGGTGAACGGCTCGTCACCGCGGCGCTGGAGGAACTGGGCGGGATCGACATCCTGGTCAACAACGCTGGCGGCGGTGTGATCACCGCGACCGATCACCACACCGAGCAGACGATTCGACGCACGATTGACAATAACCTCTGGACCACGCTCAACTCCACCCTGGCCGTACTTCCCCCCATGCTCGCCGCCGGCTATGGGCGCGTGGTCAACATCGGTGCCGAATCCGTGCGCAACGGCCTCAACGGACACGCGATATACAACGCCGCCAAAGGCGGCGTGCATGCCTTCGCCGTCGGTTTAGCCCGCGAATACGCCACCAGCGGCATCACCGTCAACACAGTCGCGCCGTCCTACGTTCTGACACCCGAGATCCAAGCCGGCCTGACAGACGGGACCCTGCCCGAGGAATTCCGGTCGATCACCGACATCGCCATCAGCCTCATCCCGATGCGACGCCCGGCCACCGTCGACGAAATCGCCGCCGCGGTGCTGTTCCTGGCCTCTGAGGAGGCCAGCTTCATCACCGGACAAGTGCTCAGCGTCAACGGCGGAAGCAGCATGGGCTGACCGCACCCACCCACCTGCGCCCGCGTCGAGAATGAGGCGACGTCGCGTGCGGCCGCTGACCCAACTGCCGCGAAGTAGCGCCGATTCATGCAGCTCACGAAGGGAATCACCTGACAATGTCGATGACGTCCACCCCCCGCGATCCCGCAAATCGCGTGGCGGCAAACGCCAGCGAATCCAATCCCGGATTCCTGTCCCACCATGTGGGTGACCGGCCGGGCTGGCTGCGACGTGCCGCGACGGCGCTGGCGGCGACGCTAGTAATGGTGATTCCGTCGGTGGGTGTAGCGGCACCGGTCAACGCGGATCCGGCGCAGTTCGAGCAGCAGTGCCCCCAACCCGACCCCAACTGCTGGGGATCCAACGAGTCCCGGTACGCTGCGTTCTACACCCCGCCCGACCCGCTGCCCGCCGCAAAGCCCGGCGATCTGATCCGCTCAGAGCCCTCACCACTGGTGCTGGAACCGTCAGGCCAGCTGGGCGCCTACGTGGCCGACGGCACCCGGATCATGTACCGCAGCACCGACAACAGCGGCAACCCGGTCGCGGTCACGGGCACCTACTTCGAACCGCACAACCCCTGGCCCGGCCAAGGACCCCGGCCCCTGATCGCCTTCGCGACCGGCCCGTACGGGCTGGGTGATCAATGCGCCCCATCACGGATGTTCAACCAGGGCATCCACTTCTCCTCAGGCCTGGACCTGCACCTCGGCTACGAGGAAACCTTCATCGCCACCATGGTGGCGCGCGGATTCGCCGTCGTGGTCACCGACGGCGTCGGACTGGGCACCCCCGGCCCGGTCCCGATCCTAATGCGACAAGCCGCCGGCACCGCCCTCCTCGACGCCGCGCGCGCGGCGATGAAACTGCCCGGCACCACGCTGGATCCGCACGGGCCGGTCGCGCTGTGGGGCTGGTCTTCGGGCGGGCAGGCCTCCGGCTCGGCGGCCGAACTCGCACCCAGCTATGCGCCCGAGCTGAACCTGGTCGGCGCGTGGATCGGGGCCCCACCGGCTGATCTGACCCTACTGCCGCCGTTCCTCGACGGCAGCATCTTCCTAGTCGCGCTCGGCTACGCCCTCAACGGGATCGCCGCCGCGTATCCGCAGGCCGCTCCGCTACTTCTGCCGGCCCTATCCGATCAGGGCAAAGATCTGCTGACCCGCTCGTCAACCATGTGCGTGGTCGAAGGGGTTCTGACGTTCAGCTTCCATCACCTCAACGAATACTTCACCGTCGATCCCGCCGAGGTGTTCAGCTCAGAAGCAGTGCGAACCGTTCTGAACGCTCAACGCCTCGGGACACTGAAGCCCGAGATACCGGTGTTCATCAGCACCAACCGATTCGACCCGTTCTTCCCGTGGGGAGGCTCACGTCAACTCGCGCTGGACTGGTGCGCCAAAGACTCCGACGTCGAATTCTGGACCAACCGCCAACCGCCGTTCCTCAACAAACTCGCGATCAACCACCTGCTGCCCTACTTCGTCGATGGCGAACGCGCACTGGGATGGATCGCCGACCGTTTCAACGGGTTACCCACCACATCCCATTGCGCAGACATACCAATCGACTAGACCGTATGGGAGGCTGGGGCCTCACTGCATGTGAACGTGGGTTGCCGACAGGAAATGGGTCCCGGCCGGTAGAGCCACAGATGTAGAGCAATGATCAGATCTCGGATATTCAGATCATCCTCGAGAAGGTGCGCCCACTTTCACGCCCCCTCGCCGAGGCTCATCCACAAGTTCTGATCATTGCTCTGTGATGCGTTCCTCGCCGCGATCGCCCGCTGGGGAGCACCGTTCGAGGTGCTGACCGACAGCGGTAAACAGTTCACCGGCACGTTCACCAGGCCACTACCGGTTCAAGTCCTCGTCGAACGGATCTGCGCGACAACGGCATCGCGGCCCGATTGACTAAGCGACGCTCACCAACGACGACCGGCAAAGTCGAGGGAGTGGGCTTGACCCCGTTTGGTGGACACGGGGTCAGGCGGCTTGTGCCGTCTGAGTGATTCGGTTCTCGCAGTCGACCGGTGAGGTCATTCCGATGGCCGAGTGGCGCCGGCGGCGGTTGTAAACCCGTTCGATCCAGTCGCCGACGGCGAGCTTAGCGGCCGCCTTGGTAGGCCACAAGTAGCGGTCATAGAACTCGACTTTCATTGTGCCCCAGAATGATTCCTGCTGGGCGTTGTCCCAGCACGCCCCAGTACGGCCCACTGAGCGGGCCAGGTTGTGATCGCGGGCGAACCTGGCCAGCTGCGCGCTGGTGAACTGACAGCCGCGGTCAGCGTGGAGCACGACCTGCTCGGCCAACTCGCCGCGCATCGCCACCGCATCGCGACAGCCGCCTCGACCAGGTCGGTGCGCATGTGCTCATCGATGGCCCAGCCGATCACCCGCCGGCTGCAGCCGTCACGGACCGCACACAGGTACAGCCAGCCCTCACCGGTGCGCAAGTAGGTGATGTCAGAGGTCCTGACCCGGTCCAGCTCGCCGACGTCGAACCGGCGTTTGACCAGGTCTTTGGGCACCGGGGCGTCCAGATCGACGATCGTGGTCACCGGCGCGAACGTGCGTGGGGCTGATCCCAGCCAGGCCCTGACGGCGCAGCGAGGCCGCCACCGTCTTGCGTGACAGCGTCTCACCCTCATCGCGTAGGTCGGCCAGGATTCTTGGTGCCCCGTACACGCCGTCAGAGGCCTTGTGGAAGGCCGCGACCTTGGAATCCAACTCGGTGCGCCGCTGCTGGGCCGGCGACGGCCCCGCCGCCTGCACCGTGCGCCACTTGTAGAACCCCGAACGAGACGCTCCAGCAGCGCGCACATCCGGGTGATTGAAGCCTCCCGCGTTTGATGCGCACCTCTCTTCTTGGGAAGGTGCATATCGTGGCGAGCAAGTACGACTCGGAGACCCGAGCCAGGGCTGTACGGCTGGTACTGGATTACCGTGAGGACTATCCGAGCGAGTGGGCGGCGATCACCGCGGTGTCGAAGCGGTTGGGGATGACGGCGGAGACACTGCGCAAATCACGGATGCTGATGTGCCCTGGGTTGTCCGGAGTCGGTTTGCTTGACTTTGGGTCACGACGTCCGTTGAAGGAGCCGTGTCCGTGCCGAAGCGTTACCCCGAAGAATT
>NZXU01000065.1 GCA_002698425.1 Ahrensia sp. | reverse complement strand
TGCGCCGGGTCCCCTGCGATGCTCGGTCCGGGCGGGACGCGCCGAACTCGCTCCCTTACGGTCGCTCAGACATGCGGCGCGTCTTTTTCCGCCCGGCCCTGCGCTTCTCGGCGCCATCGAGGCAGATGGGTGGCCGCCGAACTTTGGGTGCCTGTCGCGATAGATCTCCGCACGTGATGAGCCCGTACCCCGCCGTCGCCCGGCAGCGTTTCTTGGTTACTTCTTGGGGCGCCAAGAAGTCACTCGCCAAAGCCAGCGCAGCTGGCGGCGAAACTGCATTTGAATTGGAATTCGGGAAGCAGCCTGCGGGCGCATGACTGGTATGTGCCGGCCGCAGGCCAGAAAAAATCAAGGCTTGAGCAATTCCGGATCGATCGAAGAAAAGATCTCGGCAAGTTCCTCGAGGAAACCCCCTAGCGCAGTGGACTTGCGCCACACCAGCGCGATGGTTCGCTTGGGCCCCGGCTGAACGAAGGGTCGGATGGACAGGTTGTCGGTGTGCGCGACCGGCGGCTTGACCGCCATGACGGGCATCAGGGTGATGCCGGTGCCGGCGGCGACCATCTGGCGCAGGGTTTCCATGCTGGTGGCGTGGAAATCCAGCTGTTCGTGAGCCCCGGCGAGCTGGCAGACTTCCAGCGCCTGCTCCCTGAGGCAGTGACCGTCCTCGAGCAGCAGCAGTTCTTCCTTTTCAAGGTCGTCCATGGTGATGGCGTCGCGCTTGCTCAGCGGGTGCGATTCGGGTACCGCGAGCACGAACGGCTCCTCGAAGAGCACACGCGAGGCAAGCTGTTCGGCCTCGATCGGAAGCGCCAGCAGACCCGCGTCGAGGCGGCCCTGGCGCAGCATTTCGATGACGTCCTCGGTCTTTTCCTCGAACAGCCTGAGCGTGAGACGCGGGAAGCGCTTGCGGATCTCGGGAACCACGTGCGGCAGGAAGTAGGGCGCGAGCGTCGGAAAAATGCCGATGCGCATGGTGCCCGAGTGCGGGTCCTTGCTGCGGCGGGCGATGGCGCGGATCGCGTCGGCGTCGGCAAGCATGGCGCGAGCGCGCTCGACGATCTCCTCGCCGACCTCGGTCAGCATGACCTTGCGCGGCGAGCGCTCAACCAGCTGAACGTCGAGTTCTTCCTCGAGCTTGCGAATCTGGGTGCTCAGCGTGGGCTGACTGACGTGGCAGAGCTCGGCGGCACGGCTGAAATGGCGCACGTCGGCGAGAGTGACGAGGTATTTGACGGCGCGCAGGTTCATATCCAGAGTCTATCAGGAAATCGATTCCTATCCGTCACCCGGATCTATTTCGGGTCGAAAGCGCGGTCGGGACGTCGGCACAATGCACGGTCGAGTGGCGCGCGCGCGTCTCGCCGCCTATAATTTCTCGCATCTCGCTTGGCGTTGGAGCCCAAAAAAATGTTGCAGGAGCCCTGGTTCTGGATGATTCTCGGTGCGCTGCTGATTCTGTCGGAGTTCTTCGCGACCGGGATCGTGGCGATATTCTTCGGTATCGGCGCGATCCTGGTCGGGATCGCGACCGCCCTGGGCCTGGTTTCGGCGCCGGCCGAGCAGATCGTGCTTTTCGCGGTGCTCAGCGTGGCCGCGCTGCTGCTCGCGCGCGAGAAGATCAAGGTCTGGTTCCGGGGCAAGGTCAGCGATCGCTGGGAGGGCGACCAGGACCCGGTATCGGCCCGCGGGGCGCGCGTGACGGTAACCCGGGCATTCAGGCAGGGCGCCGGCAAGGTCAGGCTGAACGGCGTGGAGTGGAAGGCCGAGTGCGACTCGGATGGATTCGAGGTCGGCGACACCGCCTGGGTGGTCGGCCACCGCGGGATCACGCTCCTGGTGAGCGCGGAGAAACAGCCCCGCGCATGACATGCTGCCGGTGGGGCCGGGGTCCCGCGGCATCGACAAACTGTGCCGACGAGGCGCGCATTCTTCGAGGGAAAACAACATGAACATGGATTCCGCGACCATCATGTCGCTGATCATCTTGCTGATCGTCATCGTTGCGGTGGTCAAGACCGCCCAGATCGTGCCGCAGCGCTCGGCGTACGTGGTGGAGCGCCTGGGTCGCTTCCAGAGCGTGCTGGACGCCGGTTTTCACCTGATGATCCCGTTCGTCGACAAGGTCTCCTACAAACATACCCTGAAGGAGCAGGCCATCGACGTGCCGCAGCAGGCTTGCGTGACCCGGGACAATATCCAGATTCACGTCGACGGCGTGATCTACATGCAGGTCATCGACCCCAAGCTGGCCTCCTACGGCATCGAGGACTATCGTTTTGCCGCGATCCAGCTGGCCCAGACGACGCTCAGGTCGGTGGTCGGCAAGATCGAACTCGACAAGTCCTTCGAAGAGCGCGCGGTGATCAACGAGCGGGTGGTCGATGTTCTGACCGAGGCTTCCGAGCCGTGGGGCGTGAAGGTGCTTCGCTACGAGGTCGCCGACATCCGATTGCCGGAATCGATCAAGGACGCGCTGGAGAAGCAGATGCGCGCCGAGCGCGAGCGGCGCGCCGTGGTGGCCGAATCCGAAGGTGCGCGGGAAGCGAAGATCAACGTCTCGGAAGGCATGAAGCAGGAAATGATCAATGTTTCCGAGGGCGACATGCAAAAGCAGATCAACGAGGCCAAGGGCCGTGCCGAGGAAATTCGCCTGGTGGCCGAGGCCACGGCCGACGGCATCGAAAGAATCGCCAGGGCGATCAATCTGCCCGGCGGCGCGGACGCGGTCAGCCTGCGCATCGCCGAGCAGTACGTCAAGCAGTTCGGCGAACTGGCCAGGTCCACGAATACCATGATCCTGCCGGCCGAGTTGTCCGACATCGGCGGCGTCGTGGCGGGCCTGGCGAAGACGCTGGAAAAGGCGCGTGGGCCTGCCTGAGCTGTGAATTCGGTATCCCGGTCTTCTTTCAACGCTAACCGGTCGTTATCCGGTCGTTGGACGACCAGGCCATAAAAAAACCGGGCGCCAGGCCCGGTTTTTCGTTCGGATTCCTGCCAGTGGGTCAGCCTGCGACCTGGCCCTGTTCCAGTTCCTGGGGGCTGGCTTCGCGTACTTCGCGCACTTTGACGTCGAAGTTCAGCGGCTGACCGGCCAGGTCGTGGTTGGCATCGATGGTGACCGTGTCGCCTTCGACCTCGGTGACCTTGACCACCAGCGGGCCCTGCGCGGATTCGGCGTTGAACTTCATGCCGGGCTCGACCTCGTCGATGCCGGCAAAGGCTTCCATGGAAACCTGCTGGATGAGTTCGTCGCGGCGCGGGCCATAGCCTTCTTCGGGCTCGACCTTGACCTTCAGTTCCTCACCTTCGGCCTTGCCTTCGAGCGCTTTTTCGAGTCCCGGGATGATATTGCCGTGCCCGTGGAGGTACGCCAGGGGTTCGCGGCCTTCCGAGGTATCTATGACCTCACCATCGTTGCCCGTCAGCGTGTAGTCGATGGTCACGACGGTATCGGCTGTTGCGTGCATGGAATTTCCTGTCTATTCGAATGGTCGTATATGGTAACACCGGCGCCACATGAGGCGGCCGGGGCCTGACCGAGGAGGATGTGCGATGCGATCTGAATTCAATGGGACAGGCGGTCGAATCGGCGTCGTCGCTGCAATGGTGCTGGCGCTTGCAGCTCTCGCCTTGTACTTTTACAGCGAGCGAGCCGTGCCGCCCGAGACCCCCGTGGATGTGCCCTCGGGGGTCGACACCCGAAATGGGCCGGAGCCCTCCGATCCTCGGGATGCGGTCAGGCCGGCCGATCCGGCGACCGGCACCGACTTCGACGCGACCGATGACGGCGGTCCGACTGATGCAGATCCGGGGTTGCAGAGCGGCGGCGCACCAGAGTCTGCGGCCGCGCCTGAATCCGAACCTGAACCTGAAATCGTGCTCGAACGGCAGCAGCAACTGCTTCGAGAGGACCTTGCCGTGCGGCTGGGACCCGGGCAGCTCGAAATGGTCGTCGATGAGCGCCTGATCCAGCGGCTGGTGACCACCGTCAACAGCCTCGACGGTGCGCCCGTTCCCCTGCGCTTTCGGCCGCTGGCGCACGTGCCGGGCCTGCCGCGCCTGGACCGCGACGGCGATGAATCCCGGTTGCCCGAGACGCCCGATCCGCGCTACCGGCCCTATCGAGCCATGTTCGATCGCATGGACGCGGTGGAGATGGTCGAACTGTTCGATCGCTACGAGCCGGCGCTGGAGAAGGCCTGGCAGGCCCTCGGCGAGCATTCGGAGCAAACGTTCCGCCAGCGTTCGATCGAGATTCTGGAGCACCTGTCCGAATTCGAGTTGCCCGGCTCGCGACCCGCGGTTCACCAGCCGAAGGTTCTCTACGAGTATATTGATCCGTCGCTCGAACAGCTCTCGTGGGGCCGCAAGATCCTCGTTCGGATAGGCCCGGAGCATGCGCCGCCGGTGCAGCGCAAGCTGGCCGAACTGGCCGAGCGGCTGGCGAGACAGACCCGCTAGACCGTGCGGGCCGACCGGCAGGCATTCGAGCCCATCAATCCATACAGATTCAGGCAGCCATCATGAAACAAGTTCTTTCCGCGATTTTTCTTGCCGTATTGCTGGCCGGATGCGCGAGCAGCCCGTTCGAGACCGCCGGCGGCGAGCCGGCCGCGCTGGGGCCGGGCGAGGCGCTGGCGCAGCCCGATGCCACCGGCGCCCGCGTTATCTGGGGCGGGCGCATCGTGGGCATCGTCAACCAGGATGACGCAACCGAACTCGAAGTGCTGGCCTTGCCGCTGGGCCCGGGAGACAGGCCGAGACGGGAAGCCGACGGTGGCGCCCGCTTCGTGATTCTGCACAAGGGGTTTCTCGACCCGATGACTTACGGGCCGGGCCGCTTCGTGACCGCGCTGGGGCGCTTCACCGGCATCGAATCGCGCTCGGTCGGCGCGTTTGCGCTGGATCACCCGGTACTGGTGGCCGAACAGCTCGAATTGTGGCCGGTGAACCCGAACAGCAGCCGCGCCAACCTGAACCTCGGTATCGGCGTCAGTTTCTGAGTCGCCACGGTCGCGAATGCGGAGGGCCGGGGCTTGTATTCAGTCCGGCCGGGCGTGGCGCGAAAGCGCCCACTCGACGTGCTCGCGAACGATAGGCGACGGGTGGTCGCGACGCGACTGTAGCGCAGCGACGACTTCGGACGAGGTCGGCGCGTTGCCCAGGCCGACGGCAAGGTTGCGGAGCCAGCGCTCGAAGCCGATTCGCCGGATAGCGGTGCCTTCGGTGCGGGCAAGGAACGTCTTTTCGTCCCATCCGAAAAGATCGACCAGCGATCCGGCATCCAGATCCTCGCGCGGTTGAAAATCGTCCTCGCCGCTGAACTGCGCGTAGCGGTTCCAGGGACACACCGCCTGGCAGTCATCGCAGCCGTAGACGCGATTGCCGATCGCTTCCCGGAATTGCAGCGGTATCGAGCCCTGAAGCTCTATCGTCAGGTAGGAAATGCAGCGCCGGGCGTCCAGCTGGTAGGGCGCGGTGATCGCTCCGGTGGGACAGACGTCGATGCACTTCCTGCACGATCCGCAGTGGTCGGACACCGCCGAGTCGGGTTCGAATTCGACATCGGTATAGATTTCGCCGAGAAAGAACCAGCTGCCGGCATGCCGGTTCAACAGATTGGTGTGCTTGCCGATCCAGCCCAGCCCGGCCTTGGCCGCCAGCGGCTTTTCCATCACCGGCGCGGAGTCGGTGAAGACGCGGTAGCCGAACGGACCGATCTCGTCTTCGATCATCTGCGCGAGCTTCTTGAGGCGGCCGCGCAGGGTCTTGTGGTAATCGCGGCCGATGGCGTAGCGCGAGATGCAGGCCTTCTCCGGCTGGTTCAGCAACGCTTCGACCGGCGTCGCGTCGGCCGGCAGGTAGTCCATGCGAAGCACGATGATCGAGCGGGTGCCCGGCACCAGCTCGGCCGGTCTCGTTCGCTTGCGGCCGTGCCGGGCCATCCAGTCCATGTCCCCGTGGTGTCCATCGGCCAGCCACTGGTCGAGTCGGCGCTCGGTTTCGGCCAGGTCGGTGTCGGCGAAGCCGACCTGCTGGAAACCCAGTTCCGTGCCCCAATGCCTGATGCGCGCCTTCAGCATCTCGATATCCATTGTGCTTGCGGATTTGTCGGCGTTCATGGCAAACAGTGAATCACAGATTACGCGGATTCTGGCAGATTCCTGAATAACTGAACAAACAGTCCAGCGAGTCGATCGGGAATCTGCGTTAATCTGCGTAATGCTCGACTTCGCTTCGCGGTTCCGGCCGTGCCGGCCCGGCAGTCATCCGGCATGCCTGGTTTCATGCCGCGTTGATGGCGGTTTCAAATGGGAATTCAGGAAAGCCGATGGACATCGACAGCCGACTTTACCGTGCAGATCAGGTGCGTGAGCTCGACCGGCGGGCGATTGCCGGTAACGCCGAAGATCGCGGCATCGCGGGATTCGAACTGATGCAGCGCGCCGGCGCCGCCGTTTTCAGGGCAGTCCGGGCGCGTTTTCCGGAGGCGAAGAGCCTCGTGGCTTGCTGCGGCGGCGGCAACAACGGCGGCGACGGTTACGTGGTCGCGTCGCTGGCCCGGCGCGCGGGGCTTCAGGTGCGCGTGATCGCGATGAAGGCCCCCGCAGAACTGGACGGCGATGCCCGGCGTGCCGCCGACGCGTGGCTCGACGCCGGCGGCCCGGTTTCCGAGCCTGACGGGCAGATCGAGGCCGACGTCATCGTCGATGCGCTGCTCGGCACCGGGCTGGACCGAGAGGTGCGCGACGACTATGCGGCGCTGATCGAGTCGATGAACGCATCGGATGCAGCGGTGGTCGCGGTCGACGTCCCATCGGGCCTGCAAGCGGATACAGGGATGCCGCTGGGCACCGCGGTTCGCGCCGACGCGACCGTAAGCTTCATCGGCCGCAAGCGCGGTCTGGAAACGGGGCGGGCGCCGGACTTTACCGGTGCTGTGCTGTTCGACGACCTTGACGTGCCCGATTCGGCCTACCGGGATCTCGACCCGGATGCCGTGCGACTTTCGGATACTGCCGTACAGGAATTCCTGCCTCCGCGCATGCGGGCCGTCCACAAGGGCGCGCTTGGCCACCCGCTGGTCTGCGGCGGCGATTTCAACATGCCGGGGGCGGTGCTGCTGGCCGCGCGCGCCGCGCTCGTGACCGGCAGCGGGCTGGTCTCGGTGGCCACCCGGCGCGAGCACTCGATGGCGCTTGCGGGCAGCCTGCCCGAGGCGATGTGGGCCGACGGCGAGAGCGGGGACACGCTCGATGCATTGGCCGCGCGTACCGACGTCATTGCCCTGGGGCCGGGCCTGGGGACTTCCGACTGGTCGCGCGAGGCCTGGCGGCGTCTGCTGGGGCGCGATCTGCCGGTGGTGCTGGACGCCGACGGCCTGAACCTGCTGGCCGAGCACGGGTTCGACCGCGAGAACTGGATTCTGACCCCGCATCCCGGGGAGGCCGGACGCCTGCTGGAGGTCTCCACGGCCGACGTTCAGCGTGATCGCTTCGCCGCCGCGCGTGAACTGGCCGAGCGCTTTCGCGCGGTCGTGGTGCTCAAGGGCGCCGGTTCGCTGGTCGCCGACCCGGACGGGCGCGTCGCGTTATGTCCATTCGGCAATCCGGCCATGGCCACAGCCGGGATGGGCGATGCGCTGACCGGCATCATCGCCAGCCTGGTCGGGCAGGGCGGGCGTCGCGAAGGCATGCTGTTCGACGCCGCCTGTGCCGGCGTCGTGGTGCATGCGCGAGCCGGCGACGTTGCGGCCGAGGGGCGCCGGGCGATTCTTGCCGGCGAACTGATCGCGGCGGTGCCGCGCGTGCTGCCGGGTACGCCCAGGCCGTGAGCGCCTTCGACGTCGACAGCGAAGCCGCGATGATGGCGCTTGGCGCCCGCCTTGCAGTGCAACTCGAGGGCGGGCAGGTCGTCACGCTGTCCGGCGACCTGGGCGCCGGCAAGACCACGCTGGTGCGCGGCATTCTACGAGGTCTGGGCTTCGATGGCCGGGTCAAGAGCCCGAGCTACGGCCTGGTCGAGTCCTACGACGTGGCCGGCCTGGAAATCCACCACCTGGACCTTTACCGGCTGGGCGAGCCCGAAGAGCTGGACTTCATCGGTCTCGAGGACCTGCTGGGCGAAAACAGCGTGCTGCTCGTCGAGTGGCCCGAGCGTGCCGGTGGCCGCCTGCCGCCGGCGAGCTGCGAGATCTCGATCGAGATGACCGGCGACATGAAAAGCGGGACGGAGGGCGAATCAGTCGACGATCGGCGCCGGGTGACGGTCAGATCGATGGCTTGACGGCCAGCGGGCCACGCGGATAGTCCGGTAAGGCTCAGGCGTCGCCGGGTGCCGGCGCAGCGTGCAATTCCCGGAGTCGCTGGTGCGCCTGTCGCGCCTGTTCGGAATCCTCGCCGTAGTGCAGACGGTAGGCCTGGAGCGCGAGTTGCTGCTGTCGGATCGCGTCGGCCGACCTTCCGGCGGCCAGCAGCGTTCTGGCGAGATTCTCGCGCGTGACGGCTTCATTGCGCGATTCGTGCAGAAGGCACAGTCGAAGCGCCTCGCGCAGCCAGCGCTCGGATTCGTCGAAACGCTCCGTCTTGCGCAGCGAGATCCCCAGTCCGTGGGCGGTAAATGCAAGCAGAAGATGATTTTCGGGGAGAATCCGTCTGCGAAGTTCGTGCGATCTTCGATAGAGCTCCACGGCGCGTTCCGGATTGCCGCCCTCGCGGTGAAATGCCGCCAGGTTGTTGAGCATCGTCAGCGATTCGGGGTGCGTTTCGCCCTGCAGCTCGACGTGGATCGCGTATGCGGTCTCGCCGATTTCGGCTGCCCTCGCCGGGTCGCCGTGCAGGTCGACCAGCAGCGCGAGTTCGGCCATCCGCATGGCGGTAACCGGGTGCTCGCGACCCAGCAGCAGGCGCGTCATCTCCAGGCCCCGTTGCACCGTTTCGACCGCGGCGTCCGGATCCCGCAGCTTGAAGCCCAGTGCATGCGTGGCGCGGGCGATCTTTTCGTGCGGCGGCGTGAACAGCTGCCGATACATCGACAGCGCACGCCGCAGGTCGGCCAGGCCGGCTTCGTATTCGGTCGAACCGGGAATGGCGTGATGCGTGCGCAGGAATCCGCGCAGAAAAACGGTATCGGCCGCGGGCTCGCTTTCCGGTCCGGACTTCTCGGCGTGCTGGCTTTCGGCCTGGTCGAGCAGGTCCACCGCGCCGGACAGCTCGCCGTCGAAAGCGGTTGCTTCGGCCAGCATCGGCTTGATGCCCAGTGCCGCTTCGCTGGATTCGCCGAGCATGGATTCGGTCTCGGACAACGCCTCGGCCAGCACGGCGCGTGCCGGTTGCCAGCGATCGATGCCGTGCATCGCCTGGCCCAAAATGCCGAGCAGGCGCGCGCGAACCTCGGGATCCTGGTCCAGCTCCTCGCGCACGTATTCCACGTAGCGATCCAGCAGGTCGCCGAGAGAGTAAAGCTGTTCGACCGGCTGGTCGGCGTCCGACATGCGGATCATGCCGGCCAGTGCATCCACCATCCGCTGGCTGCGCTCGGCATGAACCAGCGCGCGATCGCGCTCCCGCTCCAGCGCGCCGGCCTGGACGACTAGCACGGCGACCGAACCGGCCAGAAGCATGAAGAACGCCGCAATCCCGCCGACGGCCGCACGATTGCGCTGGATGAAGCGCCCGAGCCGGTACCTGGGCGTTGCCGCCCGGGCGCGCACCGGTAGACGGTCCAGGTGCCGCCTGAGATCGTCTGCGAGCCGCTCTGCGCTGGCGTAGCGCTCGCCGGGCGCCGGTGCAAGCGCCTTGAGAATGATGTTGTCGAGGTCGCCGGCAAGCCGTCGGCGCAACCGATCCGGCGGTTCGCCGAACAGGACGCCGCGCTTGGCCGCATCGGCATCCCGCCATCTCGAGCTTGGCAGAGGAATCTCGGCATCGGTGATCGCGCGGGCGATCTCGTAGGCGCTGCGCCCTTCGATGCGGTAGGGCGGCAGGCCGGTGGTGAGGCGGTAAAGCATCAACCCGAGCTGGTAGACCTCGGAAGCGACGCTGACCGGCTCGCCGCGCGCCTGCTCAGGACTCGCATAGCCGGGCGTCATCCGACCCGCGGCTATCGTGGTCTCGTCCGAGGCCGAATCATCCTCGGGCTGGAGCAGCCGGCCGAGCCCGAAGTCGACCAGCCGGACCTGGCCGGCGGGCGTGACAAGTACATTGTCGGGCTTGATGTCGCGATGCAGGATCAGCTGGCGGTGGGCGTGGTCCAGTGCGTCACAGGCCTGGAGAAACAGTTCGACACGCTGGGGTATCCCCAGTCGGCGCCCGTCGGCATAGGCAGGCAAGAGCTTGCCGTCGATGTATTCCATCGCGAACCACGGGCGGTTGCGTTCGGTCAGGCCGCCGTCGATGAGACGGGCAATGCCGGGATGCTCCAGCTGCGCCAGCAGTTTTCGTTCGCGCTCGAACAGCCGCACGGCACCCGGGTCGCGCGTACTGTTCGCCAGCAGCTTGAGCGCAACCCGCTGCTCGAAGCCGCCCTCGGCGCGCTCGGCGAGAAACACGATACCCATGCCGCCGGCGCCGATTCGCTCCAGGACCCGAAACGGGTCGATCGCGGCGCCCGGCTCTATGCCGTCGAGCTCGGCCAGCGCCGCGATCAGTCCGGAGGCAAGGGCTTCGTCCTCGGCCGGGGGGATGTCCAGTCCGGCGATTTCGCCGCGGGCCGCGTGCAGCAGTCGCTGGAGCAGATCGCGTTCGGATGCCGAGAACGTCGACAGGTCGACCGGCTCGTCTTCGAGCAGCTGCTGAAGCGCGGCGTCGACGCGAGCCCACTGTCCTTGATCCACTGCTGTTTACTCCCGAGAGGTCCCGGGGCGCATCTGGACCCGGCGACGTGCTGCGTATATGCTCGAGTCGATGGTACTGGATTCGGAAACGGGGAGCATGCAGTGAACGATCGTGATGCCGGCGAGATCACGCGCCTCCTGCGGGCCGCGCACGAGGGGGGCGAAGCGGCGGCCGCGTCGGTCATGCCGCTGGTCTACGAGGACCTCAAGAAGATCGCCAGGAATCAGCTGGCCAGATGGCGTCCCGGCCAGACCCTGAACACGACTGCGCTGGTGCATGAGGGGTACGCCAAGCTCGCCGACGCGGCCGCGCTGGAATGGGAGGACAGGCGCCACTATTTCGCCATCGCCGCCCAGGCCATGCGCCAGATACTGGTCGACTACGCGCGGGGCATTTTCGCCGCCAAGCGCCGGCACGTTCGCGTCGACATCGACCTGGCGCACCTGCCCGACGACGGGCCGGCACGCGCCGAGCAGGTGGCGCTGGTCGACCAGTTGCTCGAACGCCTCGAGAAGCTCGATCCGGAAATGGTGCGCATCGTCGAATGCCGTTTCTTTGCCGCCTATACCCTCGACGAGACCGCGGATGCGCTGGGCATATCGCGTCGCACCGTCCAGAGAAAATGGGAGCGGGGGCGTGCGTGGCTGGTCGCGCTGGCGCAGGAGTCGGAGTAATGAAACCGCCGATGCGTTCAGAGGTTCCCTAGAAGTTCGTCGGCCGGGTCGGGCGGAAACGTGATGTTGACCAGCATGTGGAATCGGTCGCCAGGATCCGAATCCGCGAATATCTCGTCCCGTTCGCGGGTGTCGGCCAACGTCGCGCTCAATCCTCATAGCCATCGCGGAAGAGCACCTCGCCCAGCGATCTCGCCGGCGCGAACTCGCTGGTATTTCCGTCGGCGTCGGTAGCCACCGCGGTGAAGTGACGGTCGATGCCGATGCCCGCCGGCAAGGTCAGCGTCAGGGTTTCTACGGCACCGAAGGTGTCATAAACCGCGCTGGCCATGAACGAACTGCCCGTGAACTCTCCATAGCCGGGCGCGCGGTAGAAGTCCACGGATATCGGATAGGCCTGGTTGGCGGGATCGGAGTCGACGACAAAGGTCACGACCGTCTGGACCGGATCGGTCCCCGGGACCGGCGCGGCCTCGCCGAACTCGGGGTAATTCATGCGCCGGTTGGCGCCCGCGTCGGCGTCGCCGGGGTCGTTTTCGGTCGGTCCGCGCACCGCGCCGACGCCGAGCTCGAACTCGATGAAGTCGATGCCGATCCCTTCGTTGCGTTGTATCCCGTTGCCGAAGATGGTGTTGCCTGCGACGGAGTTCTGGTTGACCAGTTCGATGCCGGGGCCGCCGTTGGCGATGATGCGGTTGCCCTGGATCAGGTTGGAAACCGCGCCGCTGAGCATCCGGATGCCGGCATCGCCGTTGCCGACGTCGCCGATGCCGGCGGCGAACCCGATGTCGTTGCCGATGAAGTCGTTCGACGGGCCGTCGACCACCACGCCGGAAAAAGTGCTGTTGCCGATTTCGTTGAAGCTGACCAGGTTGTCGGACGAACCGACCCGTATGCCCGTGGCGTTTCCGGGACCGGCGCCCAGGCCCAGATCGGCATCGATGCCGACGCGGTTTTCGGTGACGGTGTTCCCGCTCGCGGCGATGTCGATGCCGATGGCGGCGTCGGCGATGCGATTGGCGCGAATCGTGTTTCCGGTAGAGCCGGTCACCGCGATCCGGATGCCGGTGTCGAGACCGACGGAGTCATCGGTACCGATTTCGTTGCGCTCGACGATCACGTTCGTCGCCGGTGCGTCGCCGCCGGGAAGCGCGCGTCCGAGCTGGATTCCCGCGTTCGAGCCCCCGCTGAGACTGATGAAGTGATCGATGATCCGGTTGCCCACTTCGCCGCCGATCAAGTGGTCGGCCCCGGCGACCTCGATCGCTGTGGTCGACGAGTTGAAGAACACCCCGGTACCGGGTTTGAACCCGAACGTGTTGGCGTCGATCCCGTTGCTGCTGCCGTCGACGACCATGCCGCCAAGATTGTTGTTGGCGATGTGGTTTCCCGAATCGTCGCCGGGGTCACCGCTGCCGATCCGGTTGTTGTCGGCCGTGTCGAACATGAAGATGCCGTAGCCGCCGTTGCCGCGAGCGGTCAGCCCGTCCAGGGTCATGCCGATGACGTTACCGAGGACCGTGTTGTTGTCGCCCAGGAGATGAATCCCGCCGGCGGCATTGCCCGAAATGACGTTGCCGAGACCGGTCACGCTGCCCGGCGGACCGGATTTTCCGATCACGGCGTTGGATCCGAGCAAGCGAATCCCGACCGTGCTCAGAGAACTGGGGTGTGCGTCGACATTGCCGCCGTCGTCAAGTCCGAGCCAGACTCGGTCCACGCGCCCGCCGTCGCTGCCGTTGTCGAACTCGATCCCGGCGCGGGGGAACGCGACGATGCCCAGGTCGAAAACCTCGAGGTTTCCCGAGGTCACTCTGAGACCGGCGGCGAATGGATCCGTCGAGGCATCGATCGCCGCGCCGTCGAGATAGATGACCGGCGGGCCGCCGAAGGAGGCCCCGGGCGCGTTACCGCCGAAGATCACCAGGTCATCGGTGATGTCGGGGAGCGGTCCGAGCAGTGCCGATTCGGGCCCGATCTCGCCGGCCACCGAGAACTCGATTCGATCCGGACCCGGCAGCGCATTGGCTTCCTGTATCGCGGCCCTGAGCGTGCACAGCTGTCCCGGCGCGGTGTCGTCACAGATACCGTCGCCCGGATCGTCGTCCTGGGAAAAGACGTCGTCGAACAGCGCGTCCACGGTGAATGTCGCGGCGTGACCGGTCGTCGAGGCCAGCCCGAGGGCAAGAACGGCCGGGACGGCGGCCTGGAACATCATGTTTTTGCGGTGCATGCGGGTTCACGTTTGGTTGTTTCCTGTCAGTGTTTTTCGGCGTGAGCGCAAAAAAGTGGCCATAAGAATGCTTCTTCGACGAACAGTGATTTACCAGGACCTGCACGCGTTCGGCTCGCGCCGGGCCCGAGGGGCGACAAGACGCGCCGCCGCGAGCGGGAGACTCGAGTTGAATCGACACCGAAATACGAGGAGCGGAAATGAAAAACGAATTCCCGATGAAAGCCCGAAGCGCGGCGATTCCGCTGCTTGCTGCATGCCTGTTGGCGCCGCCCGCGCTTGGCCAGCACGTGACGTTGCTGGAGGTGCGCAAGGACAGTGAGGACGACCATCGGACCACGGTCGAGATCGTGGTGCCGATGGAATTGAACGGTTTCGACTTCGACAACCCGATGGATGAGGAGCAAAGTTCGCTGGCGGTCTTTTCCGACGATCGGGATCGCGATCTGCTGCGGATTCACGAGGACCGGCAGGGAGAGCTGCGCGAACAGGGCTACTCCACGCAGCCCGCGATGTCTTTCGGGGGCGTGGCCGACTATGCCAGCAACAAGGACATCAAGCTTCGGATAGCGGTCGATGCCGCGCCCTCCGATGGCGCCGGCCGGTTGTATCTCCGGGGCGCGGCGATGCTCAATTTCGCCGGAGAAGGCGAGGCCGAGACGCTGCAGGTCGCCGACGTGCCGGTCGAGATGCCCTACGACACCGAAGGCTTTGCCAGCGAAATCGGACCGATCATCGTTTCGCCGGACGGCAGCGCCGAGATGGATGGTGTGACCTATAGAAAGTTCACCGTGACCGGCGCGGAAAGTTCGATCGTAAGTGCCGACCCGGTCGACGGTGACGACTCGGCGGAAGTCGAATTCTGGGGTATTGCCGACAATCAGTTCGTGCTCAAGGAAGTGCCCGATACGATCTCGCTGGAGATCCGTTACACAGCCTTGCGCAAGGTGCCGGTCGAATTCGATCTGGAGTTTTCGGTCGGGTTGTGACAAGCGCGGCGTCCGGCGCCGTGCCGTAGTGGGTCGCGGATTCTCCGTTGGCCACTATTCGCGGACGCTTTCGAATACTTGATTGTGAGCTCACCCGTGGAAGAACAAATGCAGAATCAGGCAGCACCGGAAATCCGCAGTATCGACGGCATGCGAATCGCTGATTCGTACCCTGTAATTCGACGAGCGAGGCGAACGGCGCAGGAATGGCTGCGGATGACCTTGCCGCTGCTGCTGGCCTGGAGTGCCGGCGCCTCGGCCGGAGGCGGTTCGGAGTGGATCGAACCCGGGACCGGAAGCTGGACAACCGCGGAAAACTGGTCCCCGGCGTCAGTGCCCGACAGCGCCGATGTGACGATCGACAACGGCGGCACGGCGCAGGTCGCCGGCTCGGCGCCGCCCAGCTTCGGCCTCCTGACCGTCGGGTCGGCCAACGCGGGCTCGATCGAAATCAGCGCCGGCGGTTCGCTTGATTCGACGTCGTTCGGTAACTTCGGGGAAAATGCCGGGTCCAGCGGCACGCTGGAAATATCGGGCCCCGGTTCGAGCCTGACGTTGTTCCGCGAACTCCGGCTGGGGCGACTGGGCGCGGTTACGGTCGTGATCGACAACGGGGGCACGCTGACCAGCAACACTTCGGGCTCGACGATAGACACGATCATCGCCGAGAACACCGGATCGGTCGGCAGCGTGACGATCCAGGGCTCGGGGTCGAGCTGGCAAGCCAATGACGACCTTCGAATCGCGATGCCGGCAACCGGTGCGGGCGGGGCCAGCGGGGGGACCGCGGAGCTCACCGTGGCCGGCGGCGGAACGCTTTCAAGCAACGGCGGCACGCTATCGCGCGGGGCGGTCGCCGACGCGACGGTCACGGTGACCGGGGTCGGATCTCGATGGAACACCAACGGTTTCGACATCTTCGTCGGCTCGGGCACGGACGACAACCGCGCCGTCCTGGTCGTCGAGGCAGGCGGTCGGATTTCGGGCGACGAAATCATCATCAACCCGCCACAGAGCCAGGCCGGGAACCGATCCGTCCGGCTGGGCACCGGCGGCGCCCCCGGGGTACTGGATATTGCCAGGGTCTTTGGCGGCGGGGTCCTCGAGATCAATCACGATGCGATCGACTATCACCTGACCACCGACGGCACAGATGCCGGAACGCCGGTCCTGCTGGAGGCGGACCTGACGGTAAACCACAACGGCCCGGGCACGACGGTGATCGTCGGCAACAGTGAAACCAGCGGCACTTTCAACGTCAATGCCGGCACGTTCGTGGTCGACGGCACGTTGTTCCCCGGGCAATTTTTCATTGATGCGGTCTTCAACGTCAATGCGGGTGGCACGCTGGGCGGCACCGGTTTCGTCACCGATGTGTTTGTCGCAGCCGGGGGCACGATCGCGCCGGGTGGCTCGGCCGGCACGCTGACCATGGACGACCTGGTGCTTGCCGAAAACGCCGTGCTGGAATTCGAGCTCGACGCCCCGGGTACGGTAGGCGGCGGGGTCAACGACCTGATCGAAAGCGGCCGGGATCTGACCCTGGACGGGACCCTGAACATCGTCGAAGGCGCGGGATTCGGCGCTGGCACGTACCGGCTGATCAACTATTCCCGGAATCTCGTCGACAACGGTCTGACGATCGGTGCGGCACCGACGGACTTTTCGTATTCGATCGATACCGCCACCGAAGGCGAAGTCAATCTCGTGGTCACCGACGACTCGGGAGACTTCGCCGG
This sequence comes from Ahrensia sp., assembly GCA_002698425.1. Next base: position 78,355 of record NZXU01000065.1, on the reverse strand, counting down.
ACTGCTGCTACCCGAGCGACTGAGCTTCGGCAACGTCGAGGCCGGTCAATCGGGCGTGCCCGAGCCGCTACTTCTGACCAGTACCGGCGCCGACCCGCTACAGGTCGCGCTGGTGAGCCTGGTCGGCACGAATGCCGGTGAGTTCCAGCTCACCGAGGATGCCTGCACCGGTCAGTCGTTGAATCAGAATCAATCCTGCGACCTGGCCGTGACGTTCAGTCCCGGGACGGCGGGTCTCAAGTTTGCACGCCTGGAAGTCGAGACCAACGCCGCGGGAAGTCCGTTGGTGACCCCCATGTCGGGAATCGCGGTCACGTCGGATTCGATTTTTGCAGACAGCTTCGAATGAAGCGTGCTCCTGGCGATGAGATCATGAGCGAGAGGTTCCCGAGCCAGGTCGCGTGAATGCCGTCGTTTGCGCGCCAGGGGAGCTGTGTCAGGCCCCGGGGTCCCAGACGCGGATCACACCCTCCTGGGCGGTCGAGGCCACGAGCACGCCGTCGCGCGTGAACACTTGGCCGCGCGAGAAGCCCCGCCCCCCGGTGCTGACCGGGCTGTCGAAGGTGTACAGCAGCCACTGATCGACCCGTGCGTCGCGATGGAACCACATGGCGTGGTCCAGGCTTGCCATGAGCAAGGGCTTGGTGCTGAAATCGATGGCATGCGGCAGGGTGGCGGTGCCCAGCAGCTCGTAGTCTGACACGTAGGCCAGCAGGTTCCGGTGCAGTTCCGGATCGTCCGGCACCGGTCCACAGGCGCGCATCCAGATGTTCTTGATCGGTTCGCGCGGGCCCGGCTCGATGAACTTGGGTGCCTCAACCGGCCTGAATTCGAACGGTGGCTTGTGGGCCAGGAAACGGCGCATCTTCTCCGGCACCTTGTCGAGCATCGAGCGGTTGATGTCGACCAGGCTGGTCAGGCCCTCGGGGCCCGGGACCTCGGGCATTTCAGCCTGGTGCTCCAGGCCTTGCTCGGGCGTCTTGAACGACGCGGCAAGATTCAGAATGGGCCGGCCGTGCTGGATGGCCACGACGCGCCGGTTCGAATAGCTGCCGCCGTCGCGCGAACGCTCGACCTGGTAGACCACCGGGCGATTGAAATCGCCAGGGCGCAGGAAGTAGGCGTGCAGCGAGTGCGGAATCCGGTCCTCGACGGTGCGGTGCGCGGCCGACAGGGCCTGGCCGAGAATCTGCCCGCCGAACACCTGGGGCGAGCCGATATCCCGGCTCTCGCCGCGAAACAGGTTGTCTTCCAGTTGCTCCAGCGTCAGCAGGCCGATCACTTCGGACAGGCTGGAGTGCATCTTGGTGGCATTCATCCGGCAACGATTTCCAGCAATTGAACCGTTGATAGCATTGCACAGCTCAGCGGATTGCTGGGCCCGGCGCGCGCAATGTTAGCCTTGAGAAGTCAAGACCAGATTCGCGATCAAGGAGCTTTCATGACTTCATCTCGATTCAATGGGATCGGCGCACTGGCCACCTCGTGTCTCGCACTGGCATCGCCACTGTGCCTGGCCTCCGGCTTCCAGATTCTCGAGCAGAGCACGTCCCGGCTCGGCACGGCCTATGCGGGTACGGCATCGATTGCCGACGACGCGACCACGGCTTTCTTCAATCCGGCCGGCATGGCCCGGCTCGACAAGGCCGAGGCGGCGATCGCCGGGCACCTGCTGGTGATCGACTCCGAATTCGACGACCGGGGTTCGCTGGCGGCGGCGGGAACACCGCTGCAGCAACCGTTGACCGGGCCGCCGGGGGCTACCGACGATCCGGGCGTTGCCGGCGGGCTCTTCGTCGTGCAGCCGATTTCCGAGCGCTGGACCTTCGGCCTGGGCATCAGCGCGCCGTTCGGCCTGATCAGCGAATACGACGACGACGCGGTCGTGCGATATCACGCGACCAGGAGCGAACTGACGGTGGTCAACTTCAATCCCAGCGTGGCGTTCGCGGTGACCGACGAGCTGTCGCTGGGATTCGGCCTGAATTACCAGCGAGCAGAGGTCAAGCTGAACAACGCGGTCGATTCCTTTTCGGTCTGCGTCGGCGGCGGCGGGACCGTGCCGGCCTGCGCCGCGGCGCACGGCGGCCCGGCAAACGCGGTGGCCGACAGCCAGAGCAACATCGACGGCGACGACGACGCCATCGTCGCCGATCTCAGCCTTCACTGGCAGCCGAGCGAAAATACCGCTCTCGGGCTCGTCTGGCGCCAGGGTGCCGAATTCGATCTGAGTGGTGACGCATCTTTCTCGCTGTCGGAAAACTGTGCTGCCGATCCGTTCTGCGCCGGCAGCCTGCAATCACTCCAGGGCCCAATACGCGCAGACGCCGAGTTGCCCGATACGCTGACGGCGAGCGTTTCGCACCGGATTCGCGACCGCTGGACGGTGCACGGCGACCTGGCATGGACCCAGTGGAGCTCGCTGCAGCGGGTGGAGATCGTCAACAGCGACAATGGACGCGAGGTGAGCCGCCTGGAATTGAATTACGACGATACCTTCCGTGCAGCCGCCGGGGCAAGCTTCCAGGCGACGGACCACCTTCAATGGCGTTTCGGCGTCGCGTTCGACCAGGCGCCGCAGGATGATCCGCAGTTCGTCACCCCGCGCATTCCCGATGCCGACCGCGTCTGGATATCCGCCGGCTTCAACTACCGGTTCGGCCCGGACGCCAGCATGGACCTGGGCTACGCCCACCTGTTCGTCGACGATTCCAGCATCGATTCGATGGAGCAGGGCAACCGGTTGACCGGCCGGTTCGACAATACGGTCGACATACTCGGCCTGCAGTTCAACTGGCGCTACTGAGGGCGCCAAGGCTCGATTGAAACATCGACGGGCCGGGCGCGGTTCAGGAGCCCGTCGGCGTCGTCACGGGGTCCAGGATCACGATCAGGAACGTCGCGACAGGTCCCAGGAACAACGAGAAGAACCACCACGCCAGGCCGCTTCGGCCCTTGCCCTGCGCCAGCCCGGCGTTGATGAGGGTCAGCGTGCCCCAGCCGACAAAATACGGTGTGTTGTCGATCATTCAACTGCCCTGCCTTGAATTGCCAGCGACAGATTGTGCCAGAGTTGGTGCGGGCCGGGCGTCTGGCCGGCCCTCCGGCTTCAGGCCCGGCGGACGAGTTGAAGCAGCCCGAGGAGAATTGCCGCACCCACGATCGCGACGATCAGGTTGCCGATCGTGCCGCCGGCGGCGATGCCGAAGAAATCGAACACCCAGGTGCCGATGAAGGCGCCGATGATGCCGACGATTATGTTCATCACGATGCCCTGACCGCGGCCTTTCACGAGCAGGCCGGCAATCCAGCCGGCCAGTCCGCCGATGATCAGGATGCCGAGAAGGCTTTCCACAGTCATAACAAACTCCAAACATCTCGGGCCAGAGTCGATGCTATCACTGTTCTGCGCCTGGAGCACCTCCGGCCCGGACCGTCCCGGCACCGGGATTTGTTCCAGCGATTTGCCGCGCGGAGCAATTTGTCATTGTCGATTTGCAGGAGTAAGGTTCAGTTCATGAAAGCCTTTACCGGGTTGGCGCTTCTGTGCCTTGTATTCTCAGTCTCGCCGACACCGGCGGGCGAGGAGGCGGACGGGCGGCCGGAGTCCGTGGCGTCGGTTTCGGCCGACGAGCTGGTCCGGGTTTCTACGGCGCACCTTGCCCGGCTGAGGCGCGAAGCGGCGAAGCGCGTCGGTTCGCTGTCCGGTCGCGGGCCGGAATCCGGCGCGCTGGTCGGCGCGATACGGGCCGAGACCGATCCTGCTGCAAGGGAAGCGCAATGGAGCGCGTGGCTGGACAGGCTCGCCGGATCGGGCGTAGTGCAGCCGCATCAGGTCCAGGCGCTTGTCGAGCTGAAAACGAGGGCGCCGGTCGTCGGTATTCCGCACCACGAGTTTCCGTCGCGCACGATGCCGGCGTTCGCCGTCGCGGCGCGCGCGGAGGTGCTGCTTGCCCGTCACGCGCGCGCGAGCAGGGCCCGGAAGCTGGCGCGCCGGCCAGGCGAATTGGCCGAAGCGCTGGAATCCGTTCCCGGTTCGCCGGCATTCGAGGCCGGCCTGGAGGCGCTCCACCTGGTCTCCCCGGCGCTGCTGGCGAACTTAGTGGACCCATATCGGCAGCATGCACCGTTCTCTGCGGCTGCCTCGAGAATCCTGCTCGAGGCCGCCGAGGCGGCGCCCGAGCAACTGCATCTGCTGCCCGAGATCATCCGCCTCGGCGATGCAGGAACGGCGCGGCGGGCGCTTCGATTGGCGATCGATCGTGGCTTGCCGCAGCTGGGCGGGATCGCCGATGCCGCGCTGTCCAGGCGCGAGCTCGGCGGGCTTTCGTTGATCGCGGCCAGGCAGTCCGGGATGCATCCGGACCGGTTCTGCTGGCCGCTGCTGGGTGATCCGTCGTTCGGGGCCGATGCCGCGCGGATGCTCGCGGCGGAATCCGATCGGCTGACCGAAGAGATTTCGGCTCGTGTCGCGGAAGCGTCCGGGCTGGCTCGCCTGCGGATGCTGCTGGCGCTTCGAATGCGCGACACGGAAGCCTCGCGGGCGCTGCTGGCAGAACTGGCCGAAGCCCCCTGGCTGACCGAACAGCAGCGCCGGGAGGTCCGGTCATGGCGGTAAGGCGCGATTCGTGGCGGACTTCGGGGCTTTCGCTGGCCGCCGTGCTCGCGCTGACTGCGGCATTCGCCGCCCCGACGCAGCAGGAGTATCGATACACCGAGCAAGCCGGCGGCGGGAACGAGTTCGTGCTCGGGTACCCGCCGCCGGCGCCGGTCGATTCGACCGTTCCGGTCGACGGCTTCAGAAGCTACGCGGCGCTGCACGCGCGGCACCAGGACTTGATGCTTCAAAGCGACATCGTGACCGGTGAGGTCGTCGGCCGGACGCTGCAGGGGCGCGAAATCTGGGCCTACGCGCTGGGCGACGACGATGCCGGGACCGTCAACGCCGGTCCGGAGTCGTCGCTGCTGATCAACGGCGCTATCCACGCGCGCGAATGGGGGACGCCGGAGCTGACCACGGCGCTGATCGAGGCTGCCGTCGAGCGCGCCGGCGACGCCCACTTGTACGATTACCTGGCCGACAACGTGCATTTCGTCGTCGTGCCGGTCAACAACGTCGATGGTTTCGTCCAGACCCAGCGCTATCCGACCCGCGTCCTGGTGGGCGCCGATCCCAGGGTGCCGGAATCGTGGCCGCGCGACGGTCGCATGCGGAGAAAGAACATGCGCGGCGTCGATAGCGACCTGTCCACCGTCGACGACCATCTGGGAGGAATCGACCTGAACCGCAACAGCGAGCCGTTCTGGGCGGCCAGCAACTCGTCGTCGTCCAATCCCGACTCGTTGGTCTATCACGGCAATGTCTCCTTCAGCGAGCCGGAGACCCGCGCGCTGATGTCGGCCGCGGAGCTGGCGCGTGAAGATCGCCTGCGCTGGTATGGAGACGTGCATTCGTTTACCCAGGTGCTGTTTTCGGTCAGCACGTTCAACACGCGGCGCAACGCGATTCAGTCGGAGCTGCTGTCGACCTTCGATCGTTTCCACGATGCGCTCTCGCTGCAGCGCCACGGGACCGGCCGTCGATATCCCGAAGACCCGAATCCGGTCGGGGCGGGGATCGGCGTGACGGCCGAGTACTTCGGTTATGAATACCAGATTCCGGCCTGGACGCTCGAGATCGAGCCGCGTAGAGGAGCGGTGGATTACGGCGGCCTGGGCGCCGAGCACGACGGCTTCATCCTGCCCGATGCCGAGGTCGCGCGGCTGCGCGAAGACATGGCGCTTACCCATGCTGTTGTGGCCTATCGCCAGGCCGGGCCGCCGTCGATTACGTCGCTGGAGATTCGAAATGCGTCGGGCAGGGTGGTTCAAGCCGCGCGCTGGGTTTACGCCGGCAATGGACGTCGCGTTCTGGAAAGGTTGGAACGCGAGCCGCTGCTGCCGGGTTTCGAGTACATCGTCTCGATTTCGTTCGACAAGCCCATGCGCTGGGCCGGCGGCGACGGGCCCGGCGCTGCGCCCGGTCACGGCGAGGTGCCTTTCGAGCCCGGGATCGTGCTACGCGCGGAAAATGGTCTGGCCGATGTCGTCGATACCGCGGCCGGACGCTGGCAGGGGTACCCGGAAAGCGATGAAGTCTTTGATCGCTACCGCTACGACACGTTCGAGACGAGCTTCATTGCCCCGGTCGCTTCAGGTTTGATCGAAGGCGGCCGCCTGGTGCTCGAAATCGAGGCCCGGGACTTCACCGGCCAGCGCCTGGACGCCGATCCCGAAACCGTGGTCGACTGGGCCCGCGGCGGCTGGAGCGGGTACGAGGACACCAACGGCCTGAGCGGCGACACCGGCGGTACCGACTCGACGCTTTCGGTGCGCATCGTCGAGCCATGGGAGGCCCGGCTGTGGCTGTTGCGTCGGGGAAGGTAAAACCTGGTTAATTGGTTATTTGGTTGTTCGTTGTTCGGTTCTGATCGCCCGACGGTTTGTTGCAGACCTGCAGCTGTCGAGCTCTCAGGGTCAACAACCAACAACCAACAACCAACAACCAACAACCAACAACCAACAACCAACAACCAACAACCAACAACAAACAACCAACAACCAACAACCAACAACCAGCTCCCCGGTTCACCGGCTCACCGGCTCACCGGCTCACCGGCTCACCAAAAATCGCGCTCAGCCCAGCTCCCGCAGCAGCGCGTCCATCGACGCCTTGGCGTCGCCGTAGAACATCCGGGTGTTGTCCTTGAAGAACAGCGGGTTCTCTATCCCGGAGTAACCGGTGCCGCGGCCGCGCTTGCAGACGAACACCTGGCGCGACTTCCAGACTTCCAGTACCGGCATGCCGGCGATCGGGCTGCCGGGGTCGTCCTGGGCGGCCGGGTTGACGATGTCGTTGGCGCCGATCACGATGACGACGTCGGTGCTCGGGAAGTCATCGTTGATCTCTTCCATCTCCAGCACGATGTCATAGGGCACCTTGGCCTCGGCCAGCAGCACGTTCATGTGCCCCGGCAGGCGACCTGCGACCGGGTGGATGGCGAAGCGCACGGTCTTGCCCTGGTCCCGCAGCTTCTTCGTCAGTTCCGATACCGAGCCCTGTGCCTGGGCCACGGCCATGCCGTAGCCGGGCACGATGACCACGCTGTCGGCGTCGGCCAGCGCCGAGGCCACCGCATCGGCGTCCGCCTCGATCATCTCGCCGTCGACCGCTGCGGCCGATTGCGTCTCGCCGCCCCAGCCGCCGAGAATCACCGAGACGAACGAGCGGTTCATGCCCCTGCACATGATGTAAGAAAGGATCGCCCCGGACGAGCCGACCAGCGCGCCGACCACGATCAGCAGATCGTTGCCCAGCGTAAAGCCAATCGCCGCCGCGGCCCAGCCCGAGTAGGAATTCAGCATCGACACCACCACCGGCATGTCGGCGCCGCCGATTGCAAGAATCAGGTGGCAGCCGATCAGTCCCGCGATGACTGCCACGGCGATCATGGTCCACAGGCCGGCACCGTCGAGGTACAGGTATCCGAGCACGAAGCAGGCGATCAGCGCGAACAGGTTCAGCGTGTGTCGGCCCGGCAGCGTCAGGGCGGCCGAACTCAGCTTTCCGGCCAGCTTGCCGTAGGCGATGATCGAGCCCGTGAATGTGATCGCGCCGATCAGGATGCCGAGGAACAACTCCACCTTGAGAATGCTGAGTTCGACCGCGGATTTTTTCGCGATTGTTGCTGCAAATCCCGCGAGGTCCGCGGTCGTGCCGGCTTCCTGGGCGGCGAGCGCCCGGGTCATCTCAAGGTCGGCGTTGATGCCTATGAATACGGCCGCGAGCCCGACCAGGCTGTGGAAGCCGGCCACCAGTTCCGGCATCTGGGTCATCTGAACGCGGTTGGCGACTATCCACCCGACGATGCCGCCGATGACGACCATCGCGGCAATCAACCCGTACTGGCCGACGCCCGGCGTGCCGATGGTGGCGGCCACCGCCAGCGCCATGCCGACGATGCCGTACCAGATGGCGCGCTTGGCCTTCTCCTGGTTCGACAGTCCGCCGAGGGCGAGGATGAAGAGGACTGCCGCCACCACGTAGGCGGCCGTGATCAAACCTTCCGACATCATTCTCTCCTCAACTCCGCTGGAACATGGCGAGCATGCGGCGGGTCACCAGGAACCCGCCGAAGATGTTCACCGAGGCCATCAATATCGATGCCGCGGCCACGATCATCACCAGGCTGCTGCCGGATACCACCTGCAGCAACGCGCCGACGATGATGATCGAGGAGATCGCGTTGGTGATCGCCATCAGTGGCGTGTGCAGAGAATGCGCAACACCCCAGATCACGTGGTAGCCGACGAACACCGAGAGTACGAACACGATGAAGTGCTGCATGAAGCTCGGTGGCGCCACAAAACCCAGGGCCAGGCAAAGCAGGCCGCCGATGCCGAGCATCAGGCCGCTGCGGTTGAGCGATTTCCTGAGTTCGGCCGCTTCACGCGCGGCTTTTTCCCCGGCGGTCTCCTTGGGTTCCTTCTTCTTTGGCGCCGCCGCGGCAATCGCTTTTACCTTCGGCGGCGGCGGTGGCCAGGTGATCTCGCCTTCATGCGTGACCAGCGCGCCGCGGATCACGTCGTCGTCCATGTCGACGACCGGCTTGCCATTCTTTTCCGGCGTCAGGTCATCGACCATGTGCCGGATGTTGTTGGCGTAGAGATTGGATGACTGGGTGGCCATGCGGCTGGGGAAGTCCGTGTAGCCGATGATGGTGACGTCGTTGTCGGTGACGAACTTCTCGCCGGCCCGGGTCAGCGTACAGTTGCCGCCGCGCTCGGCTGCAAGATCGACGATCACCGAGCCGGGCTTCATCGCCTCGACCATGTCGTCGGTCCACAGCTCCGGCGCCGGGCGGTTCGGGATCAGCGCCGTGGTGATGACGATATCGACCGTGGGGGCCAGTTCCCGGAATTTTTCAAGCTGCTTCTCGCGGAATTCGGGGCTGGACGGGGCGGCGTACCCGCCGGTTTCGGCGCCGTCGGATTGTGCTTCCTCGAAATCCAGAAAGACGAACTCCGCGCCCATGGATTCGATCTGTTCGGCCACCTCGGGGCGTACGTCGAAGGCCAACGTGATGGCGCCCAGGGCTGTCGACGTGCCGATCGCCGCCAGTCCCGCGACGCCCGCGCCGACAACCAGGACCCGTGCCGGCGAAACCTTGCCGGCCGCGGTCATCTGGCCCATGAAGAATCGGCCGAAGTTGTTGCCGGCCTCGATCACTGCGCGGTAGCCGGCGATGTTGGCCATCGACGACAGGGCGTCCATCTTCTGCGCTCGACTGATGCGCGGCACCATGTCCATGGCCAGCACGGTCATATGCTTCGCCTTCATCTTCTCGAGCAGCGCCTCGTTGGAGGCCGGCCAGACGAAGCCGATCAGGATCCTGCCGTCGGGTGCCGCCTCGATCTCCTCGGGCGACGGCTCGCGAACCTTGACGATCACGTCGGCGTTCTGCCAGAGTTCCGCGGCCGTTGCCACTATCTCCACCCCGGCGGAACGGTATGCCTCGTCGGTGATCGACGCGGCCGCTCCGGCCCCGGTTTCGACGATGCAGTCGTAGCCGAGCTTCTGGAGCCGGCCCGCGCTTTCGGGGGTCAGCGCGACCCGCGCTTCGCCCGATGCGGTCTCTTTCGGTGCACCTATCTTCATTCACGTGCTCCTGGCGTTGCTATTGTGCTCGTTGTTGTGCCGGGAAGCCCTCGGGTTCACGCCGCCGCTTGAGGATCCGAGGGTGTCCGCGATCAATCTTCGCGCCCCGATTCCCGCGGGACGACGCCTGGGTTTTCCTGTATCTCCGTTCGAGTGTAGCCTCAATCAAAACCCGGGTGAGCGAAATATTCCGTCCCGTTCGGGATGTCTCATCGGCGCCCGAGGTCGCGGTCGAGCTCGTTCAGTCGCTCCGGCGTTCCGATATCCAGCCACAATCCCGCGTAGCGCTCGCCGGAAACCCGGTCGGCGGCGATGGCCGCTTCCAGGACCGGCCGCAGCGCCCGGAAGCCCGGCGCCAGCGGGGCGAACATCTCGGGGCGAAACAGCCCGATGCCGCTGTAGGTGAATCGCGGCTCGCCATCGAGCATCACGCGGCCGCCGGACAATGCGAAGTCGCCTTCCGGGTGGTGCGCGGGGTTGTCGACCAGCACCAGGTGCGCATGCGCCGTCGGGGCCATCCCCGTCAGGCCAGCCAGCGGAAAGTCGCAGTGGACGTCGCTGTTGACCACCAGGAAGGGATCGTCGCCGAGCAGCCCCAGCGCATGCCGAATGCCGCCGGCGGTCTCAAGCGCACCTTCCGGCTCTCGCGAATAGCGGATTTCGACGCCCAGCGCGGCGCCGTCGCCGAGCACGTTCTCTATCATCGCGCCGTGCCAGGCCAGGTTGATCACGAGCTGCCTGATCCCGGCCGAGCGCAGGCGCTCTATCTGGTGGACGATCAACGGTTTGCCGCCGACTTCCAGCAGCGGCTTGGGGATACGGTCGGTAAGCGGTCGCATGCGCTCACCGCGGCCGGCCGCCAGGATCATCGCGCGCATGGCGAACCCTTTGCAATCGTTTCAGTCCAGATAATGTAGCCCCGCAGCTGATTCAGGTGTTGCAGCCCGGTTCGAGGCGGTATCGGTTACGCTGCGAATTCCGCGAAAGGATATCCATAGTGTCATGATTTCATCACTGCGTTACATTCCTGCCCTTGTGCTGGCCCTTTGCACGGGCCCGGGTATCGTCACGAATGCACTGGCGCAGGCGGATACCCAGTACAGCGAACTGTTCGAATCGCTGCAGCCGGCGCTGTATACGGTCGAGGTGGTCGACCGGATCAGCAACAACAAGAATGCCCAGGGAAGCGGATTCATCGTGACCGGGGATGGCGTGCTGGCGACCAATTACCACGTGGTCTCCGAGTTCGTGCTGGATCCCGAGCGCTATTCGCTTCGCTACCGCGATGCCGGCGGCCAGACTGGACCGCTGGAGGTGCTCGAGGTCGACGTCCTGCACGACCTGGCGCTGGTGCGATTCATCGACGGCGCGCCGCCGAACGTGCCGGCGCCGTTCGACCTGGTCGAATCCGAGCCGCGCATGGGAGAAACCATCCTGGCCCTGGGCAATCCGTACGACATCGGGATCAGCCTGGTGCCGGGTACTTACAACGGCCTGCTGGAAAACCAGTATCGCAAGAACATTCATTTCACCGGCGCGCTCAACCCGGGCATGTCGGGCGGCCCGGCGGTCAACACTGCCGGCGCGGTCGTCGGCATCAACGTGGCTGGCGCCGGCAATTCGGTCAGCTTTCTCGTGCCTGCAGGCAATCTTCGCGCGCTGCTGGAGCGCGCCCCGGAGGCGCCCTCATCGCTGGACGACATGCGAAGTCGCGTGGTTCAGCGCATCATCGATCACCAGGGCGAGATGATCGACGACCTGCTGGCGGGTGACTGGACGCTCGAGGCCTTCGGACCGCTGATGATTCCGCGCGAAATCACCCCGTGGCTTTCGTGCAGCGGTTCGGGCAGCGATGCAGATGCCGAAACGCCCTGGGTGGAGAGCCACTCGAACTGCACGCTGAACGATCGCATCTACCTCTCGCGCACGCTGGACACAGGTCCGGTGGAGCTCATCTTCGGCTGGTACCAGAGCGACAGCCTCAACGAGTTCCAGTTCGCGCGGGTCTTCGAGCAGACCACCTTCATGCCGTTCAACCGAAGCGGCGAGGACGACGTGACCGAATTCGAGTGCCGTGAAGACTGGGTCGTGTTCGAGAATCTCGCCCCGGTCAAGTTCAAGGCCACATACTGCCTGCGCACCTATCTCGACTATCCGGGGCTTTACGACGTGCTCTACGTGGCCCGGGCACTGATGCCGGATTCGGAGGGGCTGCACGTGCATTACACGCTGGCCGGAGTCGGGCGGGACAAGGCGATGGAATTCCATCGTCATCTGCTGGGGGCGCTGTCATGGAAATGATCGTCGAACAGCTGGGCACGACCAACAACGTGCTGGATCGGCAGAAATTCGATCAGCATTCGGTCTGGCTGGGCCGGGCGTTCGACAACGACGTGATCCTGTCCGACGAGCACGTCGACGCCAGCCATGCAAGGCTTGTCTTCGACGAGGACGGCCGCCTGTGGCTGGAGGACCTGGGCAGCGTCAACGGCATTCGAAGGCCGCGGCACAAGGCGCACATAGAGCGTACCGAGGTCAACAGCGGCGAGGTCTTCCTGATCGGCCGCAGCAGGATCCGAGTGTTTCTTGGCACGCACCCCGTGCCGCCTGCGGTAAGAATCCGGATGTCGGAGGTATTTCTGCTCTGGCTGGGCAAACCGCAGGTGACCGTGATGCTGGCGCTGCTCTTCGTGGCCGCGAAGGTTCTGGGCACCTGGCTTTCGACCATCGGGGAATTCCGGTGGAGCCAGGTCATCGAGCGCAACCTGGGCGAGGTCATGACCTTCTTCGCGCTGGCCGTCGGCGTTTACTTCCTGTCGGTACTGTTCAGGCGGGGCGGAAATTTCCTGGCCCACCTGAGCCTGCTCATACTGGTGTTCCTGCTCTCGGCGCTGCTGGAGTTCGCGCTGTCGGTCGCGGCGTTCAGCAGCGGTGACGGCGCATATCCGGTGCTGGACTGGCTGGACTCGGCGCGTGGTTACCTGATGCTGTTCATCTACCTCTGGAGCATTCTTTACCTGGCGTTCCACATTTCGCTGCTTCGGCGCACGTTGATCAGCATCGCGATCGTCGCGGTCATGCTGGGCGTGAACAACCTGCCCGAGGACTCGATGCGACGCTTTGCCAGCCAGCAGGCGTATCCGCTCAAGCAGCAATGGCTGCCGCCGGCGCTGCTGATCGGCGAGCCCGTGCCCGCCGAGTCTTTCCAGGAAAAAGCGGAGGCGCTGTTCGATGTCGTCGACGAAAAACGTTCGGAGGCGCTGGAAGAGCGCGAAGCCGAAGACGTCGATTCGCAAGCCTTGCCCGAAGACGATGTGCCAACGCCTGAAGAGGAGATCGAGCTCGAAGAAAGCGTGCCCGACGGCGGCGAGGCGCCGGCGGGGTCAGTCGTCGAGGCGGGCCCGGGCGCGCCAGCCGCCGAGCAGCCGGTCGAGTAGGGCCAGCTCGGGGTTGCGATCGATCGCGGCCTTGAGGTACGCGAAGAAGCGCGGCGCGTCCTCGAGGTACCTGGGCTTGCCGTCCCGGTAGCGGATGCGGGCGAAGATGCCGAGCACCTTGAGATGGCGCTGCACGCCCATCAGGTCGCAGGTACGCCGCCACAACTGCGGGTCCTCCGGTACAGGCAATCCATCGGCCAGCGCGCGCTTTCGATAATCCTCCAGCCAGGCGTCGACCCGGTCGGGTGGCCAGCTCAGGAAGGCATCGCGCAACAGGCACACCGGGTCGTAGCTGATTGGCCCCAGCACCGCGTCCTGGAAATCCAGGATGCCGGGGTTCGGTTGCGAGACCATCAGGTTGCGCGGCATGAAGTCACGGTGGACGAAAACCGCGGGCTGGTCCAGCGCCCAGCGGATCAGCGTCATGCATACCATCTCCCAGTCGTCGAGCTCGGACTCGGTCGGTTCGACCCCCCAGTGACGGGCCAGGAACCAGTCGGGGAAAAGGCTGAGCTCCCGCAGCAGAAGCGCGGCGTCGTAATCCGGCAGGCTCGTTGCGTCGGCGTCGCACTGCATCTTCGAAAGCGCGGTCATGGCTTCGCCGAACATGGCATCGGCGTTGTGCTCGTCCAGCACTTGATGCCAGGGACGGTCACCCAGGTCGGTCAGAAGCAGGAATCCGCGTTCGCGGTCCTCGGCCAGCACCTCAGGTGCGTTCAGCCCGGCCCTGCGCAGCCGGCCAGCGATGTCAACGAACGGGCCGGTGGCTTCGCGCTCGGGCGGGGCGTCCATGACGACCCGGCTTTCGTCGCCATTCGTGATTCGAAAATATCGGCGGAAGCTGGCGTCGCTCGAAATCGGCGAATGGCGCCGAATCTCGAAGTCCGCATGACGTTCCGCCCAGGCCAGTGCTTCGCGTGCGCGGGCGTCCGGTGGAGCAGGGTCAGGATTGGATGATCTGATCGACAAGTTCTTCTTCTCCGGTTTTTCGCGCAATGTCCCATGCCGAAATCCAGTCGTCCATGCCTGCGGCGTATCGCTGCGCAATATTCCGGACGATGCCGACCGCATTCGCCAACAGGGCCGGATCGAGGTCTCGAGATTCCGAAACGGCCTTTTCCACGCGATTGTAGTCGCGCTCCAGGTAATCCGGCAGGGGCGCTTCGGAACGCACCTGCGCGATCTGCATCGAAATCCCGCTGCGCGCGCTCATGATCTGCCTGACCAACTCGTCGCGCAGCGCGCGATCGTCTGCATGGGCCATGTCTATCAGGGTCTGCTTGAGCAGTCCGGCGCGCACAGGGTGGGAGCTGGATCGCGCGGTTCGCGCGAGGTTGTCCAGTACGTGCCTGAAGAAAAGGCCGGCATTCAGCCCGGGCGGTCTTGCGATATCCTCGGCCGACCAATGACGCGGCCGTTCCGGTTGGTGCCTGAGCATCCAGGGCATTCCCAGCTGCAGGCTTCCGGGATCCATGAAGCGCACGAGTTCGCCCAGCAGCGAATCCTCTCCCGCGCCATTCGGCAAGGTCGGCAGCATCAGCGTGGAGTTGTCGATTCCGGTAAGCGTTGTCGTCATCAGGCTGTAATCGGTCACGACCCTCAGGTCGGGCTCGCAGCGGGCGGTCCAGCGCCGTTCGAGCGCCGCTCGATAGCGCGCCTCGCCCTGCATCCACTCGGACAGCTCTCGCAAGGGCCGGCAGAACAGCCAGCGGGGTGAGTGGGTACCCGGGTCGCCGAAAACGCCGTTGACGGTGAACCGGATTCGACCCTCGGCACGCATCTCGGCCACGGTCGTCGGCGTCGGATCTCCGATGCGCGCCGGCTTCGGGCCAAGGTCGGAAAGGATCTCTCCGGCCGTCCGCCCGAGCCAGGATTCGTGCGCTCTAACCGGATCGAGCCCGGCCGCATCGCGAAACGGCGTTCTCAACGATCCGGGCTGCGGAAATGCGGCGCCGTAATCGTTGCTGCTGCAGATCCTCACATGCGTCGGATCGGGGTCGTGGCCCCCGAATACGGCCTGCAGGGAGGCATCGTCGTCCAACAGTCCGAACCTGCGGCCCGCAGACATCAGAAGGGCTGCGTTGATACCGCAGCCATAGCGCAGGCCCTGGTCGTCGTGACCGTGCATGAACCAGCGCAGCTTCCGCCCGTCGATATCGGCGCGCGCCGAAAGCACATCGACCAGCCGTCTGCGATGGCCGGCATCGAGATGCAGCAGCCGGATGCCGGTGCGCTTGTCGGCGTCGGAGATCAATTCGTCGATCTGTCGCTGCACGGTCGAATCCGGCGTGTCGTCGATGATGATGCAGCGCAAGATCCCCGCGTCTTCGCAGCGGCCGTCGACGATACTGTCCAGGCCGCGCGCCAGCGCATTGGGCCGACCGCTGGATCGAATGTACAAGGTCTCGAGCCCGGGCCTGACGCCTGGCTCTCGAATCCGGTCGAACTCGCCGAACAGTTCCGGTTCGGACGCGAGGAAACCCTGCTTGCGCAGGTTCTGAAGACTATCCAGTGCGCGCGCGCGGAAGGCCGCCCCGTGGCGCCGGCACAATTCATCGGCATGCCCGGAAAGGGATCTCGGCCGATCGCATTGCTGCAGAACCATCACATCGACGTTGGCCAGCCGTTGCATGGCCTCGCCGTGCGCCAACCGGACAACGGCTTCGGACGGCGAGATCGGGAAGGCGTCGAATGGCCTGGCCACCATGCGCTGGTTCGATCCCGCTGCCGCGGGCGGCGCCGAAGACACACTGAACGAAAAGCTGAACGATTGCTCGGACATATTGTTCGGCTGCACTTTCTCGAGTCTGGAAACGAATTGTGTCATCCGGCATCAACGGCGCGTCCCGGGCCTGAAACCGCGCTCGCCGACGCCTCGGCGCACTTGCCGCCGCTTATCGGTTAAAATAATACCAAATTGGTCTTGTTTTTCACGCGGCCGGTGGCACTATACCAGTGAGGGCCGAAATGGACGCCGGGAAATGTTGAGAATTGGAAAGTTGACCGACTATGCAACCGTGGTGATGGCCGAGCTGGCCGATCACCCCGGCGAATGCTGGTCGGCCTCGCAGGTAGCCGAGGCCACGCGGCTGGAATTGCCGACGGTGGCCAAGGTACTCAAGACCCTGGCCCGGGCCGGGCTGATCGATTCGGTGCGCGGCGTCAACGGCGGCTACAGGCTGCACGATCCGGCCGATTCAGTCTCGGTGGCCGCAATCATTCGCGCCATGGAAGGTCCGATCGCACTGACAGAATGCGGGCTGGAACCGGGTCTTTGCTCGCGCGAGCACGATTGCAGCCTGAAAGGGAACTGGCAGCGTATCGGCGAGACGGTCGAGCGGGCACTGGATTCGCTGACGCTGGCCGATCTTGCCGCGCCGCGGAACCCGGGACTGCGACTGGTCACTCGAGCGGCGCCCGTACCTGGCGAATCGGCCAAGTAGCCGCTTGAACGGTCTTCAATCAAATTCATCAATGGTGTGGCATGAGTGAAACCCAGCAGCAAGTCGAGGAACTGATCCAGAGTCGCTACAAGGCGGGCTTCTACACCGATATCGAGTCGGAATCCGTCGGCGCCGGTCTGAACGAAGAGATCATCGCGATGATCTCGGCCAAGAAGGACGAGCCCGAATGGATGCTGGAATGGCGCCTGAAGGCGTTTCATCACTGGCAGACCATGACAGGTCCCAACTGGGCCAAGCTGAACCTGCCCGGTATCGATTTCCAGAAGATTCACTACTATTCGGCGCCCAAGCAGAAGGACCGCCCCAAGAGCCTGGACGACGTCGATCCAAAGCTTTTGGAAACCTTCGACAAGCTGGGCGTGCCGTTGCACGAGCGGGCGCGGTTGGCCGGTGTCGCGGTCGACGCGGTGTTCGATTCGGTTTCCGTGGGCACCACTTTCCAGAAGGAGCTGAAGGAAGCGGGCGTCATCTTCTGCTCGTTTTCCGAAGCGGTGCAGGAACATCCGGAACTGGTTCGAGAATACCTCGGATCGGTCGTGCCTTATCGCGACAATTATTTTGCCTGTCTGAACTCGGCAGTGTTCTCGGACGGGTCGTTCGTCTACATTCCGGAAGGCACCAAGTGTCCGATGGAGTTGTCGACCTACTTCCGGATCAACGCCCGCGACACGGGACAGTTCGAGCGCACGCTGATCATCGCCGAGCCCGGCGCCGAGGTCAGCTATCTCGAAGGCTGCACGGCGCCGATGCGCGACGAGAATCAGCTGCACGCCGCAGTGGTGGAGCTTGTTGCAAGAAAGAAGGCGAAGATCAAGTATTCGACGGTACAGAACTGGTATCCGGGCGACGAGAACGGCAAGGGCGGCATTTACAACTTCGTGACCAAGCGCGGCGATTGTCGCGAGGACGATTCACGGATTTCCTGGACGCAGGTCGAGACCGGCTCGGCGATCACCTGGAAATACCCGTCGTGCATTCTCCGGGGCGATCGGTCGGCCGGCGAGTTCTATTCGGTGGCCTTGACCCACAACCACCAGCAGGCCGACACCGGTACCAAGATGATTCACCTGGGCAAGAACACGTCGAGCAAGATCATTTCGAAGGGCATCTCGGCCGGCAAGAGCTCCAACAGTTACCGCGGACTGGTGCGCGTGGCCAGGAAGGCCGACGGTGCGCGCAACTACACCCAGTGCGACAGCCTGCTGATCGGCAAGACCTGCGGCGCGCATACGTTTCCGTACATCGAATCGGCCAACCCGACGGCGAAGATCGAGCATGAAGCGACCACTTCGCGCATCGGCGAAGACCAGCTCTTCTACTGCCAGTCCAGGGGCCTGGACGAAGAGGAGGCCGTGGCGCTGATCGTCGACGGTTTCTGCAAGGAAGTGTTCAAGGAACTGCCGATGGAATTCGCCGTCGAGGCCAAGGCACTGCTGGAGATCTCGCTCGAAGGCGCTGTCGGCTAGAAGCTATTCGGCCGCGGATAGACGCAGATGAACACGGATGAAAAGCTTGCCGGCAACGTGGAATACCACCGGAAGCGCGAAGGGCGGCAATGGAGTCGACAAAGCGGCTCCAATTTGATTGCCATTTTCATCAGCGTTCATCAGCGTTCATCCGCGGCTTGAGAGATTTGATATTTCAAGAGGTTTTATGCTGAACATCAAGAATCTGCACGTCGCCGTCGGCGGCGAGGAAATCATCAAGGGGCTGGATCTGGAAGTCGGGCCCGGCGAACTGCACGCGATCATGGGACCGAATGGGTCCGGCAAGTCGACGCTGGGGTACGCGCTGGCAGGCCGTGACGGCTACGAGGTCACGGACGGCTCGGTCGAGTTCGACGGCCGGGACCTGCTCGAGCTCGAGGTCGAGCAGCGGGCCGCGGCCGGGTTGTTCCTGGCGCTGCAGTACCCGGTCGAGATCCCGGGCGTCAACAACGCCTATTTCCTGCGTGCCGCTCTGAACGCCCAGCGCAAGGCCCGGGGCGAGGAGGAGGTCGACTCCATGGCTTTCCTCAAGACCGTTCGCGAGCAGCTCAAGGCGCTGAAAATGGATGAAGCGCTGCTCAAGCGCGCGGTCAACGAAGGTTTTTCCGGCGGCGAGAAGAAGCGCAACGAAATCGTCCAGCTCGCCGTGCTGCAGCCCAAACTGGCGATCCTCGACGAGACCGATTCCGGGCTGGACATCGACGCCCTCAAGCTGGTCGCCGAGGGCGTCAACCGATTGCGCGACGAGAACCGCTCGTTCATCGTCATCACGCACTACCAGCGGTTGCTGGAATATCTCGTGCCGGATCGCGTCCACGTGCTGTCCGACGGTCGGATCGCCGAGAGCGGCGACCGGTCGCTGGCCCAGCGCCTTGAGCGCGAGGGCTACGCGTTCCTCGATACCGCGGAGGCCTGATTCGGAATGTCGGCACTGATCGAAAAACTGCTGCCGCAGGTCGCTGGCGAAGACGACGGCAGCTTCGGCGCCTTGCGCAGGAAGGCGCAGAAGGTACTGATGAAGCATGGCTTTCCGCACCGCAAGACAGAGAACTGGAAATACCTGCCGCTGGGCCTGCTGGAAAAGCGCACATTCAGCGACGCGGTTCCCGACCGGGCCGCGACGCCGTCGCTGCCGACATATCCGTTCGAGGCCGGCGTGATCCATTTTCACAACGGTCGCCTCGACCCGGACAGCTGTCGGCTTCCCGACGGCGTCTCGCTGACCGGCATGCTGCCGGCCGACATCGATGTTTCGGCGCTGGACGACACCGGTCCCGCCGACGCGTTCGCGTGGTTGAACCTCGCGCGCTTCGACCAGGGCTGGAAGCTGCGGGTGGACGGCCGACCCGACGAACCGCTGGTGGTCGCCACGACCTGCGACGACGAATTCGATGTGGCGGTTCACCCGAGACTGTGTGTGGAACTGGCCGAGGGTGCGACGCTGACGCTGATCGAAACCCAGGGCGGTCCGGGCGCCGGATTGATCAACGGCGTTCTGGACCTCCGGCTGGGTGCCCGGTCCAGCCTGACTCACGTCATCGAAAGATGCTTCGCCGAGACCGCCCTCATCCAGCGCACCGCGGCCCGCGTTTCGGATGCGGCCGCTTACAGGGCGTTCATACTCGACGGCGGCGGTCCGCTGACCCGGCAGGACCTGGTGGCCGAACTGGTGTCGCCGGGCGCGACGGCCGGCATTTCAGGCGTTGCGACGCTGTCCGGTCGCGCCCTGGTCGATTACCACACGGCGATAGAGCACCGCGTGGGCGGTACGGAAAGCCACGAGAACTTCCGTATCCTGGCCGACGACCAGTCGACCGGCGTGTTCAACGGGCGAATCCACATCCTGCGCGGCGCCGACGACAGTCACTCGCAAATGAATACCGGCAACCTGCTGCTCAGTGAAAATGCGCGCATCAATACCAAGCCGGAACTGGAAATTCACGCCGAGGACGTGACCGCGAGCCACGGGGCGACGATCGGCCAGCTCGACGACGACGCGCGCTTCTACCTGCGCTCGCGGGGACTGAGCGAGGCGCAGGCGATCGCGCTGCTGAAGTACGGTTTTGCCGCCGCGGTCTTCGACACCATGGCGTCGGGCGCGGTGCGCGACTGGCTGACCGACCGACTCAAGGAGCACCTGTGATGGCCGCAAAGCTGGAGGGCCGAAAGATAGACGACCATTCGGAGACTTCGAGCCTGGACGTAGAGCGAGTACGTGCCGAGTTTCCGATCCTTTCCAGGGAAGTGCACGGCAAGCCGCTTGTGTACCTGGACAGCGCGGCCTCGGCGCAGCGTCCGCAGTCGGTCATAGACGCGGTCAGCGGTTTCTACAGTCGGTATAACGCCAACGTCCATCGTGGCGTCCACCAGCTCAGCGTCGAGGCATCCGAGGCGTTCGAGCAGTCGCGATCGACCGTGCGACGGCATCTGAACGCCGAGAGCGACCGCGAGATCGTTTTCACCCGCGGCACCACCGAGGCGGTCAACCTTGTCGCACAGTCGTTCCTGAGGCCGAAAATCCAGCCGGGCGACGAGATCCTGATCACCCACATGGAGCACCATTCCAATATCGTCCCGTGGCAGCTTCTGTGCGAACAGACGGGTGCAGTGCTCAAGGTGGCGCCGATCAACCGGCGCGGCGAACTGCTGGTCGACGAACTGGAAGCGCTGATCAACGAGCGCACTCGCCTGATCGGGATCGTCCACGTCTCCAACGCGCTCGGCACCGTGAATCCTGTCGCCGAGGTGTGCCGGATCGCGCGCGAACACGGGGTCGCAACCCTGGTCGACGGGGCCCAGGCGACGCCGCACGTGGACGTCGACGTGCAGGCGCTGGGATGCGATTTCTACTGCCTGTCGGCACACAAGATGTATGGCCCCACCGGCGTCGGCGTGCTCTACGGGCGCGAGGCGTTGCTGGAAGCGATGCCGCCGTGGCAGGGCGGCGGCGAGATGATCACGCGGGTGAGCTTCGACGAGACCACCTACAACGACCTGCCGCACAAGTTCGAGGCCGGCACGCCCAATATCGCCGGCGTCATCGGCATGGGCGAGGCGTTTCGCTTCATTCAGCGAACCGGCATCGAGGCGATCGCGCGTCATGAAGCGCAGCTGCTGGCCTACGCCACCGAGCGAATGGAGGCCATCGACGGACTGACCATCATCGGTACGGCCGAGCAAAAGGGTCCAGTGGTTTCGTTCACGCTGGAAGGCGCTCATCCCAACGATATAGGCACCATCGTCGATCACTTCGGCGTGGCGATCCGCACCGGGCACCACTGCGCCATGCCGGTAATGCAGTTCTTCGAAGTGCCGGCGACGGCACGGATTTCGTTCGGCGTCTACAACACGACCGACGAAATCGACGTATTCCTCGACGCACTCGGGAAGGCGCGCGAGATGCTCGCCTGAAAAACGGCTTTTTCGCCATGAAAAAAGCGCGGACAACACGCGTTGTCCGCCCTGCCGGCCCGGCGCGTACCGGTGCTTCCCGGAGTTACAATGGCGCGAAATCCACGTCGGAGACCGTACATGCGTACCCTTTTGATCTTTCTAGCCGCAATCGTGGTGATCATCCTGGGTCTCTGGGCCACCCTGGTGCTGTACTTCGATGAAGAGAAGCTCAAGCAGATCGCGACCGAGCAGGTCCGGGCGCAAACGGGTCGCGAGCTGATCATCAACGGCCCGCTCAAGCTCGACTTCTTCCCCGGCATTTCCCTGGTGGCCTCGGATGTCGAGTTGTCGGGGCCGGAAAACTACAGCGGCCCGGATCTCTTCACGGCCGATGAGTTCCGCATGTCGCTTTCGCTGATGCCGCTGCTCAGCGGGAACGTGGAAACCGGTGATATCGGCCTGCAGAAGGCCGAGGTCAACATCCATACCGACCTGTCGGGCGTCAGTTCGCTGGACGGACTGGCCGGCGGGGACGCACCGGCCGAAACCGATGCGCCGCGATCCAGCGTATCGACCGGCCAGATCCTGCTCAGCGGCATAAGGTTGAACGTGACCGACGCCGCGACGGATTCGCGCCAGGTCTTCGTCGTCGAACGTCTCCAGGTCGATTCGTTCAGCTACGACAAGCCGGTACCGTTCGAATTCCAGGGCAGCCTCGGCGATCCGCCCGTGATCAGCGACATCGATCTCAAGGGCGAAGTCGTCGTGCCTTCCGGCGCCGGCCCGATCCAGATCGCGCGCCTGGAAGTGGACGCCGATCTCTCCGGCGTGGCGATGGGTCTTTCCGGCAGTGGTGAAATCCAGCCGGGACCGCCGATGGCGGCGAGCTTCAGCGACGGACGCATTCGCCTCGGTGACAGCGAGTTCGAGGCCGCGTTTTCCTATACCGACGGTCCGCGCCCGATGATAGAGGCGACGCTGGAAGGCGAGATGCTGGACGTCGACGCGTTGCTGGCGTCGCTGCCGGCCGCACCGACCCAGTCGCCGGAGGCTGGCGGTGATGTTGATGGCGATAGTGCCGGCGACGCGCCCGAGGATTCGCCGTTGCTGTTGCTCCGCGATATGGACCTGGACGCCGAACTGACCCTGGAAGAAATGAAGATCTCGGGGCTGACCCTGAACAGCATTCGTACCCGGCTGCTGGCGAAGAACGGCATCGTGACCATAGATCCGCTCTCCGGCGCGCTGGCCGGCGGACGACTGGACGCGGTCGGCCGGGTGGACCTCAATGCCGAGCCGCCCTCGGTAAGCCTGTCGCCGGTATTCGACCTGGAAAACCTCGGGCAGGCATTGGCGCCCTGGGGCATGGACCGGTTCCTGACCGGCTCGGGTGTCCTGGATCTGGAACTGAACGCTCGCGGCCTGGACGTGAAATCGATTCTGGGCTCGCTGAGCGGCGACGGCGAATACGACTTCCGCGACGGCAGCATCAAGGGCTTGAACCTTGACGGCATGGTGGAGAGCCTGGCCGCACGCAACATAGCCGAGGCGGTCAGGACGGGCGTCGGCGGCACGACAGAGTTCCAGACGCTGGAAGGCGTTCTCTCGATCCAGGACGGCACGATCAGCCTTCCGGGAATGCAGATCATCACCGAACTGCTGGGCATCAGCGGAGACGTCCGGCTGGGCATGGCGGACCTCAGCCTGGACGGGCAGATTCGGGTCGAGGGCGAGCGCCTAAACCAGATTCCGATCGCGCTGGAGGGCACGCTGACCCAGCCAAGACTGGTGCCCGATGTGGGCGAGGCGCTCAAGGAGGAAGCCGGTCGGCGCGTCATGGATTTCCTGAAGAAGCGCAGCGAGCGGGAAGAGGAAAAGGAAGACGGCAGCGACGGTGGGTGAGCTTGCCTGACGAGCCCCGCGCGCCGGCGCAGGTCCCGGTCGCATGACTGATCGCGTGATGCAGGATCATGCCGGCGATACCGCCCGAAAGGCGCTGGTTGCCGGTCTCGGGGCCTATTCCTTCTGGGGCCTGGTGCCGCTTTATTTCAAGCTTGTCGCCTTTGCCGGCGCCGACGAGATCATCGCCCATCGCGTGATCTGGTCGGTGGGTTTCCTGGCGCTGGTGCTCACGCTTCGCAACCGGCGAAATTTCCGCGCGCACGTCGCAATCAACAGGAAGGTGGCGGCTGCGCTGATGCTCAGCGGCGCGCTGGTGGCGGTCAACTGGCTGGTATTCGTCTACGCGGTCAATTCGGACCAGGTCCTTTCGACCAGCCTGGGCTATTTCATCAATCCGCTGGTCAGCGTGCTGCTGGGCACCCTTGTGCTGCGCGAGCGGATGTATGGCGCCCAGGTCATTGCGGTCGGCCTGGCCGCGGCCGGGACGATCTACCTGACCGTGCAGGTCGGCGAGCCGCCGTGGCTGGCCCTGGCGCTGGCCTTCAGTTTCGGTCTTTACGGGCTGGTCCGAAAGGTAACCGACGTCGGTCCCATGGTCGGACTGTTCTGGGAGACCCTGATGATGATGCCGCTGGCGCTGTTGTGGCTCTTCTGGACCTCGCGCCACGGCGAAATCGTCTTCGGCGACCTCGGCCTGGCCCAGGATCTGCTGCTGATCGGCACCGGCCTGGTCACCGTGATTCCGCTCGTGCTGTTCGCGACCGCCGCGCGCGGCCTCCCGCTGATCACGGTTGGCCTGATGCAGTACCTCGCGCCGTCGATTTCTTTCTGCCTCGCCGTGTTCCTGTTTCGCGAGCCGTTTACAATCCACCATGCGGTGGCTTTTGGCGCCATATGGTCGGCGCTGGCGCTCTACACGGGTGCGATCTGGCAACGTACCCGCCAGCAGCGGCGGATTGTCGCCGAGTCCATGCGCCGTACCGGTTAACATCGTCGTGACCCGACGCACGGGCGCAGACCGGCCGGAATCCCGGATTGCGCGGATTCGCGCAGCCAATTGATCGAATCGGAAACAACACCAATCGATGACTGACCAGCAGCAGATCAAGGATCGGCCGAGCAGCCGCAACGTCACTTCGCTGAAGGCGCTCAAGCCCTATGTTCGCCGCTACAAGCTCCAGATCGGGCTTATCGGCCTGTTCCTGACCCTGGCGGCCGCCGGCACCATCGCGATTCCGGCGGCGGTCGGGCAGGTCATCGACAAGGGCTTCATGGCCGACGATCCCGATACCATCAATCTCTGGTTCTGGCTGCTTTTCGGCGCCGCGACGTTGATGGCCGTGGCCGGCGGCATGCGGTTTTACTGGGTGTCATGGCTGGGACAGCGAATCGTCACCGATCTTCGACGCGATGTTTATTCGCAGGTCATCCGGATGGAGCCGGAGTTCTTCGCCACCACGCGCACCGGCGAGGTGCTCTCAAGGCTCAACACCGACACGACGCTGGTCGAATCGCTGATCGGCTCCAGTGCATCGGTGGCCGTGCGCAATCTGCTGATGCTGATTGCCAGTTCCATCATGCTCGTGGTCACGGCACCTTCGCTGGCCGGTGTCATCGGCCTGATGATTCTGTTGGTGGCTTTGCCCGTCATGGTTCTGGGCCGATGGGTACGGCGCCTGTCGCGTGATGCGCAGGATCGTGTTGCCGATTTCTCGGCGCACGGAGACGAGACCATAAACGCGGTGCCGACGGTTCAGGCCTTTGCCCAGGAGGGGCGCGAATCGGACACCTTCGCCGGACAGGTCGAGAGCGCCTTCGATGCCCAGAAAAGCCGGATCTTCGCAACCACCATCCTGATCGTGCTGGTCATCGTGCTGACCTTCGGCGCGGTGACTTTCGTGCTGTGGCTTGGCGCGCACGCCGTGCTGGACGACCGGCTGAGCCCGGGCCAGCTCAGCCAGTTCGTGCTCTACGCCCTGCTGGCGGCCGGGTCCACGGCCTCGCTCAGCGAGGTCTGGGGCGGTGTCCAGCGGGCCGCCGGCGCGATGGAGCGGCTGGCCGACCTGCTGACCGCCACCAACAGCCTGCCCAAGGCCGAAGAGCCCGCGGTATTCCCGGCCGGTTCGGTCGGACTTGCCTTTTCCGGCGTGACGTTCGCCTACCCGTCGAGGCCAGACGAACCTGTGCTCAAGCATCTGGATTTCGAAGTCAACCCGGGTGAAACCGTGGCGCTGGTGGGTCCGTCGGGCGCCGGCAAGAGCACGATCTTCCAGCTGATCCTGCGTTTTTACGACCCGGATTCGGGCCGCGTGCTGATCGGCGGGCACGACATCCGGGACTACGACCCGACAGACCTCCGCGCGGCGCTCGGACTGGTGTCGCAGGACGTGGTGCTGTTTTCCGGCACGGCCGCCTACAACCTGCGTTACGGCAGGCCGGAGGCGCTGGACGAGCAGGTTCGCGATGCCGCGAGGCTGGCCCAGGCGCACGATTTCATTCACGCGCTTCCCGAAGGCTACGACGCGTTCCTCGGCGAGCGCGGCATCCGGCTTTCCGGCGGACAGCGACAGCGCCTCGCCATTGCCCGCGCCCTGATCAAGACCCCCAGCATCCTGCTGCTGGACGAGGCCACCGCCAGCCTGGACGCCGAAAGCGAGCGCCTGGTGCAGCAGGCCATCGACGAGGCCAGTCGCGACCGCACCGTACTGGTCATCGCGCACCGCCTGGCGACGGTCAGGCGCGCCGACCGCATTCTCGTGATCGAAAACGGAGAACTCGTCGAGCAGGGGACCCACGACGAATTGATGCGTGACTCCGGGCTTTACCGGCGACTGGCGCAGTTGCAGTTTCCCGACGAAGTCGCGGAACCGGAAGCCGTCGATACAATCTGAACCCGTACTGAAACCACCAGGAGCCCGACGCATGGCATACCGAACAGCAGGCACATTTGGACGATCGTTCTTCATGTTCGCAATCGCGATTGCTGCATTGATCGCCGGAGGCTGCGCCAGCAAGCCGTCGGACAACGTGATGATTGCCGACGCGCGAGCCGCCGTGGTGCGTTTCGTCGACAGCGACCCCGGTTTGCAGGACTGGGTCAA
The DNA here is from genome assembly GCA_002698425.1 of Ahrensia sp. The sequence goes on along the minus strand of NZXU01000065.1, from coordinate 51,874 downwards.
CCACGCCCATGGCTATGCAGTGTTCCCGAGCATGAACAAGGGCGGTTTCGGGGTGGGCGGTTCCTACGGGCGCGGCGTGGTATTCGAGCGCGGGGAGCCGGCGGGCACGACCAGCAGCGTGCAGGGAACGGTCGGATTGCAGATCGGGGTTCAGAACTTTGCCCAGATCATCTTCTTCCAGGACGAAGCCGCAATGCGCACTTTTCAGCGCGGCAACTTCGAGTTCTCGGCCCAGGCCACGGCGATCGCCGCCACCGCCGGGGCGGCCAAGACGACCAGTTACGAGAAAGGCGTAGCAGTGTTCATCATGGCCAAGGGTGGCCTGATGGCCGAAGCGTCCGTAGGCGGTCAGAAATTCGAATACCAGCCGCTGTAGCAAGCGATTCGATCGAGGCGTGATCAGATAATCTTTACGCGCCGGGCGGCACACTTGCGCCCATGAAAAGCGACGACCTGCTGCGTCCGGACGCCGGCGGCCTTTATTGCGAGGCCGGGGATTTCTGGATCGATCCGCTCCAGCCGGTCGGGCGCGCGATCGTCACGCACGCCCACGCCGACCATGCGCGCGCGGGTTCCGGCGACTACCACACGGCAAGCGACAACCTCCCGATCCTGGCCGCGCGGATCGGCGAGGGCGCGCCGCACCACGGTCACGAATGGGGCCGGCCTTTCGAACTGGGCGATACCCGCGTGACGCTGTTTCCGGCCGGGCACATCTTCGGCTCCTCGTGGGTGCGCATCGAGTCCGATGCCGGCACCTGGGGCGTGTCGGGGGACTTCAAGCGCGCCGCGGATCCGACCTGCCCGCCATTTCATCCCGAGCCGGTGGACGTCTGGCTGACCGAGTGCACCTTCGGCCTGCCGGTCTACCGCTGGCCGGCGCCCGAGCAGGTGATCGACGAAATTCTCCAGTGGTGGCGCGACTGTCGCAAGGCCAACCGGCCCGCCGTACTGTTCTGCTATGCGCTGGGCAAGGCGCAGCGCATCCTCGCCGAGCTGGCCGGGCGCACTGACGAGGCGGTCTGGCTGCATGGCGCCATGCGGCCGCTGGTCGATGCCTATCGCGAGGCGGGCGTCGCGATGTTGCCGACAAGACTGGTGTCGGAGGCCGAAAAGGCCGAAAAATTCGCCGGCCAGCTTGTCCTGGCGCCGCCCTCTGCGGCCGGATCGACCTGGATGCGCCGTTTCCCCGGACATTCGGCCGGCTTCGTGTCGGGCTGGATGCGTATCCGCGGCAACCGCCGCCGGCGCGGCTATGATCGCGGGTTCGTGATGTCCGACCATGCCGACTGGCCGGCGCTGGTCGATACCGTCGCGGACATGAAGGCGTCACGCGTGATCACGATTCACGGCAACGGCGAGGCTTTGGCGGGTTACCTGGGTGCCCGGGGTCTCCAGACCGAATCCTGGAACCTGCGCGCTACCCTTGCCGATTCAGCGAAAAACCGACCGGCAAGTCCGGCATGAAGCGCTTCGTTCGACTTTTCGAGGCGCTGGACCGAACCACAGGCACCAATGCGAAGGTCTCGGCGATGGTGGAGTATTTTCGCGAGGCCGAGCCGGAAGACGCGGCCTGGGCGGTGTACTTTCTTACCGGACAGCGGCTCAAGCGCCTGGTGGGCACCCGGGAACTGCGCGAATGGACCGGCGAATTCTCCGGCCTGCCGTCCTGGCTGGTCGAGGACAGCTACGAGCACGTCGGCGACCTGGCCGAGACCATGGCGCTGCTGGCGCCCGAGCCCGACATCGCGCCGGCCGAGCTGCCGGCATTGCACCACATGGTCGAAAAGTGCATTCGACCGCTGAGTGCGATGACCGACGAGCAAAGGCGGACGGCGGTGTTCGAGCAGTGGCGTCATCTCCCCGGCACCGCGCGATTTCTCTACAACAAGATGATCACCGGCGCGCTTCGCGTGGGTGTGTCGAAACGGCTGGTGACCCGCGCGCTGGCCGAGCTGGCCGGCGTGGATCCGGGCCTGACCGCGCATCGGCTGATGGGCGACTGGCAGCCGACGCCGGAGAACTTCCGGCGGTTGCTGACCGGCGAGGGCGACCACGATCATGCAACCCCTTATCCGTTCTTCCTGGCCTCGCCGCTGGAGGCCGAGCCCTCGACCCTCGGATCGGCCGCCGACTGGCGCGCGGAGTGGAAATGGGACGGCATCCGCGCGCAGCTGATCCGACGCGCCGACGAGACCATCCTGTGGTCGCGCGGTGAGGAGCGGCTGGACGGCCGTTTTCCGGAAATCGAGCAGGCCGCGGCCGGGCTGCCGGACGGGACGGTGATCGACGGCGAGATCATGGCCTGGCGCGGCGGCGGGCGAGACGAAGGACCGCTGCCGTTTTCGGTACTGCAGACGCGCATCGGCCGCAAGAAGCCCGGTGCCAGGACGCTGGAGAGAGCGCCCGCGGTGCTGCTGGCGTTCGACCTGCTCGAGTACCAGGGTCGGGATTTGCGGGCCTGTCCGCTGGATCGTCGGCTCGAAATCATGTCGGACATGGTCGCATCGGCCGGCGATGCAATTAGGATCTCGGAATCGGTTGCTTTCGATCGATGGGACGAGTTGCCGGCGCTTCGAGCCTCCAGTCGCGAACGCGGGGTGGAAGGCTTGATGCTCAAGCGGGCCGATTCACCCTACCGGGTCGGCCGCAAGCGCGGCGACTGGTGGAAATGGAAGGTCGACCCCTATACCTTCGACGGCATCCTGCTCTACGCTCAGCCGGGCCACGGCCGGCGCTCTGGGCTTTTCACCGACTACACCTTCGCGGTGCATTCGGGGGATGACCTGGTGCCGGTGGCGAAGGCTTATTCGGGGCTCAAGCAGGACGAGATCGACGAACTGGACCGCTGGATCCGCGCAAACACCCGCGAGCGATTCGGCCCGGTCCGATCTGTGGAACCGGTACATGTTTTCGAACTGGCCTTCGAGGGCATCGCGCGATCGGGTCGGCACAAGTCCGGCATCGCGCTGCGGTTCCCGCGCATCCACCGCTGGCGGCGGGATCTTGGCGTCGGCGATGCCGATCGGCTCGAAGACCTCGAGCGTCTGCTCGCGGACCCGAGTGCCGACTGACCAGCACATGGAGGCGTATTTCGCCCACCGCGGCTGGCCGGTGCTGGATTTTCAGCGGCGCGCCTGGGCCGCCTATGGTCGGGGCGCCAGCGGGCTGATTCATGCGCCCACGGGCAGCGGCAAGACGCTGGCGGCGTGGGGTGGGGCGGCCGAGGAATTGCTGGGGAACGGGCCGAGTGGATTGAACTACCTCTGGCTGACGCCGCTGCGGGCGCTGGCGGGCGATACCGCGAGGGCGCTTGCGCGGCCGCTGGATTTTGCCGGTATGCGGGATGCGGTCGGCCTGAGAACAGGCGATACCTCTTCGCATCTGAAGAAGAAGATGCTGCAGCAGCCGCCGCCGGCCGTGGTGACCACGCCCGAGAGCCTGTCGGTGATGCTCAGCTACGCCGATGCGTCCAGATTGCTGGGACGTCTGCGCTGCGTGTTCGTCGACGAGTGGCACGAACTGATGGATTCCAAGCGCGGCGTGCTGCTGCAGCTCGCGCTGGCCCGCCTCAAGGCGCTGAATCCGGCGCTGAGGATATGGGGCCTGTCGGCCACGCTGGGCAACATCGACGAGGCGGCCGACGTGCTGCTGGGCGTTTCCGGTGCGCCGCTCGAAGGTGCTCGATCGCGAATCGAGATCGTCGCGGGCACAACGCCGCGCGAGATCGACCTGGTCTCATTGCTGCCTGAGCGCATCGAGCGCTTCCCATGGGCCGGGCGGGTCGGGGTGCACCAGCTCAAGAAGGTGGTGGCGCGGATCGAATCGGCCGCGTCCACGCTGGTGTTCACCAACACGCGTTCGCAGGCCGAGACCTGGTTTCACGCGATCTCGTCGGTATGTGCGTGGCCGGAAGCGGTTGCCCTGCACCACGGCTCCATCGACCGCCAACTGCGCGCGTCGGCCGAACAGGGTCTGGTCGACGGTCGGCTGAAATGCGTGGTCGCCACCGCCAGCCTGGATCTCGGCGTGGACTTTCCGACCGTCGAGCAGGTGATCCAGATCGGCAGCCCCAAGGGCATCGCGCGGCTGATCCAGCGGGCGGGCCGTTCCGGGCACCGGCCCGGCGGACGCGCGCGGCTGGTCTGCGTGCCCACCCACGCGCTGGAAATCCTGGAGCTTGCGGCAGTGCGAGAGCGTCTCCGGGAGGGTCGCGTGGAAGCCCGCCGCCCGCTCCGGCTGTCGCTGGACGTGCTGGCCCAGCACCTGGTCACAATCGCGCTGGGCGGCGGGTTCGCGCCGGACGCCATGTTCGACGAAGTCCGCGGTACGCATGCATTTGCCGGGCTGCGACGCGAACAGTGGCAGTGGGTGCTGGACTTCATCACGTGCGGCGGGCCGGCCCTGAAGGCGTACCCCGATTTTCAGAAGGTGGTCGAGTCCGGCGGGTTGATGCGGGTGCCCAGCCGCCGCATCGCGATGCTGCACCGGCTCAATATCGGGACCATCACGGCCGACGGCGCGATGCAGGTGCGGTTCGTCAAGGGCGGCGCCCTGGGCAGCATCGAGGAGCGGTTCCTGGCCAGGCTCAGGCCCGGCGACCGATTCGTCTTCGCCGGCCGCACACTGGCGCTGGTGCGAATTCGCGACATGACTGCATACGTGCGGCTGGCATCCGGAAAAGCCACCATACCGGCGTGGGCCGGCGGTCGACTGCCGCTATCGACGCTGCTGGCCGACGGCATGCTGAAGCTGATCGACAGTCTTGGCGCAGGACAGTATCCGGAAACGCCGGAGGCCGATGCGGCCAGGCCGCTGCTGGATCTGCAGCGGCAGGTCTCGGCGTTGCCCGGGCCCGGTCGGCTCCTCGTCGAGCGAACCGCGTCGCGCGAGGGGCATCACTGGTTCGTCTATCCGTTCGCCGGCCGGCTTGCGCACGAGGGCCTGGCCGCCCTGGTGGCATGGAGAATTGCGCGGGCAAAACCAGTGACCTTTTCGATCACGGTCAACGACTACGGCTTCGAGCTGGTCAGCGCCGCGCCCGTTTCGCTGGACCGCGAAGACTGGCGCCGCCTGCTGGCACCGGCCGCGCTGGTCGACGATATCGCCGCCAGCCTGGATGCGGCGAACCTCGCGAAGTCCCGCTTCCGGGATATCGCGCGCATCGCCGGCCTGGTCCAGCAAGGCTATCCGGGCAAGCGCAAGGCCACGCGCCAGCTGCAGGCCTCCAGCAGCCTGATCTTCGAGGTGCTCAGCGAGCACGATCCCGAAAACCGCCTGTTGGCGCAGGCGCGTCGGGAAGTGCTGGAAGCGCAGCTCGAGCTTCGCAGAATCGAGAGCGCGCTGGAACGCGCGGCCGGCCAGGAGATCGTCGTGGTCGAAACCGAGCGATTCAGTCCGCTGGCGTTCCCGCTATGGGCCGATCGACTTCGGGCCAGCCTGTCGACCGAGGACTGGCAGGTGCGGGTGGCTAGGATGCTGCAGCGTCTTGAAGGCCGGGCCGCCGAATGAAGCTCTCGCTGGCCGGCAACGAAGTCGAAATGCTGCCGGAGCGCGCGGTGTGGTGGCCGGCGCGTGGAACCGCGGTGATCGCCGACGTGCACCTGGGCAAGGACCAGGTCTTTCGCCGGTCGGGCATCGCGATTCCCGCCGCCGTCCTCGATTCGGAGCTGGCGATGCTGGATTCGCTCATCCGGCGTACGCGCTGCGAGCGCCTGCTGGTACTCGGCGACTGGGTGCATGCCGCGCCTGTAGAGGGCGAATCCTGGCCGACGGCGATTGCAAGATGGCGGGCGCAACACGACCAGCTGGCCATCGACCTGGTGCTCGGCAATCATGATCGGCACCTGTCGCGCTGGCTGGACACGTGGCGGATCGACGCGCACCTTGAACCGATGCAGATCAATGGCTTGGCGATGTTTCATGAAATCGATCCTGAAGTACCGGGCGCAGGCATGTCGGGTCATCTGCACCCGGTGGCGTGGCTTCGCTCGGGTCGGGAGAAAGCGCGCCTGCCGGCGTTCGCCAGGCGCGGCGATCATCTCGTTCTTCCGGCGTTCGGGCGCTTTACCGGGGGGTTCGACGGGCAGGAACGAGGCCCGTGGAAGTTGTTCCCGATTGCCGGCGACCGGGTCGTGGAACTGCCGCCGAGCTCCGGGCGCGGCCGGTAACTCGCGGCGTGCAGCCGCCCGGCGATCACGTAGTGAGCGCTCCCCGCTTCGACCACCGGACAGCCGGGACTGGAGGCACTAGAATCAAGGTCAGCCGGGCACCCGACGCCCGCGCCCGAAAATTTTTCGCCGGAAAACCGAACCCGAAACCGGAAACCGAATCGATGAACCTGACCCAGACCGAGCGATCCCGCGAACTCCAGCAGAAACTCGAAGCTTTCCTGAACGAACGCATCGAGCCGTTCGAACGTGAAATCCAGCAGCGCATCGAGCAGGGCGCCGATCGCTGGCAGGTGCCGGACGGCATGGCAGAGCTGAAGCAGGCTGCGCGCGACCGTGGCCTGTGGAATCTGTTCCTGCCGGACGCACGGCTGGGTGCCGGACTCAATACCCTGGAGTACGCGCCGCTGGCCGAGGTGATGGGCCGGTCGCTGATCGCGCCCGAGGTGTTCAACTGCAACGCGCCGGATACCGGCAACATGGAAGTGCTGTATCACTACGGCTCGGAAGAGCAGAAGGATAAGTGGCTGGAGCCGTTGGTGGCCGGCGAGATTCGCTCGGCATTCTGCATGACCGAGCCCGGAGTGGCGTCGTCCGACGCGACCAACATGGAAGCCACCGCGGAGATTGACGGTGACGAGGTGGTCCTCAACGGCCGCAAGTGGTGGTCGACCGGCCTGGGACATCCCGACTGCAGGATCCTGATATTCATGGGCTTGACCGATCCGGCGGCCGAACGCCATCGGCGGCACTCGATGGTCCTGGTGCCGGTGGACGCCAAGGGCGTGAAGATCGAGCGGATGCTCCACGCGATGGGTTTCGACGATGCGCCCTACGGCCATGGGGAAGTCTCCTTCAGCGACGTGCGGTTGCCGAAATCCGCCATCATCGCCGGTCCCGGCCGAGGTTTCGAAATCGCGCAGGGCCGGCTCGGGCCGGGGCGAATTCACCACTGCATGCGCTCGATAGGCCTTGCCGAGAAGGCGCTTGAGCTGGCCTGCAAGCGCGCGCTGTCGCGCCAGGCGTTCGGCAAGCCGCTGGCGAAACTGGGCGGCAACGCCGAAAGAATCGCCGATGCGCGCATCGCCATAGAGCAGGCCCGCCTGCTGGTGCTCAAGGCCGCGTGGACGCTGGACGAGAAGGGTATTCGCGGCGCGATGAGCGAGGTCTCCCAGATCAAGGTGGCCGTGCCGCGCATGGCGCTGGAGGTCATCGACATGGCCATGCAGCTGCACGGCGGCGCCGGCATGTGTGAAGACTTCCCGCTGGCCCAGGCCTGGGCCGGGGCGCGCTCGTTGCGCATCGCCGACGGGCCGGACGAGGTACACAAGATGCTGGTGGCGCGGTTCGAGTTTGGGCGGTATCGATAAGATTTTCCGGTTTGCTGTGGTCGGTGGTCGGATATCCCCTCCTAAAGCCAGGCCATTGGATACCGGCCTGGGGCTGGCGCCAGACCTCGGACCTGAAAACTGAAATCTCAAAGCTGAAACGACTGGAATTCGACGATGGCCGAGCCCCGCAACGAGAAGCTGATCGACAGGCCGCGCGCCGTGCGCGACGAGGACATGCCGGACCTCGAAGCGCTCGATGCGTGGCTGAAACGGAATGTTGACGGCCTCGACGGCAAGCCGGAAATCGAGCAGTTTCCCAAGGGCGCCTCCAACCTGACCTATCTGCTTCGCTACCCGGGCCGGGACCTGATACTGCGCCGCCCGCCGGCCGGCACCAAGGCGAAGTCGGCTCACGACGTGATCCGCGAGTACCGGATCCAGAAGGCCCTGAAGCCGGTGTTCCCCAAGGTGCCCGAGATGCTCGCGGCCTGCGAGGACCACGACGTGATCGGGTCGGATTTCTACGTGATGGAGCGGCTGGAGGGCATCATCCCGCGGGCCGACATGCCAAAGGGCCTGGAACTGTCGGAAAAGCAGACCCGCGAGCTGTGCCGCAACGCCGTCGACACGCTGATCGAATTGCACTCGGTGGACGTCGAGTCGGCCGGGCTGGACAGGCTCGCCAAGGGCGCCGGCTACAACCGCCGCCAGATCGACGGATGGTCGGGGCGTTTTCGCAAGGCCCGGACCTGGAACGTGATGCGGGGCGAGAAGGTCATGCGCTGGCTGGCCGACAATGTCCCCGACGAGGTCGCGATCCGGTTGATCCACGGTGATTACAGGTTCGACAACCTGGTGCTGGACGCCGACGATCCGCTGCAGATCATCGGCGCGCTGGACTGGGAAATGGCCACGCTGGGCGATCCGCTGATGGACCTGGGCAACGCGATGGCCTACTGGGTCCAGGCCGACGACGACCGCGTATTCCGCGCCTTTCGCCGCCAGCCGACCCATCTCCCGGGCATGTTCACCCGCCGGGAGGTGGTCGAGTATTACTGCAGGAAGATGGGCTATAAACCTGAAAACTGGGCATTTTACGAAGTCTACGGCCTGTTCCGCCTGGCCGTCATCGTGCAACAGATCTACTATCGTTATTACCACAGACAGACCCGCAACCCGGCATTCAAGCGGTTCTGGCTGGTCGCGAATTATCTTTTGTGGCGGTGCGGAAGGGTGATTCGGAAGGCGTAAAAAAGACGGTTTACGGTCTAGGGGTTAACGGTTTACGGAAAGTCAAAGGCATGAAAGTCATCGCAGCGACGAGACGCGTCAGTCCTCGACGGACCGACCAGCTTTTCCGTAAAGCGTAAAGCGTAAACCCTAAACCGGGTTTGCAATTTTCAGCCCTTCCCCCGCGTCCGGGTCTTGCCCGCTTCGGCCTTTTTCTCCATGAATCCGATGATCATTCCGGCCACGTCCTTGCCGGTGGCGGTTTCGATGCCTTCCAGGCCGGGCGAGGAATTGACTTCCATCACCAGCGGTCCGTGATTCGATCGCAGCAGGTCGACGCCGGCGACGTTCAGGCCCATGATGCGGGCGGCGCGCACGGCCGTGGAGCGTTCTTCCGGCGTAATCTTGATCAGGCTCGCGGTGCCGCCGCGGTGCAGGTTGGAGCGGAATTCACCGGGCTTGGCCTGGCGCTTGATCGAGGCGACGACCTTGTCGCCGACCACGAAGCAGCGGATGTCGGCGCCGCCGGCTTCCTTGATGTACTCCTGGACCATGATCGAGACGTTCAGACCCATGAACGCCTCGAGCACGCTCTCGGCCGCCTTCTTCGTTTCGCAAAGGACCACGCCTATGCCCTGGGTGCCTTCCAGCAGCTTGACCACCAGCGGCGCGCCGCCGACCATCTGGATCAGGTCGCCGATGTCGTCGGTGGCGCGAGCGAAGCCGGTGACCGGAAGCCCGACGCCGCGCCGAGAGAGCAGCTGCAGCGAGCGCAGCTTGTCGCGGGAGCGGGTCACCGCGACCGATTCGTTGAGCGGGAACGTGCCCATCATCTCGAACTGGCGCAGAACAGCCGTGCCGTAGAAAGTGACGGACGCCCCGATGCGCGGGATGACGGCATCGAACTCGTCGAGCTGGTCGCCGCGGTAGTGGATGGTCGGCCGGTGCGAGGCGATGTTCATGTAACACCGGAGCGTATCGACCACTCGAACCTCGTGGCCGCGTTCGGTGGCGGCCTCCTTCAGTCTGCGGGTGGAGTAAATGTTGCTCGAGCGCGACAGAATTGCAATGCGCATCAGAAATCCCCGGAATCGAGTCGTGGCTTGCCTTGAAGAAAGGTGCGTGCGGGGTAGACCAGCGCATGATCCTTCATGGCGCTGCGCCCCAACAGCATGCGATAGCGCATTTTCGCACGATTGGTCAACGTGATGTCGACGCTCCAGCGATTGTGGCCGATGATGATGTCGGTGCGGATCGTGAATCGCTCCTGGTGCTGGCCGGAGCTGGACCGGACGATGCGCACGCCGCGCAGGTCGGACTCGCACAGCTGCCACTGGTCGGGGCGCGTATGGCCGGTGTGCAGCCGGAACCGGACGCGGTCGCGGCCATCGTCGACGAATCGCTCGATCTGGCTGGCGTGCAGCGCACAGGACTTGGCGCCCGTATCGGTGCGCGCGCGCAGCCTGGGGATGCCGAGCTCGGGAAGCGCCACCCACTCGCAGGCGCCTATGATCATGTTGGGTTCGCGGTGAGTCTGAGCCATCGGCTATCGATTTCTGTAGGACTGGCGGCATTGTAGCCGCGCCCGCCGCGTCGCCGCAGCCGCAAACCGCAGGCCAATGCCGGATACAATTGCCGCCATCGATTCAACAGGCAAGCCGACCCATGGAACAGACCGCACTCAAAGCCCTGCAGGACGACCTCTCCCGACGAGCCGCGGCGCTCAGGAGGTATCTTTGACTACGATGGCAAGCAGGAAAAACTGGAAGAAGTCACCCGCGAGCTCGAGGATCCGAACGTCTGGAACGACGCCGAGCGCGCGCAGTCGCTGAACAAGGAGCGTGCCGCGCTCGACAAGTCGCTGACCGCGCAGCGTGAGGTGATCGAGGGCGTCAGCGACGCCGGCGAGCTGCTCGAAATGGCGGTAGAGGAAGACGACCCCGACACGCTGGCCAGCGTAGAGGACGACCTGCAGGCGCTGGAGCGCAAGATCGGCGCGCTGGAATTCCAGCGGATGTTCTCCGGCGACATGGACGATCGCCCCTGCTTCATCGACATCCAGGCCGGCTCCGGCGGCACCGAGGCGCAGGATTGGGCCGAGATGCTGCTGCGCATGTACCTGCGCTGGGCTGAAAATCGGGGCTGGGACGCCGAGATCGTCGAGGCATCGGCCGGCGAAGTCGCCGGCATCAAGAGCGCGACGATCCGGGTCGAGGGCGAATACGCCTACGGCTGGTGCCGCACCGAGACCGGCGTCCACCGGCTGGTGAGAAAGTCGCCCTACGATTCCGGCAACCGGCGCCACACCTCTTTCGCCTCGGTGTTCGTGTCGCCGGAAGTCGACGACAACATCGATATCGAGATCGATCCGTCGGACCTCAGGATAGACGTCTACCGGGCCTCCGGCGCCGGCGGCCAGCACGTCAACCGGACCGAATCGGCCGTGCGCATCACGCACGAGCCTTCCGGCATCGTGGTGCAGTGCCAGACCGACCGCTCGCAGCACAAGAACAAGGATCGCGCAATGAGCCAGCTGCGCGCCAAGCTCTACGAAATGGAGCTGCAGAAGCAGCGCGAGCAGGCCCAGGCGGCCGAAGAGGAAAAGGCCGATATCGGCTGGGGCAGCCAGATCCGCAACTACGTGCTCGACCAGTCGCGCATCAAGGACCTTCGCACCGGCGTGGAGCGCACCGACACCCAGAAGGTGCTCGACGGCGACCTCGACGAATTCGTCGGCGCCTCGTTGAAGGCAGGGTTGGAGTAAAGCTTTTTTTTTGCCGCGGATCAGCGCGGATTAACGCGGATGGAAAGGAAAGTCGAAAGACTTGAAGGCTGGACACGAAGAGCACGAAAAATGCACGAAGGACACGAAGGGAAAAGAACGTAAAAAGCATTCAAACAGCAGAAAGTTTTTGTTTTTCTTCGTGCTCTTTGTGTAACGCTTTTGACGTTACATCCGCGATCATCCGCGTCGATCCGCGGCAAAACAACCGGATTTTGATATGACCGACCAGAACAACAACGACGACCATCACGACGAGAACCGGCTGATCGCGGAGCGGCGCGGCAAGCTTTCCGCGCTGCGCGAGCAGGGACAGGTCTTTCCGAACACCTTCAAGCCCGACCACACCGCGGCGCGGCTGCTGGCCGAGTACGGCGACGACCAGGCCTGGCCGCAGGACAGGCTCGAGTCCGACAAGGTGCCGGCCAGCGTGGCCGGGCGGATCATTTCGCGTCGCATCATGGGCAAGGCGGCTTTCGTTCACGTGCGCGATCGATCCGGCGCGCAGATTCAGCTCTACCTGCGCCGCGACGACCTCCCGGAGGGCGTTTACCAGGCCTTCAAGCACTGGGACGTGGGCGACATCGTCGGCGCCTCCGGCGTGCTGATGCGCACGAAGACCGGCGAGCTCAGCGTCCACGCCGACCGGCTCGAACTGCTGGTCAAGTCATTGCGCCCGCTGCCGGAGAAGTGGCACGGGCTGACCGACCAGGAAACCCGCTATCGCCAGCGCTACGTCGACCTGATCGCCAACCCGGATGTGCGCGATGTCTTCGTCACGCGGGCCAGGCTGGTGCGGATCGTCCGCGAGTTTCTCGAGGCGCGCGAGTTTCTCGAGGTCGAGACGCCGATGATGCACCACCTGCCCGGCGGGGCCGCCGCGCGGCCCTTCAAGACCCACCACAACGCACTCGGAATTGATCTGTTCCTGCGGGTGGCGCCGGAGCTGTTTCTCAAGCGGCTGGTGGTCGGCGGGCTGGAGCGGGTCTACGAGATCAACCGCAACTTCCGCAACGAAGGCGTGTCGACTCGGCACAACCCCGAGTTCACGATGCTGGAGTTCTATTGGGCCTACGCCGACTACAACGACCTGATGGACCTGACCGAGGCCATGCTGCGGGAGATCGCCCGCGAGTTGGGGCACGATGGCGGCAGGGTGGATTATCAGGGTGAATCCATCGACTTCGGCCCTGAATTCGCGCGCCAGAGCGTGGAAGAGGCCGTACTCGCCTTCAATCCGGACCTGGAGGCCGCCCAGTTGCGCGACCCGGCGGCGCTGCGCGAGATCTGCAAGCGTCTGGAGATCCACACCGAATCCGGCTGGGGCTGGGGCAAGCTGCTGCTGGAAGTGTTCGAGAAGACCGTCGAGGAAAAGCTGGTCCAGCCGACGTTCATCACCGGCTACCCGACCGAGGTCTCGCCGCTGTCGCGCCGCAACGACGACGACCCCGAGATCACCGACCGGTTCGAGCTGTTTATTGCCGGGCGGGAAATCGCCAATGGTTTCTCCGAGCTCAACGACCCCGAAGACCAGGCCGAGCGCTTCCGCGCCCAGGTCGCCTCCAGGGACGCCGGCGACCAGGAAGCCATGCACTTCGACGCCGACTACATCCGCGCCCTCGAGTACGGCATGCCGCCGACCGGCGGTGAGGGAATCGGCATCGACCGTCTGGTCATGCTGTTCACCGACTCGGCGTCGATCCGTGACGTCTTGCTGTTCCCGTATCTGAAGCCGGAGGCCGCCGAGTAGGCTGAAGGACGCCCCCCCGGGCCAGCATAAAAAAAGGCCCTGCGAAGCATATTTCGCAGGGCCTTTGCCGATCTGGCTCCCCGGGTCGGATTCGAACCAACGACCTAGTGATTAACAGTCACCCGCTCTAACCAGCTGAGCTACCGGGGAATTGTTGCAAGCCCGATATTGTCGGTTGAATTCCCGGTTTCGTCAAGACCAATTAGCCTTTTTTTCTTGCCTCGGCACGGAATCATGCGTCGGCGCGCGGGCAGCTGAGATGGTCGGGGACCTCGCCGACCCGGGGCCGGCCGGGGTTGGACACGATCACCGCGCGCGACTGGTCGGGAAAGCCCGTGTCACAGAGCTTGATGGTGAGGTTGGTGCCCGAGGCGGCGCCGGAGGGTCTGTAGCGAATCCGGGTGCGACCGGCCGAGTCGATCAGCAGGTGTGCCATTGCGCCGCCGACGCGAAGCACGTCGCCGGGCCGGTCGGGTGCGCCGTCGCGGTCGGGGTCGCGGAACACGATCCAGCCATGTTCCCAGCGGTTGCCGCCGGTGCAGGCGGCGCCGTCCAGGGATGGGCACATCACCGTGATTTCGCGCTTGAGCACGGCGTGCTGTCGGGCCAGGTTTATGTGCGCGACCAGTTCGTTGGCCGCCGATACGATCCGCTGGCGCTGCTGGAGATCGCGCATCGAGGGCAGTGCCAAGCTCATCAGCACCGCGGCCACCGCAAGCGCCAGCATGAGTTCGATCAGAGTGAATCCGGCCTTCGGTTCGTGCATGGTGTTCTCCCGTCGTGTCGATGGGAGTCATGCTGACGTGCGACGGCCCTCGCGTCAGTCGGCAATCGCGAGGGATGCGGGTAGGAAAAATTCCCGGCCGGGGGTAGGAAAATTTTTCCGCTACTTCAGGGCGTCGTCGATCCGCTGGACGGCCTGCTTGAGGGTTTCGATACCGCAGGCAAAGGAAAAGCGCGCGTGGCCCGGGGTGCCGAAGGCGCTGCCGGGAACCAGCGCCACGCCGGCGTGCTCGAGCAGGTGCTCGCAGAACGCGTGGTCGTCGTCCAGGCCCAGCGATTCGATAGCGCCCGAGCAGTCGGCGAACACGTAGAAAGCGCCTTCGCCCGGGCTGCATTTGACGCCCGGCAGCTCGTTGAGCGCCGGAATCAGCCAGTCGTGACGCTTGTGGAACGCCTTGCACATCTCAGTGACGCAGAACTGGCTGTCGCTCAGCGCAATTTCGGCCGCGGCCTGGCTGATCGAACACGGGTTGGAGGTGCTCTGGCCCTGGACCTTGCGCATCTGCTTGATCAGTTCCGGGTCGCCGGCGGCGTAGCCGATGCGCCAGCCGGTCATGGCGTAGGCCTTGGAAACGCCGTTGACGACAACCACTCGGTCGGCCAGCCCCGGGCACACCTCGGCCAGCGTCGAAAACGGCTCGTCGGCCCACCAGATGTGCTCGTAGATGTCGTCGGAGACCACGACCACGCGCGGGAATTGGTCCAGCACCTCGCCGAGCGCGGCGAGTTCCTCGCGGTGATACGCGCGCCCGGTCGGATTGCCGGGCGAGTTCAGTATCAGCAGTCGCGTCTGCTCCGTTATAGCGGTTCGCAGCTGGGCCGGGCTGATCTTGAAGCTGGCGTCCAGCGTGGTCTGCAGCGTGACCGGCGCGCCGCCGGCAAGCCGGACCATGTCGGGGTAGGACACCCAGTAGGGCGCCGGGATCAACACCTCGTCGCCCGGGTCGATCATGGCCTGCATCAGGTTGTAGAGCGATTGCTTGGCGCCCGAAGACACCAGGATCTGGTCGCGCCGGTATTCGAGCTTGTTGTCGCGCTTGAATTTCTCGATGATCGCGTCCTTGAGGCCCGGCGTGCCGTCCACGGCGGTGTAGCGGGTCTTGCCTTCGCGGATCGCGTCGATCGCGGCCTGCTGGATGTGATCAGGTGTATTGAAGTCGGGCTCGCCCATGCTCAGGCTGATGATGTCGCGCCCGGCGGCCTTGAGCTCCGCGGCCTTCATCGACATGGCGATGGTGGCGGACGGCTTGACCTGGGCGACGCGTTGAGCGGTGCGGATTGGCATGATGTGTCCCCGTGGATTGTCCCCGGCAAGAAGATGGCGGCATTGCATTGACCGCCGATAAGCCACAATTATAGATACTTGTCCCAACCACGTGTATTGTCACGCCGAGCGTCATGCCCAGTTCCAAGCCCACAGTGCAGCCCCTCAGAAAATTTCGGATGGCGTCGAGCTACGAGCCGGCCGGGGACCAGCCGGCTGCGATTCAAAAGCTGATCGATTCGGTTGGTTCGGGCAGCCAGCACCAGACACTGCTGGGCGTGACCGGCTCCGGCAAGACCTTCACCATGGCGAACGTGATAGAGCGCACCCAGCGTCCGACGCTGATCATGGCGCCGAACAAGACCCTGGCCGCTCAGCTCTACGGCGAGTTCAAGGCGTTCTTCCCCGACAACGCCGTCGAGTATTTCGTCAGTTATTACGACTATTACCAACCGGAGGCCTACGTCCCTTCATCGGACACGTTCATCGAGAAGGATGCTTCCATAAACGAGCACATCGAGCAGATGCGGCTGTCGGCCACCAAGGCGTTGCTGGAGCGCCCCGATGCACTGATCGTCGGCACGGTTTCGGCCATCTACGGCCTGGGCGACCCGTCCAGCTTCCTGAAGATGACGCTGCGC
Organism: Ahrensia sp.; assembly: GCA_002698425.1. The sequence goes on along the minus strand of NZXU01000065.1, from coordinate 35,923 downwards.
CTGGAAACCGGTATGGTGATGGAGCAGCGGACCATTCTTCGCAAGCTGGCCGAGATGCAGTACGCCCGCAACGATTTCGAGCTGCGTCGCGGCACCTACCGCGTTCGCGGCGAGGTCATCGACGTATTTCCGGGCGATTCGGACTTCGAGGCCGTCCGGATCGAGCTTTTCGACGACGAGGTCGAGCGGATCAGCCTGTTCGACCCGCTGACCGGCGAGTTGCGCGAATCGCTGGACGAACTGACGATCTTCCCGAAAACGCACTACGTCACCCCGCGCCAGGTGGTACTGGACGCGGCCAAGGCTATCAAGGTCGAACTGGCCGAGCGGCTGGAGCAGCTCAAGGGCGCCGGCAAGCTGCTGGAGGCCCAGCGGTTGGAGCAACGCACCCGGTTCGACCTGGAAATGATGATGGAACTGGGCTATTGCCAGGGCATCGAGAATTATTCCCGCCACCTGACCGGTCGGCAGCCCGGTGAACCGCCGCCGACCCTGTTCGACTACCTGCCCGACAACGCACTGTTGATTCTCGACGAGTCGCACGTGACCGTGCCGCAGATCGGCGGGATGTACAAGGGCGATCGTTCGCGCAAGGAAACGCTGGTCGAATACGGCTTCCGGCTGCCGTCGGCGCTGGACAATCGGCCGCTGACCTTCGAGGAATGGGAGGCCCGCGCGCCGCAGACGATTCACGTCTCGGCCACGCCGCGCCAGTGGGAACTGGAGCGGTCGGCCGTTGTGGCCGAACAGGTGGTGCGGCCCACCGGGCTGATCGACCCGGAAACCGAGATACGCCCGGTGGACAGCCAGGTCGACGATCTTTTGTCGGAGATTCGCGAGCGAGCGGGCGCGGGCGACAGGGTGCTGGTGACCACGCTGACCAAGCGCATGGCCGAGAATCTGACCGAGTACCTGGCCGAACACGATGTCCGGGTGCGATACCTGCATTCCGACATCGATACCGTCGAGCGGGTGGAGATCATTCGCGATCTGCGCCTGGGCGTTTTCGACGTGCTCGTGGGCATCAACCTGCTTCGCGAAGGCCTGGATCTGCCCGAGGTGTCGCTGGTGGCGATCCTCGACGCCGACAAGGAGGGCTTTCTGCGATCGGAGGGCTCGCTGATCCAGACCATCGGTCGCGCCGCCCGTAACGTGCGCGGCAAGGCCATTCTGTACGCCGACAGGATTACCGGCTCGATGCAGCGCGCGCTGGACGAAACCGATCGCAGGCGCGAAAAGCAGCTGGCGTTCAACGCCGAGCACGGCATCACGCCGAAGACCATCGAGAAGAACATCGCCGACATCATGGCCGATGCGCACGCAACGCCCGGCAAGAAGAAGGGCGCACGCGGCGTCCGCGCCGCGGTCGCCGAGGAGGCGGCCGGATACGTCGACCAGCCGATGTCGCCGGCCGAGGCCGCCAAGCGCATCGCCAGCCTGGAGAAGGACATGTTCAACGCCGCGGAAAACCTGGAATTCGAGCAGGCGGCGAAGATCCGCGACCAGATCCAGCAGATCAAGAAGCGGGGGTTTGCGGCGTGAAAAGACGGTTTTAAGTGTCAAGTTTCAAGTGTCAAGTAAAAAACCTGAAACCTAAAACCGTCACTCCGTGACCTCCGGCAGCCGCGCCGACATCCACGCCCCTGCGATCCCCATCGCGGCGAGGATGACGATCACGCCAGAGATGGAGATCAGCGAACTCAGTGCGCCGATGCTGCCTGCCGCGAGCAGGACGACCCCGATGACGGTATTGCTGACCGAGACGTAATCGGTGCGCTTGTTGCCGCCGGCCAGATCGACGATGTAGGTCTTTCGTCCCATGCGAACCCCGGCGTGGCTGACCGACAGCAGAAAGAAGAAGATCGGGTACAGCCAGGGTTGTCCGGCCAGGGCCGGGACGGCGTTGACCGCGAGCACCAGGGCCAGGCCGGTAAGCGCGGCGCTGGTGCCGGAAATGATCATGACCTTGCGGCTGGAGACGTCGGCAAACTTGCCCCAGAACGGTGCCGAAACGAGGCCGGCGATACCGTCGGCGATGACGAACAACCCCAGTGCCAGAAGCGCGCCCTCGGTGTTGTCGTGGGCAAGGAGAATGAAGAACGGCGCGCTCAGCGCCGAGCACAGCAAAAGAGATCTGGCGATCACGAAGCGCCTGAACCGGCGGTCGCTCTTGAGAAGCGAGAGTCGCTTGAAGGCTTCCGTGATGGCGTTGCCGCCGCCCTCGGTGGCGCCGGGAAACTCCCTGATCAACGAATAGGTAGCGGCGGCCAGCATCCACAGCGCCGCGGCGCACGCCAGCAGGATCAGCCAGCGACCCATGCTGACGTCCTCGCCGATGCCGATCATCAGCGAGGCGCCGACGCCTATCGTGATGATCCCTGCCAGGAATTCCGACCAGCCGCTCACCCGACCCCGGCGCGTCTTGGGTACGGTCTTGCCCAGCACGTCCTTGGATGCCACCGAGCAAAGTCCTCGCGACAGGCTGAAAACCACAAGGGCGGCAAGCAGGGCGGCGCCGGCCAGGCTTCCCTGCAGCGTCACCGCGATCACCCCCATGCCGGCCACCGCCAGTCCCTGGAGCACGGAGCCCAGTACGAACGTCCATTTCCGGATGGCCTGTTTGCGAACCCATGCGGCGATCAAAAGCTGGGGAATCAGCGAGCCCGATTCGCGCACCGGCACGAGGAAGGCGGTGAACGCCGCAGGCGCCGCGAGCGCCGACATCAGCCAGGCCAGCACCGTCTTCGGGTTGGCGATCGCGTCGCCGAGCTTGGTCAGAAACTGAGTTGCGACCTGGAGAACGAAGTTGCCGGGCACCACCCGACAGGCGCTGTCGGAGATGTCGGTGCATACGCGCGCGTCTTCCTCGTTGACCAGCTGCTGGTAGATGGTCGACATTTTCGGGTTGGAAAACAGCAACTTGTCGGTTTCCATGTTTGCGGTTCCGTCTATCGGGCGTGGCAGCATGATAGCGATTGAACGTCAAGTCGGCGCAGGTGAAAAAATAGACAAAAATGGCTATTGACAAAGATGGCTGAACGCATTACTGTGGCTTCGAATGCAGTTTTAGCCAAAAATGGATATTGACATTCAAGGCTAACCGCATTAATGTCTAACGCAGAGAGCAAGGAAGTGGAAATGATTGCGCCGACACCCGAACACCACATCTTGAGCGTCGATTCACAGGCGCTGCCTTGCCGGATGGCAGTGCAGCACATCTGTCGATCGGTGTCGCCCCAGTCGCACGAGTGGATCGAGTTCCTGGTTCGCGGTCACGGCGACATGCTTCATTTGCCGCCGCTGGATTTCGTCGAGCAGGGATACAGGCGTCGGGGACTGCTGTTCGACCAGGACATATTCAGCCGCTGCCTGGACTCGGTCGAGCAGCTTGCCGATACGACGTGGTTCAGCGTCAACATCCACCCCAGTTCGCTGCACCGGGAGCGGTTCGTCGATTACGTCCGCACCGAGCTCGACGCGCGCGGGATCGAGCCGACGCGATTGATCCTGGAGCTCGTGGAGTTCGGCGGGCCGGTCAACCTCATGGCTTCTCGCTCTTCCATAGAGGAACTACGCAACGACGGCATTCGTTTTGCGCTGGATGATTTCGGGCCGGGGTTTTCCAACCTTGACCTGATCGCGTCGAAACTGATCGATTTCGTCAAGCTTGACAGAAGCATCGTCCGCTTCGCCGATGTCCAGTCCGGTTACACGAGGCTGATCCAGGGTCTCCAGGCAATGGCCGAACAGACAGATGTGGTCCTGGTGGCCGAAGGGGTCGAGACCGCGTCCCAGGCGCGTGTCGTTCGCCAGATCGGTATCGAATGGATTCAGGGTTTTCACTACAGTCGCCCGGAACTGGTCCTGGAAGAAGCCCGGGTTTAAGGAAGGAGAATCACTCAAATGTCCGTGACAAATACTGCACCGCAGTCGCAACACGATCAGGGGGCGCGTCTTGCGTCGGCGATCGAGCGCGTCATAAGACCCTTCGTGAGGTTGATCGTCGGTCGAATCTCCTGCGGCTTTCTGATTCAGCAGATAAAACGGATCTACATAGAGGAGGCGCGCCGCTGGATCGAGAAGAACGACCATCACGGCCGCGTGACCAAGTCGAAGCTGGCAATGCTGTCCGGGCTGGATACCCGAACGATTTCCGCAATCGAATCGCAGGGGGCCAGTCCGGAAGACTGCACTGTCGGCGATCTTTGCGCAGAGGCGGGCGTGCTGTATCGCTGGACCTCGAATCCCGAATTCCAGGACACTGCCGGAGAGCCGCGCATCTTGCCGATCATGGGCAAGTCGAAGTCCTTCCAGAGCCTGGTGAGTTCCACCATCGGGCGCAACGTGACTTATCAGACCGTACTCGAACGCCTTCTCGAGTCGGGCAATGTCGAAATCGAGGAAGACGAATTTGTCCGACTGGTCAGCCCGTACTACCAGCCGGTCAAGGCGTCCGAGCAGACCATCATCGACGCCGGTTCGCTTTCGATCGGTCGTCTGACCGAAACGATCGGCTACAACCTCAATCGAGACAGCAACAAGGACCGGCTGCTGCAGCAGGATCGCTGGTCGAGAAAGATTCCTCGATCGAAGTACATCGAGCTCAGCGCTCGTGTTCGAGAGGTGATCGAACGCCAGATCGTAGAAATTGAAGAAATCATCGACGAGTACGAAGTCGATGAGCATGAGTCAGGTGTATGCACCTATGGAATCGGCTGGTTCGCCTTTGGCGACAAGCCGGAAAAAAACGCTGTTTCCGTGGCCAACGGAAAGGAGAAGTAGGCAATGAGTGCTGTTAAAGGAACCCCAATGATCGAGAAGAACGGAACCGGAATTCAAATGGCCGAGGTCGGCTCTACGGGAGTCGAGAAGAGCGGAACGGGCATACGCAGGCGCGGTGGCCTGAGGGCGCTGGTCGAAAAGAACGGAACCGGAATGCGTGCGATTTCGAGCGCCGTGATGCTGCTGGCGATGAGCATGGCGACCGCTTCCGTGGCTCAGGAAAGAGTCTCCGGCTACGTGATCGTCGAAGGTGAGCAGGCCACCATTTCGATCAACAACGCGATGTTCTCGAGCTCCGGCCAGGCCGCGGTGTTCGAAGGCTACTCGGCGATTCCCATGAAGATCATCGACGCCCGTCAACTCGATCGGCGTTTTGCCGCGCTGAACCCGATGTCGGAAGGCAGCGGCACCGGCAGTCCGTTTTCCGAAGGCAGCGGCACGGGCCGTCCGGGTTCCGAGGGCAGCGGCACCGGCAGCCCGTTCTCCGAAGGCAGCGGTACGGGACGCCCGGATTCCGAGGGCAGCGGTACCGGGCGACCGGATTCCGAGGGTAGCGGCACGGGACGGCTCGATTCCGAGGGCAGCGGCACGGGCCGGGTTGCATCCGAAGGCAGCGGTACCGGCAAGCCGTTTTCCGAGGGTAGCGGCACCGGCCGGCTGGACTCCGAAGGCAGCGGCACCGGATGGACGAGTTCCGAGGGCAGCGGCACCGGCAGCCCGACTTCCGAAGGCAGCGGCACGGGCTGGACAGGCTCGGAAGGCAGCGGCACGGGTAGCCCCGATGCCTTTGCAATCGACGTCTGCATCTCCGGCGGCTTGATGACCAGCCGGGGTTGCGATACGGATTCGGGAGGACTGGACCGTCCGATGGTGGTCGATGGATTTGCCGAGGTCGTCATCGAGGGCGAAATGGCATTCGTGCTCGTCCACCAGCTGAATGCGGACGGTTCCCTGAGCGAACTGGCCACGCTTGAGCTTCCGGTGATCCTGCAATGATCAAAAGGCGTAAAGAGTACTTACCGATTCTACGGTAGGCCATTGGCAATCCCGGAGCATGGCAAATACGGGCTCTTCCCCGCCCAATATCTGCTCCGGTGAATTGCCTGGCGTGTGGGGACGGCGCTGCCTCGTGGTAGGGGCAGCGCCTTTTTTATTGGGCAAGTCCGCGATCCGGAATTTTTCGGTGGGTCATCAACGATTCTGGCTCGGGCCGCCGGCATCGTCCAGCGCCGCGGATTCGAGCTCGACGCCGTGCCGGACAAGCCTGAGAAAGTCGCCGCGCGCGATCATGCGTACGCCGAAGTGCTCAAGGTGCGGATTCCAGAGCTGGCAATCGCACAGCAGGTAGCCGCGCTGTTCCAGCCTTTGCATCAGTTCCACGAGCGCAATCTTGGACGCATCGCGCTCGTAATGGAATTTCGATTCGGCGAAGAAGATGCGGCCGATCGCGACGCCGTAGAGACCGCCGGCAAGCCTTCCTTCTCGCCAGACTTCAAGGCTGTGTGCGTCGCCGTGTGCGTGCAGGTCGATATAGGCGCTGCGCATTTCCTCGGTAATCCATGTGCCGGCCGAATCGTCGCGCGGCTCGGCGCAGCCGTCGATGACGGCGACGAAGTCCCGATCGATGGTGATCTCGAAGCGTCGCTGGCGCAGCGTCCGGGCCAGTCGTCGCGATACATGAACGTGCCCGGGTACCAGGATCGCCCGCGGGTCGGGGGACCACCACAGGATGGGCCCGCCGGGCTCGTACCACGGGAAAATGCCCTGTCGGTAAGCGTTGAGCAGCCGGGTGCGGCTCAGGTCGCCGCCGACCGCGACCAGGCCGTCCGGATGGTCGGATTCCAGCGGGTCGGGAAACGGCGAGTCGGGTGACCTGCCCAGTACCGGTACGGCGTACTGCTTCACGATTCCATCGCCTCGCGATAGGGTTCGATCGATTTCAGGTCGTCGCGGTAGGCGTCGAGTGCGCGCCCTTCCATTTCCAGCCAGCGTTGAATCGCCTCGCGCAGCGCCGGATGCCGAATGTAATGATAGGAATGCGTCTTGATCGGAACGAAGCCGCGCTTGATCTTGTGCTCGCCCTGGGCGCCGGGTTCGAACGCCTGCAGGCCGTGTTCGATGCAGTACTCGATGCCCTGGTAGTAGCAGGCCTCGAAGTGCACGTCGCGCGTCTCCACCAGCGAACCCCAATAGCGTCCGTATAGCCGCGTATCGTTTCGCCAGAACACGCTGCAGGCGAGATCCTTTCCGGCTTGCGAGGCCATGCAGACCAGGAACTGCGCGCCGAAAGCCCTCGCGGCCGCCTCGAAGAACCGGCGGTTCAAACTGGGCAGGTTGCCGTAAAGCGCAAAGGTGGTCTGGTAACAATTCGCGACGGTTTCTATCTCGGTGTCGTCGATATCGTTACCGTCGATCCAGCGGTAACGCCAGCCGTCCTCGTGGGCCAGCCTGCGCTCGCGACGGATGTTCTTGCGCGGCTTGCTCCGCAGTTCGGCCAGGAAGGCGTCGAAATCCCGGTAGCCGCGGTTGTGCCAGTGGAATTGCCAGTCGAAGCGCTCGAGCCAGTCGGTCGGGTCCAGCGTCTGGCGATCGACGGCGTCGCAGAAATTGATGCCGCAGCCGGACAGCTGACCGTCTTCGACAAAGGCTTCGAAATCCCTGACCAGCGAGGCACGGGCAGCGGAATCACGGCCGAGCAGGCGCGGGCCGGTCACCGGGGTGAGCGGGGCGGCCACCAGCAGCTTGGGATACCAGCGCAGCCCGGCCCGGTGCGCGGCCTCTGCCCAGGCGAAGTCGAACACGAACTCGCCGTGCGAATGGAACTTGAGCCAGGCCGGGGCGCACGCGCCGGACGCCGGATTCGCGAACGGCGCCGGTCGCCACCCGGTATCGCCGCCGACGCAGCCTGACGCCTCCAGCGTTGCAAGAAAGCGGTGGTCGGTGAACGGGTTGTCGTCGCGATTCAGCGCGTTCCAGGCGTCCGCGTCGACGGCGCCGACCGATGGCGCACCCGAATCAGGGCTGATCGAGGAATCGCTCGGCATCCAGCGCCGCCATGCAGCCGAAGCCGGCCGACGTGATGGCCTGCCGGTAGACGTGGTCGGCGACGTCGCCGGCGGCGAACACGCCCGGCACGCTGGTAGCCGTGGCCATGCCCTCCAGGCCGCTCCTGATGCGGATGTAGCCGCCTTCCATGTCCAGCTGGCCTTCGAAGATCCCGGTGTTCGGATCGTGGCCGATGGCGACGAACATCGCCTCGACGCTTATATCGCGCTTGTCGCCGGTCTCGGCGTGCCGAACACGAACACCGGTGACGCCGTCGTCGTCGCCCAGCACCTCGTCGACGACATGGTCCCAGACGATCTCGACCTTGCCCTCGGCCTCGCGCGCGAACAGCCGGTCCTGCAGGATCTTTTCGGCCCGCAATTCGTCGCGGCGATGAACCAGCGTGACCTTGCTGGCGATATTCGACAGGTACAGCGCTTCTTCGACCGCGGTATTGCCGCCGCCGATCACCGCGACCGGCTTTTCGCGGTAGAAGAAACCGTCGCAGGTGGCGCAGGCAGTGACGCCGCGGCCCTTGAAATTCTCTTCCGATTCCAGCCCCAGGTAGCGCGCGGAAGCGCCGGTGGCGATCACCAGCGCGTCGCAGGTATAGACCCCGCTGTCGCCTTCCAGCCGGAAAGGCCGCTGGCCCAGGTCGGCGGTATGGATGTGGTCGAAGATCATCTGCGTTTTGAAGTGCTCGGCGTGGTCCAGCATCCGCTTCATGAGGTCCGGCCCTTGCAGATCGAGCGCGTCGCCCGGCCAGTTCTCGACGTCGGTGGTCGTCATCAGCTGGCCCCCCTGCTCGATGCCGGTGACCATGGCCGGCGCCAGGTTGGCGCGGGCGCCGTAGATCGCGGCGGTATATCCGGCCGGACCGGAGCCGAGGATCAGCAGGCGATGATGGCTGGAATCTGCCATGTATACTTACTCCGCTTTGGGTAGGAATTCAAAGCCTGTCAACATGCGGTTGCGACGAGCGCAATCCAAGTCGTGACGGCCGCGCATATCGTAGCGCGACAGGGCTGTTGAAATGCATGCCGTGTAGTCGCTCTGGGGTGGAAGCGATAAAAATAATCTGAAATAATCACTTAGCCCTGCCTTGTGAAGGAAATTCAAGTTTGGCTCGAAGCGCCCGCAAATCCGAAAAATCGCAATTCCCGGAAAAACTCGAGCGGCGATTGTTCGAATCGCTGTTCCTGTTCGTCGTCGTCATTGCAGCCTACCTGCTGATCACGCTGCTGACCCACGACGTCCGCGACCCCGGTTTTTCCAGCAGCGGCGGCAGCGTGGTCAACAACCTCGGCGGGAGTTTCGGCGCCTGGATTTCGGATTTCCTGCTTGTGGTCGTCGGCTACATGGCCTGGCTTCTGCCGTTCCTGATGGGGGCGGCCGGTGCCAAGTTGCTGCAGGAGCGCTCGGAGCCGGTGGGGCTGCCGGAGTGGGGCGTGCGGCTGGGCGGGCTGCTGCTGATCATGCTGTCGGGCTGCATCCTGTTCGAGATGCAGCCGCGCGGAAGCCTGGAGCATACCGGCGGCATCGTCGGCGACCTGCTGTCGGGGCCGATGATCCAGGTGATTGGGTTTACCGGCGCGGCGCTGATCAACCTGGCCGTGCTGCTGGCCGGCATCACGCTGTTCACCGGCATTTCCTGGATCAACGTGGTCGATCGCGTCGGTGCCTGGGCGATCGAGGCCTGGGCCTGGGCCGGCAACAAGCTCGCCGAGGGCCGCGACTGGATGGCCGGGCGGCGCGCGCGGGCCGAGCGCGAGGTGGTGCGCAAGGCCGATACGGTCAAGCGCAAGAAGCGCCCCGAGGTCCGAATCGAGCCGCGCGTCGAGGACACCACTACCGAAAAGGCGAAAAAGAAGCTCAGCCAGCGGTCGCTGTTCAAGAACCTGCCGTCCGGCAGCCTTCCGCCGCTGGACCTGCTCGACGAGCCGCCCGAACAGGCGCCTGGCTATTCCACCGATACGCTGAAGGCCATGAGCCGGCAGGTGGAACTCAAGCTTTCCGACTTCGGCATCGAGGTCGAGGTGGTCGCGGTGCATCCCGGCCCGGTGATCACCCGATTCGAGCTACAGCCGGCTGCAGGCGTCAAGGGCAGCCAGATTTCCAACCTGTCCAAGGACCTGGCGCGGGGCTTGAGCGTGATTTCGGTCCGCGTGGTCGACGTGATCCCGGGCAAGAGCGTGATCGGGCTGGAGATTCCGAACACCAAGCGCGAGATCGTCTACCTGCGAGAGATCCTGGCCTCCGAGGCCTACGAGAAATCCGGCTCGGCGCTGACGCTGGGCCTGGGCAAGAACATTTCCGGTCGGCCCATGGTGGCCGATGTCGCCCGGATGCCGCACCTGCTGGTTGCCGGCACCACAGGCTCGGGCAAGTCGGTGGCGGTCAACTCGATGATCCTGAGCCTGATCTACAAGGCCACGCCCGACCAGGTGCGCATGATCATGGTCGACCCCAAGATGCTCGAGCTGTCGGTCTACGAGGGCATTCCGCACCTGCTGGCGCCGGTGGTCACCGACATGAAGGAGGCGGCCAACGCCTTGCGCTGGTGCGTGGCCGAGATGGAGCGGCGCTACCGGCTGATGTCGCAGCTGGGCGTGCGCAACCTGGCCGGCTATAACCGGAAAGTGTCCGACGCCGAGGCCAGGGGCGAGCCGATCGTCGATCCCATGGTCGATCCGAGCACGCTGGCCGAAGGCGAGGAGCGCCCGAATCTGGAGAAGCTGCCGTTCATCGTGGTCGTGGTCGACGAATTCGCCGACATGATGATGATCGTCGGCAAGAAGGTCGAGGAACTGATCGCGAGGCTGGCGCAGAAGGCGCGCGCGTCGGGCATACATCTCATCCTGGCCACCCAGCGGCCTTCGGTGGACGTGATCACCGGGCTCATCAAGGCCAACATTCCGACCCGGATGGCGTTCCAGGTGTCGTCCCGGGTGGATTCGCGCACGATTCTCGACCAGCAGGGCGCCGAGAACCTGCTCGGTCACGGCGACATGCTCTACCTGCCGCCCGGAAGCGGACTGCCCGAGCGCATCCACGGCGCGTTCGTGGACGACCACGAAGTGCACGGCGTGGTCGAATGGCTCCGTGCCCAGGGCGAGCCCGACTATCTCGAAGAAGTATTGTCCGACTCCCAGACCATGGCCGACGGCCAGCAGGTCGGGGCCACGGGCCTGCCCGAGGCGGCCGCCGGCGACGAGTCGGACGAGCTTTACGACAAGGCCGTGGCCTACGTGCTGGAAAGCCGGCGAGCGTCGATTTCCGGCGTCCAGCGCCAGCTCCGGATCGGCTACAACCGGGCCGCGCGGCTGATCGAGGAAATGGAAGCGCAGGGGATCGTGAGTCCGCCCGAACACAATGGGCAAAGGGAGGTCCTGGCCCCAGCCCCACCCCCGCGGGACTGACGCTGGAGCTACTGCGCGCTTCACAGGGCGTGGCCGCCGGAACGCAGAATCCGCAGTGTACGAATCAGGTACATGAGGAATTCGAGTACAGCCGGACGCGCCCTGCGAAGCGCTCGCGACGCTCCAGCGCCAATCCCGCAACCTCGAGAAGCATAGCTGGAATCGTCCTGTCCAATCTTTCCGACCACCGACCTCCGACCTCCGCGCGCTTCAGCCACGGTTCATCCGATCGCGGTCATAATTGGCGCATGAATTCGATATCGATCAAGCCGTTTTTCGTTGCCGTGGTTTTCCTTGCGGCGTTTTCGTCTTCCACGGTCGCTCAGCCGGAGGCGCGGGCGCTGCTCGACGATTTTGCCCGCGGGCTCGACAGCCTGAGCGCCGAGTTCAGCCAGATCACGGTCGACGGCAACGACGAGGTGGTCGAGGAGAGCCGGGGCCGGATGTATTTCCAGTCGCCGGACCTGATTCGCTGGGATTACCTGGAGCCGTTTCCGCAGGTGATCGTGGCCGACGGCGAGCAGCTGTGGCATTACGACGAATCGCTCGAACAGGTGACGGTGCGGCCGCAGCCGGCGCCCGGAGATTCGCCCATGCTGGTGCTGACGCGGCCGGAACTGCTCGAGAAGTTCTACCGGATACTGCCTTCCGACCGGCCGGACCAGCTGCGCTTCGAGCCGCTGGCCGACCAGGCCGAGATCGAGATGGCGCGGCTGACCTTCCGCGACGGCAAGCCTGCGACGCTGGACCTGTTCGACCCGTTCGGCCAGTCGACCCGGTTGACGCTGACCAATATCGAGCGCAACCCCGAGATCGATGCTTCGGTGTTCGAGTTCGAGGTGCCCGAGGGCGCCGACGTGCTCGAAGGCCTTTAGTGACCCCGCCATGTTGACAACGACTCGTAGCGAGCGGGGGGTCAACACGGCGGGGTATCGGCCCTTTTACTGATCCGGTGGCCGCCTACGGCACGATACTGCTGCTGATCGCGCTGGGACGGCTGTTCGCCGCCGGGCGGGTGCTGCCCGACAACGCAGCCGATACGCTCAACCGGGTCGTGATCGTGCTGTGCCTGCCGGCGCTGATCTTCATCCACGTCCCCACGCTGGAGCCGTCCTGGGACCTGTTGCCGCTGGTCTTCATCCCCTGGGTGCTGCTGGCGCTGACGGTGGCGATGGTGCTGCTCGCCTCGCGCGCCTTCGGCTTCTCGCGTCCGGTGACCGCGGTGCTGCTGGTGCTGATCCCGCTGGGCAACACCTCGTTCCTGGGGTTTCCGCTGATCGAGGCGCTGCTGGGCGCCGACAACGTCCGATATGCCGTGGTCTACGACCAGTTCGGTTCGTTCCTGATCGTCTGCACCCACGTGCTGCTCGTGCTGGCCTGGTTCGGCGACGGGCCCAGCCCGACGGTCGGCACCATCGCGCGCAGGATTGTCACGTTTCCGCCGTTCGCGGCCCTGGTCGGCGCATTGCTGCTGGGCAACGCCTGGTTCCCCGAGTGGCTGATGACGCTGGCCGAGGCCTTTGCCGACATGCTGCTTCCGCTGGTCACACTCGCGGTCGGCTTGCAGCTGAAGTTGAAGCTGGTGCCCGAGTACCGCTGGCCGCTGGTATTCGGCCTTGCCGGCAAGCTGGTGCTGCTGCCGGGCGCGGCGCTGCTGATCGGCCTGCTTGTCGGGGTCGACTCGCCGATCCTCGACGTGGCGGTGCTCGAATCCGGCATGCCGCCGATGATCACCGCGGCGGCGCTGGCCTCCAGCGCGAGGCTGGCGCCGCCGCTGGCCTCCGCCATGGTCGCCTGGGGCGTGCTGTTCTCGGCCGCGACGGTGCCGTTCTGGCATTGGCTGGTGTCGCTCATGGTCCACTAATCGGCGGTTCGCCGCTTGATCCGGCCGGGTACAATTCACCCAGATCCCGCGGTTCGAACGGCTGATGAGCACCCAAACGATGACCCTGACTCGACCGGACGACTGGCATCTGCACCTGCGCGACGGGAAAATGCTCGAGCAGGTGGTGCCAGCCACGGCCCGGTGCTTCCGTCGGGCGATCGTGATGCCGAACCTCAAGCCGCCGGTGACCACGGTCGCCGCGGCCGCCGAGTACCGGCAGCGGATCCTGGATGCATTGCCGGAAGGCATGACATTCGAGCCGCTGATGACGCTGTACCTGACCGACAACACGTCGCCCGACGAGATCAGGCGCGCGGCCGAAAGCGGTTTCGTCCACGCGGTCAAGTACTACCCGGCCGGCGCGACCACCAATTCCGATTCCGGGGTCACCGACCTTGGGCACGCGCGCCCGGCGCTTGAGGCGATGCAGGACGTCGACCTGCCGCTGCTGCTTCACGGCGAGGTCACCGATCCGGAAATCGATATCTTCGACCGTGAGGCAGTATTCATAGAACGGCACCTGCAGCCGCTGGTGCGCGACTTTCCGGCGCTGCGCGTGGTGCTCGAGCACGTCACCACCCGCGATGCGGTGGATTTCGTGACCGATGCGCCGGACCGGGTTGCCGCGACCATCACGGTGCACCACCTGCTGATGAATCGTAATTCCATGTTCGTCGGCGGTCTGCGCCCGCACCATTACTGCCTGCCGATCATCAAGCGCGAGGAACATCGCCGGGCGCTGGTGGGGGCGGCGACCGGCGGCAACCCGAAGTTCTTCCTGGGTACCGATTCTGCGCCGCATCCGCGCGGCGCCAAGGAATCGGATTGCGGCTGCGCCGGGGTCTACAGCGCGCCGGTCGCGCTGGAGCTCTACGCCGAGGTATTCGACCAGGTCGATGCGCTCGGTCGGCTGGAAGGCTTTGCCAGCCTGCACGGCCCGAAGTTCTACCGGCTGCCGGCCAATCGCGAAACGATCACGCTGAGCCGGGACGAATGGCAAGTGCCCGATGTGCTGGGCACCGACGCCGAGCCGCTGGTGCCGCTGCGCGCCGGTCAGAAGCTGCGCTGGCGGGTCGAGCGCGGCTGATGGATCCGATCATCCTGTTTTTCCTGCTCGGCCTGATCGCCGGGTTGCTGAAGTCCGAGCTCCGACTGCCGTCGGCGGTCTACGAGTTCGTCAGCATCCTGCTGCTGCTGTCGATCGGGCTCAAGGGCGGTGTCGAGCTTGCGCGCCAGCCATTCCTCGATCTGCTGCCGGACATCCTTGCCGCGATCGCCATGGGCGTGTTCCTGCCGCTGGTGGCCTTCCCGGTGCTGCTGCTTGTCGGTCGCTTCAAGCGGGTCGATGCCGCGTCCATCGCGGCGCACTACGGCTCGGTCAGCGTGGGCACTTACGCGGTGGCGGTCGCCTGGCTGGCGTCGAGCAACATCGCCTTCGAAGCGCAGATGCCGGTGCTGCTCGTGGTGCTGGAGGTGCCGGCCATCCTGGTCGGGATCATGCTGGTGCGCGGCCGCAAGAGCCAGACCCGCTGGGGCGAGGTGATGCACGAGGTATTCCTGGGCAAGGGCATCGTGCTGTTGATAGGCGGCCTGCTGATCGGGTGGCTGTCGGATCCCGAGGCGCTGGTCTCCATCGAGCCGCTGTTCTTCGACCTGTTCAAGGGCATCCTCGCGGTATTCCTGCTCGAAATGGGCCTGATCGCGGCCACCCGTGCCGGCAGCCTGCGCCAGCACGGGCCGTTCCTGATCGCGTTCGGGGTGGCGATGCCGCTGTTCGGCGCGCTGGTCGGCGGCGCATTGGGGCTGGCGCTTGGCCTGTCGCCCGGCGGCACCATGCTGCTCGCGACGCTGGCGGCCAGTGCTTCCTATATCGCGGTGCCCGCGGCCATGCGCATCTCGGTGCCGGAGGCCAATCCCACGCTTTCGCTCACCGCGTCGCTGGGAATTACTTTCCCGTTCAATGTGCTGATCGGCATCCCGCTGTACTGGCGTTACGCCGAGTTCCTGCACACCCTGCCAGGAGGTGGGTGAGACATGACCCAGGATCGATCCTACGTACTCAAGCTGTTGACGGTAGTGACCGAGAGCGTGCTCGAACCCCAACTCGTGCGCGACATCGAGCGGCTGGGCGCGCGCGGTTACACGATCACCAATGCGCGCGGCAAGGGCAATCGCGGCGTTCGAGAGGCCGGCTGGGAAACCGACAGCAACATCCGGCTCGAAGTGGTCTGCGACGAGGCCACGGCGCGTCGCATCGCGTCGCACCTGCAACAGAAGTACTACGACAACTACGCGATGATTCTGCTGCTCGGCGAGGTGGAAGTGCTGCGCCCGGAAAAATTCCAGACGTGATGGGGCGGCAATGATCAGGCTGAGCGACAGCCCGGACGACCTGGCGCGTGCCGCGGCAATGCTGCGCGCCGGAAAGCTCGTGGCGTTTCCGACCGAGACCGTCTATGGGCTGGGTGCCGACGCCGGCAACCCCGAGGCCGTGCGCGGCATCTTTCGAGCGAAGGGCCGGCCCGAGGATCATCCGGTCATCGTCCACCTGCCTTCGGCCGCGGCCCTGGATGACTGGGCCACGGAAATTCCCGATGCGGCGCGCCGGCTTGCCGACATGTTCTGGCCCGGTCCGCTGACGCTGGTGCTCAGGCGGGCACCAGACGTGTCGGACGCGATCACCGGAGGCCAGGACACGGTTGGCTTGAGGGTGCCCGGGAATCCGGCCGCGCTCGGGCTGCTGCGGGCTTTCGGCGGCGCGCTGGCCGCGCCTTCGGCCAACCGCTTCGGGCACGTGAGCCCCACGACGGCCGAGCATGTCGAGCAGGAGTTCGGCGAAGAGGTGGCGGCGGTCGTCGACGGCGGTCGGTGCACCGTCGGCGTGGAATCGACCATCGTGGACCTGACCGGGGACCGGCCGAGACTTCTGCGGCCCGGCATGATCCGCGTCGATGCGCTCGAGGCCGAGCTCGGCCAGCCGCTGGAGCGGGTCGCCGACGAGGACGGGCCGCGGGCATCCGGCCGGCTGGCGTCGCACTACGCGCCCGGCGCGCCGGTGGAACTGGTGACTGCCGAGGCGATGGATGTGCGCGTGGCGGACTGCCTGAACGCCGGCGAGCGGGTTGCGGTCCTGGCCAGGCGCGAAGCGCCGGCGGCGGCCGAGGAGGCGTTGTGGGTCGAGATGCCGCGTCAGCCGGTTCAGTTCGCGCGTGCGCTGTATGCCGAGCTTCGCCGGGCCGATCTCTATCGGCCCGACCGCATCCTGGCCGAATCGCCGCCGGATTCTCCGGGCTGGGAAGCGGTTGCCGATCGCTTGCGCAGAGCCTCGGTCGCCAAGCCCTGATGAGACAGTTTGCAACTGCGCGCCGGTCCGCGGCCCGGCAAACGCGCGCTCACATTATCGAAGCGACCAGGTAGATCGTGTACGCGAGGTAGGCGGCCAGCAAGAGCCCGCCGTCGAACCGGCTGATGCGGCCCTGTCGCCCGCGCCAGCCGTAGCCGAACACGAACAGGGAGACCGTCAGCAGGCCCATGACCGGCAGGTCCCGAGAAAGCACGGCCGGTTCGATCGTCATCGGGTGAATCGTTCCGGCGATGCCGACCACGGCCAGGGTATTGAACATGTTCGACCCGACGATGTTGCCCAGGGCGATGTCGTGTTCGCCCTTCCGGGCCGCGATCAGTGACGAAGCCAGTTCCGGCAGCGATGTGCCGACCGCGATCACGGTCAGGCCGATCACCAGGTCGCTGACGCCGAAGCCCTGCGCGATCTCGACCGCACCCCAGACCAGCAGGCGGGAACTCGCGATCAGCACAAGCAGGCCGATAATCAGCCAGATCGCGGCCCTGGCCGGTGGCATGGCCCGCTGGTCAAGTTCCTGCTCGAACTCCTCGCCCATGTGGTCTTCCGGCGAACGCGTGCCCTGCCAGATCGACCAACCCATCAGCGCTGCGAACAGGCCGAGCAGCACGAAGCCGTCGAAGCGCGTGATTTCGCCGTCCAGCAACTGCCAGGCGGCGATCAGCGTGATGGCCAGCAGGACCGGCAACTCCTTCTTGAGGATGCTGGACTGCACCGCAATCGGGCTGATCAGGGCAGTAATGCCGAGGATCAGCGCGATGTTCGTGATATTGGAACCGTAGGCGTTGCCCAGCGCGATGCCGGGGTTGCCCTGCGACGAGGCCAGTGCCGAGACCAGCATTTCCGGCGCCGACGTGCCGAAGCCGACGATCACCATGCCGATCAGCAGCGCCGACATACCGAAATGGCGGGCCACCGAGGCGGCGCCCTCGACGAATCGGTCGGCCGACCACAACAGCAGAATCAGGCCGGAAACAACCGCTAGGGATGCGCTAATCATCGAGTCCTGGAACTTGAGCGGGAAATCAATCCTATTACAAGAACGACTCCCGCTGTTCACGGCCTGCCGTCGGCGCCGCTGCCGAGGTCAGACCGAAATGTGTTGCTCGTTGATCATCCGCATTCGTAGCCGTGCTGTTCGAGTCCCATGGTCAGGTGCTCCGCCAGCATCGGGTGGGCCAGGAGATATTCGCCGGTCTGCTCGTTCCACGCATCGGCCGCGTAGTCCAGCGCATCGTCCCATTCGTCCAGCTCGTAATCCCCGCGACCGAGCCACAGCAGGCCGACGACCTGCTGCTGCTGGTCGGGATTGAGATCGGCAACGACCGAGCAGAACTCTTCCAGTATCGGATCCTCGGCGTGGGGCTCGAGGATCTGCGACTGCCAGTCGTCATCCAGCGCCTGCGGCTCGTTTTCGATCGTAATTTCCTGCTGGGCGTGGAATTCACGCGCGAGGTCGATCAGGCGACAGACGACTCCGGGGCTAACGTCAAGCATTGAGAACCTCTGGATTCACGGGGTGCAACTCGAGAATAGACCGCCATGGTGCGATACAAGTTGACGGTCGTCAATAACCCGGTCGACAGGGGTGGCCGGAACGAGAGAGCGGGTTCGATTCTCGCCGGAAATAAACCCGCCTTATTCACCACTCTTCCGTCGCGAGGCGCTGTCAGGCTCGCGTCTGCGGCGTTTCGCGACCGAGCAGGCCGCAGGCGTACTCGCCTGTACGTTGAGGACTTGCGACCGAGCGAAACGCCGCAGACGCGGGCCTGGCGGCGTCGCAGTAGGAAGGGTGGTGAATAAGGCGGGATAAAAAAGGGCCGACATTTCTGCCGGCCCTTCCGGGGATCTGGTGGAGGCGGCGGGAGTCGAACCCGCGTCCGCAAACCATCTGATCCTGGTTCTACATGCTTAGCCCGCTCGATTTTTTCTCGCCGTCATGCCGCCCGAGGGGCAGGGCATGCATGCCGGCCAGTTGCGGTTTGATTTAACACCAGGCCCCGAAACTCGACCTGATGCGATCCTGCTAAGTGATCTCCCGTCGAAAGCGCAGGCTCAAACGGGGGAGAGCAAGCCGGTTTTTAGGCGGCTAGTGCGTAGTTGTCGTCGTTGGCAACTAACAATTTGCAGCCAGGTTTTACGAGGATTGCTGCCTCCTCGGCATGCCCCAGGGTACGTCCGATCCACGTCGAAGCCAGAACGCCCCCGGAAAACTTGTTCGAAAAATATGACTGCCCGGTCCGGAAAAAGTTCCGATCGATCAGCCTTCCATGGCGAGTCTACGCCAATTGCCGGTAAAGATCAGCGCTGCTTGAGGATCCTGCCCTTTTCGCGCTGCCAGTCGCGCTCCTTTTCGGTGCGTCGCTTGTCGTGCTGCTTCTTGCCCTTGGCCAGCGCGATTTCGACCTTGACCCTGCCCCGGCTCCAGTACATGGCGGTCGGGATCAGCGTGTAGCCCTTGCGCTCCACCTGGCCGATCAGTCTTGCGAGTTCGTGCTTGTGCAGAAGCAGGCGGCGCGTGCGCATGGGGTCACGGTCGACGTGGGTGGAGGCCGACGTGAGCGGGTTGATGACGCAGCCGAACAGGAATGCCTCGCCGCCGCGCACCAGCACGTGGCTTTCGCCGAACTGGATGTTGCCCGCGCGCAGCGCCTTGACCTCCCAGCCGAGCAGCGAAACGCCGGCCTCGATGCGCTCTTCCAGGTGATATTCGAACCGAGCCCGCTTGTTCAGCGCGATCGTGGAGCCATGCGTCGAGCCCGAATTCTTTGATTTTCCTTCTGAACTCACCAGTGCCTCGCTTGAAAACGATCAGAAATTCAGTCTATCTCATCAGGTATCATTTCGCCCCATGCCCGAGATACAACGTTCAGCCCTCGTCAGCTACAGCCCGATGCAGATGTTCGACCTGGTTCGCGACGTCGAGCGCTATCCGGAGTTTCTCTCATGGGTGGTCGATGCCGAGTGCTACGAGGAAACCGACGATCATCAGTATGCGTCGCTGGTCGTTTCGGTCGCCGGCATCAACCGGCGAATCGCCACGCGCAACGACCTCATTCCCGGTGAGCTTCTGCGGCTTAACCTGGCCGAGGGACCATTCCGCCATTTCTCCGGGGAATGGCATTTTTCCGACCTGGGCATCGGCAGCCGGGTCCAGCTATCGCTGGGATTCGAATTCGACAATCCGATGCTGGTGGCCGCCTTCAGCCGCGGGTTCGTCAGCGTGGCCAACCGCATGGTCGACGACTTCTGCCGACGCGCCGACGCCTTGTACGACGGTGGCTGAAGAAGAAGCGGGGATTGACGTCGAAGTCGCGGTCGCCTGGCCGGAACTGCAGTTGGTCGTGCCCGTCAGGCTTGCCGAAGGCGCGACCGTGGCTGACGCGATCGAGCGCTCGGGACTGCGCGAACGCTTCCCCGAGCTGGAGATAAACCCTGAACGTCTCGGTGTTTTTGCCGACCGGCGTTCACCGGGAGACCGGTTGCGCGACGGCGATCGGGTCGAAATCTACCGCCCGCTGAAGGTGGATCCCAAGGTCGCCAGACGGATGGCCGCCGAGGCGAAGCGACAGCGCTAGCGCCGGGCGTGCCGATTCAGCCGCCGTCCGGATCGTTTCGGGTCGGGATGGGGTCGTCGTCGATGTCGCGCGGGGGGAGCACCGGCTGGTTGGTGTTGGGATCGATGATTTCCAGGTCTTCCAGATCGGTGCCCGCGATTTCGGCATTGTCAAGGTAGTTGCCGCTGAAATCGACCACACGGTCGTTTTCGAATTCGACTGTAAGCGTGCGCCGCTCGGCCTTGCCGCCGCGCGGGGCGAACGAGTTGATGTAGTCCCAGCGATCGGCATGAAACGGGCTCTGAACGGCCGGCGAGCCCAGCAGGACCATGACCTGGCGCTTGGTCATCCCGGTCTCCAGGCGTTCCATGTCCTCGCGATCGAGCACGTTGCCCTGCTGGATGTTCTGTTTGTAAACTACGTTGCAGCCGGTGACCAGCAGGACCAGGAGCAGGGAAGCGATTCGGAGCATAAAGCGGTGTAATCCGGTGAACAGCAGGCAAAATGATACAATACACAGTCCTAAAATCGGTGTTAATCGCATGTCCGAAGAAACACGTGAGCTTCGCAGGGCCGGGCTGAAGGTGACACTGCCGCGGTTGCGCATCCTTCAATTGCTGGATGCGGCGACCCAGAAGCACGTCACCGCCGACGATGTCCACCGATTGCTGATCGACCAGGGCGAGGATATCGGGCTGGCCACCGTCTATCGGGTCCTCAACCAGTTCGAGTCCGCCGGACTGGTGCGCAAGCACATGTTCGACGACGGCTCCGGGCGCGCACCGCAAGCCTGTTACGAGCTCGAAGAGGGCGATCATCACGATCACATGGTGGATCTGGAGACCGGTGAAGTCGTCGAGTTCTTCGACGAGGAGATCGAGCGCCTGCAGGAGCAGATCGCAGCCAAGCACGGCTTCGAGATCATCGACCATGCCCTCGTGCTTTACGTGCGAAAGAACCCGGACAAGAAACGGCGCTGAATCCGTCAGGGCTGCTTATTCGGCCTTCAACATGCTCTCGGCATGACGCCGGCTGGTCTCGGAGTCTGCCGATCCCAGCATCCGGGCCAGTTCGACGACGCGCTGTTCACCGTCAAGGCGATCGATGCGTACCCGCGTGGACGCGTTTTCAGGCTGCTTGACGACCCTGAACTGACAATCGGCGCGGGCGGCGACCTGCGCGAGATGAGTCACGCAGAACGCCTGTCCGGCCTCGCTTGCCTGTTTCAGGAATCGGCCTACCGCGTGAGCGGTTTCGCCGCCCACCCCGGCATCGATTTCATCAAAAATCCGCACGCGCCCTTCGGCGCTTTCGGCCGTCCCGATGATCATCGCCAGGCTGAGCCGTGACAACTCGCCGCCAGACGCCACGCGCTTGAGCGGACGAGGGGACTGGCCGGGGTTGGCGCTGAACAGGATTTCGACTCGATCGGCACCGTTGGCCGACACCGGGGCCGCGGGGTCGAAATCCAGATCGAATTCCAGTTTCGCGTCGATCATTCCGAGCTGCGACAGCGCCTGCGCGACCTTGCCGCTGATGCCGTCCGCGGCGTCGACGCGCGCGTCGTGCAGCGCGCGGGCCGCTTCCTGCCAGGCCTTGCGGGCCAGGGCCACGGTCTTCTCGGCCGACTCGCGCTCGGCCTGAAACCGATCGACGCGTTCGAGCCGACGCGCCAGTTCGGCTCGCACCCCGGGAAGCGCGTCGGGTTCGACACGGTGCTTCCTGCCAAGCGATATGGCCCGGGCCAGTCGCTGCTCGACCTGCTCCAGGCGCGCCGGATCGCTTTCCAGCGATTCATTGAGGCGCTGCAGGGCGTTGCCGGCCTCGTCGAGGTTGACCTGGGCGGTTCCGATCATTTCCAGGATTTCGGCGATTTCCGGTTCGCGGTCGGAAAGCGATTCCAGCGCCCGGCCCGCCCTGTGCGCCAGGCCGGCCGCGGCGCGCTCCTCGCCGCTGAGCGCATCCAGCGCTTCGGCGTAGGCGCGCTGCAGCTCGTCAACCGAGGCCAGCCGGCGCTGGTCGATTTCGAGCTGCTCGAACTCGTTTTCCTGAAGGTCCAGGCGATCGAGTTCCGCGAGCTGGAACTGCAGCGTTTCGGGGTCGTCGCTTCCGGACTCTCGTATCAGGGTTTCGAGGGCCTGTTCGGCCTCGTCGTGTTCGCGCGTCCGGGCTGCAACCCGCTCGCGCACCTCGTTGCCGACCTGCCGGTCAAGCCACCGGCGCTGGTAGGCGGCATCCATCAGTCGCTGGTGTTCGTGCTGGCCGTGTATGTCGACCAGCAACGCACCGAGTTCGCGCAGCTGGCCGATGGTGGCCGGCTGGCCGTCTATCCAGGCCCGGGATGCGCCGTCCGCGGGAATCACGCGCCGCAACAGCAGGAGCCCGCCTTCGTCCTCGATGGCCTGCTCGCGCAGCCAGGTGCGTGCGGGATGGTCCGGCGAAAGTTCGAACCCGGCGCTCAGGTCGGCCTGCTTGCAGCCCTCGGCGACCAGCGTCGACTCGCCGCGGTCGCCGAGCAGCTGACCCAGGGCATCGATGAGAATGGACTTCCCGGCGCCGGTTTCGCCGGTAATCGCGCCGAAACCCGGCTCGAACGCCAGTTCCAGCTGGTCGATGATGGTGAAGTTACGAATCGCGAGCGAGCGCAGCATCTGCTTGAAGGTCCGTTCCGGTTCAGGGCCATGCCGGCTGCGCATTGTCCAACGCCGCCCGGCCCGCCTATTGTATCGGTTGCAATCACCGAAACCGGGCCCCATGTTGGCGAACAACGCCAATCATCTCGTTCAGGCGCCGCGCCGGTCGCGCGGCGTTTCACCAGGAGTCCAGAAAGCAATGAACCAGGAAGACCGCAACGATATCGATGATGCGACCGAGCAGATGAAAGATTCCGACGGCTCGCCGAACGCCGCCGATGCCGGCAAGGAAAAAGACGCCGAGACGGCGGCGGCTTCCGGCAGCGAAGACCGGGCCCGCGGCGAGTCGGGAAATGAAGAGCTAGCCCGCATGCGCGAAGCGATGCTGCGGCTTCAGGCCGAAATGGACAACCGCGAGAAGCGGCTCGAGCGTGAAATGGCGAAGTCGCGCAAGTTCGCGCTGGAAGCGGTGATGCGGGACCTGGTGCAAGTGCTCGACTCGATGGACCAGGCGCTTTCGTCGGCCGATGCGGAAAACGCGCAGGCCGCCTACGAAGGCCTCGAGCTGACGCGCAAGCAGGCGCTGCAGGTCCTGACCTCGCACGGCCTGGAAGTGCTGGACCCGGTCGGCGAGCGCTTCGATCCCAGCTGGCACGAGGCGATGGCGACCCGGCCCAGTGACGAGTTCGAGCCCGACACCGTCGCGCAAGTGCTGCAGAAGGGTTACATGCTCAACGAGCGCCTGATCCGCCCGGCGCGGGTGATCGTCGCCAAGTGAATTCGCCCGGCCGCGCGTCGCTGGAGAAAAAGGGTTTGAAATTGTGCGGTCCGGGCCCCACTAACCAAGGCATGAAGGCGCGCAACGATAGTCGCAACAATTGTCGCGGCAATTGTCGAGGCAATCGGCGCAGCGAAATTTTTCAGGAACCGAACTACAGGACTTATTTGACATGAGCAAGATAATCGGCATTGACTTGGGAACGACCAATTCCTGCGTGGCCGTGATGGAAGGCGGCAAGACCCGGGTGATAGAAAACGCCGAGGGTGACCGTACGACCCCGTCCATCGTGGCATTCACCAAGGACGACGAAGTGCTGGTCGGACAGCCGGCCAAGCGCCAGGCCGTCACCAACCCGGATCGCACGCTCTACGCGGTCAAGCGCCTGATCGGCCGCAAGTACTCCGAGAAGGTCGTCCAGAAGGACAAGGATCTGGTCGGCTTCAAGATCATCGAAGCCGACAACGGCGATGCATGGGTCCAGGTCGGCGACAAGAAGATGGCGCCGCCCGAAGTTTCGGCGCGCGTGCTCATGAAGATGAAGAAGACCGCCGAGGATTACCTGGGCGAGGAAGTCACCGAAGCCGTGATCACGGTACCGGCCTACTTCAACGATTCGCAGCGCCAGGCCACCAAGGACGCCGGCAAGATCGCCGGCCTCAACGTGCGCCGTATCATCAACGAGCCCACTGCGGCCGCGCTGGCCTACGGTCTGGACAAGAAGGGCGCCGACCGCAAGGTTGCCGTCTACGACCTCGGCGGCGGCACCTTCGACGTCTCGATCATCGAGATCGCCGACGTGGACGGTGAAATGCAGTTCGAAGTGCTGGCGACCAACGGCGACACCTTCCTCGGCGGCGAAGATTTCGACAACCGCCTGCAGGATTACCTGATCGCCGAGTTCAAGAAGGACCAGGGCGTCGACCTGCGCAAGGATCCGCTTGCGCTGCAGCGCCTGCGCGAAGGCGCCGAGCGTGCCAAGATCGAGCTCTCGTCGGCCCAGCAGACCGAGGTCAACCTGCCGTACATCACGGCCGACCAGTCCGGTCCCAAGCACCTCAACATCAAGGTCACGCGGGCCAAGCTCGAATCGCTGGTCGAGGACCTGGTCAAGCGTTCCATCGAGCCGTGCAAGACCGCGCTCAACGACGCCGGCCTGAAGATCGGCGACGTCAACGAAGTGATCCTGGTCGGCGGTCAGACCCGCATGCCGATGGTGCAGAAGGCCGTGCAGGACTTCTTCGGCCGCGAGCCGCGCAAGGACGTCAACCCCGATGAAGCCGTGGCAGTCGGTGCGGCCATCCAGGGCGGTGTGCTGCAGGGCGACGTCAAGGACGTGCTGCTGCTCGACGTCACGCCGCTGTCGCTGGGCATCGAGACCCTGG
Organism: Ahrensia sp.; assembly: GCA_002698425.1. Next base: position 11,078 of record NZXU01000065.1, on the reverse strand, counting down.
GCGGCGTGTTCACCAAGCTGATCGAGAAGAACACGACGATTCCGACCAAGGCCTCGCAGACGTTCTCGACCGCCGAGGACAACCAGAGCGCGGTGACCGTGCACGTGCTGCAGGGCGAGCGCGAACAGGCCGCGGCCAACAAGTCGCTGGCGCGCTTCGACCTGGCCGGCATCCCGCCGAAGCCGCGCGGCATGCCGCAGATCGAGGTCACCTTCGACATCGACGCCAACGGCATCCTGCACGTCTCGGCCAAGGACAAGGAGACCGGCAAGGAGCAGCGCATCGAGATCAAGGCCGGTTCGGGCCTGAGCGAGGACGAGATCGAGAAGATGGTCTCCGACGCCGAGGCGCATCGCGAGGAAGACAAGCGATTCCACGAGCTTGTGACCACCCGCAACAGCGCCGAGGCGCTGGCGCACTCGACCCGCTCGATGCTCAAGGAGCAGGAAGACAAGATCGACGAGTCGACCCGCAAGCCGGTCGAGGCTGCGATCGAGAAGGTCGAGGAGGCCATCAAGGGCGACGACAAGGACGCCATCGATTCGGCCGTCAACGAGCTTCAGCAGGCCAGTACCGCGCTCTACCAGGCCGCGGCCCAGGCCGACGGCGGCGCGGACGGCGGCGAAGCCGGTGCTGCCGGAGAATCGGAAGCCTCCGGCGAATCGCCCGAAGACGTGGTCGACGCCGAGTTCACCGAAGTCGACGACGAGGACAAGAAGTAAGCTCGGGCATCCTGCAATAATGGCCCGGCACGCAACCTGCCGCCTTCCTGGCGGCAGTTTGCGTTGAAAGGAATCGAACGAAATTCACCGACCCGAAAGCATCGAAAAAGAGCAGTTGAATGAGCCAGCGTGACTACTACGAAGTACTGGGCGTCAGTCGGGATGCATCGGCCGATGACCTGAAAAAGGCCTATCGCCGTCTTGCGATGAAGTATCACCCCGATCGCAATCCCGACGACGACTCGGCCCAGGATCGCTTCAAGGAAGCCAAGCAGGCCTACGAAGTGCTCAAGGACGACCAGAAGCGCGCTGCCTACGACAGGTTCGGCCACGATGCGGTCAACGGCCAGGGCGGCGGGTTCGGCGGCGGCGCGGGCGCTTCCGGATTCGGCGACATCAACGACATCTTCGGCGATATTTTCGGCGATATTTTCGGCGGCGGCAGGCGCCGCGGCGGCGCACGGTCCAATCGCGGGCACGACCTGCGCTATACGCTGGAAGTCGACCTGGAAGAAGCGGTCCAGGGCGTTACGCGCGAGATCCGGGTGCCCGGCATCGGCAAGTGTTCGAACTGCAGCGGGTCGGGCTCCACCAGCGGAAAGATGAAGGTCTGTTCCACCTGCGGCGGCGCCGGCCAGGTGCGGATGCAGCAGGGCATCTTCTCGGTGCAGCAGACCTGCCCCAGTTGCGGAGGATCGGGCCGCGAGATCAGCGACCCGTGCAACGTTTGCGACGGCTCCGGACAGGTGCGAGAGACGCGCACGCTTCAGGTCAAGGTGCCCGCCGGCGTCGACGACGGCGACCGGATACGCCTGAGCGGCGAGGGCGGTGCCGGCGCGCAGGGCGGTAGCGCAGGCGACCTGTACGTCGACATCCAGGTGCGCCCGCACAAGCTGTTCAAGCGCGACGGCGACCAGCTCTATGCCGAAATCCCGATTCCCGTGACGACCGCCATCCTCGGCGGGCAGATCAAGGTGCCGACGCTGGACGGTTCGGTAGCGCTGAAGGTGCCGGCCGAAACCCAGACCGGCAAGACGTTTCGACTCAAGTCCAAAGGTGTGCAATCGGTCAGAAGCCATCGGCCGGGAGACCTGATGGTGCGCGTTGTGGTCGAAACACCGGTGAACCTCACGCGCGAGCAGAAGGATCTGCTCAAGCAGCTCCAGGAAACGCTGGAGGAAGGCGACACCGACAAGCACAGCCCCAAGTCGAGAAGCTGGACGGATTCGGTCAAGGATTTCTTCGACCGAATGGGATTATGAACCCGCCGTGTCCGCTACCCCTTCTACTGCGGCGCCGTCAGGTTACGCGTCTGCGGCGTTGAACTCTGTCGCGCGTCCTCGACGTAGCTTTGGCTACGCCTGCGGGGCGCTCGGTCGTTCAACGCCCCAGCCACGCAACCTGACGGCCCCTCGCGACGAACGGGTAGTGAACACGACGGGTTGAAACTCGGCGGCTATACTCTCCATCACGTTCCCGCTGGTACAACCCAAATGCCCCTGAAAATTCTGCTGAGCGGAGCCACCGGGAAGGTGGGGCGGGTGATCGAAGCGCTGGTTGCCGAGAGCGACGACCTGGAGATCGTCGGGCGCGCTTCCGCCGAACAGTTCTTCGACGATGCACGCTCCGGCGACGTGATCATCGACTTCTCCCGCCCCGAGCTTTGCATGAACAGCCTGGCGTATGCGAGCAACCATGGAATCCCCTGCGTGATCGGGACCACCGGGCTCGATGCATCGGACCAGTCGCGGATTGCCGCTGCATCCGAATTCATTCCGATCTGTCAGGCGGCCAATTTTTCCATCGGCGTGAACCTGCTGCTGGACCTGGTCGAGCGCGCGGCGGCCGGCTTGCCGTCGACTTTCGACGCCGAGATTTCCGAAATTCATCATCGCTGGAAGGTCGATGCGCCGTCGGGCACCGCGCTGGCGCTGGGACGCGCGGTGGCGAGCGCGCGCGGCCTCGATCACGACAAGGCGGGAACCGTCGACCGCGAGGGTGCTCGCGCCAGCGGCGAGATCGGATACCAGTCGATTCGCGGCGGCGACGCGGCGGGCGAGCACACGGTGATGTTCCTCGGCGACGGCGAACGGCTGGAGCTTGCCCACAAGGCGGCCGACCGGGCGGTCTTCGCGCGCGGCGCCCTGCACGCGGCGCGCTGGCTGGTCGGCAAGTCGCCGGGGCTGTACTCGATGCGGGACGTATTGAAATAAAAAACACGGTTTCCCGGTTCGGGGCACCGTCTTTTTGTAGGAGGCGTCTCCAGGCGCCGACCTGGTAGATGGGCTGATCGCGGCCTGGAGACCGCTCCTGCGCCGGGCCCGGCAACTCGGAAACGAAACGACGAAACGAGCCCCGATCACCGACCACCGTTTGTCCGGAAACCGGAAACCGGGAACCGTTTTCAATTACAATCCTCTTTCGAGCGCCGGGCATTGGGCCCGGAATTCGACGGACGGGGCTCTCCACGCCCCGTTTCGCATGTCTGGAGAGCGATTTGTCCCAACATAAAGCGGTTCTGGCACTGGAAGACGGCACGCTGTTTTCCGGGCTCGGTTTTGGCGCACCCGGAGCAGCCGTGGGCGAGGTTGTTTTCAATACCGCCATGACCGGGTACCAGGAGATTCTTACAGACCCGAGCTACGCCGGCCAACTGGTTACTCTGACCATGCCGCACATCGGCAATACCGGCGTGAACCCGGAAGACATGGAGTCCGATCGTGCCCGTTCGGCCGGCTTGATCGTGCGCGATTGCCCGCGGCGCACAAGTTCCTGGCGGGCGACCCAGAGCTTGCCCGAATGGCTGCGCGACCAGAACGTGGTCGCGATCGGCGGTGTCGACACGCGCGCCCTGACCGTCCGGCTGCGCGAGAGCGGGGCGCAGAACGGCTGCATCGTCAGCGGCGAGAATATCGACCCGGCCGAGGCGCTGGAACAGGCCCGGAACTGTCCGCCGATGGTCGGCCAGGACCTTGCGCGACCCAATTCCTGTTCCGAAGCCTATCCGTGGACCGAGGGTTCGCCGGCGATCGAATCGCGCTTGCCAAGGGTCCGTGCCGAGGGCCAGCCGCTTCACGTCGTGGCCTACGATTTCGGCGCCAAGCGCAACATTCTCCGGCTGCTGGTCGATGCCGGATGCCGGGTCACCGTGGTGCCGGCAGACTTTCCACTCGACCAGGCCGTTGCGCTGAAGCCGGACGGCTTCATGCTGACCAACGGGCCGGGCGATCCGGAGCCGTGCGGCTACGCGATCGAAACCATCCGCGAAATTCTCGCGCGCCGGATTCCGACCTTCGGCATCTGCCTTGGCCACCAGCTGCTGGCGCTGGCCGCCGGCGCCAGGACGGTCAAGATGAAGTTCGGCCATCACGGCGCCAATCATCCTGTGCAGGACCTGGCGACCGGCCGGGTGCTGATCACCAGCCAGAACCACGGCTTCGCGGTCGACGAAGACAGCCTGCCGGACAGCGTGACGGCCACCCACAAGTCGCTGTTCGACGGCAGCCTCCAGGGCATCCGCATCGAGGGTTCGCCGGCGTTCGGCTTCCAGGGGCACCCGGAAGCCAGCCCCGGACCGCATGACCTGCGGCCGCTTTTCGACCACTTCGTTCAAATGATGGATCGCAATCATGCCGAAGCGTAACGACCTGAAGTCGATCCTGATCATCGGCGCCGGCCCGATCGTCATCGGGCAGGCCTGCGAGTTCGACTATTCCGGCGTGCAGGCGGTCAAGGCGCTGCGCGCCGAAGGCTACCGGGTGATCCTGGTCAATTCGAACCCGGCCACGATCATGACCGACCCCGAGATCGCCGACGCGGTCTACATCGAGCCGGTGCGCTGGGATTTCGTGCGCGAGGTCATCGCCAAGGAACGTCCCGATGCGCTGCTGCCCACCATGGGTGGCCAGACCGCGCTGAACTGCGCGCTCGACCTGGTGCGCGAGGGCGTGCTGGAGGAATTCGGCGTCGAACTGATCGGCGCGTCCAGGGACGCGATCGACATGGCCGAGGACCGCGAGCGGTTCAAGAACGCCATGTCCGAAATCGGGCTCGAATCGCCGGTCTCGGAAATCGCGCGCACGCTGGACCAGGCCATGGAAATCCAGCAGCGCATCGGTTTCCCGACCATCATCCGGCCCTCGTTCACGCTGGGCGGCTCGGGCGGCGGCATTGCCTACAACGCCGAGGAATTCGTCGAGATCGTCGCCAATGGCCTGGAGCTGTCGCCGACCAATGAAGTGCTGCTCGAGGAGTCGGTGCTCGGCTGGAAGGAATTCGAGATGGAGGTGGTGCGCGACCGCGTCGACAACTGCATCATCATCTGCTCGATCGAGAACCTCGACCCCATGGGCATTCATACCGGCGATTCGATCACCGTCGCGCCGGCCCAGACCCTGACCGATCGCGAATACCAGCGGATGCGCGACGCCTCCATCGCGGTGCTGCGCAAGATCGGCGTGGAAACCGGCGGTTCCAACGTCCAGTTCGCGATCAACCCCGAAGACGGCCGGATGGTGGTCATCGAGATGAACCCGCGCGTGTCGCGCTCGTCGGCGCTGGCGTCCAAGGCCACCGGCTTTCCGATCGCCAAGGTCGCTGCCAAGCTCGCCGTGGGCTACACCCTGGACGAGCTGGAAAACGAAATCACCGGCGGCGCCACGCCGGCCTCTTTCGAGCCGACCATCGACTACATCGTCACCAAGATCCCGCGCTTCGCGTTCGAGAAGTTCCCAGCGTCCAGCAAGCGGCTGACCACCCAAATGAAGTCGGTGGGCGAGGCGATGGCGATCGGAAGAACGTTCAAGGAATCGCTGCAGAAAGCGCTGCGCAGCCTCGAGGTGGGCCTGGACGGGTTCGACGAACTGCCGCTGGAAGCGCACCCCGACCTGGACGCCGAAATACTGCTCAAGCGCGAACTGCGCGAGGCCGGCCCGGAGCGGATTCTCTATGTCGCCGAGGCGTTTAGGCGCGGCATGGATTTTGACGAGGTCCAGCGACTGTCCAACATCGATCCCTGGTTCCTGGACCAGATCCTCGAGATCATCGAGTTCGAGGCCTCGGTTCGCACCGGCGGCCTGGACGCGCTCGACGGGCCTAGACTGCACGAACTCAAGCGCCACGGTTTTTCCGACGCCAGGCTGGCGCGCGTGCTGGGCACCCAGGAAAGGGTCCTCCGTCACCTGAGGCAGACGCTGGACGTCCAGCGCGTCTACAAGCGGGTGGATACCTGTGCCGCGGAATTCGCGACCACCACGGCCTATCTTTACGGCACGTGGGAGCGTGACTGCGAGGCCGAACCCACCGACCGGCGCAAGATCCTGGTGCTCGGCGGCGGGCCCAACCGGATCGGGCAGGGCATCGAGTTCGATTACTGCTGCGTGCACGCGGCGATGGCCATGCGCGAGCTCGATTTCGAGACCATCATGGTCAACTGCAACCCGGAGACGGTTTCCACCGACTACGACACCTCGGACCGGTTGTACTTCGAGCCGCTGACGCTGGAAGACGTGCTGGCGGTCATCGAGCTGGAAAAGCCCGAGGGGGTGATCGTGCAGTTCGGCGGGCAGACCCCGCTGAAGCTGGCGCGCGACCTGGAAGCCGCCGGGGTGCCCATCATCGGCACCAGCCCGGATTCGATCGACCTGGCCGAGGATCGCCAGCGATTCCAGGACCTGCTGAACCGGCTGGGCCTGAAGCAGCCGCCGAACCGCACGGCGCGCACACCCGAAGAGGCGGTCGTGCTGGCCGCGGAAGTCGGTTTTCCGCTAGTGGTGCGCCCGTCCTACGTGCTGGGCGGCCGGGCCATGGATATCGTCCACAGCGTCGATGAGCTCAAGCGCTACATGCGCGAGGCAGTCAGCGTTTCGAACGATTCGCCGGTGCTGCTGGACCGCTTCCTGGACCACGCCATCGAGGTCGACGTCGACGCGGTGAGCGACGGCGAGACGGTGGTCATCGGCGGCATCATGGAACACATCGAGCAGGCCGGCGTGCATTCGGGGGACTCGTCGTGCAGCCTGCCGCCGTTCTCGCTGTCGAAGGTCGTGATCGACGAGATCGCCGAGCAGACCCGCAAGATGGCGCTGGCACTGAACGTGGTCGGGCTGATGAACGTCCAATTCGCGGTCAGGGGCGAAGATATCTTCGTTCTCGAAGTCAATCCCAGGGCCTCGCGGACGGTGCCGTTCGTGTCCAAGGCCACCGGCGTGCCGCTGGCCAAGATCGCGGCCTGCTGCATGGTGGGTGAAACGCTTGAAAAACAGGGGATTACCGAAGATCTCGAAGCCCGTTTCTATTCGATCAAGGAGCCGGCATTCCCGTTCATCAAGTTCCCCGGCGTCGATCCCATCCTGGGGCCCGAGATGCGCTCCACCGGCGAGGTGATGGGCGTCGGCAGGAGCTTCGGCGCGGCGGTCGCGCGCGGCCAGCAGGGCGTCGGCATCCAGGCCGCGGCCAGCGGTCGGGCGTTTCTTTCCGTCCGCGACGCCGACAAGGATCACCTGCTGCCGGTCGCTCGCGACCTGGTCGAAAGAGGCTTTTCGCTGGTCGCCACCGAGGGCACCTGGAAGTTCCTGGTTGAAAACGGGGTCGAATGCGACTACATCAACAAGGTCACGCAGGGTCGGCCGCATATCGTCGACCTGATCAAGAATCGTGAAATCGACTATATTGTCAATACGACGGAAGGCAGGCAGGCGATTACCGATTCCTTCTCGATTCGCCGCGAGGCGCTGCAGCGCAAGGTCAACTATTCCACGACCATTGCCGGCGCGCGCGCGACGCTGAAGGCATTGGAGCACTGGAACGAGCGTGATGTGGCCAGCCTGGCCGAACTTCACGAACGGCCGAAGCCGACCCAGGAACCGAAAAAGAACTAACCGACCGGAAACCGAATTCGAGGCCATGTCCCAGACACCTTTGACCAAACAGGGCGCCGAACGCCTGCGCGAAGAATTGAACCGGCTGAAGAAGGTCGAGCGCCCGCAGGTGATCGAAGCAATTGCAGAAGCCCGCGCCCACGGCGACCTCAAGGAGAACGCCGAGTACCACGCGGCCCGCGAGCAGCAGGGGATGATCGAGGCGCGTATCCGTGACCTGGAATCGTCGCTGTCGAACGCGCGCATCATCGATACCGCTGCCCTGGACGTGGGCTCCAAGGTCGTGTTCGGTGCCCACGTGACCCTGATGGAAGACGTCGACGACGCCGAGGAAGTGAAGTGGCAGATCGTCGGCGACCTGGAATCCAGCGTCGAGCACCGACGCCTCGCCATTTCGGCGCCGATGGCGCGGGCCCTGATCGGACGCGAGGAAGGCGACACGGTCGAAGTGGACACGCCCAACGGCAAGCGCGTCTACGACATCGTCGAGGTCCGCTACGACGGGGACTGAGGCATTGTCCCGACAGCCGTCGCAATCGTCGCTGGTCGGCGCCGTCTCGAGGCCCGCGGCCCGGGCGGTCGGGCCTTGAATCGCCTTGTCCTGCACCTTCCCCTGATCGAATCGCTGCCCGGCGGGGCGGCCGAGCTCCCCGCGCCGCTGCACACGGCGCTGGCCCGCGCGCGCAGGACCGAGTGCGACGCCGACCAGGCGCTTGAGTCTTTATTTCAATCGACCCCGCTGCCGGCGCCGGCGGTGCTGAGCGCCATGGCCGATCCCGATCTTGCCGACGAAATCGGCAATGGCCACTGGCTTCGCTTCGACCCGGTCCGACTCATGCCCGACCTGACCGCGGTCTGGGTGGACCGCCCGCTGCCGCTGGATTTCGATTCCGCCGAGCTCGAACCGGTCGTCGACGAGCTTCGCGCCATGTTCGAGCACGAGGGGCTCGATTGGCGTCCGAAGGGCGGCGGCTTCGGCCTGCTGCGCCTCGACCGGGCCCCCGACTGCTCCTTTCTGTCGCCCGATGCCGTGCACGGCATGCGGCTCGACGAAGTGCTGCCCACCGGCCCGGATGCATCGCGCTGGCGACGCTTGATCAACGAGAGCCAGATGGTGTTCCACCAGTTCCGGTCGATGGACCGGGCCGACCAGCAGGGCGTCGGACTCTGGTTCTGGGGTGCGGGCACGGATCCGGGGCCGGCCGGCGTGTCCGGGCCGGTCGGCGTGGTCGATCGATCCGGGACCGAATCCGAATCCGCAATCGTGACCGGGCTGGCCCGGTGGCTGGGTGTCCAGCGGCTGGCGCGCGAGACCCGATTCGAGGACCTGCCCGCCGGGTGCGGCTACGTCCACTGGCCGCTCCAGGACACCGACGTCCAGGCGGCGCTGGCGCGGCTGGTCGATGCGTGGCTGGCGCCGGCCATGCGGGCTCTGCGTCGCGGCCGGCTGGCCGGAATTGCCGTCGTCGGCAGCAGCGGCTGCTGGCGCCTGGGCCGGCTGGATGCGCTTGCGCTCTGGCGGCGCAGCGTCGCCGGCTTCAATTCTCCGGAGCACACGAACTGATGCGCAGCGTCACCGTCGTGCGCCGCCCGTCAGGCGCCGAAGTCGCAGGCTGCGCGTCGCCGGTCGTGGCCCGTGCGCTGGCGGCGCGCGGCTGCCGGACGGCGCCGGATTATTCGCTGGGGTCGCTGCTGCCGCCGACGCTGGGTGGGCTGGATGCGGCCGCCGGCATCCTGGCCGACTGCATCGAGCAGGATCGCCGGATCGTGGTGGTTGGCGACTTCGACGCCGACGGCGCCACCGGCACTGCGCTGGCGGTGCGTGGATTGAAGGGCCTGGGCGCGACCAACGTGCGCTGGCGGATGCCGGACCGGTTCCGGCACGGCTACGGCCTCGGCATGATGCTGGCCGAGGAGTGCCTGGCCGACGAACCATCGGTGGTGGTCACGGTCGACCACGGCATTTCTTCCAACGCCGGGGTCGAATTCCTGCGCGCCAAGGGCGTCGACGTGGTCGTGACCGATCACCACCTGCCGGGGCCGAAACTGCCGAAGGCCAGCGCGATCGTCAACCCGAACTGTCCCGGCGATGAATTTCCGTCAAGGAACCTGGCCGGCGTCGGGGTGATGTTCTACACGCTGATCGCGCTCAGGGGAGAGCTGCGGCGACGTGGACGTCCAGCGGATTTTCGACTGGATCGACTGCTGGACCTGGTCGCGCTGGGGTCGGTGGCCGACCTGGTCGGGCTGGACGAGAACAACCGGCGGCTGGTTTACCAGGGACTCAAGCGGATTCAGGCGCGCCGCTGCGCGCCGGGCATAGCGGCGCTTCTCGAGGTCGCCGGGCGCAATCTGGCCCACGTGACCGCGGCCGACCTCGGCTTCATCGCCGGCCCCCGGCTGAACGCGGCCGGCCGGCTGGCCGACATCTCGATTGGCATTCGCTGTCTTCTGGAGGACGACTTCGCCCGGGCGATGAAGCTGGCCGAGGAGCTGGACGCGTTCAACCGCGAGCGCCAGGCCATCCAGGCCGACATGGTCGAGACCGCCGAGCGGCTCGCGACGGAATTTCTGTCGGGACTGGACGGGATGGCCGGCGGCTTCTGCCTGCACGATCCCGAGTGGCACGCCGGGGTGGTCGGGCTGGTCGCATCGCGGATCTGCGAGCAGACGCGCCGTCCGGTGGTCGCCTTCGCGCCCGCCGGCGACGAGGGCGAGGAGGAACTCAAGGGCTCGTGCCGAAGCCCGGCCGGCGTGCACATGCGCGACCTGCTGGCCGAAATGGACGCCGCCAATCCGGGCATGATCGACCGTTTCGGCGGCCACGCGCGCGCCGCCGGCCTGAGCCTGGCGCCCGACCGCCTGCCGGCCTTCCGGGCGGCCTTCGAGACCCGCGTCGAGAACCTGGAATTCGGGCGCGACGAGGTGCTCAGCGACGGCGAACTGAACGCCGCCGAATTCAGCATAGCGACGGCCCAGGCGTTGATCGATGCCGGTCCGTGGGGCCAGGGCTGGGACGAGCCGATGTTCGACGGCCGGTTCAAGGTGCTGGACCGCCGGGTAGTCGGCGCCAAGCACCTGAAGCTGCTGCTGGAACCGTCCGGTGGCGGGCCCGCGATCGACGCGATCGCTTTCAGGGCCGGCGACCTGTGCCACCAGGAACTGCCCGATCCGCTGCACGTGACCTACCGGCTCGAGCTCAACCGCTGGCGCGGCAACGTCACGCCCCAGCTCAACGTCCAGCACATGGTGGAAAAAGTCGTCGGCCCGTCGCGTTGATGCAGGCTTGTCCGGCAAGTCAAAGGTAGAAAGCCCGAACCGGCTCTCGCGAAGGCGCGAAGGCGCAAGCAAAGGCGAAAGTCACGGCCGGGTTTGAAAGCGTAGACATCATGGATTGACCTGCCCAACCTCGACATCGTGGGTTATGTTCGAGGTTGGAAAAAATCCCTTTACACAGAGCCACATCGAGGAGGGCAGG
>NZXU01000064.1 GCA_002698425.1 Ahrensia sp. | reverse complement strand
CTGCTCGAGTACCGCCTCCGGCTGTTGAAGCGTGCCAACAAGGCGCCGGCGCCCGTGGCGTACGGCGGTGAATTCCTCCCGGTCGGCTCCCAGCTGGAGCTCCTGTCCCCCCGCACCGGCGACGTGACGCAGCGCCGCGTGCGCAACATGTGTCGGGGCGACCAGCGTGCGCTGCGGCTGTCTAGCCTGGCGCCGCCGCTGGGCGCGCTGAAACCCAACGGCTCCCTCGTGGCCGCCGCGCCCTCCGGGACGGCGCAGCGGGCGTGGGGCGTGGCGGACGGCAGCACGCTCGCCGGGCCGAAGCTCCGTCGCGAGGTCACGTCCAGCGTGTCGCAGGCGGTGCTGGCGCCGCGGGAGGGGTTCGCGCTCACACAGCCACGCCTGCGTGGCAGCGCCTCCGCCGGCGTGCTCGGCCGGCAGGGCTTGGCAGCCGCAGCCATGCTGTCCAAGACCGCCGGCGCCAACGTGGGCGGGCGGCTGAAGCTGGGCGGACTTCGGGCCGCGAAGAAGAGCCTGCGGCGGAAGCAGCGGCAGGGTGCGCTGCCGGAGTTCCAGCCCATCCCGGTGCCGAAGAAGAAGAAGAAGCGGCTCGGCAAGAAGGCGCGCGCGAGGCGGCGGCGTGCTAGAGCCCTACGCAGGCCCACACCTCTCACCAAGGCGCTCATCAAGGCCGCCACACTCGGAACAAGCCGCTCCGCCACGGCGCTCGTAGCGCCTGGTGGGGATGGCAACCCCAGCCGCCGCCACCCGCGCCACCTTGTCGGCGGTGACGATGTAGTGCTGCGCGCCTGGTCGCCGTCCGGCGTGCGGCCGCACGCTGCATCCAGACGCAGTGTCGACGCGTCCTCGGCCACGGCAACCGGACACCGTGGGCGGCGGCTGGACATGATGGGTAGTGCGGGAGAGGGTGGGGGTGCCACTGGAACCCTAGGCCTTCCCCACGTACGCCCCACCACCGGGTAGCTTCTCGCGCTGCACATGGGTTTGCAGGGCATGTGTAGTTGTGCCTGGTGTTCAGGCCAATGACCCGAGGGGCTTGTTAGACACCGCTCGAACAGATCGTACAAACGTTAACATTATTTGCACGTAACGCGTACGCGCATCAGTAGCTCTGCATCCAAGGCGTGCACCCACACCGCACCACGCTGCCACGAGCCGAGGCCCGTCACAGGTGAGCTCAAGTCCCAAGTGGTTGGTACCCACCGAACACACTCGCAGCGCGGCCACACGCACACTACCCCACGTGCCAACATTCCCCTCGTCGACAGGAGCCCCGACTCCCATGTATCACCGCCTGTCGAGCCAGCAGATGGTATTGCCTATTGCCGAAGGGGAGGGGCTCTTCTTCTCACGTCGCACCTCGCACACAGCACTTTTCACAGAGCAGAGCCACCTTCACCAGCGCTCTTGGCCTGCCGAGCACCAGATCTCCCCGGCTTTAGACGTATGTGGTGGTGTGCAACTGCCAGTGGTCGCGCTGGCTTTGCCCAACCGCACCGCGTGGCAGGTACCGGTCGTCGTGGCAGGAACGCTGGTAGTGGACGAGTAGCTACACGTAATGCGAGTGTGGCGAGATACAGTGCGAAAAAGCTGCTGTACTACTAGTATTCGTTTTGTTGACACATTGCTTGCCCAGCTATCGCCCAGCATTTGGGGTGTTCGTTGTGGGTGGTGTCACCACCGTTAGACACGTGGGCCCTTGCCGAACGTCTGCGGTAAGGGCGGCACCTGTGGGTACGCTGCCTATTTCCACCGGTCCACGCTGCGAGCTTGGGCGCTGTGAGCGCGACTGCGTCGCTGCGCTTTGCTCGGACAACGGCTCGTAGCATCAGCAGCGGCTGCCTAGCCGCCATGCGTCCAAACCGTGACCGATAGCCAAGGGTACCATGCCTGCTGTTCAGTGCAATCTCGGGGGCTGTGCCGTACATGTAGTCTGTCAGACCCAGCAGATTGCACCCCACCCTGACGATTTGGAGGTGCACGGCCTTAGGTACATGGTTGTCCCACAGGTACCACACTAGATCCAAGCATGCACGCCGCGGGTTTGCCCATGTCGACACTCCATCGGGAAAGTGGACGGCGCGTACAGGATCCACGCCTCGATGGCGTGGCAGCTCGCACAGGTACCGCACCACATCCACCCTGCCGGTGTATGTTGTTGATCGCACGGCGGAGTTATTGTCTGCTGATGGATCCACGCCACGATCTAATGGCAGCTCACACAGGTACCGCACCACATCCACATGCCCGCCGCTTGCTGCGGTTTTAATGGCGTGATTGTGGTCTGCAGATGGGTCCACGCCTCGATCCAGTGGCAGCTCACACAAGTACCGCACCACATCCATGTCGCCGTTGCGTGCTGTCCATCGAACGGCGGAGTTGTTGTCTGCTGATGGATCCACGCCTCGATTCAGAGGCAGCTCGCACAGGTACCGCAACACATCCGAATGGCCGTGGCGTGCTGCCTCTCGCATGGCGGAGTTGTTGTCTGCTGATGGATCCACGCCTCGATCCAGTGGCAGCTCACACAGGTACCGGACCACATCCACGTGACCGTTGCGTGCTGCCCATCGAACGGCGTCGTTGTTGTCTGCTGATGGGTCCACGCCTCCATCCAGTGGCAGCTCACACAGGCACCGCAACACATCCACATGGCCGTTGCGTGCTGCCCATCGAACGGCGTCGTTGTGGTCTGCTGATGGGTCCACGCCTCGATCCAGTGGCAGCTCACACAAGTACCGCACCACACCCACGTGGCCGTTGATTGCTGCCCGTCGAAGTGCGTAGTTGTTGTCTGCTGATGGATCCACGCCTCCATCCAGTGGCAGCTCACACAAGTACCGCACCACATCCACGTGGCCATCGCGTGCTGCACTTCGAACGGCGAAGTTGTTGTCTGCTGATAGATCCACGCCACGATCCAGTGGCAGCTCACACAAGTACCGCACCACATCCACGTGGCCGTTCATTGCTGCCCATCGAAGGGCGAAGTTGTTGTCTGCTGATGGGTCCACGCCGCGATCCAGTGGCAGCTCACACAGGTACCGCAACACATCCACACGACCGCGGCATGCTGCAATTCGAACGGCGAAGTTGTTGTCTGCTGATGGGTTCACGCCGCGATCCAGTGGCAGCTCGCACAAGTACCGCACCACATCAACATGCGATGTGCACGCTGCATTGGATGGGTCCACGCCTCGATGTAGCGGCAGCTCACACAGGTACCGCACCACATCCACATGGCCCCTGGATGCTGCATTTCGAACGGCGGAGTTGTTGTCTGCTGATGGATCCACACCTCGATCCAGTGGCAGCTCACACAGGTATCGCACTACATCCAAATGCCGTACTGCCCTTCTAACGGCGCGGTTGGCGTTAGCTGATGGGTCCACGCCGCGATCCAGTGGCAGCTCACACAAGTACCGCACCACATTGGAATGGCCGTTCTGGGCCGCCGATACCATGGCTGCGTTCAGCGCCCATGGGTCTACAGCGTCACGGTGGCCCTGTGGCAGCTCACACAGGTACCGCACCACATCCACCTTTCCCTGCCCCGCCGCTTCTTCAACTGTGTGTCGCGCCATACGCGTGCGCATGCGTGGAATGAGGTGCGAGCGGTCAACCGACAGTCCCTAGGCGGCCGTCATCGATCATCATCCCCGGCGAAGTACCACAGTATCATGATGATCACTCTACACGCCGCCAAGTGACGTCCCTGCGACCAGGCATGTGTGTTGCGGTGCGTTGCGATGTGGTGCGTGTGGTGAAAGTTGGTGGCGACGTACTGTGCGCTTGTGATATGCCCAGGCGACATCATGATTACACTGCTGGTACATGCGTGGCTACATGCTGTGGTCGGCCGGCACGCTGTCCGTGCCGATGCGTTCGCTCCCCTCGTTGTCACCGTGCAACAACAAGCGCCTTACGTGAAATTGCATGCCGCAATCTTGGAACCAACAAGGGCCATGCGACTCCACAGACAAGCAACGGGGATATCATCGGCTGTTGCTTTCCCCCGTGCGCTCACCCAACCAACTCTCGTTGCAGCACGCCACACAGGACACAATGATGTATACAGTACGCTGGCAGACCCACGTGGAAGCTCACACAGGGACCGCACCATATCAACGCGGCTGGGCTCTGCTACACGTGCAACGCTCATCTGACGCCTGACGCATGCACAGCTGTACTCGCCATGCCCAACGGAGCACCATGTGACAACGTCCACCTTGCCAGAGATGTGGAACGATCATCCATCATCCCAATGTGCTTTGGGCAGCTCAGCAGCTCCACTTCGTGCAACGGCCATGCTGCCTCAACTGCCACAGCCGTGCAGTGTATTAGCGGGGGCTGCGAATGTCCCCCCACGTTGTCGCTCCAAGAGGTCGGCTTGCTGGGATGTGTGCTGAGTGCGCTTGCGACTCATGGCGCTGGCGCTTTGCACCGCACCATGTGCTCGTCTGTACGATTGAAACGACGCACCAACCGGTGATCGCTGCCTCGCTTGGTGTTTACCGTGGTGTGATGAGTACACTGTAGCTACGGTGTCATGCCCCTGGCCCCTGCTTGTGGCCTGGCCGCTGCTGACGCGACTGCTCCTTCGTCATAGCCGCGCCCTTGTGGCGAATGCTGTGTGGCAGAACCAGGATGGGATGCCAGGAGCTGGGCTGGCGCTCACACACCGAAAATTCGGCTTTGTTGCGCCCACGTTGATGTTTGCAATTCAGCCCAGAACTACTGTATGCGGGTTAGTTTCACGCCATCGTGTGGCGCAGCGCGGGAGGTACCGAAGCCTCCATCAAGGATTTGCTCCACTTGCGCCAGCTCCGCCCCCAGCCCCAGCCCCAGCCCCAGCCCCAGCCCCAGCTGACGGTCCCGCACCAGCCCCCGCGCCGGGTAAACGTGCGTTGACACTACTCACGCCGCCGGCGCCGGCACAACACAGCTGCTTGAAATGTGCAACACGTTCGGCAGACGCAGGCCAAGCAGCAGCGGCAGCATCGTTCTGCATCCAGAAGTACAATGAGTCCACGTTTGCGTTCCATGTTTCACGGTCCACGCGGTGTTGCATGCCATCCTTATATCTGGTGGCACGCACACGTGTAATTGTAAGCTGCCGCCCCTCCGCGAAATTGGCAAGTGCACGACTCACTGATGTTGCTTTCGCCCAAGCCACAGCGTGTGGCGCAGGTAACGAGATTGGATGGTGATCTGGTACGACTCGCACTTGTCATCGTCCCAAGCGGGTACAACAATAATGAAACTCAGCGGCTTCTTCGACGTTGCAGCGGCGTCGAGCAGGCCGACGATGTGCTTCACATTGGCCGTCATTACGTCATTCACAAAGGGGGGGTTGGACTCAAAGCTGCCCGTGGATGGTCGAAACTTGAAGAAACTGCCCACGCTACCGGAATGGTGGTCCGTATCGTAGAAGAGACTGCAATAACAACGCCAAAGCGCAGGTCAACCAGTTACTCAGCACAACAACACCAGCATCATAACGTACCTGCAGAAACTACCATAGTAGCAGTTCAGTGGCGAGGCAAAACACTCGTGGGAGACACCAAACATGTTTTGCATCGCCTGGAACGTGGCGTCTGGTAGGGCGCCTTGGTAGCCAGATGACGTGCCGCTTAGTGTTTCATATCGCATCAGCACGTTGAATATGCGAGAATGCATCAAAGCCTCGTCGCCGCTTGGCAAACCATACTGGCGCAAACGGGCTCGGTACATGCGAGCGAGCTTATCATAGTGGGTCACATTAAGTCGCATGCGGGTTGTGGCGTGGCTCAGGATGTAGTGTGGCCTGGCCTCGTCCGCACACAGTTGCATTTTGACAGCTAGCTGTTGCGGCGTTGTGGGGTTTGACCCAAGCCTACTGACGCGGATCGCCGCCTTCACAGCTGCGGCCGTGAGTGCCTGCAACCACGGCACAGACCAACGGTCACACGCAGAAACATGGGTGGGCAAAGAAACGTTGCGAGCAGCGCCCAGAACCTGTGTCACCGCGAAAGCTTGCTGGTGGGCAAGCCCGGCTTCTTTAAGCTCTTTGACCACGTGCTTGTCGACCTCCGTCGCTGCAAGAGAAGAGACACAGGGCACATAGTGACGAAATACACCCTACACGGTACGGTGGCACGCACCAACGGCACGCACGGCAAGGAACAATCGGGTCTTTGTAGGCGCCTTGCTCAATTTCGGCCTCCTTCTGCTGGAACAACCACCTGCCAAACAGGCCCTGGAGTCCGGCACGGTATCCCTCCCTGTTCATTGCACGTGCGGTTTTCGTGCTCATATTTACCCGAAATGGCCCGCACGCAGACGCAAACACCGTTAAACAGTTGTCGAGCGCCTCGTGGCGGACCACCTCAAGCCACGGCGAGTCGTTGATCTCGCAAGGATGCAGCCTTGCTTGTGGCGCCTGCGCGCGGAGCCGCTTCGTTGCTGATTCGGCAACTTCGCTTGACAACGCCGCGGAATCAGCGCCAGACGGCCGTGATCGCGGAGCGTGTGTGCGTGTACCACACCACGCCGTCAGGAGTCGCGGGTACCAGCACGCGCGTGCTTTGGTCGTGCTTGGCTTGAACCACAACGGGCTAGGTTCGGGGCAACAAGACGCAACATGTCAGCACCACTCATGTACAATGAACACACCGCGGCGCTATCGACGCACAAGAGATTGTGTAGCTAGGTATTTGCCAATGCCATCATCATAGTGCGTAACCTTGGTATGAGCTGGCAGCAGGCTTGGAAAGTGTGCAAACTTGGACACAACATACCAACTGCGTGGACTGTGAAGCAGGCACGGAAAACTTCCTCACAATGAGCACGACACCAGCAGCAAAGCAACAGCACACGAGGTGGCATGCTGGGAGCATATCACGCACCGCTCCACGGTTCCGCCAATGCCAGGGCTGCTAAGCTGGCCCACGCTCGTCCATCGCTGTGCAGCGCGATCGGCAACGAACACACGCGCGTGGCCAAGGCTGTGGCCGCTTTCCAGCGAGGCAGGGTGCGCATGCCCAGCCTGGCCGGTGGCCGTTGGGCAGGGAGATGCCACTGGCCAGTCCACCCACAGCACCTGCGTCCCGATGGCGCCCGCGTCCTCTGGCGGTAAAATGAGTAACTCTCGCCCGGGTGCCTGCACAACAGCAGCCTGTAGGAGCGCGCAAGCACAAACGTAGAGACGGGTGGCAGCGTTCGCACGCGCACACATGTTACAGATCAATGATACGCAAGTCCCCATGGTGTGCGGCAATGCATGTGGTGCATACCTTGGGAGGGGAGGTGCGGGCGCTTCCACAGCACAGGTAGTCAGCAAACCGAGCCCATGGCCCGTCAATCACCTCAGCAATGCGCGCAGTCACATCACGCGGGTAGTTGCGCGTGTACCCCCTCACCCGCCATACAACTTCCCTGTAATGCCAGCCGTGAAGGAATGGGAGGGTCTGTACGCGGCTGCAAACGGTTGCAAACGGCTGCAGGACGTACGTTGCGTCAGGCCACAGCCTTGTGCCTTCGCCACCCACGTCCAGTGAAGCCACTAACGCCCAGTTGCTTGACTTCACATCACGGACCTCAACGCGTGCGACCGGGGGTTTGGGGTTGTTCGCCATCGCTCACACAGTGTGCTGCTATGCATCTGGCACACGTCGGGAGCTGTTTAGCCACATTACAAGCAACAGAAAGTGCACACGCGCGCGCGCGCACACACGCGCGCGCGCGCACACACTGTGGCACACAGCCACACACAGCCACACACACAGCCACACACACACACACACACACACGCACACACATACACACACGCACACAACGCCGCATCCCACACATCCACTGCTGCACCTGCCATGGTTGGCAGCCCGACGTACAAGTTGCACGGCAGTGTGACCGTGCTACAGTATTCGCATGACTCGCGAACTGTGTTGATGATGATCATCGATTGCATGTTCCTGCATCATCACCAAAACGATGTAGATGGTATGTAGCTCATGCCCCTGCCTCACGGTGGTCCTGTGGCAGCTCACACAGGGTCCACAGTCTTTGAACCAACAAGGGCCATGTGACTCCACAGACGAGCAACGGGGATACTACCGGCTGTGCATTGCCCCGTGCATTCACTCAAACAACTTGAACCCTCGTCGCGGCGCGAAACACAGAACACGCCTCCAGGGAGGTGTGGGAACCAGCAGACACCTCAACGAGTCATCAAATCCAAGATCCATCTATTCTACAATCTAAGTGTCACGGCTCATCGATACAGTACGAACAGGCACGCACTTCATCAGCTCGCAAGCGCAGTGTTCGATGAGCCTCCGCTCTGTCGAGGGCGCACGCACCCTCTACCCGGCACCCAAAGCGCACCGGCATGGCGGGCGCGGTGACCCGACTCGGTCAGCCTCACGCGGGCGGCGGCATCAACATCTCGAAGCCGCAGGCATGTCCGTGCTGGGCCTCCACGTGCAGGCACCTCCCGCCGCAGTCGTTGGCACGGAACCACCAGCTGTTGGACCCCAACTGGGGCGGTCAGCACGGCTGGCTGCCCGGGACACTCCACAACCGCGTGCCCGGCTGCACCGACGGTCAAAGTCCTACTCTGCGCGGCCGGCTTGTGG
>NZXU01000063.1 GCA_002698425.1 Ahrensia sp. | reverse complement strand
GCGTATTCATTGCCCGGGTCGTATTTCTCAAGACGCTCGGAAATCGCCGGATCCATGTTTTTCAGGTTCGGCAGCTTCGACTTGTCGAGTTTCTGGAATACGCCGGCCTTGATCTGGTTGGCGAGGAACGTGCCCGTCGGCACGACGATATCATAGCCGGTCGAGCCGGCGAGAAGCTTCGTTTCCAGCACTTCGTTGGAGTCGAACACGTCATAGACGACCTGGATGCCGGTCTCCGCGGTGAACTCCTCGAGGATGGATTCGTCGATATAGTCGGACCAGTTGTAGATATTGACCACGCGGTCCTGCGCAGTGGCCGATACGACCAGCGCCGCAAGGGCGGCCGTCGTGGAAAGAAGCAGTTTTGAACGGATCATCTAATACTCCCTGATGTTCGCCCCGTGGTGCCGGACGGACTCCCCGGCACCGGAGATGTTAAGACACTATTGAGGATTCCCCGGACGCACAAGAATTTTCCAGTTTCCCATTTTGCCGAAAAAACAGGCGCTTTCAGGTGGGGATTCACAGATAGGTTGTGCGTTCCAGCGGCGTGATTTCTGCCCAGAAAGCAAGGATTTCCGCACGCTTCAGATCCTTGTATATCTTAGACAGTTCCGGCCCGAGCGCCCGGTCGCAGAAGTCGCCGGACTGGGTCAGCTGCAGGGCCTCATCCATGTCGTCCGGCAATTGCTGCGCGGTCGTGTTCTCATAGGCGTTGCCGGTGACGGGAGGCGGCGGGGTCTCGAGCTTTTCGAGCCCGTCCATCATCGCCTGGAGGATGGCGCACAGCACGATATAGGGATTGGCGTCGGCGCCGGCGATGCGGTGTTCGATGCGCCTGTTTTCCTCCGTCGACGCCGGGATGCGCAGCGCGACCGAGCGGTTGTTCTCCGCCCAGACGGCGCGCGTCGGCGCGTAGGAGCCCGGCTGGATGCGGCGGAATCCGTTCCAGGAATTGATGAAGAGAAGCAGGCCCTGCGGCATGGTGCGGATCAACTCGGCGATGACCCCGCCGAGATTTGCCCCGCCGACTTCGCCGGCAAGCACGTTCTTCCCCTCGCCATTCAGCATCGAGGCATGCACATGCATGCCGTTGCCGGCATATTCGATGAAGGGTTTCGCCATGAAGGTGGCCTGCAGGCCGTGCTTGCGCGCGCAGCCGAACACGATCCGGCGCAGCATGATGACGTCGTCGGCAGCACGCAGCGGGTCGCAGCGGTGCTTGAGATTGACCTCGAACTGGCCCGGCGCCGCTTCCTTGACGATAGTGTCGATCGGCAGGTTCTGCGCATCCGCGGCGTGGCGGATATTCTCGAAGAGCCCGCCATATTCGGCGAGGTCGTCGAGCCCATACATGCGCTGACGGTCCGGGCCGGAGGACGCGCCGACCGGCGCGGGCATGCCGTCGTCCCAGTCGGTGCCGGGTTCCAGCAGGTAGAATTCCAGCTCGAACGCGACCACGGGGTAGAGATCGCGCTTGGCGAGCGCCTTGGTGATGCGTCCGAGCGCGTTGCGGCAGTCGAAACGCAGCGGCTCGCCTTCCGGCGTGAAGCCCTGCAGGAGGACCTGCGCCGTCGGCCGGCTTGCCCAGGGCACCATCGACAGCGTGCCCGGCACGGCCCGGAAATATCCGTCGCGATCGCCCGTTTCGATGTGAATTCCGGTTTCGGCGACCTCGCGCCCCCAGATGTCGAGGCCATGGATCGACATAGGGAAATTGACGCCTTCCTTGAAGGCTTTCTTCAGGCTGTCGGCCGGCGCCCATTTGCCCCGCATGACCCCGTTCGGGTCGACAAGCAGGAACTCCACGGCCTGCAGGTCCGGATTGGCGGCCATGAAGCTTTCATATTCTTCAATTGTCGGCAGTTGGTCGAAGGAGGCGAGTTCGGCGGGCTTGAGCGACGGCAAATTTGCACCAGGGCGCTGTTTACGGTGCCGGCACGTTGGCTCGCCCCGTCTCCGATTGTCAACTCCCCGTGCGCATTCGGGAAAAGCTTCAATTTTAAGTATTTTCGGAAGTCGATCGTTAACTTTGCCCGGAAACCAAGTCTCGCCCGTAACTTCTTCGCCATGGATGATGGGTAAGAAGCGCTCTGCGGAAAGCTCTTATCAAGAGGCGACAAATTGTCCGGCAGTTCGAACTACATCGAAGCGTCGACGCTCAAGCGGCTTTCGCGGCTGTCGCCATGGCGTACCGCTGTTGCGGTCGCCGCCGATTGGGCTGTTATCGCGCTTGCCATCATGGTCAGCGAATGGAGCGGAAATTGGCTCGTCTATCTTGCGTGCCTGCCGATCATCGCCGGCGGCATGCATGGGCTCGGTGCGCTCACGCATGAATTCGCTCACTACCGTTTTACCGCCAACAAGAAGCTGAACGACGCCATCGGCGATCTGTTCACCGCATGGCCGTTGCTGGCGACCACAAGCGGCTATCGCCGCAATCACCTTGCGCATCACCGCTATACCAACACCGACAAGGATCCGGATTGGGTGGTGAAGCTGGGGACACGCCAGTTCACATTTCCGCAGGAGATGCGCTTCGCGCTGCTCCACGTCCTCGGCTATTTCGTCGGCGTGAATTCCATCCGAGACATGCGCGCCGCGCTGAACCGTATCCAGTCCGATGACGTCACGCCTGCGGCCTACAAGATCGCCAGGCTTTCCTACTACCTGGCGATCCTCGCCGTCCTGGTCGCCTTCGGCTGGTGGCAGGAGGCGCTGCTCTACTGGGCCGTTCCCTATCTCACGCTGTTCTTCTTGTTTCTTTATATTCGGGTGGTCGCCGAGCATTTCGGCCCGACGCTCGCGCATGACGGCGAGATGACCAACACCCGCACGGTCATACCGCTCCCGTTCGAAGCCTGGTTCTTCGCTCCGCATGGCCTGAACTACCATCTCGAGCATCATCTCTACCCGAGCGTGCCCTTCTACCGGCTGGGCGAATTGCACGAGGTTTTGATGCGAAACGACGAGTTCGCAGCGCGTGCCCATATCACCCACGGCTACGCGACGGGATTGCTGCGCGAGGTCTGGCTCGACAACGGGCGGAAGAGGGCCTCCTCCCGCATCGCCTTCGTTCCCGGCGAATAGGCTGCAGGGGCCGGATCCCGGTCAGCCGAGTTTCCGCGGCAACCAGTCACAGGTTGCACGGCAGACGCATCCGCCTGCGTCTCGGATTTCCTTTTCGATATTGCCGCGATTGCGCGCCGGGGCAGGGCGACGATCGCCCGCAGCCAGCGCGGGATCGGCTCGGCGTGTGTCTCGTAGAACGCGTCTGCCTCTTTGGCCGTTGTCTCCGTCTTGTGACGAAACGGCACGACCGGCATGGGAAAGGGATAGGTCAACTGACTCTCTCGGGTTCTTAGTTTTCAAAAATGAACTATAAATTCCGCCCATGGCGGGATAGAACGCCTGAAAATGCAGTTTGATTTTCAGAAATGAAAAACATCAGTTGGGACGATCTGCAGGTGTTCGCTCATGTGGCCCGGACAGGTGGCCTGTCCGGCGCGGCGGCGATCCTGTCTGTGAGCGCGCCGACGATCGGGCGGCGCATGCTGGCGCTGGAGCAGGCGACCGGAAAATCGCTCTTCAGGCGGTCCCGGACCGGCTACGAATTGACGGATGACGGCCGGATGTTGCTGCGGCGGGTACAGGCCATGGAGGCAAGCGCCCGGCCCATCGAGGACTGGCTGGCCATCGGCCAGGACCGTCCGACCGTCCGTATCTCTGCCGGAACCTGGACGGCGAATTTCATCGCCGACAATTTCGCGCGGATCTGGGTGCCGGCCGACTCTTTCCGCATGGGTTTCAAGACCACGGAGGCGCGTCTCGATATAAGCCACAGGGAAATCGAGATCGGCATTCGCAATGCGCCGGCCGACGGAGGCAATCTCGCGTCGCGGCCGACCGTAGAGGTGGCGTTCGCGCCCTATGTGGCGCGCAATCATCCCGACCCCGAAGGCGCCGAATGGGTTGCGGTCGGCTCCGACGAGGCGATCACGCGCTCGGCGCGCTGGCTGCTCGCGCAGGACGACGTGTCGATCTGCGCCTGGGCGAACACGCCCTATACGCTGCGCGACCTGATCCGGGCCGGCGCCGGCAAGGGCGTGATGCCCTGCTTTTCAGGCGACCGTGACCCGCAACTGATGCGGGTCGGGCCGCTGATCGGCGAACTCGCGGAAACGCAATATCTGGTGATGCATGACGACGACCGGCATCGCCCCGAGGTGCGCAAGGTGATCGACCGGCTCTATGCCCTGTTCCGCGATCACGCCGAACTGTGCCGAGGCGACCGGCCGATCGGCGCGTCCGGTGCGCAGGCCGGCTAACCGAAATCGAAGGCGCTGACGCCGGTGACCATCTCGTCCAGCCCGAGCGGCCGCGTGATCGGCGGCTCCGCGCGCGCGAGGCAACCGGCCCGTTCGCAGACGCGGCAGGCCGGGCCGACCGGTACCTTCAACGGATCGTCCTTCGGTCCGGCGAGCGCGGTTCCGTAGATGACCTGATCACGATGGGAAAGGTCGCAACCAAGCAGCAGCGCCGTGCGGCGCGGTAGTTCGTGGAATGCCCCCTGCGGCCCTTCCAGCGTCCGCGCGATGACGAGGAACTGCGCGCCGTCCGGCATCTCGACGGCCTCGACCGCGATGTGGCCCGGCTGCGAGAACACGGAATGGACCGGCAGCTTCGGGCAGCCGCCGCCGAATCGCGCCTGCGGATAGCCGGTCGCGCCCGCCCGGCGGAAGCGGTTTCCCGCATGGTCGACTTCCAGCATGAAGAAAGGGATGCCCGCCGCGCTCGGCCGCTGCATCATGGTCAGCCGGTTGGCCGCCTGTTCGAAGGACACGTTGAACCGCGAGCGCAGCACGTCGACATCGTATTTCGTCCGCTCGCAGGCGCTGAGAAAGGGCTGGTAGGGCATCATCAGCGCATGCGCCGCATACCGGGCCAGCTCGAAACGGGCGATGCGCCGCGCTTCGTCGCTTGAAAGCTTCAGCGCCTTGACCTCTGCGTCGATGGCGACGCGCATGCGCAGCAGCGCCGCCTCCATCGCGACTTCGCGCAGCTGGTCATGCGACGAGAGCCGCTCCGAGATGAACAGGCGATTGGAATGACGGTCATAGCGCCGGCGCCATTGCGGCATCGTCGCGACCGGCAAGACCTTCACCGCGATACCGTGATCGGTGCGCAGCCAGGTCTTCAATGCGCCGAGCAAATCGTCGCCGGGGGCCAGAAGCTTGACGAAGGCTTCCGCCTCCTCCTCGATCGCCGCGTGGTGGTTGGCGCGCTTTTCGAAAGCCTCGCGCGCCTCGTCGACCGGCAGCCGCGCGCCGGAAAGCCGCGTTTCGTGGCCTTCGCGCGCCAGCAGGTCCGAGAGGTCTGTCAGCCGGTCCTGGCCTTCGCGATAGGCGCGGTAGAGCTTCAGCATCGCCGTCGCCACGTTCGGCGCCGCATCCGAGACCTCGACCAGTTCCTGATCGCCCGGCAACTCGCCGACCAGCAACGGATCGGCGAACATCTCCTTCAGTTGCGGCAGCATCGAATCGCCGCCGGCCTGCAATTCCTCGAGGTCGATCTTGTAGACCGAGGCGAGCTTGAGCAGCAGCTGCACCGTCAGCGGCCGCTGGTTGCGCTCGATCAGGTTGAGATAGGACGGCGAAATGCCGAGATCCGCGGCCATGGCGGTCTGCGTCAGCCCGGCATTGTTGCGGATGCGGCGGACACGCGGTCCCGCGAATATCTTTTGTTCGCTCATCGGATTGTCGAAATCTTTACAGTCTGGGCGCGCGGGTTCGAGGGCGAGTATTTTACAACTTTTACAAATTCACAAGCCGAATCTGTCGTCTCCATGACAAGGCAACGCGAAAATTCGGCCCGTTTGAGCGGTTTCTCGTGCGTATCCCGCAATGCAATGTCAAGTTGGTCACAGAGGCGCCGCGAGGAAGACGATCGAATCGCGGGTGTCGATGAAAACGGAATGCCCCGGTAGGGGTGCAATAACAGAACTTTACAAAGCAAGGCGCAGTCCGGGAGACCAAGATGAACGCGCATGAAAGACCGAAGACCCACGTCAAGGAGCGGGCCGAAGAACAGTCCTCTTCCATGAGCACCGATCAGCAGGCCGCGATCCGCATGCTGGCAAACGATCTGCACCGGCTGAACCAGTCGGTCATGCGCGCCGTGGAGGCGGGCGTGTCCGTCGAACTGATCCGCTCGGCCCGCCATCACGGCGGCGACGGCACCTGGGGCGACTTGCTGATCCCGGTGATCGTGACCAAGAGCGAGTGATCGCCGCACCGATCCGATCGGTTGAAGGCCTCCGGTGATTCGATCCCCGGAGGCTTTTTTGTGTCTTGGCGCCGTTTCGCCGGGTCGGCGCTCGGTCCCGATTTCACGCATTTTTACGCCAGCCGGTTGTCTGTGTGTTGATATTTCAACCTGAAGACGGCGTATGATCGTGCTGTATTGATTAATATTTTCCAGAAATTGGACCGTTTTCGCAAACGGCGAAGGTACCATTTTCC
The DNA here is from genome assembly GCA_002698425.1 of Ahrensia sp. The sequence continues at coordinate 10,998 of NZXU01000063.1, read as the reverse complement.
GGCTATGGGCAATGGCAACTTCCTTTAGGCTTCCAAATAATTGGGTAAGCGTTACAATCCCCCCATATGAGGGGGTTGGGACGACTTCACCAGCTTGTGGATGACGTTCGCCATTGGCGCCCAAGTAAAAGACAAAGATTCAGTGGCCTTCGATGGAAGAAAAAAACGATCTACTGAAGGTCGCCTATGATGCCGTAGAGGAATCTGGTGATGTCCAGGAGGCTATCACACGGATTCGCGATCTCTACGGTCTTCATCATTGCGTTTTCCATCTTGGTCAGACGCATGTCGACACGCTCGACAGGCCATTCGTGAAGACAACATATCCGGACGCTTGGGTCTCGCGTTATCTTCTCAAAGGCTACGTCATAGTCGACCCGGTGGCCAAGGAAGGGTTCCTGCGCATGCTGCCCTTCAACTGGCAGGACCTCGAATATGGCGAGGACCAGGCCGAGATGATGATGGACGCCGTCCAGTATGATGTCGGCACCAGCGGCTATTCGATCCCCATCATCGATCGGCAGGCGCGCCGCTCTCTGTTTTCGGTCACGTCCAAGCTTGGCGGTGACGAGTGGAAGGAGTTCATCGAGATGAATGGTCCCGAACTTCAGGAAGTCGCGCACCGGGTTCATCGACGGGCGCTGGAGGAAATCTTCGGCGAGGTCGATCCGATGCCGCCGCTCGGGCCGCGCGAGGTCGAATGCCTCACCTGGACCGCCCGCGGCAAGGAGTACACCGTGATCGCGGACATTCTCGGCCTTTCCGGCCATACGGTGCGCGGTTACCTGAAGAGCGCGCGTTTCAAGCTTGAATGCGCGACCCTGCCGCAAGCGGTCGCCAAGGCCGTGGCGCTGAAGATCATCACCCCCTGACGGGGCTCGCCCGCAGCCGCTCGGCGCGCGTGATTTAGGAAAATCCTCCTGAATTTTGCCCGCAACGCTGATTCTGTTCAGCCTTGGCACACATCCATATACGCCCTGCTAACCCTCTTGGGGCCGATCCCCCCAGATGGGCCGGCCCATATGGCGGAATTGTGAGATTTTGCCTGATTTTCATACTGGTCCCATTGTTCAACCAGACATCGGGGCCCGCAAATGTTCTTTCTTATTCAGGCAACGGACTACAACCGACACCGCAATCTCCTCGACCAGATGTACCGGTTGCGAAAGCGCGTTTTCCACGACGAACTCGAATGGGAAGTGCCCGTCATCGGCGACCATGAACGCGACGGCTATGACGACATGAAGCCCGCCTATCTTCTGTGGACCGACGAGCAGAAGCAGACGCTCTACGGTTCGCTGCGGCTGCTGCCGACCACCGGCCCGACCCTCCTCAACGACGTTTTCCGCAAGACCTATCCCAACGATATCGACCTATGTCACCCGACGATCTGGGAAGGCACGCGCATGTGCATCGATGCCGAGGAAATCGCCGCCGACATGCCGGAGATCGATCCCCAGGACGCCATGTGCATGATGCTTCTGGCGCTCGCCGAATGCGCCCTCGACAACTCGATCCACTCGCTGGTCTCCAACTACGAGCCGCACATGAAGCGCATCTACAACCGCGCCGGCGCGCCGCTCAACGAGATCGGCAAGGCTGACGGATTTGGCCGCCGGCCGGTCTGTTGCGGCCTCTTCGAGGTCAGCCGCCGCACGATTAATGCGATGCGCGAAAAAACCGGCCACACCGGCATCTATGCGCGTGACGGCGCCAAACGCCCCGTGGCGCCGAAGGAGGCCTGGATTCCTGGCTCTTCGGCCGGTGAACGCGTAAACTGGGCAGGTGCAGCATGACTTACGCGGTTCGACCAATGTCCACTCCCCTTACCATGCGGGAAATCGCCCCGCACTGGATGGCTCAGTCGCCCGGTCACGAGGAACTGACCGGATCCCTGGAAACCCTGTGCGAGCGTTTCGGCGGAACCGGCGTGGTGCTCTTCCGGATCCGTGTCGGCGAAACGCCGGCCAAGTCGACGATCATCGTGTCGAGCGGCATCGAGGATCAGCTTCGCGACGCTGTCGGCGAACGCGCGACCGCGGCGATCGTCAGGAAGGAGCGCAACGAGGTCCTGCCGCAGATGCTTCCCGCATGGCGGGTCGGCGGCGCCTCCGCTTTCATCTACGCCTTTCCGGGATGCGCGCGGGCCCATGGTCAGCTCGTGACGGCGGTCCTTGCCGTCGAGCAGAAGTCCTTTGCGGAGATCGCGGAGGCCTATCTGGCTGCGCGCTGCATCATGGAAGGTCTCGATGAGACGCCGGACTCCCTGGCGGCAACGGAAGACCAGCCGCGCATCACGGTGCGGGAGCAGTCCTGCCTGGCCTGGACGGCCGAGGGAAAGACATCCGAGGAGATCGGCATCATCCTCGACCTGTCGCCCCACACGGTGAACCACTATCTCGGCAGCGCCGCACGCAAGCTCGGCGCCACCAACCGGATGCACGCCGTCGCCAAGGCGCTGCGCCTCGGCCTGATCGAACGGCCGGTCTGACCGGCGCAATCGCAATCGCAATCGCAATATAAAAGAACGGGCCCGGAAACGGGCCCGTTTTTCTTTGCCCAGGGCGGTTCCGTCCTCGACACACACTGCCTAGGCAATCACCTCTTCGACCGGACGGCGCAGCGACCATGGCATGGGGTCGGCATGGCCGAACCGCAGGATCATGTTCGGAGAGAGATTGTCGTCTCCGAGCCAGCGCGCGAACTCCTCGCGCTTCCCGGCCACTTCCAGCGGCTGGTTGATAAAGGCGTGGCGGATGCCGAGCGCGGTGGTCGCCAGCGCGAAACGCTGACAGGCCCGTCCGGCCTCGACCCAATGCGGCTTGTCGTTTCTATCCGACACGACGACGGCGAGACCTGCCGACGACCGGATCTGCGCCGCATATCTGTCGTTCTCGCCCTTTGCGGTGAAAACGAAATCGAAAAGCAGCCGCCCGAGCCAATCGGGCAGGGCCGGATTGCCGGAGCAGGCGGAATAGAGGCCGTCGCGCGTCTCGACCGCCCTGCGCGAGCTGAAGCGCAGCCATTGTTTCAGTTCGGCGCGGAAAGCGGGATCCTCGACCTGCGCCGTATTGGCGGCAACAACCATTTCCAGCACGTCCTCGATCTTTTTCGGATCGGTGACGATCAGGACCCGCGCGCCGGAAAGCGCTGCGGCCTTTTCGATCCCGGCAAGCTCGTCCGTGGAGACCGCGCGGCCGTCGTAAAGCGAGCGGGTGCATTGGCGCTTCGTAATCGCATCGAACAGGGGGTCGCGCGTCGCCGGGCTGTCGCCGAGATCGATCGTCACCCGGCCTTCGCCCTGATCCGAGAAAGCGACGGCCGCCGGTCTTCCTGCCGCTCCTGCTGCCAAGGCGAGATTTTCCGCCGCACAGCCGAGGCTGGCGAAGACATGATGATGGTTCGCGTCCACCACCGGTGTTGCGCGCGCGAAATCCGGTGCGACGGAGACCATGCTGTCGTCCTGCGCGAATATCCAGGGCTGGGTGTTGTGGCTGTTGGCGGCGAGCGTGGCATATCTGGCCAGCGTGCGCAGGTCGTCGGACGGCGTCAGGGTCTCCCTCATCGAGGCGGCCAGCCCGTCATAATCCGGCCCGGGCGAAAGCGCCCACAGCCCCGCCCCGCCAGCTGCGGCCAAGCCGGCGCCGATCAGCACATTACGGCGATTGATCATCGGAACGGTCCTGTCATGGCATCCTTGATGCGAGGATCGGCCATGCTGTCCCTCCGATCCTTGATGCCCGTCAATCGCGGCCGGGATTCAGCCGGCGATCGTCGTCGCCGGTGCGCGCTTGGTGCCGCGCGTGTCGCAGCCCATGCGTTCGATCAATGCATGCAGCGGCTCGGGTTTGTGCAGCAGGTACCCCTGGACATATTTGACGCCAAGGCGCTTCAGGACGGTCAGCGCCGCCGGATCCTCGATCCGTTCCGCGACCACGTTGAAGCCGAGGTCTTCGGCGATGCCGCAGATCGAGGCGACGATCGCGCGGTCGAAACGGCTCGACGCGATGTTCTCGACGAACTCGCCGTCAATCTTGACGCTGTCCACGGTGAAGCGGCGCAGATAGCCGAAGGAACTCAACCCCGTCCCGAAATCGTCGAGACTGACGCGGCAGCCGGCGGCGCGCGCCTGCTGCACGAATTTCTGCGCGGCCGCGAAATTGGTCACGGTCGCGGTTTCGGTGATTTCGAAGACGATGTTTCTGGGCAGGATGCCGTTTCGGGCGATCATGTCGCGCACGAAGGGCCACAGCGACGGGTCGCTGAGGGTCTGCGCGGACAGATTGAAGCCGCAGGCGATTCCGTCATCGCCCCCCATGGTGGCGCCATGCTGATCGAGCGTTTCGCGGATCACCCAGCGGTCGAGCATCGATGCCATGCCGAAGCGTTCGGCGGCCGGTATGAAATCCGCCGGCGGGATCTCGTTGCCATTGGCATCGACCAGCCGCGCGAGCACTTCCATCAGGCGGTAGGTTACCCAAGGATTTTCGACGAGACGGATTTCCTGCCCGTAAAGCGTCAGCCGGCCGTCTTCCATGGCGTCGCCGATGTCGGAAGCCATCCGGATCGCGGCAAGGCCTCTTGTCGATTCGCCGTTCTGCTCGCGCAACGCGACGCGATCGCGCCCGCCCGCCTTGGCCGCGTAGCAAGCGTCGTCCGCGCGCGCCAGCACATCGGTGGCGGATCCGTTCTCGATTTCCACCCATTCGATGCCGATACTGGCGCCGATGCGCCGGTGGCGAACACCGGCAGGCAATTGAGTCCGCCGAATGGCGTCCAGCATGCACTCTGCGGCGCGCACAGCCTCTTCGCGATCCGCTGCCGGAACGATGGCCGCGAATTCGTCGCCGCCCAGGCGGCCGATTGTCGAATTAGCCGGCAGGCATTGCTGCATCGCCGATGTCACGCCCCTCAATGCGAGGTCGCCGGCGGCATGGCCGGCCATGTCGTTGATCGCCTTAAAGTAATCGATGTCGATATAGAGAAGGGCGAAAGGCGTGTGCGGACCGGCATCGATCGCCTCGCCAAGCGCTTCCTCGAAAGCGCCGCGATTGAAAACGCCCGTCAGCGAATCGTGCCGTGCGGCATGGGCGAGTTCGCGCTTGCGCTCCTGCTCCTCGGTCACATCCTGGAAGGTGTGGACGGATCCCGAGACATCCCCGGCAGCTCCCATCCGGATCGGGACGGCCGTGTGGCGTACCAGCCGCTGCGATCCGTCGTTTCCGGCCATGGCCAGCAATGCGTCCGCGGAATCGTCCAGCAGGTTTCTGCCTTCACCTTGCAGCCAGTCTTCGATCGGATTGCCGATGATCCGTTCCGCGCCTCCGCCGAACAGCTGAAGCGCCGCGTCATTGGCGTAGGTGATCCTGTCCTTGCCGTCGGTGGCGACGACGGCGTCGCGAATCGAATGCAGCGTTACGCGCAAGGTTTCCTTTTCGGTCGCAAGCGCTTCGGCCGCGACCACCTCGCTGGTCACGTCGCGATTGGTGCCGATCAGCCGCTTCGGACGGGTGCCGTCCATGACGATTTTCATCAGCGCCATGATGTGGCGGACCTCGTCACCGGGCGTGATGATCCGGTATCGCAACTCCACGGTTTCGCCGCTCTGAATGGCGGCTTCGTTGAGCGCCTCGATATCGACCCGGTCTTCGGGGTGCAGGCGGTCGGCCCAGAGTTGCCGCGTTACCGCACCGTCTCCGGGATCGACGCCGAATATGTCGTACATGCGCTCGTCCCAATGGAGCTCGTCGCTTTCCGGGTCATATTGCCAGATGCCGATGCCGCTGGCGTTCAGCGCCAGCCGCAATCGCGCATTGGAATTGACCAGCGCATGTTCCGCGAGTTTCTGGTCCGTGATGTCGGTCTGAACGGCGATCATTCGCACCGCAGCACCCGATTGCGCGTCGCGTTCGACCACGCAGCCGCGGCCGAGGAACCAGCGCCAGTCGCCGTCCTTGTGGCGCAAGCGGAACTCGGTATCCAGAAGCGGAATTTCGCCGATCACGTTGCGCCGGCTGACATCCCGGACCTTGTCGACGTCCTCGGGATGCATCAGCGACAGCCACAGACCGGTGTGATCGGGCAGTTCATGCTCCTCGTAACCGAGCATGCGCTTCCAGCTCGCAGAATGCGTGCAGGCTCCGGTCGCAAAATTCCTGTCGATCACGCCCAGCCGCGCCGTGGACAGCGCATGTTGCCAGACGTCATCCCCGTTCAGCGGAGTTGCGTTTCCGTTTGCCATGGATTGCCGTCAATTTCCTTCCCGCGAGGAGTGTTGCAGGAAAAAGACAACTATAAGTTAAAGCCATCCTGCATTACGCAAGGAAAACTGCTGCAATATCCGGGGGTTGGGCCCTGTGCCCTAGTATGCGTATTCCAGGAAAACGGGTTCGATGGAGCCGCCCCAGACCGAATGATACTCGGTGATCATCTGCTCGGCCGCCGTCGTGCCGCGCGCGACGATTTCCTCCAGCGGGGCAAGGAAATGCGCCTCGTCGAAGCCGTCGGCGTTGAGTTTCGCACGTGCCAGCAGGCCCTCGCGGGCGATGGCGAGCACGTCGTAGCCGATCTCGCGCATGGTCCGGTTGCCGATCTTCGCCTTCAGTCCGTCCCGCGGCACGCTGTCGCGCGCCGCGACGACGTCCTCGAAACTCCAGTCGGACGTCAGCGCGTCGGCCTTTTCCAGCGCGGCCTCGTCATAGAGGAGACCGACCCAGAGCGCCGGCAGGGCGCAGATCTTGCGCCACGGGCCGCCATCGGCGCCGCGCATCTCCATGAATTTCTTCAGCCGCACTTCCGGGAAGACGGTCGACAGATGGTTCGTCCAGTCGCCCATATTCGGCCGCGCGTCGCGGATTTCTCCTTCCAGCGCGCCATTCATGAACTGGCGGAAGGTGACGCGGGTGCAGTCGTGATACTTGCCCTCGCGCAGCACGAAATACATCGGCACGTCGAGCACCCACTGGGTGTAGTCCATGAAGCCGAAATCATCGGCAAAGACGAAAGGCAGGACGCCGGCGCGGTCATTGTCCGTATCGCGCCAGATATCGGCGCGCCATGACTGAAGCCCGTTCGGCTTTCCGTCTGTGAAGGGCGAGTTGGCGAAAAGAGCGGTCGCTACCGGCTGCAGTCGGTAGGCCACCTGCATCTTCTTGCGCATATCGGCTTCGGACGAGAAATCCAGGTTGACCTGGATGGTCGAGGTCCGGTGCATCATGTCGAGGCCCTGGGTGCCGACCTTCGGCATGTAGGCGCGCATGATGTCGTAGCGCGATTTCGGCATGCGCGGCGTCTCGTCCAGCGTCCATTTCGGGCTGGCGCCGAGCCCGAGAAACTTGATGCCGAGCGGATCGGCGATCTGGCGCAGCTGGGCCAGATGGGCGTTGGATTCGCGACAGGTCTGGTGGATCGATTCCAGCGGCGCGCCGGACAGTTCGAACTGGCCGCCCGGTTCCAGCGAGATCGCGCCCATGCCGGTCGGCTCATAGAGCCCGATGATGCGGCCGTCGTCCATGATCGGAGACCAGCCGAGCTTTTCGCGCATGCCTTCCAGCAATGCGCGGATCGAGCTGTCTCCCTCATAGGGCACCGGGGCGTTGCTCTCGACGAAGAAGGGGAACTTCTCGTGCTCGGTGCCGATCCGCCAGTCTTCCTTCGGCTTGCAGCCGGAGGCGAGATAGCCCGCCAGTTCCTCTACCGAGGAGATCGGGGTTTCGTCGGTGGTGTCACGCGCCATCTGGCCGCCTCATCTGGTTTTCCGGTTCGCTAGATGGACATTCACGAACGAACGGGCAAGCGTAATCTTCTGCACGATCTGTCAATTTAGCTGATTTACGAAATCGGCTCGCCCACGTCGATTCGGTTGCCGAACGGGTCTTCGAAGACGAACGCGCGCAGTCCGAAATCCTTGTCGCGCATGCCCTTCACGATTCGGCATCCCTGCGCCTGCACGATCGCATGCAGGGCGTCGACACCCTCGACGAGCAGGTGGGCGACATTGAATTTCGCCGGTTTGAACTCTGCTTGCAGGGTCAGATGCAATTCGGCGTCGTCGTGTTTCAGGATCATGAAACCCACCGGGTCGCCGTTCTCGAACCGGACTTTGAATCCGAGCGCATCGACATAAAACGCCCGGGCAGTCTGCATGTCGGTGACGGCAAGCGTCGGCGCCAGCCGTCCAAACTTCATTGTTTTCGTGGCAATATTCACTGTCTTCGTGGAAGGAGTCATACCGCGTCCCTTTCAAAGAGGCTGTGCCTGCCGGACGGTGCCGGAGTGCGGTGCCTGTTTCTTAAAGGGACGGTGCCCGGACCTCCGTAACCTCTGCGCCGGGGCGTGGCAAGGATTACGGCCGCGCGATCTAGTTGCGCTCGGTCGCCAGCTTGACCGCGAAACCTGCGAGGATGCCGCCGCCCAGCCAGCGGACGGCCCGGCGATAGGCTGGCTTGAGATCGATGGCGGCCCCGGCCTTGTCGGCAAGCGCGACAAAGCCAATGTCGACGCCTAGGAAAACCAGATTTGTCAGACCGCCCAGAACAAGGATCTGCGCGGCGATCGGAAGCGCCGGATCCTGCGATACGAACAGCAGCGGGAAACTCGCGAAGAAAAGCGATGTACGGGGATTAAGCAGAACCATCGCGAAGGCGCGCCTGAACGCGCCTCGTTTCGCGCCGGTAGCCTCGCCCGAGTCCTTCTGAGTTTCATCGCGTTGGGTAACGGTCCGAAAAGCCATCCAGAGCAGCCCCCCCGCCGCGATCCACTTCATCGCGGTGAGCAATTCCGGGACGATTTCAAGAAGGGCCACCAACCCGCCGGCGGCGAGCAGGATATGCGGCCATGCGCCGGCATGAAATCCGAGAGCCGCTTTCCATCCGCTCGAACGGCCCCGCCGGAGTGTCTCGTCGGCGAGCAGGACGAAATTCGGTCCGGGTTCGATGGCGGCCAGAAAGGCCGCGCCGATAAAGATCAGAGGCAGAAGAATGTCCGGCATATGGCTCTCACTTTCTGCGTGTCGTCGCGAACACGATAGGTCGACCGGCAGCGAAAGGGAAGGGCGGGCGGCCTACCAATCCCCCGCCGTCGCCTGGATGACAGCCAGCGCGGCGACCGCCGCCGTGTCGGCGCGCAGGATGCGGGGCCCGAGCGGAATGGCGGTGACGAAGGGCCGGGCGCGAAGCTGGTCCCGCTCGGCGTCCGAAAAGCCGCCTTCGGGCCCGATCAGCACGCCGAGCGGGCCTTGTCCCAGCGACTGCAGGATCGCCAGCGGATTGTTCGTTTCGGCGTCTTCGTCGCAGAAGATCAGCCGGCGGTTCGGATCCCAACCGGCGAGAAGCTTGTCGAATTTCAGCGGTGCGCGGCTTTCCGGGATCGACAGGATGCCGCATTGCTCAGCCGCCTCGATGGCGTTCGCCGCCATGCGCTCGATATTGATCTTCGGCACCTGCGTGTGATGGGTCATCACCGGCTGCAAAACGCCGGCGCCCATTTCGACAGCCTTTTGAACCATGTAGTCGAGCCGGCCGGATTTGAGCGGCGCAAAGCAATAGGCGAGGTCGGACGGTGCGGGTTGCGGGCGTACCTGTTCGGCGAGTTCCAGCGCCGCCTGCTTCTTGCCGGGCTGGCGCAACACCGCCCGCCATTCGCCGTCGCGCCCGTTGAAGACCAGCAACTCCGCGCCCTCGGCAAGCCGCAGGACATTGAGGAGATAGTTCGATTGCGCCTTGTCGGGCGCGACGGTCCCGCCGCGTGAGAGCGGGGCGTCGATGAAAAGGCGTTGCATCCGGTAATTGGCGCGCATGGGAGACGGATGGCCCGGCGGGCGCGAAAGGTCAATCGCCCGACGCCGATGGATGCAAGACCGGGCGGTATCCGGCGGCAAGCGCCCCAACGATGGAAGGCGGAGTCAGCAGCGCCATGCGGGATAGCGGTTCGGAGGGCGGTCCATATCCGTCGAAGGACCACGGCAGCAATCGCCCGTCCAGAACGAGCAAGGCACGCTCTCCGGCCGCAACCATCGCGCCGTCGGGAAGTTCGCCTGGCGAAACGGGCAGGGGATGAAGCCGCTTGGTTTTACCATCAAGCCGCTCAGCGTGAAGGACCGTATCCATGTCCCGGGCCGTAGGGCGCGGCGCGTCGTTGCCATCCGCCCACGCCGCCGCGAATCGCTTCGCATCCGCGCGCCGGCACTCGAAACAGGGGCGATGGCCCGCCGCCAACGCCGTCGCCTCGTCGAGGAAGAACAGCTCGGTATAACGACCCGGCGTCATCACCGTGCGATGGCGGCCCCTGAACTCGCACAGGCAACAGATCCATGTCTTGTGCGCCCAGCGGCGCGTCGGATGCAGTCTGCGGTCGGAATCGTGCAGGATGCCCCGATTTCCCATGAACAGTCCGCGCGCCGGATGGGCGACGATTTCTCCGAATGGCGTGACGCGGTTTTGCAGCGGCATGGGTGTATGTTGCTCCGGCAATACACCTTTGTGAATTTTTTTTGGAACCGGGAAAACACTGTGGCGTTTTCGTGGCGTAAACCATATAGGGCTAACGTGCTTCGACACCCATGTGATCGAAAGCACATCCGGCTCCCGCCAGGCGTGCTTCCATGTCGCGGCAACCGTAGAAAAAAGGAATTCGTCATGTCCGTTCGCGCGGCCGTCCTGTCGGCGGGAATGCTTCTTGCTATCTCTTTCTGGGGCCTCGCCGTCTACACCGATGGCGCGATGGCCGGGAAAGTGCCGACCGATGGATATGGAATTTCCGCAGGCACGATGGCGTCCGTTCGCTAGCGATTTTCTTCGCTTTTCGGCTGGCTCGCCTCTCTTTCTCGCCAAGCAGCCATCTTTTCCTCGCCCCGGCTAACGGTTATGACCGTGGCTGAAATTCAGGCGAGGACGACACAGAATGACTCTCGACAAGATCACCAGTATCTCCGACCTGCAGCGGATCGCGCGCAGGCGTGTCCCGCGCATGTTCTACGACTACGCCGATTCGGGCGCCTGG
>NZXU01000062.1 GCA_002698425.1 Ahrensia sp. | reverse complement strand
GGCGGCTCGATCCTGACGCTGACCTATTACGGCGCCGAGAAGGTTATGCCGCACTACAATGTCATGGGCGTCGCCAAGGCCGCGCTCGAGGCCAGCGTGCGCTATCTCGCCGCCGATCTCGGCCAGAACGGCATCCGCGTCAACGCGCTGTCGGCCGGACCGATCAAGACGCTCGCGGCGTCGGGCGTCGGCGATTTCCGCTACATCCTGCGCTGGAACGAATACAATTCGCCGATGCGCAAGACAGTGACGATCGAGGATGTCGGCGATTCCGCGCTTTATCTCCTCTCCGACCTGTCGCGCTCCGTGACCGGCGAGGTGCACCATGTCGATTCCGGTTATCACGTCGTCGGCATGAAGGCGGTCGACGCGCCCGACATCACGAAGGACTGATACCCCTTCCCTTTCCTGAAACGACGGCTTCGCAATGACGACGAAGACACACCCGCCGTTCTACATGATCCGGCACGGCGAGACCGACTGGAATCGCGAGAAACGCTATCAGGGCCGGACCAATATTCCGCTCAATGCGCGCGGGCGCGAACAGGCTGCCGGCAATGGCCGTCATCTCGCCTCGCTTGACCATGACTGGTCGGGCTGGCGGTTCTTTTGCAGCCCGCTCGACCGCGCCCGCGAAACGATGGAAATCATCCGGACTTCAATGGGGCTCGCGCCGGACGGCTACACCGTCGACGACCGGCTGATCGAAGTGTCCTTCGGCAAATGGGAGCGCAAGCTACTGGAGGAGTTGGTGGCGGAGGAACCCGCGGAAATGGCGCTTCGGGACGCGGACAAATGGACACATGTTCCGCCCGGCGGTGAGAGCTATTCGCAGGCCGTGGCGCGCGTTTCCGGCTTCCTCGACGAACTCGCCGGGCCGGCCGTCATCGTCTGCCATGGCGGCATTCTTCGCGCCACCCAATATATTTTCCGGGGCGGCGACGGTCGTGAAATCGCCGATACGCCCGTACCGCAGGATCGTATTTTCGCCTTCGACGGCGATCGCGCGGACTGGATAGATTAAAAAGATACTTGTCTTGATCCCTGCACATTGGAATTGTAACGTTCAATTCCAACGGGTATGGGGACTTTACCTTGCGTTACTTTTCTCTCTTTCTGATTTTGCTTTTCACAATTCTGTCCGGCGCGGCTCATGCCGAAACGGAATCGGTGACCGTTCGGGCCAACCGCTCGACATCCCTGATGAGCTTTTCCGTGTTCGTGAAGTCGAGCTGCTACACGAGCGGCAAGGTCGACTACAGCTTCTCGAACAAGCCGGATCACGGCAAGGTCACCGTCAGCTATCAGCGTTATACGCTTGGGAAATCCGCTGGCCGGTGTGCCGGCAAACCGGCCGGCGCGATGGTTGTCAACTACACGCCTGATCGCGGCTATCGCGGCAAGGACAAGTTCACCTTGATGTTCCACTACAGCCTTTTCCACGGCGAGCTCGGGAATATGCCGCGAAAGACCTCGCACTACACCTATAACGTCACCGTTAAATAGGCGCTTTTTCCCGGCGTGTTCGAGACGGCCCGGCGCGCTTGCGCGCCGGGTGCGACAGGCGGCTTCTCATTTGCCCGAAGCTGCACTAGAAGGTCGTCTCGAACGGGACTTCCTCATGTCGCACAACACTTTCGGCCATCTTTTCAGGGTCACCACTTGGGGCGAAAGCCACGGCATCGCGCTCGGCTGCGTGATCGACGGCTGCCCGCCCGGCATCGCCTTCACCGAGGCCGAAATTCAGGCCTATCTCGACAAGCGCAAACCCGGCCAGTCAAAATTCACCACGCAGCGCCGCGAGGACGATGCGGTGAAGGTTCTGTCCGGCGTCATGCCGCAGGACGACGGCGAGACGCTGGTGACCACCGGCACGCCGGTCTCGATGATGATCGAGAACACCGACCAGCGCTCCAAGGACTATTCCGACATCGCCAAGCGCTATCGGCCCGGTCATGCCGATTTCACCTATGACATGAAGTACGGCGTTCGCGACTATCGCGGCGGCGGCCGCTCCTCGGCGCGGGAAACGGCGGCCCGCGTCGCCGCAGGCGCGCTGGCCCGCAAGATCGTGCCGGGCCTGACCGTGCGCGGCGCCCTCGTCTCGATGGGCACGAAGGAAATCGATCGCGGCCGCTGGGACTGGGAGGAAGTCGACCGCAATCCCTTCTTCACGCCGGATCCGCAGGCCGCCGAAGACTTCGCCGACTATCTCGGCGGCATCCGCAAGGCGGGCTCCTCGGTCGGCGCGGTGATCGAGATCGTCGCGGAAGGCGTGCCGGCCGGGCTCGGCGCGCCGATCTACGCCAAGCTCGACCAGGACATCGCCGCCGGGCTGATGTCGATCAACGCCGTCAAGGGCGTAGAGATCGGTAACGGCTTCGAGGCGGCGCGCATTCGCGGCGAGGAGAACGCCGACGAAATCCGGCTCGACGAATACGGCAATCCGTCCTTTCTCTCCAACAATGCCGGCGGCATTCTCGGCGGCATCTCGACCGGCCAACCGGTGGTCGCGCGTTTTGCCGTCAAGCCGACCTCGTCGCTCCTGATCCCGACGCGGTCGATCACCGCCGACGGCGAGGAGACCGAGGTCATCACGAAGGGCCGGCACGATCCCTGCGTCGGCATCCGCGCCGTGCCGATCGGCGAGGCAATGGTTGCCTGCGCGATCGCCGACCATTATCTGCGGCACAGGGGCCAGACAGGCCGTATCTGAGGAATTTCATGGTTTACGAACAGGCGAAAGTCATCGAGGCGCTTCGCGCCTTCGAACGCGGCGAGATTGTCGTCGTGATGGACGATGACGGGCGCGAAAACGAGGGCGACCTGATCGTCGCGGCCGTTCACGCGACACCGGAAAAGATGGCTTTCATCGTGCGTCATACATCCGGCATCGTCTGCGCGCCGATGCCGCGCGAGGAGGCCAGGCGCCTCAACCTCGCGCCGATGGTCGCCGACAATGACGCGCCGCACTCGACCGCCTTCACGGTCACCGTCGACTACAAGCACGGCACGACCACCGGCATTTCCGCCGACGACCGCACCCTGACGGTGCGCAACCTCGCCAATCCGAATGCAGGGGCCGCCGACTTCGTCCGCCCGGGCCACATCTTCCCGCTGGTGGCCCGCGAGGGCGGCGTCCTGATGCGCTCCGGCCACACCGAGGCCGCGGTCGATCTGTGCAAGCTCGCCAACCTGCCGCCGGTCGGCGTCATCTGCGAACTCGTCAATGACGACGGTACGGTGATGCGCGGTCCGCAGGTCACGACCTTCGCCGAAACGCACGGCCTCAAGCAGATCAATGTCGCCGACCTGATCAATTACCGCCAGCGCAAGGAAACGCTGATCGAACTGGTCGACACATTCGATGTCGAGACGATCGCCGGGCCCGCCAAGGCCTATTCCTACACGCTGCCCTGGGACCCGATGCATCATCTCGCCGTCGTCTATGGAGACATCCGCGACGGCGTCGACATTCCCGTCCGGCTGCATCTGGAATCCGTCGTCGACGATGTCTTCGGCAAGGAAAAGGTCATTTCCGCCATCCTGCGCCACATGGCCGAGGAAGGCCGCGGCGTCGTCGTCTATCTGCGCGAGGGCTCGGTGGGCGTCGGCAAATCGAGCGGCCGCCGGCTTCCCGAGGAACATGCGGAGGCGCAGGATCGCGAGGCCGAATGGCGCGAAATCGGCCTCGGCGCGCAAATCCTCAAAGACCTCGGCATCGCCTCGATCAAGCTCTATTCTTCGCGCGAACGGCATTATGTGGGACTTGAAGGCTTTGGCATCCGTATCAGTTCGACCGAAATCATCTAGCGTTCTCGCCGCGGCGGCGCTTCTGGCCTGCGCGGCGCTTCCCGCCCACGCGGTGGAGCTTTACGAGCTCGCCCTGCCCGCGCCGCTGACGGAAATCCGCATATCGGGCAACGACACCTATGCCGTGCTTGGCGGGGAAGTCTTTCAGTTGCTGCCCTGCCCGGCCGAGGCGGGCGTCTGCCTTGAAACGACCGCCGAGACCGGTTTGCCCGAAAAGGCGCCCGCCGATGCATTGCCGGACGGCTTCGTAGCCACGGCGGCTTCCGGCAATATCCGCGAGGCCTGGTACGGGCAGCCGACCGGGCGCTACGCCCATGGCGCGCTCGGAGACGATATCGAAGGCGGGTCGCTGGTCGCGGTTCTTGCCGACGGAAGCCGGACGGAATTCGTCCTGCCACAATCCCAGGTCTTCGAGGACATCACGCCGCGTATCGCCGATCTCGACGGCGACGGCGCGAACGAGATCGTCGCCATCCGGTCGTCGCGGACCGGCGGCGCCGCCGTCGCGATCTACGGCCAGTCGAATGGCGACCTCGTCGAACACGGCGCCGGTTCGGAGAACGGCCGGGCCGATCGCTGGCTGAACATCGCCGGCATCGTCCCGGACGGAAACGGCGGCCGGACGGTCTATGCCGTGCGCACGCCGCATATCGGCGGCCGGCTGTTGGCGCTCGATTACCGTAACGGCCGCATCGTCGAGCGCAACGACATCGCCGGCGACCTCTCCAACCATGCCTTCGGCTCGCGCGTACAGGCCCTGTCGGCCTTTGCCGATTTCGACGGCGACGGCCGTCTCGACCTCGTCCTTCCGTCGCAGGACCGCATGCGGCTACGCTTCCCGATCTCGGACCTGCCCGATATCGCCTTGCCCACTCGCATCGACATGGCAATCGCGGCGGTCGACGGGCGAATCGTCACCGGCACGGGCGACGGCAGGCTGCTGGTGGTCACGCCCTGAGAGCGCTGTGACGCCGGTCACATCGCAATTACGTCACACGGCTAGAGTCGCGCCCATCTCATCCGAAGAGGGGCCATAGCCATGTGGGACTTTTCCATCGGAACGACCCTGTCGATCCTCGGCCGCACCATGCCGTTCATCCTGCTCAGGATGGCGGTCTATTTCGGCATCACCTTCGCCTACATCGTCGCGACCGGCGCGGGCGCCGGCATCGGCTATGGCGTTGGGCAGATCGGCGACGAGCCGGGCTCCTTCGCACTCTGGGGCGGCATCGCCGGCTTCGGCATCGTCTCGGCGATCGTCTACTGGATCCGCGAATACATCCTCTACATGGTCAAGGCCGGGCACATCGCCGTCATGGTCGAGCTGATCGACGGCGAGCCATTGCCGCAGGGCCAGATCGCCCATGCGCAGGAGACGGTGAAGGACCGGTTCGGCGAGGCCAATGTCCTGTTTGCGCTCGACCAGATCGTCAAGGGCGTCATCCGCGCCATCACCGGCCTGCTCGGCGGCGTCGCGGCCTTCCTGCCGATCCCCGGCCTCAGCGGCATTGTCGGCTTCATCAACGGCATCATCCGCATGTCGCTGACCTATGTCGACGAGGTGATCCTCGGCTACAATATCCGCATCCGCAGCGACAATCCGTGGGAAACGTCGCGCCACGCGCTCGTGCTCTATGCGCAGAACGGCACCCACATGATCAAGAACGCCGTCTGGCTCACCGCCATCATGTGGGCGTTCTCGCTCCTCGTCTTCCTGATCATGCTCGTTCCGGCCGGCCTGTTCGTCTATGCGATGCCGGGATCGACAAGCGGCTACAGCTTCGTCTTCGCGCTGCTGCTCGCATGGTCCTTCAAGGCGGCGCTGATGGAGCCGTTTGCCATCTGCGCGCTGATGCAGGTCTATTTCAAGCGCATCGAGGGCCAGGCTCCCGATCCCGAATGGGACCGCAAGCTGGCCGGCGCGTCCGACAAGTTCCGCGAACTGGCCGAAAAGGCGAAGACCTCTTTCGGCGGACGGCCGGCGACGAGCTAAAAACTTCTTGTCTAGACGGATGGCACCGCACGCCGCAGATGCTACATAGGCGGCCATGACCACCCGTCTCTATTCGCACGACATCTTCCTCGACCACGTCACCCCGCCCGGCCACCCGGAACGCCCGGACCGGATGAAGGCCGTGTGGGAGGCGCTCGCCGACGAGGCCTTCGATCCGCTCGACCGGGTCGACGCGCCCGAAGGCGATCCGGACACGATCCGTTACGCGCATCCGGAAGATCACATCGAGCGCGTCATCGCACAGATTCCGGAAACCGGAATCGCCCGCGTCGACGCCGACACCTGCGCCAGCCCGAAGAGCTACGAGGTGGCGTTGCACGCCATCGGCGCGGCCAATGCGGCGGTGGACGATGTCTTCGCCCAGGCCGTCTCCAATGTCTTCGTCGCGGCTCGCCCGCCCGGCCATCATGCCGAGAAGACGACCGCGATGGGCTTCTGCCTGTTTAACACCGCGGCCATCGCCGCGCGCCATGCACAGCGCGCCCACGGCGCCGAACGCGTCGCCATCGTCGACTGGGACGTGCATCACGGCAACGGCACGCAGGACATCTTCTGGGACGACGCGAGCGTGCTCTACTGCTCGACCCACCAGATGCCGCTCTATCCGGGCACCGGCGCGAAGGACGAGACCGGCGTGCACGGCACGATCCGCAACGCGCCGCTTCGGCCGCAGGATACCGGCGACCAGTTCCGCGAGGCCTTCAGGGACCGCATCCTGACGGCGATCGACGATTTCCGCCCCGACCTGCTCATCATCTCGGCGGGCTTCGACGCCCATCACCGCGACCCGCTGGCCGAGATCAACCTGGTCGAGGACGATTTCGACTGGGCGACCGGCAAGCTGATGGACGCCGCCGGCCGCCATTGCGACAACCGTGTGGTCAGCCTTCTGGAAGGCGGCTACGATCTGAAGGGGCTGGCGTCGTCCACCGCCGCCCATGTCATGCGATTGATGCGAGGATAGACCGATGGCCGACGCCCCGAACCACGCCGACGTGAAGGAAATGAACTTCGAGACGGCGCTGCAACAGCTCGAAACCATCGTCGACCAGCTCGAACGCGGCGACGTGCCCCTCGACAAGTCGATCGAGATCTACGAGCGCGGCGAGGCGCTACGCAACCGCTGCGACGAGTTGCTGAAGGCGGCCGAGGCGAAGATCGAGAAGATCAAGCTGACCCGCGAAGGCAAGCCGGCGGGGACGGAGCCGTTGGACGGGTAAGGGTCAGTTCCCCACCTGCTCACGGCCACAGCAAACCGGTCGGCAACAGACATGTCCACGATTTGCGAGAAATTGATCGGAAAAGCGGTCAGATCGGTCGATTGGTGCAACGACAATTGGGGAATCGTGTTTTCCGATGGGAGCGGTCTGACTTGTTACTCGGCATTCGAAGTCAGATTTTCATGCGATTCCGAGGACACCCACGTGGTATCCTGCAACTGTGATGCGGAGTTCCTTCATTTAGTTCTCGGCAACGGAACGCATGTGAAAATAGGCGCTGTTCCCGAAGCGAGATCTCCCGAAGCCTTTGTCTACAATGACAGCGACGGCACCACTATCGTTGCCAACTGATCGGCAGCTTCATGATCCGGCGACGCTCAAGAGCCGGTTTCAAACTCGGTGCTAATGCGGAATGGCTGAGTTCAAGCCGCTTCGCCATCGGCATGAACCGACAGATGGACGCCGGTTGCCTTTTGCAGGTGGCTGATGATCGCGAACAGGTTCGCCGCGGTCGGATTGCCCTTCGCGCTAACCATCTGCATCAGGTTCTTGGGCTGCTTGCCCACCTGTTCCGCGAGGCTTTCAAACCCCAATGTCGCGTTGATGTAGTCGCGCAGAACGGCCTTGCCGGTCTCGACATCGCCCTCGAGCAGAGCCTCGACCGCCTCCGACAGCAGCGCGGCGCGAAACGCCTCGTCCGCCTGCGCACGCGCCTGAACCGTTTCCTTGAAAGCTCTTGTCAGGGGCATCATCCGGCTCCTTTCTTTCTTCGCTTGAACTCAGCCCAGCGGTTTTGGGCGTCCTCGATATCTCGTTGCTGACGACGCTTCGTTCCACCGGCCAGAAGGATGACCAGTTCGTCTCCGTCCCGGCCAAAATAGATGCGGTAGCCCGGTCCCCAATTGACGCGGTATTCCATCACTCCACCGCCGACCGTCTTCACATTGGAAAGGTTGCCGGTTTCCATGCGAACCACCGCGATCGTCACTTTCGCGGCGGCCTGCGCATCCAGTTTCCCGAACCACGCCGCAAAAGGGCTGTTTCCGTCCCCGTCAAGATATTCCCTGATCTCCACTTCGTTATGGTATGATTTACAATACCATATTTCAAGAGCATGCAGGCGACGCAGCGTTCACCTTGATATCCGCCGTTCTCAGTCCATCTCCTCTCTGATGAAACATGTGGAGGCCCCATGAGCTTCTTTCCCGGAAACGACCCCGAAGCCGGCGACGCCTTCGCCTGCGACGCCATCGACACACTCATCGTCCCGAAGGTCTCCGATATCGGCGGCTTCGAGGTGCGGCGCGCGCTGCCCTCCTTGAAAAGAAAACTGGTCGGCCCGTTCATCTTCTTCGACCGCATGGGCCCGGCCACCTTCAAACCGGGCGAAGCCATCGACGTTCGGCCGCATCCGCATATCGGGCTTTCCACCGTCACCTATCTCTATGACGGCACGATCCGCCACCGCGATTCGCTCGGCACCGAAATGGTCATCGCGCCGGGCGACATCAACCTGATGACGGCGGGGCGCGGCATCGTCCATTCGGAGCGCTCGCCGGAGGAGACGCGCGACTCCTCGCGCCGCCTCTCCGGCCTGCAGACATGGCTGGCGCTGCCCGACGCCATGGAAGAGATGGCCCCGGCCTTCGAGAACACGGCGGCGGCCTCCATGGGCGTCCTCGACGACGCACGAGCGCATGCGCGGGTGCTGATCGGCTCCTTCCACGGCGCGGCCTCGCCCGTCTCGCAATATTCCGACACGCTCTATGTCGACGTGACGCTGCCCGCCGGCGGCGAGATCGAGATCCCGGCCGATACGGAGGAACGCGCCCTCTATGTCGCCGAAGGCGCGGTCGACATCGCCGGCGACACCTTCGCCCAGGATCAGCTGCTGGTGTTCCGGCCCGGCGATCAGATCGTCGTGACCTCGGAGCGCGGCGCGTCCTTTGCGCTTCTCGGTGGCGCGGCGCTCGGCTCGCGGCGCTATATATGGTGGAACTTCGTCTCCTCCTCGCGCGAGCGCATCGAGCAGGCGAAGGAGGAATGGAAGAGCCGCCGCTTCGACATCGTACCGGGCGACGACGAGGAATTCATCCCGCTCCCGGGCTAGGGTCGGAAAACAAGACGCGTGACAACGACGCCCCTCAACCTCGCCGTCGACGTCCATTATCGCGACGACGGCTCGGCCGCGGCGGCCGGCATCCTGTTTCCCGACTGGGAGACGGACGAGGTCGCGCGCGAAGCCATCGTCACGGTGCCTTCTGTCAGCGCCTATGTCCCCGGCCGCTTCTTCGAGCGCGAACTGCCCTGCATCCTGGCGCTGCTCGAAACGCTCGACACTTCGCCATCCACGATCGTCATCGACGGCTACGTGACGCTCGGGCCCGATGAGCGCCCCGGCCTCGGCGCGCATCTCTTCGAGGCGCTGGACCGGAAAACCGTCATCATCGGCGTCGCCAAGAACCGGTTCCGCGACACGCCGGTATCGGCGGACCTGCTGCGCGGTCGCAGCGCCCGGCCGCTCTACGTGACGAGCGCGGGGATTGAGCAGCAAATGGCCAAGCGGCTCGTCGCCTCCATGCATGGGGCCGGCCGCATCCCGAGCCTTCTTGCCGCCGCCGACCGGTTGAGCCGCGGCCTCGCGGCTTAGTCAGGGCCTTTCGAGATCAAGGCCATCTAAAGGTCGCACGGAAACATCCGCCCGGCACCATGTGACAGGAATGTCCGCGCCGGTTCTCACCGCTACGGCGATCCGCTATGAGGGATAAAACAAAGCCGCAGAGCGCCCCCTGTCCATGATCGACATCTTCGTCGAGAGACGCCGCACATTCGAGAGCATCCGGCATTACAAGCTCAAGCACATGCTGGAAGGGCTGAAACGTGCCGGCATTGACTGGCGCCTGATCGATCAGCCGGCGGAAGGACAAGGTGGCGAGGCCGCCTTCCTGCATGTCGACCTGACCGATGTGCCGGCCGATTTCATCACTGCCGCGCATCGCTATGGGCGCTGCGTCAACCGCGATGCCTCGACGATCCGCCGCACGCTCTACACCCGCGCCAAGGTGCAGCGGGACGACAATTTCGCCGGGCCGGTCATCGTCAAGACAGTTCTCAACAGCCGGGGCGCGCCGGAACTGCGCTACGAGAACCGCCGGTCGTTCGCCGCGCGCGCCGGCTATACCGCCAAGAAGCTCCTGATCCCCGGCTACAAGCAGCGGCTTTGCCCGGACTATGAGATCCACGATTCCCTTGAGGACGTCCCCAAATCCGTCTGGGACGATCCGCGCCTCCTTGTCGAGCGGTTCCTGCCGGGCGCCATGGACCTGCCGATCGTCAAACATCGCTACGATTTCTTCTTCGAGGTCGAGCTCAACACCCGCGTCGCATACCAATCGCTGCTGTGCGATCCGGAAACCCTGACGGAATTCGATGTCGATCCGGACGTGCCGCAAGCGATCCGCGACCTCCGCGAGCAACTGAACCTCGATTTCGGCGCCATCGACTATTTCATGGAGAATGGCGAGGCGATCCCGATCGACGCGAACAAGACGGTCACCACGACCGATTCCTGGGTGGCGACATGGCCGGCCGTCGCCCGCCATGTCGAGGAGGTCACCGACCGCCTCATAGAATTCGCGCGCAACGGGTGAGCCTCCAAATGCCGCAGGAAAAGCTCCATACGGTTTCGGCTTGCTGGGACGGACTGTCCCTGACCATAAGCTCGCGCCAGCCGATTTCCGGCATCGCCGACCTTTCCGACAAGACCGGCCACCTGCTGATCAGCATCAAGAACAGGGCCTTCGACAAGACGCTGATCCGCGGCTTCTGCCGTTTCGTCACGGAGCATATGCGCGACGGCTACATCACCGTCGTCGACGCCCCCTATCTGCACAATGTCGAGGCGGTGACGCCGGAGGGCGAGGAAAGAAAGCGCAAGGCGGACGCCGTGATGCGTCTTGCCGCGGAAAGGACGCGGCAGGTCGAAAAGATCCTGCAAGGCTACGCGGATGCGCCCCTGTCCCTCCTGCCGTGGCGGGATCTGGTCGCCGATGTCCCCGGCTGGATCGGAGAAGAGGTCGACGCGGCCTATGCGCGAAACGGCGTCTTTCGCGCAGCGATCGCGGAGCAGTGCCGCAAGATGCTGCCGGGCTTCGACGAAGCCGCCGAGCCGCTGGCCTTCGAGCGGTTCCTGCTCGAGGAAATCCCGCCTCTTCTCTATGCCTATTACCTTCTCGAAGGCGGCGTCGCGGACTTCTATCCGGGCCCGATCGGCGAGGTGTTCTGGGACATCGATTTCGGCCGGCTGACCGACGAGCTGCCGCGCGTAACCGAACTTGCGCAGGCGCATGAGGGCTTCGTCTATGTCGAGTTCCACGCCGCCGGCTGAGGCCGCGCGAGGAGCCGCATCCCGCCTTCGGCCTTAATCTCCGGTTCACCCTTTGCGTTAGGCCGGGGCTTACCATCCTTGTTTTCCAAGGACTTACCGCGTTTCTTTGCGCGGAAATAACACCTGTTCCGTAAAGTCATGTCCAACACAGGGATGGTGGACATGTACTACGCGAACACGCTGAAAATGGCGGGCGCATGTGCGTTTCTGGGGATGGCGGTCGTTCTGGCTCCCGTCTCCGGAGCCCATGCACAACCGCAATTCGACAAGAAACTGGCCAAGTTCCTGGCCGACAAGGCGGCCGAAGCGCTCGGCGATCTGCGCCTCGGCCCACTCGATACCGTCGCCGCCGTGCTGCCGGAAACGACCGAGACCTTTTTCGGACGCACCGCGACGGACGCGATCGAGACCGGCTCGATCCGCTCCTACCAGCCGCTTCCGGCCAAGCCCGAGGCGAAGGACGACGGCAAGACGCGCTGGCTGACGCCGCGCACCGATATTCGCATCGTCTACGCCGGCTGACAGGCCGCCCCGGTTCGATCAGGCAATCGGCGCCCCGCCGCATGCGCGGCGCAGTGCGGCCGTCATCGCCGCCGCCAATGGCGGGGGCGCCTGCCCGGACACCATGATCTCGCGCCGGGCGAAGGGTAGCGCCGGCATGCCATCGTCGAGGATCCGCAATCCGCGCCCGAGAGCGCCAAGCGGCACCGGTCCGACCGCAAGGCCGGAACGGATGGCGGCGCGCAGGCTGGCGAAACTGCCGCTGCGATAGGCAACGCGCCATTCGCGTCCGGCCCGGTCGAGCGCGTCGGAAGGCAGGTCGCGCCACCAGCAATCGCGGTCGAGCAGGGCGAGCGGAACCGGCGCGTCCGGAAGCAGTTCCCCGCCCTCGGCAATCGCCCAGACGGCCGGCTCCACCGCCAGCACATCGCCGCCCGGACGCTCCGGTCCCGAGCAGACCGCGACATCCAGCTCTCCACGGCGAATCCGTTCCGGGTAATCCGACGTACAACCGGAAGCGGCAGCGATCTCCACCTCCGGATTGCGCAAAGCGAAGTCGGCCAGCGCCCGCTCGAGCACCGCGTCATCGAAATCGTCGGGTATGCCTACCCGAATCCGACCGGCCAGCGGCGCCTTGAACAAGGCGCCGACCCGTTCCAGTTCCGCAAGCGCACGCCGAGCGGCGGGCAACAGTTTTTCGCCGCCCTGAGTCAGGCTCATTCCACGCGCATGGCGCTCGAATAGAGATACGTCCAGCGTCTCCTCGAGCTTGCGCAACTGCACGCTGATCGCCGACTGCGTTCGGCCGAGACGGTTGGCAGCCCGGGTCAGGTTTCCCGTCTCCGCGATGGCGAGAAAGGCGCGCAGCAGGTCCGCCCCCGGAACTTCGCGTTCGAAATTGTTCATGAAAGTCATCGTAACTATTCATTTTTTCGAACGCAATGCGGTCGCTAACGTCCGTTCTCGAACAGACGGAGACCGCCATGACATTCGAGACATTCTTCCTTCTCCTGCTGGCCGGGGCGCTCGGCGGGGCGTGGAACGCCGTTGCGGGCGGGGCGACCCTGTTCACCTTTCCCGCCCTGATGGCGGCCGGCTTGCCGGCGGTGACCGCCAACGCCACCAACTATCTGGCTTTGCTGCCCGCCAATGCGGCCGCCCTGCCTGCCTATCGCGAGGAGCTTCGGGCTGCTGGCGGCGCGATCCGGCCGCTGCTCCTTGTCTCCGGCCTCGGCGCGCTGGCCGGGTCCTGGCTTCTGACCGTTTCCGACCCGGATGTCTTCATGGGCCTCGTCCCGTTCCTTATCCTTTTTGCCACGCTGCTTTTCGCGGCCGGCAACGCGCTGCGGGCGCTTCTTGCGCGTCTGGCCGGCCTCGGGGGAAGCCGTATGCTGGCGCTTGGCGGCCTGTTCGTCTTCTCGATCTATGGCGGCTATTTCGGCGCCGGCCTCGGCATCCTGCTTCTCGGCATGGTTCAGGTTTTCGGCTTCGGCACCTTCAACACCGCCAATGCCTTGAAGAACTTGCTCGCCACCTTCTTCACCGTGGTCAGCATACTGGTTTTCGGGCTCGGCGGGTTGATCGCCTGGCCGGAAGCCATGGTGATGATGATCGGCAGCATCGCCGGCGGCTATCTCGGCGGCCGCTATGCCAGGCGCATCGACGAGCGCCTGCTTCGCGCCGCCGTGATCGTCTTCGGCCTCTTTCTTTCGGCGGTCTATTTCTACCGCAACTTCGGCGGCTGACCGCGAGCGCCGCGAGAATACGCATTGCCAAGCCCCGTCTCAGCCTGCAATGACACCGGCATGACGACGGCCGAAACCTCACAGCGTGTCCGGCTCGACCAGTTGCTGGTCGACACCGGCGCATTCGCCTCGCGTTCGCGGGCGCGCGACGCGATCCTGCGCGGCACGGTGCGCGTTGCCGGCGCACAGGCCTCGAAGCCCGGCCAGATGGTGCCGTCCGACGCCGCGATCGATCTCGACGATCCGGCGCAGGCCTATGTTTCGCGCGCCGCCTTGAAGCTGAAGGCCGCGCTCACCCGGTTCGATCTCACGCCGAAAGGCCGCATCGCGCTCGATGTCGGCGCGTCGACCGGCGGCTTCACCCAGGTGC
This sequence comes from Ahrensia sp., assembly GCA_002698425.1. The sequence continues at coordinate 26,670 of NZXU01000062.1, read as the reverse complement.
TGCTGGAAGAAGGCGCGGCGCATGTCTTTGCCATCGATGTCGGCCACGGCCAGATGGATGCCAGCCTCGCCGCCAATCCCCGCGTCGCCAATATCGAGGGTCTGAACGCCCGCGATCTCGACCTCGCCCATCTCGATGGCCGCCCCCCGCAATTCATCGTCTCCGATGTCAGCTTCATTTCGCTGAAGCTTGCCTTGCCGCCCGCCCTGTCGCTGGCCGCGCCGGGCGCGGAGGCCGTGCTGCTGGTGAAGCCGCAATTCGAGGTCGGCCGCGCCCATGTCGGCAAGGGCGGGCTGGTCGCACCGGACGTGGCGCAAGACTGCGCCGCCGATCTCGCCGGCTGGCTTGCCGCGCAGCCCGGCTGGACGGTCCTCGGCCTCTGCCCCTCGCCGATTTCCGGCGGCGACGGCAACACCGAATATCTGCTGGCGGGACGAAAAGCATGAGCAAGACCGCGACGCTCACCATCGATCATCTCGGCGCGCGCGGCGACGGCGTCGCGAAAACCGAAACCGGCCCGGTCTTCGTGCCCTACACGCTGCCCGGCGAGACGGTCACCGCCATCGCCGACGGCAAGCAGGCCGCTCTGCTCTCCGTCAAGACGCCCTCGCCCGAGCGGATCGAGCCTGTCTGCGTCCATTTCGAGACATGCGGCGGCTGCTCGCTGCAGCATATGGGCAAGGACGCCTATCGCGCTTGGAAGGCGGGCCTTTTGACCCAGGCGCTCGCCGCGCCCGGCCTCGACACCGCGACCATCCAGCCAGCTCGCTTCTGCGCGCCGCAATCGCGCCGCCGCGCCGTCTTCTCGGCGATCGCGACCGAGAAAGGCGTGCTGCTCGGTTTCCAGCAGGCGGCTAGCAACCATGTCGTCGACATCACCGAATGCCATGTCATCACGCCGGAGATCGACGCCGCCCGCCCGGCCATCAAGGAGCTGCTCGCGACGTTCCTGCCAGCCGGCAAGACCGTGCATGTCACTGTCAACCAGACCCATTCCGGCCTCGACCTCGCCGTCGAGGGCAAGATCGCGCCGGAAGACGAGCGGAAGCGCGCCGCGGCCGACGCCGTCCGCGCCCTCGGCTTTGCCCGACTGACCTTCAATGGCGAGATCATCCTCGCGCCGAAGCGCCCGCTCGTCGCATTCGGCGACGTCACCGTCTCGCCGCCGCCCGGCGCCTTCCTGCAGGCCGTGCCGGCGATGGAAGAGCAGATGGCGGAGCTCGTAATAGCCCACATGGCGAAATCGAAGCGCGTCGCCGACCTCTATGCCGGCTGCGGCACCTTCGCGCTGCGCCTCGCCAAGGCCTCGACCGTGCATGCGGTGGAAGGCGACGGCCCGGCGCTCGCCGCGCTCGACCGCGGTTTCCGCGACAATTCCGACAAGCGACTGAAGCCGGTCACTGTCGAACGCCGAGACCTCGCCCGCCGGCCGCTGACCGCCGCGGACCTGAAACCCTATGACGGCGTCGTCTTCGACCCGCCCCGCGCCGGCGCGGAAGCGCAAGTGAAGGAAATCGCCGCCTCGCCCGTCCGCCGCGTCGCCGCCATCTCCTGCAATCCCGAAACGCTCGCCCGCGACCTCGCCATCCTCACCGAAGCCGGCTTCACGCTGACATCGGTGACCCCCGTCGACCAGTTCATCTGGACCCCGCATCTGGAAGCGGTGGCGCTGCTGGAGCGCAAGGTGGGCAAGAAGCGGCACTGGTCGGATATGTGAGGGGCGGGGCAGCCAAGCGAGGTCCGCTTCAACAAAAACGATTTGGTATCCTCTAACCTGCCGAAGGTGGGTAGAAAAAAGGACTGCTAAGTTTCACACACACTTCGTGAATTCGATTACAGCTCGATACAGGCAGCATCCTAGTTGTTCAGAATAGGACCGATAATAACCAATCGAATAGTTTGATAGACGATGCGCCTCTCTTCGCGGTAGCATACTGGGAAGGAGGAACCTAAATTGGCGCTACCACCATTCATTAATTCGACGGGCTTAATTGGAAAAATCTTCGAGAAGATCCAACAGGCAAAGGTCCCGCCCCGATACACACAAGATTTTCAGGCAACTGTACTCGGGTACGGATCGGGTAGCGCGCGACCGTTTATCCCCTTTCTAAAGCGATTGGGATTCCTCCAGAGCGACGGTACGCCGACTGAACTTTACGCGCGATTTCGTAATGCCGACAGCAGTGGAGCGGCAATGGCTGAAGCTATGCGGCAGGGATTTTCTGATATTTTTCAGAAGAACGAATTTGCGCACGCACTTTCCGACGAAAAGTTGAAAAACCTTGTTGTCGAAGTTACTGGCAAAGAGCCAGGAGACGGCACTGTGACCGCAATAGTTGGAAGTTTTCGAGCTTGTAAACAGCTCGCCGACTTCGATGCGGCCGATACAGGTGAGGAAGGAAAAATTCCGCCTCTGGAACCGTCAAAGTCGATTACAAAGTTTGAAGGAAAGTCAGCCAAAACCCCCGATCTTCGGCTCGCTTATACGATTAATGTAAATCTGCCGGAAACGACGGATGTGAATGTTTACAACGCCATTTTTTCGGCAATCCGAACGAATCTTCTAGCCGATGAATAGCCGTTCCGACCGAATTCGCCTGTTTGGCCTCAATAACTTGGCCATTGAGGCGGCAATTCAGCGTGTCGAGCGCGACAACGAACTCGATCTGGGGCATAGGCCGCCGCTAAAAGAGAAAATCGACGAAACATACTACCCACAATTTGAGGAAAAAATTCGCAATGAAGCCGCTGAAATGAGCGCGCATTATCGGGTTTTTTACTGCCTCGAAAACTCCATTCGATCCCTTGTCATACAAGTCCTATTCGAAAAGCATGGGGAACAGTGGTGGGACCTAATGGTTCCAGACTCGGTAAAAAATCACGTCGCCTCAACAAGGAAGAAGGAAAAGGAGTTTGGTGTATCTGTTAGATCGCAAGAACCAATAGATTATACCACTTTTGGCGAATTATCAGAGATAATAAAATCTAACTGGACTGACTTTAATGACATCTTTCAGGACGTCAAAGCCCTTGAAAGAGTCACTGCGACTTTGAATGTTCTTCGTGGCCCGATCGCTCATTGCAAACCCCTTGCCGAGGATGAGGTTGTTAGGCTGCACCTCTCGATTCGGGACTGGTTTCGAGCAATGGAATAAGGCAGCGCAAGGTGTCTTTCGTCTTATTTACGCTAGCGGTACAAGCGACCGTCGACTGAAAATTTCCATTATTTTTCTTAGACACCAAGGCGTCGCCTTTCCGGCGCGAGTTCTAACTCCACGGCCCTCTACCCCGCAGCAGGCTGCGTGATCGGATTCTCCACCGGCGGCGGGGCAACGTCGAGCACGTCCAGCGCGTCCAGACCGCCGAGGACCGAGTCCACGGCGATCGTGGCGAGCACGATGCCCATCACGCGGCTGATCACGCTCGCCCCGGTGTTTCCGATGAACCGGTGCACGAAGCTAGCCGCCAGCAGCAGGACCAGTGTCAGCAGCATCACGATCATCAGCAGGCCGGCGGTCGTCGCCTGGTCGGCGAGCGATTCCGTGTGGTTGTCGGTCAGGATCACGATGGCCAGCATGGCGCCCGGCGAGGCGATGGACGGCATGGCGAGCGGGAACACCGCGCCGGCAAGATGATCGCGTTCCGCCTCCTCGATCTCGCGCAAGGGCTTCGATTCCCCGAAGATCATGGTCATCGCGAAGACGAACAGGATGATGCCCCCGGCGATCTGGAAGGAGCCGAGGCGCAAACCCAGCGTTTCCAGCAGGAACTGCCCGCCGACGAGAAAGGCCAGCAGGACCAGCGTCGCGATCGCCACCGCACGCAGCGCGAACAGCCGGTGCAGCTTTCGCGGCACGTTCTGGACGGCGAACAGAAACACGGGGACCGAGCCGACCGGATCGATCACGACGAAAAGGGTCACGAGCTCCTTCGTAAGGGCAGCCCAGTCCATGGCATGAAGGCTTTCTTGCTGGGGTTGGCGGAAAGAATGTCGGGCAAGCATAACAGCTTACCCTAGGAAAGGCATGAGAAACAGACCGCCCGGCAGCGGAATGGTTCCCGAAACGGGCCGGTGCAGAGCGTCGACCGGAGCCTACTTCTTCCGCGCCATGAACGCCGTAAACGCCTCTCTTGCCTCGTCTGACTTCAACTGCTGCAGGAACAGTTCCCCCTCTTCCCGGATCCGGGCCAGGACAGGCTCCCGGTCGCCCTTCATCAGCTTCTTGGCGAGTTGCAGCGCCTTGGGCGGCTTTTTCGCCAGCGCGCCGGCGGCGGCCATCACCGCGTTTTCGAGGTGATCGCGCTCGACGATCTGCCAGATGAGCCCCGCATCGAGCGCCTGTGCGGCGGTGAAGCCCTCGCCCATGCCGAGCAGTGCGAAGGCGCGCTGATGGCCCATGACCTGCGGCGCGATCAGGCTCGACGCCGCCTCCGGCACCAGCGCCAGATCGGTGAAGGGCGTGCGGAACAGCGCGTCAGGCGTCGCGAAGGTCATGTCGCAATGCAGATGGATCGTCGTACCGATGCCGATCGCCAGCCCGTCGACGCCGGAGACGACGGGTTTCGTCGCCGTCGCCAGCGCGATCAGGAACTCCCAGACATCGTCGCCATGGTCGCCGCCCATGGCGATCGCCAGGAAATCCTGCAGATCGTTGCCGGAGGAAAACGCGCCGGGCGTGCCGAGAAAGACATGCACGCGCACCGCGTCGTCCGCCTCGCCCTCGCGCAACGCCTTCGCCATCGCGTCATACATGGCGCGGGTGATGGCGTTTTTCTTGTCCGGCCGGTTCAGCCGGATCACCTGCACCGCCTCGATGCGTTCGACGAGAATGTGATCGGACACTTGATGATCGGTCATCGGCGCTCTCCTCAGGCGACCAGGAATTCGCCGGCTTCGTGCAGGCTTTCCGCGCCGGTCTCGACCGTGCGGCGCAGCGCCGCTGTCTCGCCCGCGAGGTTCTCGGCGAAGTAGCGGCACAGCGCGACGCGCTCGCCATTCTCGGCGTCGGCCAGCGCGGCGCGCGCCAGAAAGACGCCGCCCGAGGCGAGGCCGGCGAGCTTCAGATAGGGCGTCGCGCCGGCCAGCGCGCCGGCCGTGTCGCCGCCATGCAACATCGCCGACAGCGCGGCGGTCGCGCCGCGCAGCTCGTCCATCGCCTCTCTCAGCCGCTCGGCGGAGGCGCCGAAGGCCGGATTGTTGGAAGCGGCCAGTTCGGCGACGGTGGCGTCGAGTTCATCGAACCACGCGGTCACGCAGGCACCGTCCGATTGCGGCAGCTTGCGCATGACGAGGTCGATCGCCTGGATGCCGTTGGTGCCCTCGTAGATCTGGGCGATGCGTGCATCGCGCATGTAGAGCGCCGCGCCGGTCTCTTCGATGAAGCCCATGCCGCCATGCACCTGCACACCGAGCGAGGCGACCTCGCTGCCGACATCCGTCGAGAAGGCCTTGGCGATCGGGGTCAGCAGGCTGGCGCGCTCATGCCAGAATTTCGCTTCGTCGCCCTCATGCGCCCGGCTCATGTCGATGGCGTGCGCGCAGGCATAGCAGATCGAGCGCGCGGCGCGGGTCAGGCCGGTCATGGTCAGCAGGTCGCGGCGGACGTCAGGATGCAGCACGATCGGGCTCATCCCCTCGCCCGACCAGCCCGGCGCCTTGCCCTGGCGGCGCTCGTTTGCGTAGTCGATCGCCTTCTGGCGCGCGGCCTCGGCGACGGCGACACCCTCGATGCCGACGGCAAGCCGCGCATTGTTCATCATCGTGAACATGCAATTGAGCCCGCGGTTCTCCTCGCCGACCAGCCAGCCGATCGCGCCCGGCTGGTCGCCGAACTTTCCGTCGCCATAGATCATCGTGCAGGTCGGCGAACAGTTGATGCCGAGCTTGTGCTCGATGGAATGGCAGACGACGTCGTTGCGCGCGCCGAGCGAGCCGTCATCCTCGACGAGGAATTTCGGCACCAGGAAGAGCGAGATGCCGCGCGTGCCCGCCGGTGCGTCCGGCAGGCGGGCGAGGACGAAATGGACGATATTGTCGGCCATGTCGTGCTCGCCATAGGTGATGAAGATCTTCTGGCCGAAGATGCGGTAGGTGCCGTCGCCGACGGGTTCCGCCCGGCTCTTCAGCGCGCCGACATCGGAGCCGGCCTGCGGCTCGGTCAGGTTCATCGTGCCGGTCCATTCGCCGGAGACGAGCTTCGGCAGATATTTCGCCTTCAGTTCGTCCGAGCCATGCGCTTCCATCGCCTCGATCGCGCCCATGGTCAGCGTCGGGCAAAGGCCGAAGCCGACCGAGCCGGAGTTCCACATTTCCGAGACGGCCATGGCCAGCATGGTCGGCAGGCCCTGCCCGCCATGCTCCGGATCGGCGGCGAGGCTGTTCCAGCCCCCGGCGATCCAGTCCTGGTAGAGATCCTTGTATCCGTCCGGCATGGTCACCACGCCGTCCTCGCATTTGGCGCCCTGGCGGTCGCCGGGGACGTGCAGCGGCGCGATCCGGTCCGAAGCGAACTTGCCCGCTTCCTCCAGGATCGCGTCGACGAGGTCGTCGCTCAGATCGCCGAGCTTGCCGGCCTCGAGCGCCGCGGAAAGTCCGGCGACGGATTTGAGCGTATGGGCGATTTCGCCGACTGGCGCCTTGTACATGAAGACCTCCCGGAAAGGTGCGCCGCGGTCCTGCGGTGCTGTTTCTCGTTGCAGGCAGCGCTAGATAGTTTTGACGTAAACGTCAATATTCGCGCAGCCGGCCCGACGGCTAGACCGCGATCTCGGTTCTGTGAGTTGCGCAGCCGCCAAGCGCCATTACATAGAGCGTGACGTGAACCAGGCCAGTGAGTGCGACAGTGACCCCCAAGCTTAAATTCCTGCTCCCCAAGCGTTTCCGCACGGAAGGTCCGGTCATCCCGGTGGTGCGGCTGCATGGCACGATCGCGGCCGGCAATTCGCCGATGGCGCAGCGCCTGTCGCTGGCGACCGTCGCGCCGGTGATCGACAAGGCCTTCGCAGACAAGCGCGCGCCCGCCGTTGCCTTCAGCGTCAACTCGCCCGGCGGTTCGCCGGTACAGTCGCGGCTGATCTTCCGGCGCATCCGCGATCTCGCCGCCGAAAAGAACAAGAAGGTCTACATGTTCACCGAGGACGTTGCGGCGTCGGGCGGCTACATGATCGCGATCGCCGGCGACGAAATCATCGCCGACCCTTCCTCGATCATCGGCTCGATCGGGGTGATCTCGGCCGGTTTCGGCTTCGTCGAGGCGATCGGCAAGCTGGGCGTCGAACGGCGCGTCTACACGGCCGGCGAGAACAAGTCGGTGCTCGACCCGTTCCAGCCCGAGAAGAAAGAGGACATCGAGCGGCTGAAATCGATGCAGCTCGACATCCACAAGATCTTCATCGACATGGTGAAGGAGCGGCGCGGAACGAAGCTCGCCGACGATCCGGAACTCTTCACCGGCGCCTTCTGGGCCGGCGACAAGGCGAAGGAGCTCGGCCTTGTCGACCATATCGGCGACATGCGATCCTTCCTGAAGGACCGCTACGGCGAAAAGACCGAGTTGCGGCTCGTCCAGCCGCAGCGCAACCTGTTCGGGCGCAGGCAGGCGACCGGCATCATCTCCGCGCTCGACGGGGTCGATGCGGAAGCGCTGACCGCCGCGGCGGGGACAGGCCTCGCCAACGCCATCGAGGATCGATCCATTTGGGCCCGCTACGGTCTGTAGGGGCTGGGAGGGGAGTAATCGGCAATGCCTCAACTTCTGCTGCTTGCCGGCGTCGTCGCGGTCGGCGTAATCGGGTACCGGGCGTTCCTTCGCGAGGCGGAGCGCGTCTCGGCGCGCGTGCGCCGCGCCGAAAAGGAACAGCAAACCGGCGCCGTCGGCACGCTGGTCAAGGACGAGACAACCGGCGAATACCGGGTTGTGAAGCCTGACGAATAAAGGGGCCTCGCGGCCCCTTGATCGTCCCTATACGGAAATTTCCTGTTCCTACATCGAGAACTGGGTGTGGAAGCCGACATCCGGCTCCGAGTCGGACAGGTTCGCCTTGGCGATCTCCCAGCCGAAACGCAACGAGCTGTCGGACGACGCCCAGACAGCGGCGTGATCGGGGATCAGTTCCAGCATGGTCAGGTTCGGATCGTCCTTGCCGTCGAACCACGCGCCGACCACTGGCGACCAGAACCGGTCGATATGCTGCTGAGACTTGTTTTCGGCAAGCTGGCCGGAAATGCAGGCGTGGAAATCCTGGTCGTCGGAAACGAGGCACATATGCGCCTTGCCGGCGGCCACGGCCTTGACGAGGTCGCTGTCCTTTTTTGTGAAGAACCAGATGCGGTTCTCCTCGCGAGACGGCATCGGGGCCATCGGCTGCATATGCTGGCCGGATGCGGGAACACCGAGCATCACCGCCCGAACATGACCATTCCATGTGGGCCGCTAATTCGGACTAATTGCTTGTCCACTCGAAAATGGCGTTGAGAACGAGTCGCTCAGATCAAGCTGGTATCGGTCAGCCGTAGTTTGGGGCACGAAGAGATGGAGACGTATTGGCTCACTTTCGTAGACGATTTTCCCGAAGCTTAGGAAAGATAACCGAATTTCAAAACGGGCGCTTTGCTTCGAATGAAAGATAAAGGCACTTCGGAAATGCGGTTCGTTTTTATCGATACGGTAGCTCACGTCGTAATATTCTGAATAAGGCGACTTCTCGACACTCAGATCGATCATTTCAGCTCCGGCAAATTCGATACCCCCTCCACCTTCTGCATCGAACGGCATCATTGGAATTTGAGTACAAAAGTAGGACTCGTAAGAATTTTCTCCCGCTTTCACAGTTGCAAGCCCGTATGCGACCAATTCAGTGACGGACTTTGGCTCTTCGGGAAGTTCATTATCTTCGGCCGGCAGGCCAAGCATCCAATCAATAAATCCATGCGGAGGTGGTCCTGCCTCCTCCTCTCCGAAGGAGTATAGCTCATATTGATAATGCACAAACGCGAAGTCGTCGTCGCCAGCCGCGGTTAGCTCCTTCGACAGGTCCAATTCGTGCACTTCAGAAATTGAAATGCCTCCAATTTCGAATTGAAATTTATTAGTTTTCAATTCGGAGAAGCGCGCACAATTCTCTTCATCATAGATTATAGAGAACTTTAAATTTGCGACAACCTTCTCATGCACGCTCTCATTGATAAGTATAATTTTACCGAACTTCGTTGGGTCTGAGAGCATCTGCAAATAGGGTGTCTGGTCTATTGCACCACTTAAAACGTCAAGACGGAAATCCGTAATGTCGATGTTTTTTCCCTTCTCTGCAACAAGCACATCGAGGATCGGAAAACCAAAATTCCAGCCCAAAGCAGTGACCTCTGGTTTCCAAAGCTCTCCATAATTATAGCGTTGCACCGGCAGACTATTGAATTCTCCTTTGCCGTTCGGACCATCCCTCAGCTCCAATGAGATTCCTTCAAATGTGGGCCCCGTAAACTGTTGGGCGTCATACGTTGCAAACAACTGGGACGGAAAGCCAATTTCGGTCCGTAAAAGTTTCGAAATGTGGGCGGAGTCCGGATCCGCAACCCGTATCTGAGCATCGATGTAGTAGTTACCCGGCGCGCAAAAGCCAGCTTCGATGCACTTCCGCTGGGCGTAGGCAACGGTTCCCTCAATTCCACTCATGCTCTTATCGATGTTTCCGAAAAAACCGGCGACGCCTGCCGCCAAGGCAACCACGGCAGAAATAATAAACACCAGTCTTCCCCGCGCTTTCGGAAGATTCGGCGTTTCGGGGTGTTCAGTATTATCATAACTGTCGGCCAATTTGTATCTTCTCACAAGGAAAAAGCTTCCCTAGCCACCATACAAATAATCGGCCCCCCTGCAAATCTGAATACGTACAGTATTTATTGCACAGATAGGTATTACCATCGGTTGTTGATTTGATGCTCCGTACCCACTTCGAGCGCTGTCCATACTGCTTAGCAATCAGTGCGGGCGCACGCGGGATTAATCACCTGATCGACGAGCAACATCTGCGGCAGAGTTTAGACTTTCGAAGGTGGCGTAGGGTTCGATAACTGATCGGCGCGTCGGATACTGAGGCGCTCGCTCGTGTCAACTCCATAAGAAGGAGATACCGGAATGAAGTGCTCCTATCCCGCCAATCGCCGCGCCACATCGTCCGTTATGGAATCTTCGAGTTCGGCGTCCAATTCCTCCATCTCGTCCTTGTTGTCGATCTCATCCCAGAGCTGTTTCTTCGTTTCCTTCAGATCCACCATCTTTGCTCCTTGTTGATCTCCAGGTAACAGCTGGCCGGGCTCAATGGTTCTGCGCGATCAACGAAAAAGGGCGGCCCGAAGACCGCCCTTCTCACATCGGATGCATCCGAGATCAGCGGATGGTCGTATCCGCCTGGCAGTAATGGACCTTGTTGTTCGGCAGCAGCACGTAGCAGTCCTTGGTGGCGATGCGCTGGCCGTTGACCGTCGAATAGGTGACGTGGCAGCCGCATTCCTCCTCGGACTTGGCGGTGAAGCGCGGCGGCGTCCAGGGCTCGCAGTTGGAGCCGGGAGCGCCGGGCGGGCAAGGACGCAGGCCTCGGGTGAAGTCGATGTCGCCCTTTTCGCCGCGCGGGCCGGAGTCGGAAGGCCCCTGGCCGCGGCCGGTCTGCTGCGCGAAGGCCGCGGACTGGCCGGCGAGGGATTCGGCCATGACGCCGGTCAGGGCCATCGCCGGAACGAGGACGAGGGCGGCGAAGATATTGCGATGTGTCAGTGTCGTGTTCATGTCATTTTTCCTTGGTTCGAGTATCAGCCCCGAACTTCCGGCGGGTGTCACGCCTTGGCGCTCCTCACGGCCACCGGAAATTTGAAACAATCATGCGCCTGCCTGGAACATGACGATGTGCCATGGCGCACAAGGTGGGCGCGGTGCCCGCTCTTGACCCTTCGGGAGCGTCATGCCACGGAAGCGCCGACCCGCCACAAGGCCGACAATCATGACCGCGCACGCCACCATCGACCCGCTCGATCCGACCCGTTCATTCCAGGGGCTCATCCTGACGCTGCAACGCTATTGGGCGGCGCATGGCTGCGTGATCCTGCAACCCTACGACATGGAAGTCGGCGCCGGCACGTTCCATCCCGCGACGACGCTGCGCTCGCTCGGTCCGAAACCGTGGAAAGCCGCCTATGTGCAGCCGTCGCGCCGGCCGAAGGACGGCCGCTATGGCGAGAACCCGAACCGCCTCCAGCATTATTACCAGTATCAGGTGATCCTGAAGCCCTCGCCGCCAGACCTGCAGGAGCTCTATCTCGGCTCGCTCAAGGCGATCGGCGTCGACCCGCTGCTGCACGATATCCGCTTTGTCGAGGATGACTGGGAAAGCCCGACGCTCGGCGCGTGGGGTCTCGGCTGGGAATGCTGGTGCGACGGCATGGAGGTCTCGCAGTTCACCTATTTCCAGCAGGTCTGCGGCATCGAATGCGCGCCGGTTTCCGGCGAACTGACCTACGGGCTCGAGCGCATCGCCATGTATGTGCAGGGCGTCGACAATGTCTATGACCTGAATTTTAACGGCCTCGACGGCGAGGACCGCATCACCTATGGCGACGTCTTCCTGCAGGCGGAGCAGGAATATTCACGGCACAATTTCGAATATGCCAACACGGCGATGCTTCTGAAGCATTTCGAGGACGCCGAGGCCGAGTGCGAAGCGCTGCTGGCGGCCGGCGCGCCCGGCGACGATTCCAACGAGCGCCTGCACAAATGCGTGCTGCCGGCCTATGATCAGTGCATCAAGGCGAGCCACGTCTTCAACCTGCTCGACGCGCGCGGCGTGATCTCGGTCACCGAGCGGCAGAGCTACATCCTCAAGGTCCGCAACCTGTCGCGCCAATGCGGCGAGGCTTTCCTGATGACGGACGCCGGCGGCGCGAATTACACGGGCTGAGGATTTTCGACCCGGCTACCGAAGAAAAGCGGCCCAAAGGCCGCTTTTTTCATGCGTCACGCCCGCGAACCGTATCCTTCCCCGTTCACAGGCAGGCACACACAACGCGAATATCGTGGTTGGTCGTCGCCCCGGCGACCGGAACCGTCCGTGTCGCTGTCGCGGTATCCTTGCAAGCCTTCGGCGCGGCACAGGAATTGATGACCTTGCAAACCGGCTCCCTGATGGTCTGGTCGGGATTGTCGGGATCGGGAACCTTGACCTCGACGGTGGGCCTGACCCAGTGATGCGCCTGTCCGACGCCCGGCGGCCACGGCACCGTGATCGAGTAGGTGCCGATCTTCACCGGATCGTTGGGATGCGCCGGATCGGGGGCAAGATTGACAGTGTCCGTTCCGCCGACGCTGTTGTTGCCGTTTGCCGTCTCCAGCGACGTTCCGACGATGACCTGCGCCGGGATGGACGCTTGCTGCCCGTCGCAGTCATTGGTGACGCGGACCTCTCCCGTCAGGGTGAAATTCTGATTGGGCGGCGCCCGCATCGGCGCACCCCCTCCGGCCTGTTTGGCGATACGGATCGCGACGATCGACAGAACCAGTGCTGCCAGGGCAACGAGGAATGCGAGACTGGCCATGGCGTTCTCCTTCAGCCTTGATGCGGTTTGGCCCCATCCGATCCAGTCGCCTCGGCGACTGCCAGCCCCTTCCCGATGATCCTATACAAGCAAGCATTTTACAAGTTTGCCGGGCTTTCCGGCGTGTCGGCGACCCGTAAGCCCTTCTTCTTCGACGCTATTTTCCAGTATCGGACAGTGGAAAATTCGCCAGGCAAAAAGGAAGAAAAAACAATCTGGCGACCATTACTGCAAAATGACGCAGGGTATTTCCCGCCGACAACGGGACTCGCGCGCATGATCGCTTGAAACGACTGCGTGATCCCGCGGTATTCGTTTCCACGCCGTATCAGTCAACCGCCAAACCGGCGCGTCGAAACGGCGGTCTTCCCTCTGTAACCCAGGATACAGACCCGGCTCGCCGCCGGTCCTAGGGTCGTCCCGTCACATCAACAGAGGACAGACCAATGGACAGACTGCGCATGTTCGTCGACACCCACGACCAGGCGAAGGGCACCTTCCCCGAAGGCCTCACCGAGGCCGAATTCGGCCAGTTCTTCGCGGCTTACGAGGAAGCCTGCCGCGAGGAAGGCGTCGTCATCGTTTCGGCCAATGTCGGCCTCGCCGCCGGCCGCGCCTTCTGCATGACGCTCGCCCCCGACGAGGACGCGGTGCGCCGCGCCCATGAGCGGGTCGGCCTGCCGTTCGACTCCATCACGGAGGTGGAGACCGCGACCCCGGGCTCGCTTTTCTTCCGGCCGCAAGCCGCCTGACCCGCCCACAAACATCAAGGACAATACAATGAATCATCCCGCACCGCGCGCGGCTTTCGCCGTCGCCGCCCTCGTCCTCGCCTCGTTTGCCGCTCCCGCGACCGCGGACGGACTGAGCGACGCCAACATCCTGGCGATCTTCGATCAGGCCAACATGGCCGATATCCAGACCGCGCGGCTCGGCTACAAGAAGGGCCAGGCCGAAGACGTCAGGGCGCTGGCCCGCATGGTCATGACCGATCACGAGGCCGTCCAGCAGATGGGGCGCGACCTCGGCGCGCAGCTCGGCCTGATCGCCGAACCGGTCGACAACGACACCGCGCTCGCCAGCCACGCCAAGGCCTATGGCGACTTGCAGGCGCTGTCCGGCGACGCCTTCGACGCGGCCTATCTCAGGCATGAAATCGTCTTCCACCAGACGGTCATCGACGCGATCAACGAGGTGCTCCTGCCCTCCATCGAAGCGCCCGAGTTCCGCGACCTCGTCGTCACCGTGCTGCCCGGCTTCGAGCATCACCTTGCCGAAACGAAACGCGTCGCCGCCGAACTCGGCGTCGATTAAAGCAGCCGCGCGAGGAGTCCCGTCATGCATTACAGCGCTTTTCCGGTGCTCGCCTATGGCGCGCTGTTTCTCGGCGGCGGCATCCTCGCGCTCGCACTGATCGTGCGCGAGGATCTCGTGCCGGAGGCGATCGGCGGCGGCGGGCGGCGTTATTTCGTCGGCGCGGCGCTTGGCTTCGGTCTTGTGTCGATCGCCGTGAAGTTGACCGTCATCGCCATGATGTCGGCCTTTCCGCGCCAGGTCATCGACGCGCAAGTCCCGACGGTCGAGCAACGGACAGAACGCGCGGACCGCATGCATGAAGAGGCGGCCAGCCCGCCGACCGTCGTCGCGCCGGAACAAGTGCCGGAGGCGCGAAAATGGCGTCCCCTTCCCGGCGTCGCCCCTGCCCCGCCCGGCAATCCGACGACGCCGGAAAAGGTCGCGCTCGGCAGCCGCCTCTTCAACGACGCGAATCTTTCGGCGGACCGCACGGTCGCCTGCGCGTCCTGCCACGACGTCGCAGCCGGGGCCGGCGATGACGGCCGGGCGATCGCAATCGGTATCGCCGGCCAGGCCGGCACGCGCAATGCGCCGACCGTCTTCAACGCGGCGTTTCAGTCGCGGCTGTTCTGGGACGGGCGCGTCGCCTCGCTGGAACAGCAGGCCGCCGGCCCCTTCGTCAATCCGGTCGAGATGGGCATGGCCTCGCTTGACGCGGTCGTGGCGCGGGTGCGCGCGGAACCCCGCTATCGCCCGCTGTTCGACGCCGCGTTCGGCGACCGCAAGCCGATCACGATCGACCGCATCGTTGCGGCGATCGCCGCCTATGAACGCACGCTGATCGCCGCCGACGCGCCCTATGACCGCTTCGTGCGCGGCGAGGCGACCGCGCTGACGCAAAGCCAGAAACGCGGCATGGCGCTGTTCGAAACGCTCGGCTGCCGCCGTTGCCACGCCGGCCCCAATTTCTCCGGCGCGAGCCTTGTCGGCCCGAAGGCGACTTTCCAGCCTTTCGCCGCCCATCGCTCGCCCCGCGCGCTGGCCTACCGCCTCGGCGAAGACAAGGGCCGCGCGGGCGGGACGGCAAAGGTCGGGGTGTTCCGCGTCCCCTCGCTGCGCAATGTCGCGCTGACCGCGCCCTATTTCCACAATGGCGCAGTGACCGACCTTTCGGAGGCCGTGCGCATCATGGCCGCCGCCCAGCTCGGCATCCTTGTCGGCGATGAGGGCGAACCGCCGCGGCTGGAGGCGCATTGGTCGCCCGAGACGCAATCGCTGGTGACGGTCGAGCGGACACGGATCGACGACAGCGAGGTCGCCGACATTGTCGCATTCCTGCGCGCGCTCAGCGACGATAGACTGGCGGCCCGTGCCAGGGAGCGCCAGCCAGACCGATGACCGCGATCAAGGATCCCTTCTCGAAACTCACCGACACCGGCCGCGAGGCGGTCGAGCGCGGGCGGCGCGATCATGTCTTCGGAAAGGGCGCGACGGTGATCCAGAAGGGAGATCCCGTCTCCGGCGCCTATGTGGTCACGAGCGGCTTGCTGCGCGTCTACACCATGACGCCCGGCGGCAAGGAAGCCACGCTCTACGAGATCGGCCCCGGCGAAACCTGCGTTCTCGCCATCAATTCGCTGTTCAACGACCTGCTCTACCCGGCCTGGGTGGAGGCGGAAGAGGAAACCGGCGTCGCGGTCGTTCCGGGCGCACTCTATCGCAGCCTGTTCGAGCGCGAGCCGGCGATCCAGGAACTGACCGTCCATGCGCTGTCGAGCGTCGTGCTGCGGCTGATGACCGAACTGGAGGAGGTTCATTCCCACCGCGTCGACCAGCGGCTCGCCTCCTTCCTGTTGAACCAGGCCTCCTCGGAAGGCGTGGTCCGGCGCACCCAGCAGGAGATCGCGTCGCATATCGGCACGACACGCGAGGTTGTCGCCAAGGCGATGGGCGAGTTCACGGCGCGGCGCTGGGTCGAAAGCGGCCGCGGCAAGGTCACGCTATTGCAGCCGAAAATGCTCGCCGCCCTCGTCCGGCGCAACGAACCGACGGATCCCGGCAATCAAGGGAAGCGGGCATAAGCCCGTTTATTGTTTTTCCCGAAATGTTTTTTCGCAACTGCGAATAATTCGCCTTGAATAAACCGCAATAAGGGCCTATTCAGTCCTATCGTTTCTTTGGCCAGCTTTGGCTTTTCGCGGCGTCATCGCTTTCGACCCGTCAAAATCTTTCCAAAATTTCGATACTGGATCGTGCCCGCATGTTGCGGCGCGGCGTTTACACTTGGGAATTACTATAATGACGACAGGTACCGTGAAATTCTACAATGGCCAGAAGGGCTTTGGCTTCATCACTCCGGAAGATGGCGGCAAGGACGTCTTCGTTCATATCAGCGCGCTCGATCGCGCCGGCATGGGCGGTCTCGTAGAAGGCCAGAAGATCGGTTTCGAAGTTGAAACCGGCCGTGACGGCCGCAGCAACGCGGCAAACCTTCAGGCGCTCTGATTGCACAGCCCCGGACGGAGGTCATCTCGCATGCCGGCGTCCGGCGCCTTCCATCATATGAAGCGGGGAATGGTCCCCGCTTTTTTTGTTTTTGGAGGACCAGCATGTCCAGCCACTTTTTCGCTCTGGGCGATGTCGTCTGCTTTCAAAGCCGCTCGCTCGTCAAACTCCCGGATTCCTTCGAAGTCACGGCCCTTATGCCGCAACGCGACGGCGTCGTTCAGTACAAGATCAAGAGCGAGTACGAACAGTTCGAACGTGTCGTCCAGGAAGACGACATCGAATTGGTCAATTCCGCCCGGCCCGCCAACAGCAACGTCCCCGCGCATCTGCGCAGCTGATTGAAGTCAGCCTTCTGAAAGGAATCTTAACGATGCAGGTTCTCGTGAGAGACAACAACGTCGATCAGGCGCTGCGGGTGCTGAAAAAGAAGATGCAGCGCGAAGGCATGTTCCGGGAAATGAAAGCCCGGCGTTCCTACGAAAAACCTTCGGAAAAGCGCGTCCGCGAAAAGCAGGAAGCCATTCGCCGCAGCCGCAAGGCAGCGCGCAAGCAGGCGCAGCGCGAGGGATTGCTGCCCGGCCCGAAACGCAAGCCTCGCCCCGAGACTGCGCGCCCACGCTAGAAACGATCATCCGTCCGGTTGACCGGGCGACTGTGTGGGTCGCGCCTCCCGAAAGAGGCCGAAACCGTCGCCGCATATCCGGGTAACTGCAAAGCGCCCGCGTCCGTGCCGGTCACGACGGCGCGGCCCCCGGCGTTTCCGGTTTCTGAAACGCCGTGACATCGTAGGTCCACACGCGAAACGACTTCAGCACGTGCTGGCCGAAGGAATTTATCAGCGGTACGTCCGCGGCGTCCCGTCCGCGCGCCACAACGATCCGGCCGATACGCGGAATATTGTTGCGCGGATCGAATGTCACCCATTCTCCGCCAAGATAGACCTCCATCCAGGCCGAGAAATCCATCGGGTCGAGAATCGGCACGCCGATATCCCCGAGATGGCCGTTCACATAGCGCGCCGGGATATTCATGCAGCGGCAGAACGTGATCGCCAGATGGGCGAAATCGCGGCACACCCCGATCTTTTCCACATAGGCTTCCATCGCGGTCCGTGTCGCCCGCGCGTTCATGTAGTCGAAGGCAAGGTGATTGTTGACGTAGTCACAGATCGCCTGCACCCGCCCCCAGCCGGGTGGGATGGTACCGAACAGATCCCAAGCCGTCTGGCTCAGCTTGTCGGTCTCGCAATAGCGGCTCCCGAGCAGATAGGCGAGGCTGTCGTCAGGCAATTCGGCGACTGGAACTTCTGCCAGGTCTGGCTTCACCGGATCCGGTTCGCCCGAATCCTCGACCGTTCCATCCGCCCAAATCGTGAAGTCGCCCGCAGGCGCGACGAAACGCCGGCACCGGTTGCCGAACAGGTCGATATAGGTGTGAGTTTTTGCCGGCGGCGTTGTCACCACCTGTTGCGGCGCCCGCAACGTCTCTTCCCGCTCGGGGCGTATTTCCATGAGGCAGACCATCGGCGTGGGCTGCTCACATGTGATGGTCAGGTCGTAGCCAAATCGAATGAGCATGGACGATCTCTAGCGCATGTCCTCGTTTGAAAGATAATAGGAAGACCGCCCACCCTTTTCGTAGGCAACCCGAGCTGCGACATGGATCGCATCGAGGTTCTGGTAAAAGGCGCCGAGATAGTCGGATTCACGACCGCTGTCCTCGAAGCCTTTCGAATAGAACGCCTCGAGTTCGATCCGAAACGACACGACTTTCGAGCCGTCATGCGCGACGAAACGCATCTGCCGCAGGCGGTGGTCGAAGTAGCTCATATCATCGAGAAATTTCAGTGCCATGCTTTCTCCCCCGAGTGGCTGCGTTTCGCGGTATCACTTCTTTCTCGTGGAAGGTGCGACGGGCTTGATGGGCGTCGTGCTGCCGGCGGCGAGTACCGCTTCTTTCGCCTGCTTCGGTTGTTTGGGTTTGCGTATTTCGCGGTTGCTGCGTTTCTGGCCTTTTGCCATGCGATGTCTCCTCGATTGTTTTTCTGTTGAATCAGTCGGCTCAGGTGGTTGCCTGTTCGCGGTCGAGTTCAAGGGCCGCATGAAGCTCCCCATAGTCGATTTCGACCTTTCTCCGACTGTATGTTCTTGGGCTAGAGAGAGGCAGATAGAGATAGGCTGCGACTCGCTGCCAAATGATCCAGTTCAATCCCTCGATGACCTCGTCCGTCTCGATCAGGTCATAGAAACCGGCAGCGTACAGGTCCCTCGACCCGCTGAGCGAAAATGGAAACTGAAACCGGACTGTGGAATGGCGTGTTCGGGTTCGCAAAGATGCTCCTGCCTCGACGGATATCCGCCGTTGGAATGCATCACTGGTCGCCGATGCCGCGCAGGAACTTACACTAACGCCGCCCCATCCTGATTGCGGCGGCGTTTACCGCTTGCGGGAACTCACTGTCGCCCGGGAATAAGGTTTATTGGTGACGCCCTAGCTGTTGTCGGCGCTCGTTGGAACGGCTTGCGGCATGGACGGCAAGTCGTCCATATTCGCCAATTGCTTGGCGCAGGCATCCGCGACGCCCAGAACACCGCCGTCGATGCCGGGAAAACTCGCCCAGCCGCCTTCCTCGATGAGTTCGTCGCGTTCCCAGCTCTTTGTTTTTTTCAGTATCGCGAGCTGCGCGACGGCGTCTGGGGCCGCGGCGAACTTGTTGACGCAGAACTTGGCGGCCAACTGCGTGCGCGCCTCTCGTATCGACGCGCTCGCTGTGCCGGCCGTGACCCAGCCGCCGAAACTGAAGCCGATAATGGCGAGCGCGGCAGCACCGGCCGCCGCGCCGGTCAGCGCGGGGCTTATCCACGAAGGGATTTGCATTGAATTTCCAATCTTTGAAAATGCGCGCAGCATTGCGCACAAGCACCATCCCTACACGACGGGCAACACAATGTAAAATTTCGTGAAATGTTTAGAAACGAGATTGGGCGTTATTATCTCGCTGAAGAAAAGGACGCCGTCATGGAACCGGACTATCGGCGTAGTCTTGCCATCGCTCTTTGCCATTCGTCGATTTCGGGCTTGCGATACTCCCATACGCCACCGACGAATCGGCGCATCTGCCCGCTCCCGGGGTGATAGCTCCAGTTCTCGTGCCGGGGATTGACGAAATGGTCATAGAGCACTTGCAGCTTCTGGAACATTTGAGCTTCATATCAGAACACAAGATGTTGGCATACAAGCCATTTAGCCACCAGGTTCCTGCGATAGCTTGAAAATTCAGGAACTGCTGTTTTGTGTCCCTGATGGTTCGTGAGCCGCTCAGCCGCCCGCCAGGACACGGACGCCCAGATCGACGGGCTTCGCCTTGTAGGGGTCCTTGGTGGATTGTTCGATCGCCCGGCGCATGCCGGCCATCTCGAGATCGTCCTCGTGCAACTCGTTCGAGAGGCAGGCTGCCAGCAGGCATATCTGGATGATCTTGACGGTTTGCATGGCGCAGTCGCCGGGTTCGGGTTGATCGTCCCGACAGCATGCGCCCACCCGCCTGAACCGGCCGTGGCGGGCCGGTTCATCTCGTATTCATGCCTGCAACATCGTGGACTACGGCGCGGCGCCCTTCCCTGCTATCCTGCCGCCGGGAGGATGACGACAGGAGACAGCGCATGCCGGCCTTCACACCCACCCTCAAATGGCCCTTTTCCGGCGACGTGTCGCAGCTGATCGCGCCCTGGACCTCATGGTTCAGCACCTTCGGCAGCCAGGTCGGCCTGATCAATATCAATCTCGGGCGCTCCAGCGCCCCGGAGGTCGAGCGCGCCATTCTCGACGAGGTCGGCAGCTATGGCCGCCAGCTCGGCCGCATCGGTGATGCGCTCGCCGTCCTGCTGGAGCATTTCGACCCGAAACAGCCGCTGACGCCGGACGAGGAAAAGGCGATCCGGTCGCTGCGCGTCATGCTGGACGACATCGACGGCGTGAAGACGCGACATAATAGATTAACAATAAAGAGCTGATTACGCCTGTATTTCGAAAGTTATCGTTCGCCTTGCGATGACCAAGGTGCTACAAAATGGCTTTTCTGTCGCGGGAGAATTGCATGACCGCACACGGCACCATCCACTGGACCGAGCTCAACACCCATGACGCCGACAAGGCGATGAAGTTCTATGGCGAAACGCTTGGCTGGACCTTCGACGCCATGCCGATGGGCGGCGATGCGCCCTATTACATGTGTTCCTCCAACGGCGAGACGGTCGCCGGCATCTTCACCCTGACCGGCCTGAAATACAGGCTGGTGCCGGAGCACTGGTTCACCTATTTCGCGGTCGACGACGTCGATGCCCGCGTCGAAAAGGCGAAGGCGGCCGGCGGATCGCTGATGCGCGAGGCGATGGACATTCCGAACGTCGGCCGCGTCGCCATCGTGAAATCTGCGTCAGGCTCCGTCTCCGGCTGGATCACGCCGGCCTGACCGGTTTCGCCGCAGAGCTTCAAACGGCTCCGTAACTGGGCTAACGTCCGGGCATTCGCGAATCCGGAGATCCCGCATGAGTTCGAGCCTGATCCTGATCATCATCGTCGTCGCGGTGGTCGGCTACGCCATCGTCACCTACAATGCGCTGGTGCGCGTGCGCCAGATGGTTCAGGAGGCCTGGAGCGGCATCGACGTGCAGCTGAAACGCCGCGCCGACCTGATCCCCAACATCGTCGAGACCGTGAAGGGCTATGCCGGTCACGAGAAGGAGACGCTGGAAAAGGTCACCGAGATGCGCACCCGCGCGCAGGCCGTCCCGGCCGGCGACGTCGCCGGCAGGGCCGCGGCGGAAGGCATGCTCTCCCAGGCGCTCGGCCGGCTGATGGCCGTCGCCGAGGCCTATCCCGACCTCAAGGCCAACGAGAATTTCCGCGACCTGCAGGGCACGCTGGAAACGCTGGAAAGCGAGATCCAGATGGCCAGGCGCTATTACAACGGCTCGGCGCGCGAGCTGAACGTCAAGGTCGAGAGCTTCCCGTCGAACCTGATCGCGGGCCAGTTCGGTTTCGCCAAGGCCGACTATTTCGAGCTGGAAAACGAGGCCGACCGCCAGACCCCCGAAGTGAAGTTCTGACCCACCGAGACACCATGCTCCGCGGCGCCCTCGCCCTCCTGCTCCTCATCGCCTCGGCGACGGTCACGCTGGCCGCCGAGACGATCCTGCTCTACCGCTCGGACGTCCAGGTCCAGGCGAATGGCGATTTCCTCGTCACAGAGACCATCCGGGTCAATGCCGAGGGCCGCAATATCAGGCGCGGCATCTATCGCGACTTCCCGGTCCAGTTCGAGGATCCCGAGGGCCGCACGGCGCGCGCCGGCTTCGACCTGATCTCGGCCACCCGCGACGGCCAGCCGGAGACCAGTCGCGTCGTCGACAACGCCAGGATGGTGCGCGTCTATCTGGGCAAGGAGGACGTCTTCCTGTCGCCCGGCGTCCATACCTATGAACTCCGGTATCGCACCGACCGGCAGGTCCGCTTCTTCGCCGATCATGACGAGGTCTACTGGAACGCCACCGGCACGGAATGGATCTTCCCGATCGAAAAGGCG
The DNA here is from genome assembly GCA_002698425.1 of Ahrensia sp. The sequence continues at coordinate 4,702 of NZXU01000062.1, read as the reverse complement.
ATCGCGGTGATCGACCTGCCCGACGGCGCGACGGCACAGAACACCACCGCCTATACGGGCGGCTACGGGTCGCGGGCGCAATTCGCCACGGCGACGGCATCCGCGAACGGCAATGTCGTCACCTTCGAGACCACGCGCCGGCTGACCGCGCGCGAAGGGCTGACCGTCGTCGTCGCGCTCGAAAAGGGCGTCATCGCCGAGCCGACCGACGAACAGAAACTCGGCTGGTATCTGCGCGACAATCTCGGCACGATCATCGCGGTGACCGGGCTGACGCTGGTCTTCCTCTATTATGTCTGGGCCTGGCTGCGCGTCGGCCGCGATCCGCCCGCCGGCATCGTCGTGCCGCGCTGGGACCTGCCGGAGGGCGTCTCGCCGGCGCTGACCCATTACATCTGGAACAAGGGGCTGAAGAAGGCCGGCTTCCCCGCCATCTCGGCGGCGGCCCTCAATCTCGCCGTGAAGGGCTATCTGGAGCTCGACGATATCGGCGAGACGATCACCATAAGGCGCACCGACAAGCCCGTCCACGGCGTCAGGCTCCCGGTCGGCGAGCGGGCGCTGATCGACAAGATCGACGGGCTCGGCGGCCGGCTGGCCATCGACAAGTCGAACGGCAGCAAGGTCAAGTCGCTCGCGTCGCGCTTCCGCTCCGCGATGGAAAGCGAACACCGCGCGAATTTCTACCGGGCCAATATCGGCTGGATCGTGCCGGGCGTCATCGCCTCGATCGTGACGATCATCCTCACGCTCGCGCTCGGCAATCTCTCCGAGGACACGCTGGGCTTCGCCATTCCCATCGGCTTTTTCGGCGTTATCATGACCTTCATGGCCGTCAGCCTCGGCAAGCGCGCCCGCTCCGGTTTCGGCGGCAAGCTGCAGATCGTCTTCCTCGTCTTCTTCGTCTCCACCTTCGTGGTCAATTCCGGCATCTTCGCCGGCGGGCGGCTGGGCGACCTGATCGACAAGCCCGCCTTGGTCGGGGCGCTGGCGACGCTGGTCATGCTCAATGTCCTGTTCTTCTTCCTGATGGGCGCGCCGACGACGCTCGGCCGGCAGCGCACCGACGAGATCGAGGGGCTGAAGCGCTATCTCACCGTCGCCGAAAAGGACCGGATGAACATGGAAGGCGCGCCGGAAATGTCGCCGCAGCATTACGAGACGCTGTTGCCCTATGCGGTGGCGCTCGGCGTCGAAAAGCCGTGGTCGAAGGCCTTCCAGGCCTGGCTTGCAACCGCGGTCGCGGCCGGCGTCGCCACGGCGGCGGCCTATCACGGGCCGGGCTGGTATCATGGCGGCCCCTTCTTCGACAGGGACCGCATCGGCGACACGATGGGCAATCTCGCCGGCTCGCTCTCCGACAGCTTCACCGCCTCCCTGCCGACGCCGAAATCCTCGTCCTCGGGCTTTTCGGGTGGCGGCGGCTTCTCCGGCGGCGGCGGCGGCGGGGGTGGCGGCGGCGGCTGGTAGACCGCTTTTGCGCCAGACCGCGTGACATCGTCCCGCGGTCTTGCTATTCGCCCCCGCGACACTCCCATCCGACATTACCGGACCCACCATGCCAGACCTCCTGCTCGAACTCTTCTGCGAAGAAATCCCCGCCCGCATGCAGCGCAAGGCGGCGGGCGACCTCAGGAAAGCCGTCACGCAAGCGCTGGTGGATGCGGGTCTGACCTATGAGGGCGCGCGCGAATACTGGACGCCGCGCCGCCTCGCGCTCGACATTCGCGGCGTCACCGCCCGCTCTGCCGACATTTCCGAGGAACGCAAGGGCCCGCGCACCGACGCGCCGGAAAAGGCCGTCGAAGGCTTCCTGCGCGGCGCAGGCCTTGCCTCCGTCGACGAGGCGGAAGTCCGCTCCGATCCGAAAAAGGGCGATTTCTATGTCGCCGTCATCAGGAAACCCGGCCGCGACGCCGAGGAAATCATCGCCGAGGCCATGCCCGGCATCGTCCGCTCCTTCCCGTGGCCGAAATCGATGCGTTGGGGCAAGGCGTCGCGCGAACCCGGCTCGCTGCGCTGGGTGCGGCCGCTGCAGTCGATCCTCTGCACCTTCGGCCCCGAGACCGAGGAAACACGGGTCATCGCCTTCGAGGTCGACGGCATCACCGCCGGCAATGTCACGCGCGGCCACCGCTTCCACGCGCCGGGCGAAATCACCGTGCGCCGCTTCGACGACTATGTCGCCAAGCTGGAAGAGGCCAAGGTCGTGCTCGACGCCGAGCGCCGCAAGGACATGATCGCCACCGACGCGCGCAACCTCGCCTTCGCGCAGGGCGTCGAACTGGTGGAGGACGAGGGCCTGCTGGAGGAAGTCTCCGGTCTCGTCGAATGGCCGGTGCCGCTGATGGGCGAGTTCGAGGCGGATTACCTCGAAATCCCCGACGAGGTGGTGCGCCTCACCATCAAGACCAACCAGAAATGCTTCGTCTGCCGCGATCCCGAGACGCAGCAGCTTACCAACCGCTTCATCCTCGTCGCCAATATCGAGGCGTCGGACGGGGGCAAGGAGATCGTCCACGGCAACGGCAAGGTCGTGCGCGCGCGCCTCTCCGACGCGCTGCATTTCTGGAAGACCGACCAGGCCGACCTGCCGGATCTCGGCGACCTTCAGGCGTCGGCGGAAAAGTTCGGCCTCGACCTGAAAAAGCCGCTAGACCAGCGCATGGCCAAGCTCGACCGGCTGGACGTCACCTTCCACGCCAAGCTCGGCACGCAAGGCGAGCGCGTCGCGCGCATCGCGAAGCTCGCCGAGGAACTGGCGCCCAAGGTCGGCGCGGACCCCAAAGACGCGCGGCGCGCCGCGTTGCTCGCCAAGGCGGACCTGACCACCGAGGTGGTCGGCGAGTTCCCCGAGGTGCAGGGCGCGATGGGCCGCATCTATGCGGAACTGCAGGGCGAGGATCCCGACGTCGCGAAAGCCGTCGAGGACCACTACAAGCCCCTCGGCCCGACCGACGCCGTCCCGACAGGCCCGGTCGCCATCGCCGTCGCGCTCGCCGACAAGCTCGACACGCTGACCGGCTTCTGGGCCATCGACGAGAAACCGACCGGCTCGAAAGACCCCTATGCGCTCCGCCGCGCGGCGCTGGGCGTGATCCGGATTTTGCTGGAGAATGGGGTTCGATTGCGGCTTCTAGAAGCGATTTCAAATGCTGTTCGGATCGCCGCTGCTTCGGAAGTTGCCCTAATCGAAGAGATTTGCGCTTTCCAAGGATCGCCGTCTCAACAACGTGAGTTCCTAGAGCATCGTAGCATTCCCTTTATTCGTGGATTCTCGGCAACAACAGGCGTGACAAGCGGCGTAAGCGGGTCTCCGGAATATTTTAAGTTTATTTGGTTCTTACCTGACCTATTCTTCGAAATAGCGACTAAGTTTCCGATCTGGCAAAATGAGTATTCTCCGGATTCCGGAGCGAAAGACCTCCTCTCCTTCTTCCACGACCGCCTCAAGGTCTATCTCCGCGATTCCGGCGCGCGCCACGACCTGATCGACGCGATCCTGTCGCCGGAAGACGACGACCTGCTGATCGTTATGCGCAAGGTCGAGGCGCTCGGCGCGATGCTCGACACCGAAGCCGGCGCGAACCTGCTCGCCGGCACCAAGCGCGCGCTGAACATTCTTGCGGCGGAGGAAAAGAAGGACGGCGAAGGCGCTTTCGACGGCCAGATTGATAAGTCACTTCTGACTGAACCCGCCGAACGCGAACTGGCCAATGTCCTCGAAGCCGTCTCCGGCCATGTCGATGCGCATATCGGCAAGGAGGACTATGCCGGCGCCTTCAGCGTGCTGGCGGAACTCCGCCCCGCCGTCGACGCCTTCTTCGAGGCGGTGATGGTCAATGCCGACGACAAGGCCGTCCGCGCCAACCGCCTCGCCCTCCTCTCCTCGCTCCGCGCCACCACGCGCAAGCTCGCGGATTTCTCAAAAATTGCCGGGTGATCTTTCTCCCCCTTGGTGGGGGGGTGAGGAGCGGTCCGCTCAGCGGACGAAAAGCCAACGATTTGGCTTTTCGAGCGACGAACGCGCGAAGCCATAGCGGAGAGCCGGCGGAAGCTTGGGTTTCGCGAAGCTCAGTCAGGCCGCCAGGAAAAAGCCCTGTCTGTCTTTCGTCATGCCGGGGGCGCGACAAGCGCAACCCGGCATCCAGAGCCGCGGCGGTTCCGGAATTTGTCGAGACTTGAAAAAAGCCATCTGCGATCAAGGACTTGATCGCTGCTGGATCCCCGGTTCCCGCTGCGCGGGCCCGAGGATGACGTGTGACCCTGCCCCGTCCGCCCTTGCAAGCCGGTTGGATAAATACCGCCAAAATTTCTGAAAAAAAGAAAGACGCGGCGGCAGGGGTTGGGTTGGGGTCTTGCCGCCGCGATTGGCGGCCTATGCCCCAAGGGAAGCCGCCAATGCCGGAGGCTCTAGCACGGGCGCAACCGGCCCGTCATGCAAAATCTTGTAATGCCTTCGAATATGGCGCCGAAACGGGGCGGAGTTGTTGAAAACCGTGCCAGACGCAAGCCCCGCCGCGTTGTCCGGCCAGGCTGAAATCCCGATCCGCCCAATAATTTATCCACCGCCCCGCGGCCATGCCTATCCTTGAGGGCGAGGCAAAGGAGGCGCGGAATTGTTCTCGGCGGAAGGCATAAACTGGGACGCGGTCGTTACCCGCAACAGGGGGCTTCTGACCCGCATCGTCGATATGCTGTT
>NZXU01000061.1 GCA_002698425.1 Ahrensia sp. | reverse complement strand
TTTGGCCCAAGATCAAGGGATTTGGCGAAGGCCGTATCGAGATACGGCCAAGCCGAAGCCCGCGGGGATTGGGCCAAACATGCCCGGCCCTTCGGGTTTCCGCTCGGCGGACGCCCGCAGTGTCGGCGCGCTTGCCCGTAGCGCCGCTACGGGCTGCGCACACCTCCTCGCAGGTCGCCTCGCCGGGCGTGAAACAGAATTGCTTCAATCCAACCATGACAGGCTCTAATCGTCCCCGTCGAACAGGTTTGCCTGCATCGCCGCGAGGTCCTTCGGTACGGCAAGGCCGAGATGGCCCCAGGCCCGCGCCGTCAGCATGCGCCCGCGCGGTGTCCTTTGTATGAAGCCCTGCTGGATCAGGAAGGGTTCGATGATGTCCTCGATGGCGTCTCGCGGCTCCGATAAGGCCGCCGAGATCGTCTCGATCCCGACCGGCCCGCCGCCGAAATTCCGCGCGATCATTGTCAGGTAGCGCCGGTCGAGCATATCGAGCCCGATCGCGTCGACATCGAGCCGGGTCAGCGCCTCGTCGGCGATCTCGCGCGTCACCTGCTCGGCCTTGGCGACATCGGCGAAGTCGCGCACCCGGCGCAGCAGCCGCCCGGCGATGCGCGGTGTGCCGCGTGCCCGCTTCGCCACTTCGCGCGCGCCATCGTCGCTCATGGCGAGCCCCATGATCCGCGCCCCGCGCCGGACGATCGTCTCCAGTTCCTCGGTCGTATAGAAATCGAGCCGCACCGGTATGCCGAACCGATCGCGCAGCGGCGTCGTCAGCAGTCCGAGCCGCGTCGTCGCCGCAACCAGCGTGAACTTGGCGAGATCGATCTTCACCGACCGCGCCGCCGGCCCCTCGCCGATGATCAGGTCGAGCTGGAAATCCTCCATCGCCGGATAAAGGATTTCCTCGACCGCCGGATTGAGCCGGTGGATCTCGTCGATGAACAGCACGTCGCGCTCTTCGAGATTGGTCAACAGCGCCGCGAGATCGCCCGCCTTGGCGATGACCGGGCCTGAGGTGGCGCGGAAATTGACGCCCAGTTCCTTCGCCATGATCTGCGCCAGAGTCGTCTTGCCGAGCCCGGGCGGCCCGACAAACAGCACATGGTCCAGCGCCTCGCCGCGTCCACGCGCCGCCTCGATGAACACTTTAAGGTTGGCCCGCGCCGCCTTCTGGCCGGTAAAATCGTCCAGCGTCTGCGGCCTGAGCGCCACATCGACGTCCTCACCGCGCTTTTCTGGAGATATCAGGCGCGCCGGATCGCTCATTGCAGAAGCTCCATGCCCGGAACGGATTTCGCGGCTTTTCTGTCGAACGTCACCGTCACCGAACACCCGGCACGGGACGCGCAATGCGAAATGAGGTGATCCGCGATATCGCCCTTGATCGGTTTGTCCCCGGTTATCAACAGTGACAGAAAATCCTCATCTTCGAGCGCCACTTCCGCCGTCTTGACGAGCGACATGAGCAGCGTGTTCACCTGATCGCGCGGATAACCGTAATGGGTTCGCAATGCCCATATGATCTCAGCTAGCACTATCAAGCTGACGAAAGCCGGATCTTCCTCGGTCCGCTGCCGCATGAAACCGGCGGCGGCCAGCGATTGTTGCTCGTCATCACCGACAAGGTACCGCAGCAGTACATTTGTATCGACCGCCTTCATCTAGCCGGAGCGACCTTCGTGCCACTCGCGCTTGATGCGCTCATCGTCTTCGCCGACCGCCCGACCAATCGCCTCGTCGATTTCTTCAAGCGTCGCCCCCGCCCCTTTCGGCGGTTTGCCGAGAATGCCGGCGAGGTCGGCCAGCCGCACCGTCTTGGGAAGCGCTACCACATGTCCATCCAGCACCGTCACGTAAAACCGCGTGCCCGGTTTAAGGCTGAGCTGTTCACGCACATCCTTGGGAATGGTCAACTGCCCTTTTGAGGTCATGGTCGTATATGCGCCCAATTTTCCTCTCCTTCAAATTTTGTCTTACCGTATCAAAATAGTAAGACATTTTAGCATACGCAAGAAAACATCCCTTGCAGCTTACCGTGACAATTCCTTCAGCCCCAGCCTGATCAGCTTGGCGCTGTCCGCACCCTCGCCCGCCTCCTTCACCGCCGCGGCGACGGCATTCGCCGCCTGTTCGCGGCTGTAGCCGAGATTGGAAAGCGCCGAGACCGCGTCGGCGACAGGCGCAGGCGCGACGCCCTCGCCCAGTTCCTGCTTCAAGCCGATCGTGCCCGTCGCGCCGCCGGCATAGGCCGGCGCCTTTGACTTCAGTTCGGAGACGATGCGCTGCGCCACCTTCGGCCCGATGCCAGGCGCGCGCGCCACCATCGCCTTGTCCTGCAGCGCGATCGCGTTGGCGAGATCGGCCGGCGATAGCGTCGACAGCACCGCCAGCGCCACCTTCGCGCCGACGCCCTGCACGCTCTGCAACAACCGGAACCACTCGCGTTCCAGATGCGTCGCGAAACCGTAGAGCCGGATCATGTCCTCGCGCACATAGGTCTCGATATGCAGCACCGCCGCCTCGCCCTCGTTCAGGCCCGAAAGCGTGCGCGCCGGACAGAACGCGACATAGCCGACCCCATGCACGTCGATGATCGCATGATCCTCGCCGACCTCGTCGACCGTTCCCTTCAGCTTTCCGATCATGCCGTCGCCAGCCTCGCTTGATGGACCGCGCTCATGCGGTGATGCGAATGGCAGATGGCGATCGCCAGCGCGTCCGCCGCGTCGTCCGTATCGAAAGTCGCCTTGGGCATCAGCACCTTTACCATCATGTGAATCTGCTTCTTGTCGCCATGGCCGACGCCGATCACCGCCTTCTTCACCGCGTTCGGCGCGTATTCCGCGACCCGGACGCCCGCCCGCGCCGGAACCAGCATGGCGATGCCCCGCGCCTGGCCGAGTTTTAGCGTCGCCGTCGCGTCCTTGTTGACGAAGGTCTGCTCCACCGCCGCCTCGTCCGGCATATGCGCGTGAAGGATTTCCGCCAGCCCGTCATGCAACTGGCAGAGCCGCGAGGCGAGATCGGCCTTGTCGTCGGAGCGCACCGTGCCGGAGGCGACGAAACGCAGGCTGTTGCCGAGGCTTTCCACCACGCCCCAGCCGGTCCGGCGCAAGCCCGGATCGATCCCGATAATGCGAATCGCCTGTCCCATATCCATCTCCGCGGTCACGTTAGCCTGTGCCACGGCTTATGTGAACAAAAAGAAAACAAAACGCACATCTTGCCCTCGATTGCACGCCATGCGAGAGGTCTGGCATCTCTTCTCTCCGGGAATTTCTCCGTGACACTTCTGGGCATCCCGCTCGACGCGAGCTTCTTCGTGCTGATGGCCGCGGTCGCTGTCGCCGGGGTCGTGCGCGGCTTTTCCGGCTTCGGCACCGGCATGATCGTCGGCCCGGTCGGCGCGATGACCTTCGGTCCGAAAGTCGCCATCGTGATCCTGCTGGTTATCGACTCGCTGCCGATGATCCCGTTGATCGTCGGCGCGCTGAAGAAGGTGAAGCTGCGGGAATTGGCGCCCGTCGCCGCCGGCTATGCGCTGCTCATGCCGCTCGGCATCTGGTTCCTCAAGACCGGCGACACGGAGACGCTGCGCTGGTTCATGTCGGCGGTGATCTTCGTCGCCGTCGCGATCCTCTGGTCGGGCTGGTACTATCACGGACCGCGCAACGTGCCGGTCCGGCTCGCCGTCGGCGGCATGTCGGGCTTCCTCGGCAGCGCCGCCGCCATCGCCGGTCCGCCGGTCATCCTTTACTGGATGGCGCTTCGCACCGGCGCCGGCTTCGTGCGCGCCAATCTGATCATCTATTTCGCGATCACGTCGGTCTTTTCGGCCGTCGGCCTGTTTCTTGCCGATCTCGTCACGAGGCAGGCCGTCACCCAAGGCGCGCTCTATGCGCCAATCTACCTCGCCGGCCTGATGATCGGCGCGCGCCTGTTCGGCTTTTCCAGCGAGGCGACCTACAAGCGCATCGCGCTGACGATCGTCCTCGCCGCCGCCATCCTGACGCTGCCCGCCCTGGACGGGCTGCGTCCCTGACGGTTTACGCCGACAGCCGCTCCATCACGTCCTGGGCGATGTCCTCGTTGGAATAGACATTCTGCACGTCGTCGTCCTCGTCGAGCGCGTCGAGCAGCTTCATCAGCGTACCCGCCTTGGCCTCGTCGACCGGTGTGCGGTTCTGCGGCTTCCAGATGACATTTACCGACTCCGGCTCGCCCAACGCCTCTTCCAGCGCCGTGGAGACCGCGCCGATATCCTCGAAAGCGCAGGTGATCGTATGGCCGTCCTCGTCGGTTTCAACGTCCTCGGCGCCCGCCTCGATCGCCGCCTCCATGATCGCATCGGCGTCGCCGGCTTCCGGCTTGTAGACGATCTCGCCCACCCGATCGAACATGAAGGAGACCGAGCCGGTCTCGCCCAAAGACCCGCCGTTCTTGGAGAAGCAGGCGCGGATGTTGGAAGCCGAGCGGTTGAGATTGTCGGTCAGTGCCTCGACGATGACGGCGACGCCGCCCGGGCCGTAGCCCTCGTAGCGCATCTCCTTGTAGTCCTCGGCATCGCCGCCCGTGCCCTTGCTGATGGCGCGCTGGATATTGTCCTTCGGCATCGACTGACCCTTGGCGTTCGCCACAGCCAGGCGCAGGCGCGGATTCATGTCCGGATCGGTCGTGCCGCCGCCCATCTTCACCGCGACGGTGATTTCCTTGGAAAGGCGCGAAAACAGTTTCGAGCGGGCCGCGTCGGCGCGTCCTTTGCGGTGCATGATGTTCTTGAATTTAGAATGACCGGCCATGGTCTCTCCGTCTGATGCGAATAAAGGAAAATCGCGCGGCTTATATGAAAGATCGCCGCTTGCGTCCAGCCGGACGGCAAGTCGATCTCTTGCCGGCGATCCGCCGCGCGATAGATTGTCGTGAAGATCGGGAGGAGCCGATGACCTCACGCCTCAGATTGCCCATCGCCGCGCTGGTCGCGCTTCTCGCCCTCGGGTCCGTCGCGCTCGGTGCCGCGCCGCTCGACCGCGAGGCACTGGCCGACCGCCTGTTCGAGCGGCTCGCCGCCGCAACCACCGAGGAAGAGGGCCGCCGCGCGGAGGACGCGGTCTGGGAAATGTGGATCGACCACCCCGATGCCGAAATCCGCGACGCCATCGCGCTCGGCATGCGTCAGCGCGAATCCTACGATTGGGACGCGGCGCTTCAAACCTTCTCAGGCGTCATAGAAAGCGATCCCGGCTACGCCGAGGGCTGGAACCAGCGCGCCTTCATCCACTTCCTGAAGGGCGACTACGACGCATCGCTTGCCGACCTCGACAAGACGCTCGAACTGGAGCCGCGCCATTTCGGCGCGCTCGCCGGCGTGGGCCTTATCTATCTCAGCACAAACCGTTTCGACGAAGGCCAGGAAATACTGCGCCAGGCCGTGGCCCTCCATCCCTTCCTGAAGGAACGCCGCATGCTGGTGCCGCAGTAAGCCCAGGGACGCATTGCCGCGCCCTCCTGACTTCAATGTGATTCGCCATTCGGAGAACTGCGCCTAGACTTGAAAGAAGCCGGATCCTGGAGACAGACATGCGCCTTTTGAGAACGCTGATTGCATCTGCCGCCCTCTCGCTGACCGCCCTTGGCGGCCCTGCCTTTGCCCAAACCGACGGCGAAGGCCAGCCGCCGAGCCAGTGCCTCGCCATCGCGCAGACCCTGCCCGACCTGTTCCCCAACATCATCTATGCCTCCGCCAGCGCCTCGGAAAACCCGCTCGGCATGAGCGAGGCGGTCACGATCAGCTTCGAGGGCCATTCGACCTATCGCATCGAAACGCCGGCCGGCGTCGCCATTGCTACCGATTTCTCAGGCTTCTATGGCGCCGACCCGCTGCCGCGTGTCGTCACGATGAACCGGGCGCATTCCACCCATTACACGCTCAATCCCGATCCGGGCATCGAACACGTCCTGCCCGGCTGGAATCCGAACGGACCGGAGCCGGCCGAACATCACGTCGTCGTCGACGACGTCTATGTGCGCAACGTGACGACCGACATCCGCTCGTGGGAAAGCGGCGGCATGATCCCGGATGCCAATTCCATCTTCATCTTCGAGGTCGCCGGCCTGTGCATCGGCCATCTCGGGCATCTGCATCACCCGTTGACCGACACGCATTATGCCGAGATCGGCCGTCTCGACATCCTCATGGTACCGGTCGATGGCGGACTGACGCTCTCGCATACCGGCATGGCCGAGATCACCAGCCGCCTGCGTTCCTCCATCGTCCTTCCGATGCATCTTCGCGGCACCCATATTTCCAGCTTCCTGGAAATGATGAGCTCCGAATTCGCGATCGAATATCTCGAAGGCAATTCCATCGCCATCACCGTGCGCGACCTGCCGAAGCGCCCGACGATCATGGTCCCGGCCAATCTGCAGTTCAGGGGTTAGCGGATCGGCCCGGATTTTGTCCGCGAAGTCCTGAAACAAATTGCCGGCTCGGTTCGTCATACCCATCGATAGGCGCACCGAACCGGGATCCAAGGCTGCGACACTATTAGCCAGCCAATCGGGAAACCGATCACGCTTCCGACCGATTTGCGTTCTATCCGACGCTAAAACAGGAGTCCGTCCATGAAACGCACCATCACCCGCATCGGCGCAGCGGCCACGGTCGCATTGCTGACCGCCACCCAGGCCCACGCCGTCACCCGAATCCGCGCCGATCTCAACAGCTGCGCGACCGTCCAGCAGACGATCATCCGTGACGGGTCCGCCGTCGTGCGCTACCCGTCGAAGAACGTCGCCAACTATTTCCTGTATGATCGCTACGAGAGCCCGCGCCGAAGCTGTCCGATCGGGCAGACACACGTCGCGAAAACGGTTCCCACAAAGGACAATCCGCGCTGCGTGGTCTACAATTGCGAGAAGGTCGAGCCGATCATCATGTTCCGCGACCGGTTCGACGATTGACCGCACAAGACCCTACCACCAGTTCGGCATGACCTCCTGCAGCCGCGGCCCGAGGCGCAGCGGCGAGACCTTTTCGGCGAGCCCGGTGCGGTCGGAGACCTCGACCGCGACGCCGCAGATGGTCGCCGGGCCGGAAGCCGCCTCGAAGCGGCCCTTCGGGATCTTCGACAGGAACCGGTTGAGCGGCTCCTCCTTGTCCATGCCGAGCGAGGAATCGTAGTCGCCGCACATGCCGGCGTCCGAGAGATAGGCCGTACCGCCGGAAAGGATCTGGTGGTCGGCCGTCGGCGTGTGCGTATGCGTTCCAACGACGAGGCTGGCTCGCCCGTCGACGAAATGGCCGAAACACATCTTCTCCGAGGTGGCCTCGGCATGGAAATCGAACACCACGGCGTCGAATTCGGATCCCAGCCCGCCGCCGGACAATTGCTCCTCGGCACAGGAGAACGGATCGTCGAGATCGGGCGCCATGAACACCTTGCCCATGATGTTGGAGACCATCACCCGCGCGCCGTTCTTGGCCGTGTAGACGCCCATGCCCTTGCCGGGCGTGCCTTTCGGGAAATTGGCGGGCCGCAGAAACTGCGCATGCCGGTCGGCGAAAACCAGCGCCTCGCGCTGGTCCCACACATGGTTGCCCGTGGTCACCACATCTGCGCCGGCGTCGAGCGTGTCGGTCAGGATCGCTTCGGTGATGCCGAAACCGCCGGCGGCGTTCTCGCCATTCACCACGACGAAATCGAGCTTGTAATCGGAGATCAGTCCCGGAAGCCGCTCATAGACCGCGTTACGGCCCGACCGGCCCACCATGTCGCCAAGAAAAAGTAGTCTCATCGCCCATTCCTAGGCCCGCCCGCCAAGCTGGCGCAAGCCGTCTTCCGTCAAAATCGCGTCCAGCGGCACGTCATGGGGCTCCGCCGGCACCTGATCGACCTCCTGGCACGCGAAGGCGATGCCGATCAGCCGCGGCGTCATGCCGTTGGCGCGAAGCCGCGCGATCGCCCGGTCGTAATGGCCCGCTCCGTAGCCGATCCGGTTGCCCGCCGCATCGAAGGCCGACAGCGGCACCAGCAGCAAGTCGGGGTCGAGCACCTCGGCCTCCGGCCCCGGCCCTGCCGTGCCGAAACCGGTATCGACCAGTTCCGCGCCGCGCACCAGGTCCCGGAAGACGATCGTTTCACGGTCCAGCACAACCGGCAGGCAGAGCCGCGCGCCCTTCTCGCGCAGCGCGAACATCAGCGGCCTGATATCGGCCTCGGAGCGGATCGGCATGAAGCCCGACACCACCGTCCCCGGCTCGAACGTGATATCCGCGCCATGCTCGGCCATGGCGAGGCTTTTCTCGATGCGCAGATCGGCCGGAATGGCGTCGCGCGCGGCCAGCCGCTCGCGGCGGATCGTCTTCTTCAAATCGGCGGAATTGGAGGACAAGGCATGACCCCTGTGAATAAGGAGACCGACCACGACAGCCGATGGAAAGCGGCATCCCGGGAACCTACTTTTGTAGGTGGGCGCCGTATATCCGAGCCCACGAGCCCGGTCAGGGACAGCTCCCTTGAGATGCGTAAGGCCCCGGGGAAATTGTTTCCTGTCGCGAAGCGCAGTCGGTCAAACCGCGATATAGGTTGGTGGCCGGACGAAAGCCAGTGGGCGTCACGCCAATTTCGCCGCCACGGCCTCGATCTTGTCCGTCACGGAACTGAGCCGTTCCTTCAAAAGATCGTCGACATTGTCGGCGCGTTGAAGCGCCTCGTCGCGCGTGCGCCGCAGCGACTCCATTTCGGACTCCAGACCTGTCACGCGCTTTTGCAGTTCCACCAGTTCGTCCATCACCATGATGCCGGCCATCACCGTGATGCGCTGGTCGCCGATCTCGCCGAAAGAGCCCTTCAGATGCTTGACATACTGGTCGAGGCGTCCGGCGAGATCCTGCAGGTGCTCCTCCTGGCCGGGATCGCAGGCCATGCGATAGGCCTTGCCGTCGATCGTCACTGATACCTGGGACATGAAAAGGACTTTCCGAAAAAACGATAAAACTAGCGGTCGAGCACGGTGCGGATGGTTTCCATCGCCGTGACCAGCCGGCGCGAGACCTCCTTGTTGACGTCTTCCAGACGCTCGGCGCGCGATTCCGACGCGTCCAGCTCGCCGGCGAGACGGCCGCGGTCGGAGTTCATGCGCTGCACTTCCTCCTCCGCGTCGCGATAGTTTTCGCGCACTTCGAGCTGCCGTTCGACCGTGTTCTCCAGGGAGGCCACGGCCCGGTCGAGCCTGCTCAGGACTTCCGAGAGGGTCTGTTCAGATGCCATGCCGGATACTCTCGACTCCCCCGCCGCTACGAACGCCATGCAATTGAGGGCCTTATGCCGAAGCAATAAGACGGTGCATCAAGGTAGCCGCTTCGCAAGGTCTTTTCAAACATGGCGTGAACAAACCCACAGGACAGAACTAACCTTGCGTAACGGAGTCGTGAAGCGGCAAACCGGCCAAACCGCCGGCTTTGTTGACTCGTCTCGGCGACCTGCTATGTGTCGCGCGATTTCGATCCGGACCGCCCGGAAGCCAAGGCTCGAACCCGGCGGCGCACACAGGAAAACCCTCAGGAACCCCCATGACGGCACGCGAAAAACACGACCGGATGGCGAATGCGATCCGATTTCTCTCCATGGATGCGGTGCAGGCGGCCAATTCCGGCCACCCCGGCCTGCCGATGGGCGCGGCCGACATCGCGACGGTTTTGTTTTCGAAGTTCATGAAATTTGATCCGATGAACCCGAAATGGCCGGACCGCGACCGCTTCGTCCTGTCGGCCGGTCACGGATCGATGCTGCTCTACTCGCTGCTCTATCTCCTCGGCTACGAGGACATGACGATCGAGGAGATCCGGAACTTCCGCCAGCTCGGCGCGAAGACCGCCGGCCATCCGGAATACGGCCATGCCGCCGGCATCGAGACGACCACAGGCCCGCTCGGCCAAGGCTTCGCCAACGCCGTCGGCATGGCGATTGCCGAAAAGAAGCTCGCCGATGAATTCGGCGCCGGCCTCGTCGACCACTATACCTATGTGCTCGCCGGCGACGGCTGCCTGATGGAAGGCATCAGCCAGGAAGCGCTGACGCTTGCCGGCCATTTGAAGCTGTCGAAGCTGATCGTCTTCTGGGACGACAACGGAATCTCCATCGACGGCAAGGTGTCGCTCGCCGACTCCACCGACCAGCAGGCCCGCTTCGAGGCCTCCGGCTGGGAGACCATCTCGGTCGACGGCCACGATCCCGACGAGATCGCGACGGCCGTCGAGCGTGCCCGGTCCTCGGAAGCCCCGACGCTGATCGCCTGCCGCACCACCATCGGTTTCGGCGCGCCGACCAAGGCCGGCACCTCGAAGGTGCACGGATCGCCGCTTGGCGCCGAGGAAATCGCCGGCGCCCGCAAGGCGCTTGGCTGGGATGCGGAGCCCTTCGATATCCCGTCGGAAATCCTCGATGACTGGCGCGTCGTCGGCCTGAACGCGGGCAAGCAGCGCGTCGCCTGGGAAAAACGCCTCGGCGAGGCGGACGCCACGCTGCGCGGCGAGTTCGAGCGCCGCATGCGCGGCGACCTTCCCGCGGGCCTCGAACCGGCGATGGAGAAATACAAGAAGCAGCTCGCCGCCGACAAGCCGACGCTTGCCACCCGCAAATCCTCGGAAAACGCGCTGGAAGTCATCAACGGTGCCGTCACCGAGACGCTGGGCGGCTCGGCCGACCTGACCGGCTCCAACAACACCAAGACCAGCCAGACAGCCAATATCTCGCCGGAGGATTTCTCTGGCCGCTACGTCCATTACGGCATCCGCGAGCATGCCATGGCGGCTGCGATGAACGGCATCGCGCTGCATGGTGGCCTGATCCCCTATGGCGGCACATTCCTGGTCTTTTCGGACTATGCCCGTCCCGCCATGCGCCTCGCCTCGCTGATGGGCATCCGCAACATCTTCGTCATGACGCATGATTCCATCGGTCTCGGCGAGGACGGCCCGACCCACCAGCCGGTCGAGCATCTGGCCGCGCTGCGGGCGATCCCGAACCACAACGTCTTCCGGCCGGCCGACGCCATGGAAACCGCCGAGTGCTGGGAACTGGCGCTGCAGAACATGCAGACGCCGTCGACCCTCGCCCTGACCCGCCAGAACCTGCCGACAGTCCGCACAGAATACGAGAGCGACAATCGCTGCGCGCTCGGCGCCTACGAGCTGTCTCCGGCCAGCGACGACGCCGTCGTCTCCATCTTCGCCACCGGTTCGGAAGTCGAGATCGCGCTGGCCGCCAAGGATGCACTGGAAGCCAACGGTCATCCGACCCGCGTCGTCTCCGTGCCCTGCATGGACATCTTCCTCGCGCAATCCGCCGACTATCGCGCCGCCATCATCGGCAGCGCCAAGGTGAAGATCGCCGTCGAAGCCGGCATCCGCCAGGGCTGGGATGCGATCATCGGCCTTGACGGCGCCTTTGTCGGCATGGACTCTTTCGGTGCTTCCGGCCCCTACAAGGAACTCTACGCCCATTTCGGCATCACAACCGAGGCGATCGTGAATGCGGCCGAAACACGCATTCACGACGGCGGGCAACATCACTAAGGTCCCCCCAACTCAAACGGAGGAATACGCATGACCGTTAAAGTCGCCATCAACGGATTTGGCCGCATCGGCCGCAACGTCGTTCGCGCCATCTACGAATCCGGACGCAAGGACATCGACATCGTCGCGATCAACGATCTCGGCCCGGTCGAGACCAATGCCCACCTGATGCGCTACGACTCGGTGCATGGCCGTTTCCCGAAAACCGTCGAGGTGAAGGGCGACACCATCCACATCGAGGGCGGCGACTCGTTCAAGGTGCTCGCCGAGCGCGACCCGAAGAACCTGCCCTGGGGCGATCTCGGCGTCGACGTGGTCATGGAATGCACCGGCATCTTCACCGCCAAGGAGAAGGCCTCGCTGCATCTGGAAGCCGGCGCCAAGCGCGTTCTGGTCTCCGCGCCCGCGTCGGGCGCCGACAAGACCATCGTCTACGGCGTCAACCATGATGTGCTGACCGCCGACGACCTCGTCGTCTCCAACGCGTCCTGCACCACCAACTGCCTCGCGCCGGTCGCCTATGTCCTGCAGAAGTCCTTCGGCATCGAGAAGGGCTACATGACGACGATCCACGCCTATACCGGCGACCAGCCGACGCTCGACACGATGCACAAGGACCTGCATCGCGCCCGCGCCGCGGCGCTGTCGATGATCCCGACCTCGACCGGCGCCGCCAAGGCCGTCGGCCTCGTCCTGCCGGAACTCGCCGGCAAGCTCGACGGCTCGGCGATCCGCGTCCCCACCCCGAACGTCTCCGTCGTCGACCTGAAGTTCATCCCGTCGCGCGACGTGACGAAGGAAGAGGTCAACGCCGCCGTGAAGGCCGCCGCCGAAGGCGAACTGAAGGGCATTCTCGGCTACACCGAGGAGCCGCTGGTCTCCGTCGACTTCAACCACGACCCGCATTCCTCGACCTTCCAGGGCGACCAGACCAAGGTCATGGAAGGCAACCTCGTGCGCATCCTGTCCTGGTACGACAATGAATGGGGCTTCTCCAACCGCATGGCCGACACCGCCGTCGCCATGGGCAAGCTGCTCTGATCTGATCGCTGCCTGAACAATGCAAGCCGGCCCGCTGATCTTCATCGCGATTGCGATCCTGATCGGCGCGGCCGGCTTCTTCGTCTCCCGCCTCTTCCGCCGCAACATCGACCGCGATCTCCCGGGATCGCGCGAAAGCGGCGCAGGCACGCATTGGTATGCCGGTCCGCCGGACGAGGACGCCTAGCCGCGTCAGGCCCCTTCGGGCAGCGCATGCACATGCGCATGGCTGTGCATGTGCGGATGCTCGTGGATCTCGGCGGCGCGCAGCCTGCCGTCCTCCAGCACCAGCGCCCGGTTCGCGAGATCCGCGACGAAGCCGTCATCATGCGAGACGAGGATCATCGCCCCGCCGAAAGCGCGCAGCTGGTCCCTGAGCCGCGCGCCGTTTTCCATGTCGACGCCGTTCGTCGGCTCGTCGAGCAGCAGCACGTCCGGCCGCATCGCCAGCAACCCGGCCAGACAGACCAGCCGTTTCTCGCCGCCCGACAGCTTGTGGATGATCCGGTCGCCGAGATGGGCGATGCCGAGCGTGCCGAGCACCTCGCTTGCCCGCGCAAAGGCCTCTTCGCTCGTGCAGCCCGTATTGAGAGGCCCGAAGGCGACATCTTCCGTCACGGTCGGGCAGAAGAGCTGGTCGTCGCTGTCCTGGAACAGGAAGCCGATGCGCGGCCGCGTCAGCCGGAAATCGGCTTCCGAGCCGCAATCCTTGCCGAACAGGGTCACCCGCCCCGCCTTGGCCCGCTCCAGCCCGGCGATGGTCCGCAGCAAGGTGGTCTTGCCCGCCCCGTTCGGACCGACGATCGCCAGCCGCTCGCTCGCGCCGAGCACAAAGGAGATATCGTGCAGCACGGCCGCGCCGTCGCGCTCGACCGTCACATCGGAAAGGGAAATCGGTTCGCTCATAGCCTGTCGGCCACGGTTATCAGCACCGCCGCCGATACCGCAAGCGCCATGAACCCCATCCCGGACCGCGCCAGCGGCGGCGCTTCCTGCCAGGGGAAGCGGCCCGAAAAACCGCGGCAGAGCATCGCCTCCTCCACCCTCTGGGCGCGGTCGAGCGCGCGCACCAGCAACATGCCGACAAGATTGCCGTAGCTGCGCCACGTGTGCCGGTTGGAGCCGGGACGAAAGGCCCGCGCGCGCATCGCCTCCTGCAGCCGGCGCGCCTCGCCGCCGATCACCGACAAATAGCGCACCGTCAGGACGAACAGCCGCACGATCGGCTCCGGCACCCGCAAGGAATGAAGCGCGGCCCCCAGCCGCATCGCCTCGACCGAGCCGAGAAGCACGACGATGGTCAGAACCGAGGCGGAGACCTTGCAGGCGATGACCGCAGCACGGACGAAGCCTTCCGCCGAAGCATCGAACGGTCCGATGGTCAGCACCGCGCGGCCCGGTACGGAAAAGGGCAGCGTCAGGAACAGCAAGATCATGAAGGTCTCGACATGCAGCATCCTGAGCCACGCCTTGCCGCCGATCCTCGACATCGCGGCGGCCGCGACGGCCACCGCCAAGACCGTGGCGGCGACCGGCAGGGTCTGGAGCTGCGAGACTGCGACGACCAGTATCAGCGCCGTCACCAGCCGCACCCGCAGATCGTCCGGCAGCGCAATCACTTGCCCGCCCCGATCACTTGCCGCGATCCTTGCGCCCCAGCGCCCACAGCGCCATTCCGGCGAGCCCCGCGATCAGGAACAGCCCGGACATCATGTCGGTGTAGCGCAGCCGCGCATCCATTGCCTCGATCCGCTCGAGCAGCGGCTCGACCTGCCGCTGCACCGCCGCCTCGACGAGCCGCGCGGTCTCCTCGGATGCGGGTGCCGGCGCGGCCTTCTCCGCCGCCGCCGTCGTCATCGCAGTCTCGGATGTTTCGGCCGCAACGCCGCCAAACCGCGTCACCGGCAGGACCGCGCTCGCGATATGGCCTTCCTCCGTGTCCACCGTGATCCGGATATCCGCAGTCACCGGTTGCGGCGGAACGAGGCTGAAGCGGCCTTCCGAATCCGTCCGCCCCTCGCCGAGCGGCGTGTCGTCTCCTTCGACCGCAGCCCATCTGGCCCCCTGCGCCCGGCCGCCGCCGATGAAGAAGGCATAGCCGGTCACCCCCTCGCCCTCGATCGTCGCGAACACTTTCAGCTTGTGTGCCAACGCCGGCTGGACCGACAGCACAGCGAGAACAATCGCGAAAAGGAGGCGCGTCATGCGGCCGCCGGGCGAAGCGCCGCCGGCTGGACGCGGGATAGGAAGCCGACAGCGGCTGCGGTTACGGCGGCTTCGCCGAGCGCCAGCGGCAGATAGGTGATCAGCATCACCTTCGCGACAGGCACGAATTCCGGCGAGGACAGCCACAGCGACAGCGCCACCAGCGACCCCGTTCCGGCGACGGCCAGCGCGCCGCAAATGGCGGCCAGTATCGCGGCCCGGCCCGGCGACGCCGCGCGGATCGCAGGACCGAGCGCGAGACCGAGCAGCACGCCCGGCAGGGCGATGTTGACCGTGTTGACGCCGAGCGTCGTCAGCCCGCCGAACCCGAACAGCACAGTCTGCAAAAGCAGAGCGACCAGCACGGCGGGAAACGCCATCATCCCCAGCATCACGCCCATCAGCCCGGTAAAAAGCAGGTGCACGCTCGACGGCCCGACCGGCACCGCGATCAGCGATCCCGCGAAGAACGCGGCCGACAGGATCGCGGCGCGCGGAACCATCCGGTCCTCGAGCCTCTTCAGCGCGATCGCCACGCCGCCGGCCGCGATGACCGCGCCGCCGATCAGCACAGGCGCCGACAGGATGCCGTCGGGAATATGGGCCATTTCGCGATCAGTCTCCGGCCATGTCGGTTGCTTTCACCCATATCAGCGCGCCCTGTTCCACCGGGACGTCCGATCCATCGGGCGACTGCATCGGTGTATCGCCTTCCAGCAAGGCGGCAAAGCCCCACCAGCCGGCGCGCGGCATGGTGTAGGAGAACGTGCCATTTGCGTCGGCCTTGATCACCTGCGTGATGAAGGCGTCGTTCGGAGGCGTGACCGATCCGTCATTGATGAATTCCACCTCGATTTCCGCGAATGGCGCCGGTTCGCCATCCTTCAGCACCACGCCGCGAAACGCATTGCCGGTCCAAAGCCCCGTCGGGCGCACCAGCGGCTGGATCTCCACCGGCAGGCCGACCATCTCGTCCCACCCCTCGCCGGACGCGTAGGAATCCACGACCACCTTGGAATAATGGACGATATATTTGCCCTCCGACGGCTCCCAATAGGGTTGCGGCTCGACATAGAACACCGACGCCCCGGGTTCGGCGAGGTCGCGCGTCACAGTCCAGGCAGATTTTCCGTCAACGGGCATTTCCTGAAGGTCCGGGAGCAGATCGGTCACCTTACCACCGCGCAGAACCCCCATTTTCGCAGGCGCGACCATTTCCATCACGGGACCGCCCTCGACCGGATGCGTGAAGACGAGGTCCACCGTGACTTGCCCCCCCTCCGGCAGCACATCGGCCGACGGGATGATCTCCTGGAAATGCGCCAAGGCCGGCGCGCTCGCACCGAGTATCAATCCCGCCGCCAGTCCGATTTTCCGTGAAATCCCGATCACCTGCCATCCCTTCCATTCTCTGTTCGAGTAAGTATGAATAATTTAACAATAAATCATACTGAAGAGATTCCACAAGCCGTAAAGCGGCCCAGCCATAAATTCGTCGCCTCGCTTCCGTCGCGAAGCGCGAGCCGGTAACATCGGCGCGCGCGAGACCGGAGGACGCAGGGCATGCAGAGAATGACGATCACGCTGGACGACGATCTCGCGGCCGAACTCGACGCTTTCATCGAGCGCACCGGGGCTGCCAGCCGTTCGGAGGCGATCCGCGATCTCGTGCGAAACGGACTGTCAAACCGCATGGACGGTCCGGTCGACGCGAGTTGCTTCGGCGTCATCAGCTACGCCGTCGACCAGTCGGTGCGCAATCTCGCGAGCCGCATCCCCCAGAGCCGGATGAACCGCCACGACCAGACCGTCGCGGCCCTCTCGGTCCCCCTCGACCACTCGACGACCATCGACGTCGTCGTCATGCGCGGCCACCTCCAGAGTGTGACCGGCTATGCGGATGCGCTGTTTTCCGAGCGCGGCGTGATGCATGGCAATCTCGGATTGGTCCCGGTCGCCGAAGACAAAACCACGCATGTCCATAACGAGGGCGAACAACACCCGCACACGCATTTGCGTGTGCGCTCGGCGTTCTAGCGTGTAGCGCGATCCAGCGTCCGATCGGCGAGCAACCCGGCAATGTCCGCCTCGGGCACCGGCGGGGAGAAGTGGAAACCCTGGATCAGACGCGCGCCGAGCCGCGCCAGCGTCTCCATTTCCTCATCCGTCTCGACACCCTCGATCACGCAACCCAGCCCCATGTCGTGGCTGAGCGACAGCAGCGATTTGACGATCTTGTAGCTGGCCGGCGACTTGTCGATTCCGGAAACGAAGCGGCGGTCGATCTTGATCCTGGTCAGCGGCAGGGCGTGGATCTGGGTCAGGCTGGAATATCCGGTTCCGAAATCGTCGAGCGCGATGCCGCAGCCCATCGTCCGCAATGTTTCGATCGCCGCCTTGGCGCGCTCGAAATCATACATCATCGCCGTTTCGGTAATCTCGAAATCGACCCGCTCCGGATGGATGCCGCTCGACGAGAGAATGCCGACGATCCGCATGACCCCTTCCGACGAACTGATATCGTGGGTCGAAAGATTGAAGGACAACCGCACATCGGCCGGCCATTTGCTGGCGGCCTCGAGCGCTTTCTTCAGCAGGATGCGCGTCAGTCGGTCGACGAGGCCCGCCCGCTCCGCAACGGGAATGAACAGCGCCGGCGATACCGCCCCCAGGACCGGGCTCGTCCAGCGGGCCAACGCCTCGAATGCCACCACTTTGCCGGTCCGGACCTCGGCGATTGGCTGGAAGAACACGGTGATCTCCCGTTCGAGATCCGCGTCGCGCAGCGCCTGCTCCAGCCGCGTGCTGCGCGCGATCTGCTTCACATGCTCGTCCGTGAAGAGCGTGGCGTGCCCACGCCGGCTGCGCTTGCCGCTGTAAAGCGCGTAATCCGCCCGCTCGTAGAGTTCGTTTGCATGGCCGGCCGTCTGCGGAAAGGCGGCGAGCCCGATCGATGCGGTGATCCTGATCGTCGCATCGGCGAGCACGATCGGCTCGCGCAAAGCCGTGCAAAGCGCTTCGCTTTTCTCCAGCAGGTCGGAATCGCCCGAATAGTCCAGGAAGATCAACGCGAACTCGTCACCGCCGAGCCGGGCCACATGAATGTCCTCGCCGGCCAGTTTGGTCAAACACTGTCCGATCTCCATCAGCAGCGCGTCCCCGACCGCATGCCCGTAAAGATCGTTCACGGGCTTGAAACCGTCCAGGTCGACGATCCCGACGGCAAGGTTCCGGCCTTTGGCCCTGGCTTCCTCGAACGCTTCCTCGAGACGCGCGAAGAACTGGCGGCGATTGTTCAGCCCGGTCAGGCTGTCTCGGTTCGCCAGGCGGATATTGTCCCGGTTCGCCTGTTCCAGCTTGGTCCGCGAATCGATCGCGTTGGCGAAATGGCCGGATTGGACCACCACGATAATGAGCAGCGAAGTCGTCACGAACAGCATGTTGATCGCCATGGCGATCGAGGATGGCGTCGCCATCATGCCGAAATGCGCCACGAAGGGCAGCGCGATCACCAGCCCGACAATAAAGGCGGCGGAGCGCAGATGCAGAAGGCAGACCACCACGCTGACCCCGGTGATCGCCATGAAGAAGGCGACATTGCCGTTCAGCGCGGCATCGCCGAACCGGGCCAAGGTCAACGCCCACATCGTGATGGTAACCGACAGGATGGCGGCGAACTGGTTGGTGCGGATCAGCGCCTCACGCGCTTCCTTCGGCGTCGGCCGGACACGGCGGGCCCGCCACCAGATCGACAGCCGGATGACGCAGACCGTCGTAAAGGCCGCAGGCACATGCACCGTCAGCCAAGACGGGGCCGAATGCATGAACAGGAAGGAAAGCGCCCAGGCATTGACCAGCACGATGGAATACATCAGCGGAACCTGGCGCGAGAAAACCTCGAACTGTGCCTTGACGAGCTCGGGATTGCCCCGGGGCACGGCCCACAAGCGGGCAAGTTGGGATTTCAATGTCGTCAACAGCCTCGTCCGCCGCCTGCGAAATGGATATGCGGAAGTTCCGCAATAGCGATCAATATTATCAGCAGGGAGTGAATTTTCTGTTTCCCGTGTGACGCGGGTGCCCTTGGTAACTTAACCATCTATTCAGGAGAACCCCACCGCTTTGTCTTGCAGTCACCGCACCTTTCCTTGCAGAAAGACTTGCGAAGCCGGGAATTGGCGGCCCGCCCATCAAGCCGGCGGGGAACGCCGCGCGGGATGACATTCCCGGACACCGCGCCTAAGTTCAAAGCCATGCCTGACCTTGCCCCCTTCGCCCTTCTCCTGCTCGTCGCCCTCGCGATCTGGTGGAAGGCCCGCTGCATCTGGCGCGGTTGCTCCGTCGAGCCGAAGAGCCGAACGGCGAAGCGATCGCGATCGCCGCACATATGACGCATTGCCTCGCCCGGCCCGCCGGGGCTATTAAACCGTCATTCAAACCGGGAGAGACTTTATGAGCTTCAAGACGCTTGATGACCTGCCAGCGGATGTGAGCGGGAAGCGCGCGCTCGTGCGCGTCGACCTCAACGTGCCGATGGCCGATGGCGTCGTCACCGACCGCACCCGCATCCGCCGCGTCGTGCCGACCATCGCCGAATTGTCGGGCAAGGGCGTCAAGGTCATCCTGCTCGCCCATTTCGGCCGGCCCAAGGGCAAGGTCGTCCCGGAAATGTCGCTGCGCCCGGTCGCCCAGGCCGTCGAGGAGGAACTCGATCACCGCGTCGATTTCGCGTCCGACTGCATCGGCGAGGCGGCGAAGAAGGAAATCGACGAGATGGCCGACGGCGACGTGGTCCTGCTCGAAAACACCCGCTTCCATGCCGGCGAGGAGAAAAACGACCCGGATCTCGCCAAGGCGATGGCCGAACTCGGCGATATCTACGTCAATGACGCCTTCTCCGCCGCGCACCGCGCCCATGTCACCACCGAGGCGCTCGCCCATCTGCTGCCCGCCTATGCCGGCCGCACCATGCAGGCCGAACTCGAGGCGCTCGAGAAAGGCCTCGGTTCGCCGCAGAAGCCGGTCGTCGCCATCGTCGGCGGCGCCAAGGTCTCGACCAAGATCGACCTGCTGCAGAACCTCGTGGAGAAGGTCGACGCGCTGGTCATCGGCGGCGGCATGGCCAATACCTTCCTGGCGGCCAAGGGCGTCGATGTCGGCAAGTCGCTTTGCGAACATGACCTCGCCGACACCGCCAACGCGATCATGTCCGCGGCCGTCGCCGCCGGCTGCGCCATTGTCCTGCCGGACGATGCGGTCGTCGCGAAAGAGTTCAAGGCCCATGCCGAAAACGAGACCGTCGACGTCAATGCCGTGCCCGCGGACGCGATGATCCTCGATGTCGGCCCGATCTCGGTCGCCAAGATCAATGGCTGGATCGACCAGGCCGCGACGCTCGTCTGGAACGGCCCGCTGGGCGCCTTCGAAATCGCGCCTTTCGACACGGCCACGGTCTCGGCCGCCCGCTTCGCCGCCGCGGAAACGGCGGTCGGCAATCTCGTCTCCGTCGCAGGCGGCGGCGACACCGTCGCGGCACTGAACCATGCCGGCGTCGCCGAGAAGTTCACCTATGTCTCGACGGCCGGCGGCGCCTTCCTCGAATGGATGGAAGGCAAGGAACTGCCGGGCGTCGCCGCACTGGAAGCCTGACGGATTTTTCGGCCGGGGGCCGCCGGCCCCTCGCCACCCGTCTCGCGAAACACCCCAGATCGCGCATCTGCTTGTCCGGGCTGGCAAATTCCCGATCCGGACTCGCTTTTTTCAAATTTTTAATCGATTTAATTCTTTTTAAATCGTTTAACCGCGCCCATCGTCATATTTCTTCCGCAACCCGCCTCTGATAAGCCCTGCCACGATCAGAGGAGAGACACATGACGAATGCGGAAATGGCGGCGCAGGCCGCGAACAAGGACGGCTTTATCGCGGCGCTCGACCAGTCCGGCGGCTCGACGCCGAAGGCGCTGAAGCTCTACGGCGTCCCCGAAAGCGCCTATTCGAACGAGGACGAGATGTTCGACCTCATCCACCAGATGCGCGCCCGGATCATCAAGTCGCCCGCCTTCACCGGTGACAAGGTGATGGGCGCGATCCTGTTCGAACAGACCATGGACCGCGAGATCGACGGCATTCCGACCGCGCAATATCTCTGGGAAAAGCGCGGCGTCGTCCCCTTCCTCAAGGTCGACAAGGGCCTCGCCGACGCCGCCGACGGCGTCAAGCTGATGAAGCCGATGCCGGACCTCGACGCGCTGCTCGACCGCGCCGTCGCCAAGGGCGTCTTCGGCACCAAGATGCGCTCGGTCATCGACGCCGCCAATCCGAAGGGCATCGCCGCGATCGTCGACCAGCAATTCGAGATCGGCAAGCAGATCCTCTCGCACGGCCTCATGCCGATCATCGAGCCGGAAGTCACCATCTCGATTGCCGACAAGGCGGAGGCCGAGGACATCCTGCTGGCCGAGATCAGCAAGCATCTCGATGGCCTTCCCGCCGGCAAGCAGGTCATGCTGAAGCTGTCGCTGCCGACCAAGGCGAACCTCTACAAGCCGCTGATCGACGATCCGCGCGTCATGCGCGTCGTCGCGCTCTCCGGCGGCTATTCGCGTGACGAGGCGAACAAGAAGCTGGCGCAGAACACCGGCATGATCGCCTCCTTCTCGCGCGCCCTGTCCGAGGGGCTCTCGGCCGACCAGAGCGACGCGGAATTCGATGCGATGCTCGGCGAGGCCATCGACTCGATCTTCGAGGCGTCGCGCGCCGGCTGACCCGGCCGCGAAAAGCGAAAAGCCAGGGGGCGAGACAGCATGGAATGGCTCGCCCCCTGGGAACCCGTCCGGACCTCCATGGACGAGGATTACCTGAAAGGCTGGGAGGCGGAACTTGCCCGGGAAACCGGGCCGGGCCATCCGCTCTACCGGACCCCGGCGAAACTGATCGCCCGTCGGTTCGACTGCGACGACGCCCTTTTCGAGTTGGAGGACGGGCGCGTCGCGATGGTCCACCTGACCTGGATCCAGCGTCAGGAAAGCGATCCTCGCTGGCCGGCAACGCAGATCTACGCCTCTCTTGAGGACTGGGAGCGCGAAGGGCTCGCCGCCGATCACGCAGACTGGATCGCCTGACCGTGAGACCGCCATTCACCGCCCTGTCATATTGCTGAGACGGGAACCGTTTCTAAATATCTCCGTGGCGCCGGTTCGGGCGCTACGGTTTTTTATGTTTCAGGGATTGTTGGCGTCATGCTTTCCAAGGCGCTCTACAGCTGGATCGCCTTTCCCGTCTATGCATGGCAGGGAATATCCGTGCGGCTGCGGATCGAGCGGCTTCTGCCCGCAGACCTGCCGCAGGAAGGCCGCTTCAACGGCATGGGAGAGGAGATCCGCCTTCTCGTCGCCGGCGATTCCTCGGTCGCCTCGGTCGGCATGTCGCGCCTCGACGAGACGCTGACCTGGAACCTCGCCCGCGCGCTCAACGACCGGACCGGCCGCCCCGTGCGCTGGCGCGCCGCGGGCGCCAATTCGGCCACCTCGGCCGATCTGCGCGACCATGTCCTGCCGCATGTCGAGCGTCGCGATTTCACCCATGTCGTGCTCGCGGTCGGCACCAACGACATGAAGAATTTCCATGTCATCCGCCGCTTCAAGCATCATTTCGGCACGCTGCTCTATGCGGCGCGCACCCGCTTTCCCGATGCCCGCATCGTCTGGTCGCCGCTTGCCGACATGACCCGCGTTCCCGCCCTGCCCCGCTCGCTCGGAAAGATCCTGCAGATGCGCGCCGAGCTGATCAACGCCATGGGCACCCGGCTTTGCCGCGAGCGCGGCGCGGTGATGGCCGATCCGGTGCCGATCGCCGGCCCGCACGAATTCGCCCGCGACGGTTTCCATGCCGGTCCGGCCGGATACCGCAACTGGGCCGAACATCTCGCCGGCTTCCTGCTCGCCGACCTGCTGCGCCCGGGACGGCCGGGCCTACATCTGCAGCGCCGTGATCAGCACGATTACGAAGAAGCCCGCGAGCGGCAGTTTCCAGAAGTCGCCGCGTCGTCTTAGTCCCGGCAGGCCGAGCGGCTTGATGATCTGGACAAGCATGGCCAGGACGACGAATACTGAAAGCAGTTTGGTGATCAAGAGAGATCCGTCCGGCTCGGGTTGCGGGCTGTGCGCAATTGTCGCGCTCCGGCCCTGTTCGGCTTAGGCGTAAGTCAAATGGACGAATAGCATCCGTTCTGGCACGAGGAAACCGCGTTCCGGAGGGAAGCCGGGACCGGGTCTTATGAATGCGGGAGGAGTATCGTCATGAGCAATGCGTCCAGCTATCACGCCGTCTATGCCGACTGGAAGAAGGATCCGGGCCTGTTCTGGGAAAAACAGGCCGAGGCCATCGACTGGTTCAAGCCGTGGGACACCGTTTTCGATCCGGACGCCGGCGTTTACGGCCGCTGGTTTTCCGGCGCGGAATGCAACACCTGCCATAACGCCGTCGACCGCCATGTCGAAGCCGGCCGCGGCGACCAGGCCGCGATCATCTATGACAGCCCGATCACCGGCAAGAAGAAGACCTTCACCTATTCGGAAGTGCTAAACGAGGTCGAGGCGCTCGCCGCCGTGCTGCGCGATCTCGGCGTCGAAAAGGGCGACCGCGTCCTGATCTACATGCCGATGGTGCCGGAAGCCGTCTTCACCATGCTCGCCGTCGCCCGCCTGGGCGCGGTCCATTCGGTCGTCTTCGGCGGCTTCGCGGCGCATGAACTCGCCACCCGCATCGACGACTGCCACCCGAAAGTGGTCGTCGCCGCCTCCTGCGGCATCGAGCCGTCGCGCCAGGTTCCCTACAAGCCGCTGCTCGACGCGGCGATCGCGCAGGCCACGTTCAAGCCCGACCATTGCCTCGTGCTGGAGCGCGAGGAACATCCCTACGATCTCGAGCCGGGCCGCGACACGGATTACGCCGCAGCCGTCTGGGCGCATATGGAAGCCGGCACCAGGGTGCCATGCGTCCCCGTCGCCGCGACCGACCCGCTTTATATCCTCTACACCTCCGGCACGACCGGCCAGCCCAAGGGCGTGGTCCGCGACAATGGCGGCCACATGGTCGCGCTGTTGTTCTCCATGAAGGCGCTCTACGGCATCGAGCCCGGCGAGGTCTTCTGGGCCGCCTCCGATGTCGGCTGGGTGGTCGGCCATTCCTACATCGCCTATGCGCCGCTGATCCTCGGCGCGACTTCCATCGTCTTCGAGGGCAAGCCGGTCGGCACGCCCGACGCCGGCACGTTCTGGCGCGTCATCCGGGACCATGGCGTCTCGTCGCTGTTCACTGCGCCGACCGCCTTCCGCGCCATCAAGAAGGAAGACCCGACCGGCAGCCTGATCGGCAATTACGACCTGTCGAGCCTGCGGTCGCTGTTCCTGGCCGGCGAGCGCGCCGATCCGGACACGATCAAATGGGCGCAGGACAAGCTGAAGGTTCCGGTCATCGACCACTGGTGGCAGACGGAAACCGGCTGGGCGATCGCCGGCAATCCGCTGGGTCTCGGCGAGTTGCCGGTCAAGATCGGCTCGCCGACCGTCTCCATGCCCGGCTACGACGTGCAGGTGATCGACGATGCAGGCCATCCGGTGCCCGCCGGCACGCTCGGCAACATCGTCGTCAAGCTGCCGCTGCCGCCGGCCGCCCTGCCGACGCTGTGGAACGCCGATGAGCGTTTCCGCTCCGCCTATCTCGACGAGTTCCCCGGCTACTACAAGACGTCGGACGCCGGTTACATGGACGAGGACGGCTACCTCTTCATCATGGCGCGCACCGACGACATCATCAATGTCGCCGGCCACCGCCTGTCGACCGGCGCGATGGAGGAAGTCATCGCCGGCCATCCAGACGTCGCCGAATGCGCCGTCATCGGCATCGCCGACCAGCTGAAGGGCCAGCTTCCCGCCGGCTTCATCGTGCTCAATTCCGGCGTCACCCGCCCGGTCGACGAGATCGAGCGCGAGGTGATCAAGCTGGTGCGCGACGAGATCGGCCCCGTCGCCGCCTTCAAGATCGCGCTCACCGTCGCCCGCCTGCCCAAGACCCGCTCCGGCAAGATCCTGCGCGGCACCATGCAGAAGATCGCCGACGGCGAACCCTGGAAGATGCCTGCCACGATTGACGACCCGGCGATCCTCGACGAGATCGGCGCGGTTCTGCAGGAACGCAAGGTGGGACAGGCCGCCGCTTGAGATACCCTTCGTGACTTGACGCCCCCTGCCCGGGAGGCCTAGCACTCCCGGGAAATCAGGGAGACCATCATGGCACTCGACGGAAAGATCGCGATCGTCACGGGCGGCGCGCAGGGTATCGGCTACGCAATCGCCAAGCGGCTGTTGCAGGACAATGTGCGCGTCGCGATTGCCGATGTCGACGAGCGCAAGGGCCAGGCGGCCGAGAAGGACCTCGCCACGCTCGGCGACGTCCGCTTCATCGCCACCGATGTCGGCGACCGGCTCTCGGTCCACAACCTGATGGCCTCGACGCTCGACATCTTCGGCGACATCGATATCCTCGTCAACAATGCCGGCATCGTCCATGCGGCCGACTTCCTCGACATCACGGAAGACGATTTCGAGCGCGTCATGCGCGTCAATCTGAAGGGCCAGTTCCTGTGCGGCCAGGCCGCCGCGCGGCTGATGGTCGAGAAGGTCAAGAACGAGGGGCCGGCCGGCGCCATCGTCAACATGTCGTCGATCAACGCCACGGTCGCCATTCCCAACCAGGTGCCCTATTGCGTCTCCAAGGGCGGCGTGAACCAGCTCACCAAGGTCATGGCCATGTCGCTCGCGCCCTACGGCATCCGCGTGAACGCGGTCGGTCCGGGCTCGATCATGACCGAAATGCTGGCCAGCGTGAACGACGATCCGGAGGCGCGCAACCGCATCCTCTCGCGCACGCCGCTGCTGCGCATCGGCGAGACGTCCGAGATCGCCTCCACCGTCGCCTTCCTCGCCTCCGACGAGGCCGGTTACATCACCGGCCAGACGATCTATGCCGACGGCGGCCGGCTGGCGCTGAACTACACGGTGCCGGTGCCCGAAGAGGATTGACGGTTTTCGGGTGGCGGCGCTCCTGACAGAATGCTGTCAGGAGGGGTGTGAGAGAGTGCAGCCGTACTCCACTCCATCCGAAAGGGACCGATCATGTCCGATATGCCGAAAAACACCTGCGTCTGGTTCGAGATCCCGGTCTCCGACCTCGATGCCTCCAAGCGCTTCTACGAGGAAGTGCTGTCCATCTCCATGCGCCGGGACGATACCGGCCCCAATCCGATGGTCATGTTCTCCTCCATGGACGACATGGGCGTCTCCGGCCATCTCTATCCGGGCAAGCCGGCCGAGGCCGGCTCCGGCAACACCATCCATCTCGCCGTCGACGGGTCGCTCGACGACGCGATGGGCAGGGTGAAGGCCGCCGGCGGCCAGGTCTTGTCTCCGGCGATCGACATCCCGGCCGGAAGCTTCTTCTACGCCACCGATCCCGATGGCAATTCCATCGGCCTGTTCGCCTACGCTGCGTGATCCGATGCGACGCGCCGACCGCCTCTTCCAGATCGTTCAGCACCTGCGGGGCGGCCGGCTCGTCACGGCGAAGAAGCTCGCCGAAAAACTCGAAGTCTCCGAGCGCACGATCTATCGCGACATCGCCGACCTCCAGTCGACCGGCGTGCCGATCGATGGCGAGGCGGGTGTCGGATACATCATGCGCGAGGGCTTCGATCTTCCGCCGCTGATGTTCTCGCGTGACGAGATCGTCTCGCTGGTTGCCGGTGCCCGCCTCGTCAAGGCGCTTGGTGGCGCGACGCTCGCCCGCGCGGCCGAGGAGGCGCTCGTCAAGATCGAGGCGATCCTGCCCGACGCCGAGCGCGCCCGCCTGCGCGCGACCGAGATCCACGCGCCGACCTTCCTGATGAGCGACGCCGACCGCGAAAAGCTCGATGTCGTCGAGCGCGCCGCGGAAAGCCGCAACCTCATTCGCTTCGATTACGTCGATGGCGACGGCAAGCCCACCAGCCGCTCCATCCGCCCGCTCGGGCTCTGGTTCTGGGGTGATCGCTGGCTCTTCGTCGGCTGGTGCCTGCTGCGCGAGGATTTCCGCATGTTCCGCGTCAACCGGGTGCGCGAGATCGAAACCCTGGCCGAGACCTTCCGCCCTGAACGCGGCAAGACCATTCGCGACTTCTACCGCCAGATGGAGGAAAGCGGCGAACACGGCCCCCGCGGCGAGTATCGATAGGGCCTGCCGCCCGATGAACGGCTCCGGACAGGAAAAGGCGGCAAGCGCCGCCTCCCGGTCAGTTGACCAGTCTGAGACCCTTGATGTCGCGCGCGATCTCGAGGAACGCACTTTCCAGGTCGTTCTCGTTCGAGGCGTTGTAGTAGAGCTTCCGGCCGCCCGACGAGGACGCGCAATCCTTCATGAGCTCTTCCGCGTCCGAGCCGGCGGCGAAGGCGATCGAATAGATCTTGATGCCGCTGGTCCTCATCGCGGAACAGAGGTTCTTGGCATAGGTCTCCGACTTGCTCGCGCCATAATAGCTGGAGCAGGAATAACCGGCGGTCTCGAATGTGTTGAACTCACCGTCGGTCATGATGATCGCATATTTGCTGACGCCCGCCTTGTCGAAAGCCTCCGGATCGGAGCCTTCCGGCCATGCCGCGGCCCATTTGGACGACAGCATGTAGTAGGACCACGCGATGGCGATATGGCCCGCCGTGCAGCCATCGGCGCCAAAATCGTCGATCTCCGACTTCAACGTCGCTTCATTGGTCGTCAGCGGCACGATTTCCGCATCGGGGCAGTCATATCTCGATGACGTTATCTTCGCGTAACTGGTCGCGAAAGTGTCGGTATATTTGTCGTTTCCGGTGCGTTCGGCCACGCAGTCCGGATAGGTCGTCTCATACCAGCAGCTGTAATAGTTGCATCTCCGCCGGGTGATGCCGGTCGTCTCGATACTGTCGATCACCGGTCCGGCATTCACGGCCTCGGAATAGGGTACCAGGCCGACCCGGATGCGATCTTCCTCGCTCACATCTTCAAACAGCGTCTTCAGCGCGAGCTTGGCGGCGTCCTTGAGCGCCGACAGTTTTGTCGGCGTGCCCCAACCGCCAATCCTGTTGCCCATCGACCCGGTGATGTCGAGCGCCATGACGACTTCGACTTCCGTGTTGGAAAACTGCGCCTTGGTTTCGGCTTCGACGCGATGCTTCTCGTAACCGACAATGCCGGTGAAGGTCATCGGCATCATCGCATGCGCCTCGATCGACACGGAGCGATTGACCTTGTCGATCGCGATATCGTCGACGGTGACCTGCGCCGCCGAAAGATTGCGATCGTCCAGATTGGCGTCGAGATATTTGCGCACCGTTTCTTCGGCGTCGTCTTCCGCAATCGTGCCGAGCGTCAGGTCCTGCGTCGTCGCGAGCGCTGCGGCATCGACCGCGAAAGCAAGCTTGTTGTGGACCGAGAACATCCGGGCCGCGTCGATCGACAACGACGCCGCCAGCAAAAGGGGAACGCTGAGCACGATGAACATCGTCGCGAAATTGCCACGGCGGTCTTCCGCGAAGTCATGAACAATTTCGAGAAAACGCTTCATCATCCAACCCCTTTGCCTTGGCATGACAGGGGACACGGATCAGCGCATTCCGCCATGCGACGGAGTCCGGTTTAGCTCAGCGCGGTCGCGGAACCGTTAAGGAACGGGATATGACGGGATTCGCAGCCGTGATGGTTTCCATCCCGTAAATGGATGCACGTATGGCGGCGCGCCGGAAACATCGGTTTCCGCGCCTCGCCATCGGCAGGTCCGGGCGGCGCCGGGAGGGCGCCACGGAAAGTAACGCAACGTCAGTTCACCAGCCTCAGTCCCTTGATGTCGCGAGCGATTTCCTCGAAGGCTTCCGTCAGCGTCTCGTCGTCCGTCGCATTGTAATAGAGTTTGTTGCCGGCATAGGTCGAAGCGCAGCCCTTCATCAGGGTTTCGGCGGCGGCCCCGGCCTTAAAGGCGATCGAATAGATCTTGATGTTGCGGGCCTTCATCGCGTCGCACAGCGACAGCGCATAGGTTTCCGACATGTTGGTTCCCGACGACGAGCAGTAGTAGCCGTTCGATTCGAACGTGTTGAACTCGCCGTCGGTCATGATGATCGCATTCTTGCTCATGCCGGCCTTGTCATAGGCTTCCGGGTCGGAGCCTTCCGGCCAGGCGGCGGCCCAGTTCGGCGACAGCATGTAATAGGCCCAGGCGATGCCCAGATGGCCCGCCGTACAGCCGCCCGCGCTGAAATAGCTGATCTTGTTCTTCAGGTCGCTTTCGTTGGAGGAGAGCGGTACGATCTTCGAACTGGGGCAATCATAGTCGGATGAGCCGATTTTGGCTGAGCTCGTCGCAAAGGCGTCGGTGTACTTTTCGGTGCCGGTCCGTTCGCGCACGCAATCGGGATAAGTCGTCTCCCACCAGCAGTAATAATAGTTGCATCGCCGTTTGGTGACGCCGGTCGTCTGGATCGAGCCGATGATCGGTTGCGCGTTCACCGCTTCCGAATAGGGCACGAGGCCGACGCGCACCCGGTCGTCCGGATTCAGATCGGCGAACAAAGTCGTCAGCCCGGAACTGGCCGCGTCCTTGAGCGCCTGCAATTTTGTGGGAGTTCCCCAACCGCCGATCCTGTTTCCCATCGAACCGGTGACGTCGAGCGCCATGACCACCTCGACCTCGGTATTGGAATATTGCGCCTTGGAAACCGCGTCGACCCGGTGCCTGTCGTAACCGACAATGCCGGTGAACGTCATCGGCATCATCGCATGTGCCTTGATCTGCACCGAGCGATTAACCTTGTCGACCGTGATGGAATCGACCGTCACCTCGGCCGCCTGGAGGCTTCGGCCATCCAGGTTGGCATCGAGATATTTGCGTACCGCACTCGACGCGTCGTCCAGCGAGATGTCGCCGAGCGTCAGGCCTTGGGTCGTGGCGAGGGCGGCCGCGTCGACCGCGAAAGTCAGCTTGTTGTGGACGGCGAACATGCGCGCCGTATCGAGCGACAGCGACGCGGCAAGGAACAGCGGCACGCTCAACACGATGAACATGGTTGCGAAATTGCCGCGGCGGTCCCGGACGAAGGACGCGAGAAGTTCGGACAACCGCTGCATGCACACCCCCCGGTACGCAGCATGGCGCGAAAGCGGCGGAATGCCGAACGCCGACATGCAAGTTGATCGCATGGAATATACAGCGCATTACCTAACGGGAGATTTAAACAAATCCGCCGCAATTAGCTATAAATGTCGCCAGTTTGGGACACGCGGGATCAAGTTTGTCCTCACCTTGAGGCTTGATGCGGATATTCCGGCCGACATGCTCGCCGGTCGCGGTTTCGGCCGTGATCGTGTGTCCACGCAGCGCGCGGCGAGGCCTCAGGATAATTCCTCTTTGCCGTCCCGGGGCGGGGTTCCGAATCCGCGAAATCTGGGCCTTTCGACCTGAAACGCAGACAATCCTTCCTCCTTCACGGCGCGATTGAATTCGCTGACCGCCGCGCCCTCGCTCGCGAAGGCATGATCCCAGATGACAGGCTTGCTGCCATCCGCCTTGACCTCCAGGACCCAGCCGAGATCGTGGCCCGTCAGCCGGTAGATCTGCAGGTCGAACGTATGCCCTTCCCGCCAGACTCGCCCCGAGAGGTTCGACACCTCGATTTGCTTTGCACGCCCCGTCATCACCACCCAGCCCCAAGGATGAGCGGGCAGGATAGACGGGTTTTTCCTTTTTGAAAATATTACGCGCCGTCAGCGAGGCGCAAAGATGCGCCTTTCTTGCCCCCGCCCCCCGGAATCTTGCCGCCGAAGCGCGCGCCGCAAATAAAAAAGCCCGCCAATCGGCGGGCTTTGCTGGTCCGGTCGGTTCCGGCGATTACTGCTCGTCCTCGTCCTCTTCTTCGCTGCGCGAGCCCTTGAGCGAGCTGAGCTTGGCGAAGACGGCGTCGGCGTCGAGTTCCTCTTCCTCCTCCTTCGGCGCGGAAGGGCGCGACAGGATGTCGTCGACCGGCAGGTTCTCGGTCTCGGAAGCCGGCAGCAGGCTGTCGCCCAGCTCTTCCTCGGTCGGCGCGGGGCGCGACTTGGCCGCCTTCTGCACCTCGAAATCGAGGTCGATCTGCGAGCACAGGCCGAGCGCCACCGGATCGACCGGCTGCAGGTTCGCCGAGTTCCAGTGGGTGCGGTTGCGAATCTGCTCGATCGTGTTCTTGGTCGTACCGACGAGGCGCGAAATCTGCGCGTCCTTCAGTTCCGGGTGGTTGCGCACCAGCCAGAGGATCGCGTTCGGGCGGTCCTGGCGCTTGGAGACCGGCGTGTAGCGCGGGCCCTTCTTGCGCAGTTCCGGCACGACATATTTCGACGTCGCCAGCTTCAGCTGGTAGTTCGAATCCTTCTCCGCCTTCGCGATTTCCTCGCGGCTGAGCTGGCCGGTATTGATCGGGTCGAGACCCTTGATGCCCTGCGCCGATTCGCCGTCGGCAATCGCCTTCACCTCGAGCGGGTGCAGCTTGCAGAACTGCGCGATCTGGTCGAAGGAAAGAGCCGTGTTGTCGACCAGCCAGACGGCGGTCGCCTTGGGCATCAGAAGCGTATTGGCCATTGGA
Organism: Ahrensia sp.; assembly: GCA_002698425.1. Next base: position 7,555 of record NZXU01000061.1, on the reverse strand, counting down.
TAAACCTTTCCTGTTCGTCCGCGCCGGTGCCGCGGGCGTGGTGTCGAACCACTGATTTCCGGAAGAATGCGCGCTCCATAGCGCATCTCGGCGCTCTTCGCAACAAGAGCCCCGCGCCATGACGGCGGCGCGGTGGACGAACCGTCAGACGGCCTGCTTTGCGGGAAGCTGGGGGCCGCCGATGCTGGCCAGGAGCGACTGCGACAGGAAGGCCGGAATGTCCTCGGCCGCCATCGGTTTCGAATAGTAGTAGCCCTGCACGTTGCGCGCGCCGATGCCGCGCAGCACGGCCAGTTCGTGCTCGGTCTCGACCCCCTCGACGATCGAGCCGACGCCGAGCGTCGAGCACATGTCCACCATCGTCTTGATCAGCTTGACCGTCTGGCCGCCATTGGCGAGCCGCGTGACGAAGGAGCGGTCGATCTTGATCGTGTTGATCGACAGCTGGTCGATATGGCCGAAATTGGCGTAGCCGACGCCGAAATCGTCCAGCGCCACGCGCGAGCCGAGCGCCTGCAGCCGGCCGAGCGAGCGGCGCGCCGTCTCGAAATCCGACATGATCAGCGTCTCGGTCACCTCGAATTCGAGGCGCTTCGGATCGACGCCGCTGGTCTCGATGATGGCGCACAATTTGTCGATCGCCGACGGCGACATGATGTCCCGGATCGACAGGTTGAAGGAGAGCTTCAGATTGTCCGGCCAGCCGCGGGCGAATTTCAGCGCCTTGTTGAGCAGGATCGGCGTCATCTCCTCGATCAGCCCGGTCCGCTCCGCCGCCGCGATGAACACGTCGGGGCGCACACGGCCGAGCGTCGGGCTGTTCCAGCGCGCCAGCGCCTCGAAACCCGTCGTCCTGCCGGAATGGATGTCGACCTGCGGCTGGAAGACGACCGACATTTCCTCTTCCTTGTCGCTGATGCGCAGCGCCTGTTCGATGCGGCCGATCTGCCGCAGATCCTCCTCGTCGCGGGCTGAGAAGATGACGATGTTCTCCTTCGACGCCTTGGCGCGGAACATGGCGAAGTCGGCCCGCTCGATGAGTTCCGTCTCCTCATGGGTTGCGTCGTCGGCCAGCACGAAACCGACCGAGGCCGAAACGGAGAACTCGATTTCCGAGATCAGGAAAGACTCGCCGATGCACTGGCAGATCCTGCTGCCAAGCGCGCGCAGCTCGTCATCGCTTTTCGTCCCCTCCAGCAAAAGCGCGAACTCGTCGCCGCCGAAACGCGCGACGAAGCACTCGCCGCCATTCGATTTCTTCAGTCGCGACGCGACCTCGATCAGCACCCGGTCCCCGACGATATGGCCATAGCTGTCATTGATCGCCTTGAAGCCGTCGAGATCGACGATCCCCAGAACGAAGCCGCTGCCGTCTTCGCCCGCCGTGCCGAGATGCTTCCTGAGCTCTCGAAAGAAGCTGCGCCGGTTCGGAAGTTCGGTCAGCATGTCGTGATTTGCCAAGTGCTCGGCATTCTCTCGCAGGCGGTCGGCGACGACCAGCGCATTGGTCATCCGCCGGATTGCGATGCGCGTCAGCATCGCCATGCAGAGGGCCACGATCATGCCCGCGAAACTGACGAAACCGTATTGTATCACCGTTTCGTGACCGCTTTCATAGGCGAACCACATCGTCGCGGCCGTGCTGACGACGATCGATCCGATGGCGGTCCTGATCGTTACGCTGGCCGTGGCCGTGACCAGCATCAGAAGCAGGAAGAAGATCAGCTTGACCGGCTCGAGATGGTATGTGTGATGCGCCACGATGCTCGCGGCTATCAGGGTGTACAAGGCGATCCCGCGTATTTCGAGGCCGAGTTTGCTCACCTTGCGGCGGGAGAGGTCATAGATGACTGCGACGATGACGAGGGCAATGATGAAGGCGAAGCTGCCGAGATAGAGGAAGCCCTCCAGCCCGTCGAGAAAGTAGTAGGAAACGCCGACGAAGAGGAAATAGGGCACGGCCGGATAGAGGGCCGAGACCAGAAGGTGCTGGTAGGCCGCGACCATCCTCTCGCGCAGCTTTTTCTCGTCAGCGGGATTGACCGTGCCGAACAGCCTTTTCTGAAGCCATTGCGGCATGCCGCATAGCCTGTTCCCGGACCATTTTCGCAATGCCGCGGCGGAGGGAGACTGTCCGGAAGACGATTGCGCAAGCGCGGCGCCGGAATCCGGCGCCCGGTTCTGCGAACCTCGTTCGTTCGCCTCGTGTGCCGCCTGGCTACGGAATTCCTGTGCGCTTTGCTTCGTCTGGGTCATTCTAACTTCAGTCATGGCGGCCAGGGGAAACTCCATTGTGTCCGCCCTCGGCGCCGGGCTGTACGCGCCGGCAGGCTTTCGCCTCGGGCCTTGGCCTCTCGGAGAATGACAAGATTTTTGCTGCCATCGACACGAAACCCATCGTAGCCCGGTCTCCGCCGGTCGGACGACCGGAGTCCGGTTTCTTATTGTGGCTGCCCGAAGAACGGAAACATGCGGGATCGCATGTCCGGCCCTGCTCGCAAGCCAGGTAGGCATTCCGGTCTGGCCGGGGCGGCATCGTGGCGTCATGCCGGTCCGCGAATGGAGACTGCCGCACCTTGCTGGTTATCAACGGGGGCTTTTACAGATGCTTAATCGCTTTCCGTAGCGTCAAATCGTCCTTAACCGCCTCCTAACAGGACAATGAGACCTGTCATCATTTCTTCGCAGTCCTGTCATGGGCCTGTCATTCGCCTCGCGAACAAGGCGGGCGTCGCGTCAGGCCCGTGTTCGGGGCCGTTCCATCGCATTCCGCACAATTTTGGGAGCTGAGGCATGTCCAGACAATCCAGACTGCTGGCCGCCGGCACCGCGCTTTCCGCGCTGTTCGCCGCCGCGCCGGCCCACGCCGATATGGTTTTCAACCGCATCGCGTCCTTCCCGGTCTACACCAACCTTCCCGCCGACGCCGACCCCGCGTCGGAGACCTCCTCGGAGATCATCTACGTCACCGAGGACGGCATGACGCTGGTCTATTCCGACAGCCCCTTCGGCGGGATCGGCATGATCGACATCTCGGACCCGGCCAATCCGGCCCCCGGCGGTTACGTGAAGCTCGACGGCGAGCCGACCTCGCTGGTCGTCCAGGCCGGCCACGCCTTTGTCGGGCTCAACACCTCCGAAAGCTACACGAACCCGTCGGGCGCGCTTCTCTCGATCAACCTCGCCTCCGGCGAGATCGAGCAGTCCTGCGACCTCGGCGGCCAGCCCGACTCCGTCGCCCTGTCGAAGGACGGCGCGCTGGTCGCCGTCGCCATCGAGAACGAGCGCGACGAGGATCTGGGCGACGGCGGCCTGCCGCAGATGCCGGCCGGCGCGCTCGCGATCGTCTCCGCCTCCGCCGGCGCGCTCGATTGCGCCAGCCTCAAGACGGTCGACGTCACCGGCCTTGCCGAAGTCGCACCGGAAGATCCCGAACCCGAATTCGTCGACTTCAACGAAGCCGGCGAAATCGTCATGACGATGCAGGAAAACAACGAGATCGTCATCGTCGACGGCAAGACCGGCGACATCGTCTCGCATTTTCCGGCAGGCGCGGTCGATCTCGACAATGTCGACACCGAGGAAGAGCGCGCGCTGACCTTCGACGGCAAGCTGATCGCCGTCCCGCGCGAGCCCGACGCCGTCCAGTGGCTCGACAATGACCGCCTCGTCATCGCCAATGAGGGCGACTGGAAGGGCGGTTCGCGCGGCTTCACCATCTTCTCGAAACAGGGCGAAGTCCTTTACGACAGCGGCCTGTCCTTCGAATACGAAGTCGCCATGGCCGGCCACTATCCGGAGAAGCGCTCCGGCAACAAGGGCGTCGAGCCGGAAGGCATGGAGATCGGAACCTTCGGCGACACCACCTACATCTTCCTCCTGTCCGAGCGCGGCTCCGTCGTCGGCGTCTACGAGGACACGGGCGCCGCGCCCGTCCTCAAGCAGCTCCTGCCGACGGCGCTCGCCCCGGAAGGCGCGGTGGCGATCCCCGGCCGCAACCTGCTCGCCGTCGCCAACGAGGCCGACCTGATCGAGGATGGCGGCGTGCGTTCGCACGTGACGCTCTATTCCTATGCGGAAGGCGAAGCCGCCTATCCGATGCTGGTTTCCGGCATGGACGGCGACCGTCCGATCGGCTGGGGCGCGATGTCGGGCCTCACCGCCGATCCGGAACAGCCGGGCGTCCTCTATGCGGTGAACGATAGCTTCTACGCGATGCAGCCGACGATCTTCACCATCGACGCAAACCAGACGCCGGCGAAGATCACCGCGGCCACCCGCGTCACCCGCGGCGGCGCGCCGGCCCAGCTGATGGACCAGGAAGGCATAACCGCGGACGGCGAGGGCGGCTTCTGGATCGCGTCCGAGGGCCGCACCGACCGTCTGATCCCGCACGCGCTCTACCATGTGAACGCCAAGGGCGAGATCAAGACGCAGGTTCCCTTCCCGGCCGAACTCTCCTCCGTCGAGAAGCGCTTCGGCTCCGAGGGCGTGACCAGGATCGGCGACATGCTCTGGGTCGCCATCCAGCGCGAATGGGGCGACGACCCGGCCGGCCAGGTCAAGCTGCTCGCCTATGACACCAGGGAGAAGACATGGGCCGGCGCGGTGCGCTACCCGCTCGAGCCGAAGGGCGCCGGCTGGGTCGGCCTGTCCGAGATCACCGTCAACGGCGATTACGTCTATATCGTCGAGCGCGACAACCAGATCGGCGACGCCGCGAAACTGAAGAAGCTGTTCCGCGTGCCGGTCGCAGACCTTCAGCCGGCCCCGCTCGGCGGCGAACTGCCGGTCGTCACCAAGGAGGAAGTGCACGACTTCATCCCGGACCTGAAATCGACCGGCGGCTATGTTGTCGACAAGATCGAGGGCTTCACCATCGACGCCGCCGGCAACGCCTATGCGGTCACCGACAATGACGGCGTCGACGACTCCAACGGCGAGACCCTGTTCCTGCGCCTCGGCGCCATGGGAACCATGTAACCCGCCGACAAAACTCCACCTCCCAGGACGGAGCCACGTGAGCCGGGGTGCGACAGCGCCCCGGCTTTTTCATTGTTGGCGGGCGTTGCCTCCCGCGCCGGCCTCACAACGGCCACGTCGCCCTGAAAGGCTCGGGATGTCGTGAACGAAAGGGAGGAAACCATGAGCAACCACGTCTACAAGTCGATCGAACTGACCGGCTCGTCCGCCACCGGCATCGAGGACGCCGTCTCGAACGCCATCGCCACGGCGGCGAAGACCGTCCGCAATATGCAGTGGTTCGAGGTTACCGATACGCGCGGCCATATCGTCGACGGCAAGGTCGGCCACTGGCAGGTGACGCTCAAGATCGGCTTCACGCTGGAAGGCTGACGCCCGGCGGATCAGTTCGCCGAGATCGTGCCCTTCATGCTCGCATGGAAGTTGCACTTGTAGGCATGGTCTCCGGCGCCGATGGTCACGGTCGCCGATCCGCCCCCATCGATCCTGCCGGTATCGAAGCTGCCGTCCGCGGCGGTGGCCGTGTGCGGCGCGCCGTCCTCGTTGGTGAAAGTCACCGTGTCGCCCGCCGCCACGGTCAGCGTGGCCGGCGAGAAGGCGAAGCCCTTGATGGTAACCGCATGGTCGGCCGCTATCGCGGGCGCGGCCGCCATGAACGCCGCTGCCATGATCATCATGCGTGCAGATCGCGAAATCGAATGCATCCGGCTGTCCTCCGCTGGAAAGCCGCCAGCCTATGCGCGAACGGCCGCACCTGGCAATAATACGAAGTTTCAGTGTTATTGCCGTCGATCCCTGCGCCAGCCCGCATTCGCGTCTGACGGAGGCGAAAACAGAGCTCTTCGGGAACCGGAGCGCAGCGTACTTTCGGTACGTGAGCACCGGAAGCGCAGAAAGGCGCTGTTTGCAGCCCCGTCAGGCGTGAATGCTACAGCGCCGCCATATAGGTCGGCACTTCCTTCAGGTGCCCGACGACGATCATGTGCTTGACCTCGCCGCGTTTGAAGGCGGTCAGGAACTTGTCGTAATCCTTGAAGACCACGCAGCCATTCGACTGCGACTTGTCCTTGCCGCCGCCGGCCACATACATGTAGGTATGCGCCAGAAGGCCGTCGCGGTTGTATTTCTTCTTGCCGTCCGCGGGCAGCAGCCGGATCGCCTCGACGCCGTGGAAGCGGGCTTCGCGCATCCTCAGATTGTAGAGGTTCGGCGGTGTCGGCCCCTTGTTCTTCTGGTCAGCGTAGCGTGGGTTGTCCTTCATGTGGGCGAGACCGGAATGCGCTTCCAGCTTCTCGCCATTCGGCATGTAGACCACCTTCGCGCCGATATCGTAGACCGCGACCTTGCTGCCTCGGCCGGGCAGCAGGCTGTCGCGCCGGCCGAACAGCCGGCCGAAAATGCCGTCGCGCGTTTCTTCTTCCTCGATCTCCGCATTCGGATCGGCATAGGCGAGCGCGGTGGAGACCTGTTTGGGCTTGGCGGAATAGGCCGGGCGCGGGATCGGCACGGCGATTTCTTCCGGCAACCGCCCCCCGAGGCCCGCGATCGCCTCGTCTTCGTTCCCGGCGGCCAACGCCTCCTCCTCGTCCGTGGCGAGCGCCAGCGCGACGGCCGCGATCATGGCCGCATCGGCGCTTTCCGGCAGGCGCGCCGGCGCAAACCTCAGGTCCAGGCTGGCAAGCGCAACGGGAGCGTCATTGCCGGGCAGAAGCGCAAAGCGCTCGATACCGGAAAACGACGTGGGGACCGATGTCGGCACCGGCATCCGGCGCGTGTCGAAATCGGCGAAATGGGGAGCCGGCGCGGCGTCCTCTTCCATCGCTGTTTCGAAAGCACGGTCGAGACGATCCGACAGCACTTCCTTGGCCAGTTGAAACGTTTGGTCCGTGTCGCGCGGCTGCGAAAAACCGGTATCGAAGGGTCCCGAAACCGATGCCTGCACCGAAACCGGCACGGCGACCATCCCGACGGAGAATTGCGCAAGCCCCCGCGCCAACATCGGCGCGGCGGCCATCAGGCCGGCAAGACCGAGCATCGGAATGATGCGTGCCGGGCGAAGAATTTTCCGCACGCGCGTCCGCTCACGCAGAATCCGCGATTGGGAAGTCCCTTCCGTCAATAAATTCGTCCCCACTTTGAATCTCGTCCTCAAAAGTCCGGCAAATATGGCGAGCGCATGACGGCAGCCCTCTCCGGCGACTGTCGCGACAGCGCCTCCGCCAAGCCGGGCGCGTCGCGCCGGTTTGATATCTTCACGGCCTCGCCTCCGGCGGCACTCCGCTTCCCGCCAGCGCCGTACCTGTCGGGCGGGGTCCGAAACACCCTGAATCAACAAGGTAAATCAATCCTTGCCGGTCGCATTGCGGCAGATCAAATTCTTCACCCTGCGCAGAAATCTGTCCACCGCCCCGGTGCCGCCCCTATCCTTGACGGGCCCGCCAGCGACGAGCCTGCGAGGAGCTTAAGGGCGGGACAAAGGAGGCGCGGAATTGTTCTCGGCGGAAGGCATAAACTGGGACGCGGTCGTTACCCGCAACAGGGGGCTTCTGACCCGCATCGTCGATATGCTGTT
>NZXU01000060.1 GCA_002698425.1 Ahrensia sp. | reverse complement strand
CCTGAGCCTGAGCCTGAGCCTGAGCCTGAGCCTGAGCCTGAGCCTGAGCCTGAGCCTGAGCCTGAGCCTGAGCCTGAGCCTGAAACGGCAACCCGGGAAGAGCCGGTTGTCGAGACCGTTGCCGAAACACCGGTGGAAGACGAACAGCCGGCCACCGAAGCGGTTGCGCCCGAGCCTGCCGAGCCGAAGGGCAAGGTGCTGATCGGCGAGCAGACGCCCGCCCCGGCCGCGTCGCCCGAAGCCGCCGAGCCCGAGCGCCGCAACTGGCTGTCGCGGCTGACCTCCGGCCTGTCGCGCTCCTCGCGGCAATTGTCGGACAACATCGCCAGCGTCTTCACCAAGCGAAAGCTCGACGAGGATACGCTGGAGGAGCTGGAAGACATCCTGCTGCAGGCCGATCTCGGCGTCGAGACGGCGATGCGCATCACCGACACGCTGGCCTCAGGCCGCTATGGCAAAGAGGTCTCCGGCGAAGAGGTGCGCGGCGTCATGGCGAACGAGGTCGCCAAGGTCCTCGACCCGGTGGCGATGCCGCTCGAACTCGACCTCTCCTTCAAGCCGCACGTCATCCTCGTCGTCGGCGTCAACGGCACCGGCAAGACGACCACGATCGGCAAGCTCGCCGCAAAGCTGCGCGACGCCGGCCTGAAAGTGACGCTTGGCGCGGGCGACACGTTCCGCGCCGCCGCGATCGAGCAATTGAAGATCTGGGCCGACCGGACCGGCTCCACCTTCGTCGGCACGAAGCTCGGCGCGGATGCCGCGGGTCTTGCCTGGGACGCCTTCAAGACGGCGCAGGACAACGGCTCCGACGTCGTCATCATCGACACCGCCGGCCGCCTGCAGAACAAGGCGGAACTGATGGACGAACTCGCGAAGATTGTCCGCGTCCTGCAGAAGCACGATCCCGAAGCGCCGCACACCGTGCTCCAGACGCTCGACGCCACGACGGGCCAGAACGCGCTCAGCCAGGTCGAGATCTTCCGCAATGTCGCCGGCGTCAACGGTCTCGTCATGACCAAGCTCGACGGCACGGCGCGCGGCGGCATCCTCGTCGCCATCTCGGCGAAGTACAAATTGCCGGTCTATTTCATCGGCATTGGCGAGGGCGTCGAGGATCTCGAACCCTTCCGGGCGCGCGATTTCGCCAACGCCATCGCGGGCGTCGCCGCTTAGCCTTTAATTACTCCAGCAGGCCTGCGGCACGAATATCGGCGACGGACACGTCGTAGATGTTCCCGATCCCCGTATCGTCCGACACGAAAACGATCCTGGAGGAATCCGGGTTGAAGCGCGGATGCACGTGCCGCGCCTGCACCGAAGCGCTGCATCCGTGGCGCAGGACGGGAACCGGCTTCGCCTCCTGCCCGCTTTCCAGCGTCCAGACATAAAGCATCGGATCCCAATTCGTCCCGTCGCCGGTCGCGAGCTTCAGATCGTTGGAATGAATATGGGTGAAATGGCGGGGAAACGGGAAGAGCTCGAGGCCCGTATCGTCATATCGCACGGCGCCGATGAAGGCCGGCCCGTCCTTCTCGGTTCCGTGAAACCCGACGGTGACGCCGTCCTGCATCCAGTATTCGTGCCCGACGCTCTCCTCGCCCTTGCGCGGATAGATCGGCCAGGTGCGGCCGTCGCGCAGATCGAGACCCCAGATCCGATTGTCGACCTTGTCCCACGGGCCTTCGTGGCAATAGGTGAGGATATGGGGAACCGTCGGCGAGGCGCTGACATGGCCGACCCAGTATTCTTCGGAGAAGAGCTCGCGAGCCTCGCCCGAAATCGTGTCGACCGTGATGATCACCGAGCGCGGCCTGGCCGCCCAATACTCCTCGAAGCCGACATAGCCCTTCAGCAAATCCACATCGAAGCGGTTTTGCAGGTCCTCATAGATGCCCGTGCAGACGAGAGCCCCGTCGCAGGTCACCGTCAGGATGTTGTTGGCGTAGCCTTCCGGCGTTTCGTAGAGAATTCGCTCGTCGAGCGTTTCGAGATCGAGCGCGACGAGTGAGCCGTTCCGCCAGAAATAGGCTTCCGGGCGGGCCGGGTTGAGGCAGGTGAACAGGAGTTCGTCCGTCACGCGGCGCTCGTCCGTCAATTGCGTGAAGGTGCCGCGTTCGACGTCCATCCCGAACAGATCGGTCGCCCCGTTGCGCGTCGACACGAACAGCAGCCGGCGGCCGTCATCATACCAGCCCGGATTGGTGAAATAGAGATGGTGGCTGTCGTCGGGGCCGTCCGTCAGCTGCCTGAAAGCCAGGCCCGTTTCCGGATCGCGGCGTTCGCGCACCTCGGAGCAAAAAATGTCGCCCTTCGCCAATCCATGTCCTCCCTGACGGAACCGCCGGCCCCGCTGGCCGCCCAACCCCCATGTTTCACGGGAATCGGGTGCTGTCGATGGAAGAGCCGGAAAACGGTTAAGGCCGGTTCAGGGCGCGGCGTAGGCGACTTCGCGCGGCTGCAGGACGTCGCTGACCGCATTGACCGCCTCGATCCAGACGCCCGCATCCGCGGTGAGGCTGTCCGACCAGGGCGTCACGAAACTCATGAAATGGAGTTTCGACGCGCCGTCATAATAGCTGATCTCGTGCGTCGACATGTCGAGATAGCCGTCACGATTGGTGTCCTCGGCCTTGCGCCATCCCTTGATACGCGCCTTGCCGACGGAACAGTCGAGGGGATCGGCGCCGTCGATCGTTTCGCAGAATGTGAAGAAGCGGGTCAGCTGGAACCAGCCCCGCGGCATGGGCGAACGCGGCAGGCCGATCGTGTCGGTCCGCTCCAGCACCGTGATGCGGACATGATCCTCGATATCGGCCGCCAGCAACTCGCCAAGCGGTCCGGTGCTGTCCGTATCCAGCAGCTTGTCGTCGCGGATCCCGAGGCTCGGCTGATCGCCATCGACGCCAAGCGTCCAGACATAGGCCGGGAAAGCTTCGCGCCCGCATCGCAGGAACCCTGACACGACGCCGTCGGCGACCGTATCGAATGTGGTCGGAATGCCGGAACTGTCTTTCTCGGCGGCGAGGAATTCACAGGCATGGGAGGCGACCGGCAAAAGGGTCGCGAACGCGGCAACGATTACGAGTTGAAACAGCCTGGCCATGGCGCGCTCCTTTTCGGTTGGCGAAGCGCGCGGGAGGCTGGCTTCGCGTGGCGGCCCAGTTCCTCCCAGGTGGTGAGGTTCTACTTTGGTAGAACATCGTCATCGAGCATGTGCCCGATTCCTTGACGAATGATTAACCATAACATTCACTTTTACTGCAGCGCAACATTGATATTGCAGCGCAGCGAAACACCTTTCGGACTCGCAAAACGCCAGGCAATCGCCTAGGTGAGGCCAAACAGCCCGAACGGAAACGCTCACACGACGATGTCCAAGCCGATCTTCGAACGCGATCCCTCCGACCCCGAACGCCAGAAAATCAATCCGCTCCTGAAGCTCGCGCTGGAGCTCGGACCCCTGGTCGTCTTCTTCTTCGGCAATTCGCGCGGCGAATGGCTGGCCGAACGCTTCCCCTCCCTTGCCGAGATCGGCGGGCCGATCTTCATTGCGACCGCCCTGTTTATGGCGGCTACGGTGGTCGCCCTGATCGTCTCATGGGTACTGACGCGATCGCTGCCGATCATGCCGCTCGTCTCGGGCGTCGTCGTCCTTGTCTTCGGCGGATTGACCCTGTGGCTGCAGGACGAGCTGTTCATCAAGCTGAAGCCGACCATCATCAACACGCTGTTCGGCGCGATTCTGCTCGGCGGCCTGATCTTCTTCAAGACCTCGCTTCTGCGTTACGTCTTCGATTCGGCTTTCAGAATCGACGAGGAAGGCTGGAACAAGCTGACCCTGCGCTGGGGCCTCTATTTCATCGCCATGGCCGTCGTGAACGAGATCGTCTGGCGCAATTTCTCGACCGATTTCTGGGTCGCCTTCAAGGTCTGGGGTTTCACCCCGCTGGCGATCGTCTTCACCATGTCGCAAATGCCGCTGATCCACCGGCATTCGCTTGAGGAAGTGCCGGAAAAGTAGCGCCTACGCCTCGGCGGGCGTCGTCTTGCGCCGGCCAGGCATTGCCCGGCGTAACCTCAGCCTGCTTCAATCGTGTCGAGCGCTCGCTGCGTTTCCGCGAAATAGCGGCCGAGATGGGCGCCGTCGACCAGCGCGTGATGCACCTCGACGGTCATCGCCACGGAATGGCGGCCATTCCCGTCCTCTGTGAATCGCCCCCAGGAAAAGCGCGGAATGCAATCGTCCGGGCCCGGCATGGCGTTGGTCAGGCCGGTGAAATCCAGCCATGGAAGGCAGGACAGATAGGCGACATCGTCGCGATGTCCCTCATTGGCGCCGAGCCCGCCTTGCGCCGCGGTCTCCGCCATCGTCGCCGCGCAGAGCGGATCGAAGTCCCGCCAGTCCGCGGCGAAGGGAACATAGGCATAGGCGAAGGTGCCGTCGGCGCGCGGCACGGTCATCGACAGCGCGATCGTGTCATGCTCGACGACGACATCGCCGCGAAACCGTGTGCGAAGCTCCGGCACCGCATGGATGCCCGAGCCGATGGCGTGGATGCAGGCGCGATAGGGCGATACGCCCGCAGGCTTCAGCTCTCTGACCAGCCGGGTGACGTCGAGGCGCGAGGTGATCGCATATTGCGGCCGCTGGTAGGTGCGGAAATGCCGAAACGTCTCCGCACGCGGCCAGCTCGCCAGATCGATCTCGCGTTCCGCCATCAGCCCGCGAGACGCGCCTTGTCCATGCGCTTGCGGTCGTTCGGATCGAGATACATCTTGCGCAGGCGGATGTTCTTCGGCGTCACCTCGACAAGCTCGTCGTCCTGGATCCAGGATAGCGCCCGGTCGAGCGTCATCTTGACCGGCGGCGTCAGCTTGACGGCTTCGTCCTTGCCGGCGGAGCGGATGTTGGTGAGCTGCTTGCCCTTCAGCACGTTCACTTCGAGGTCGTTGTCGCGCGTGTGAATGCCGATGATCATGCCCTGGTAGACCTTGTCGCCCGGCTCGATGATCATCGGGCCGCGATCCTCGAGGTTGAACATCGCATAGGCGACAGCCTCGCCCGGCTGGTTCGACAGGAGAACGCCGTTAATGCGCCCGCCGATCTCGCCCTTGTAAGGCTGGTAATCGTGGAACAGCCGGTTCATCACGGCGGTACCGCGCGTGTCGGTCAACAGTTCCGACTGGTAGCCGATCAGGCCGCGCGTCGGCGCGTGGAAGACGAGCCTCACCCGGTCGCCGCCGGACGGCCTGAGTTCCAGCATCTCGGCTTTCCGCTCAGCCATTTTCTGCACGACGACACCGGAATGCTCATCGTCGACGTCGATGACGACCTCTTCGATGGGCTCCATCAGCGTGCCGCTCTCGTCCTTGTGCATGACGACGCGCGGACGCGAGACGGCAAGCTCGAAGCCTTCGCGGCGCATCGTCTCGATCAGAACGGCAAGCTGCAATTCACCGCGGCCGGAGACGTAGAAGGAATCCTTCGAATCGGCTTCCTCGATCTTCAGCGCGACATTGCCCTCGGCTTCCTTGAGCAGGCGGTCGCGGATGACGCGGCTGGTCACCTTGTCGCCCTCGGTGCCGGCAAGCGGCGAATCATTGACGAGGAAGCTCATCGTCACGGTCGGCGGGTCGATCGGCTGCGCCTGCAGCGGCTCGGTCACGGAGGGGTCGCAGAACGTGTCGGCGACGGTTCCCTTGGAAAGGCCGGCAATGGCGACGATGTCGCCCGCATGCGCCTCATCCACCGGCTGGCGCTCAAGGCCGCGGAAGGCGAGGATCTTCGAGATGCGGCCGCTTTCAATCTGCTTGCCGTCGGCCGACAGCACCTTGACCGCCTGGTTCGGCTTCACCGAGCCGGAATGGATGCGGCCGGTGATGATGCGGCCGAGGAAGTTGTTGGCTTCCAGGATCGTGCCGATCATCCGGAACGGGCCTTCCTCCACCGTCGGCTCCGGCACATGCTCGACCACGAGGTCGAACAGCGGCGCCAGCGAGGCTTCTGCCGGCTTTTCCGTTTCCGGCGCCATCCAGCCGTCGCGGCCCGAACCGTAGAGGATCGGGAAGTCGAGCTGTTCGTCGGTCGCGTCCAGTGCCGCGAACAGGTCGAACACCTCGTTGATTACCTCGTCGGCGCGCGCGTCGGAGCGGTCGATCTTGTTGACGGCGACGATCGGGCGGAGGCCGACCTTCAGCGCCTTGCCGACGACGAACTTGGTCTGGGGCATCGGGCCTTCGGCGGCGTCGACCAGCACGATGGCGCCATCCACCATCGACAGGATGCGTTCGACCTCGCCGCCGAAATCGGCGTGGCCGGGCGTGTCGACGATATTGATGCGCGTGCCCTTCCATTCCACCGAGGTCGCCTTGGCCAGAATGGTGATGCCGCGTTCCTTTTCGATGTCGCCGGAATCCATCGCGCGTTCCTGCACGCGCTCGTTTTCCCGGTAGACGCCGGACTGTTTGAGAAGTTCGTCGACGAGGGTTGTCTTGCCATGGTCGACATGCGCGATGATCGCGATGTTGCGGAGTGCCATTGTGTAAATCCGGAAATGCAGAGCCGGGCCAACCGCCCGGCATTGACGTTGCCGCGCTCATACAGGCTTTTTCGCAGATGCGAAAGCCCGTCCTTTCTTTCGGGGGCGGCGGAACCCGTATCCTAACGAAGCATTAATGAAATAGGCGCAATCTCCGGTCTCGGGAGAACCACTATGGATATGCTTCACATCCTGTCGACGACGTTTCTGGCCGCCGCCCTGACCATGTCCGGCGGCGCGTTCGAACCGGGCCATGTCGCCGATCCCACCGAGGCGGAACTAGCCTATGCCGACGCGCCCTATGGCGTCGATCCGCTGGTCACCGGTCCGGTCAGCGCATCCTTCAGGGAACAGCAGCAGATTGCCGGCTGCGATGCAGCGAAATGGCCGGACGTGCCGCTGAGCTGCTTTCCGAAATAGGCGCGGTCAGGCCTTGGCGGCCTCGTTCACCATCATCAGTTCGCCGATATTCTCCGACGTGACATAGCCGGCGAGCCGGCCTTCGCGATCCGTGACGCCGACGGCCGGGACATTGCCGCCCGACTGCAGGAGCTTGAACGCGGCGTCCAGCATCGCCGTGTCCGGCACCAAGGGAATGTCGCGCGCCATGACTTCATGGACGGGATAGCTGCGGTCATGCTGCTGCAGCGCCTGGACCATCGCCGAACGCGTCAGCACGCCGCGCAGATTGCCGCCGCCGTCGACGACGGGGAACTCGTGCTGGGTGGTCCGCAGAAGCGCCTCCACCGCGTCGCCGAGCGTCGAGGCCGAACCGAGCGCGTCGTAATGGGTAATCATGCCCTTGCGCACCGAGACCTTCGAGGCCATCGCCTGGAAGCTCGTCGCCTGGGATTCCCCGGTCGCGGCCATATAGACGAAGATCGCCACGAAGATCAGCAGCACATTGCCCGTCAGGAGGCCGAGAAATCCGAAGATGAAGGAGGTGATCTGGCCGATCGTCGCGGCGATCTCGGTCGCGCGCACCCGGTTGAACTTCATCGCCAGAAGCGCCCGCAGCACCCGCCCGCCATCCATCGGGAAGGCCGGGATCAGGTTGAATAGGACGAGGATGATATTGACCACGGCGAGGCGGGAGAGAAAGCCCGGCTGGGGATTTTCGATAGTGGCGACGGTCGCCAGATTGGGAAAGGCGCCGAGGATCGCGACCAGCACGGCCGCGATGACGACATTGACCAGCGGCCCGGCGATCGCCACCACCACCTCCTCCGAGGGCTTTTCGGGCATGCGCTCGAGTTGCGCGACACCGCCGATCGGCAGAAGCGTGATGCTGGGCGTCTTGATGCCGTAGCGGCGCGCCGCCAATGCATGGCCGAGCTCGTGCAGCACCACGCAGGCAAACACGGCGATGATGAACAGCACGCCCTCCGTCGCCGCCGCGCCGCCGCCCGACTGGAACGAGGCGATGCCGATCCACAAGAGCAGCAGGAAAAAGGTCAGATGGATGCGGATCTCGCTGCCCGCGACCTTCGCGATCGGAAACGACCATTGCATGACATCAACTCCGAAATAGTCCGCGCCGCGGGCGAAATCGTCCGGCGCGGCTGACAAGGCGTCTGTTTTCTACTTAAGTGGTGGCCCGGGGACAAACCAGCAAGGATTGGACGGCATGCAGATCGGAATGATCGGGCTCGGACGAATGGGCGGCAACATGGTGCGCAGGCTGATGCAGGCCGGCCATGACTGCGTGGTTTACGACATCCACGCCGACAGCGTCGCGGCGCTGGTCTCGGAAGGCGCGACCGGCACGGATAGTCTCGAAGCCTTTGTCGAGGCGCTGAAGCCGCCCCGCGCCGCCTGGATCATGCTGCCAGCGGCGCTGGTCGGACAGACGGTCGACACGCTGGCCGGGCTGATGGACCGGGACGACGCGATCATCGACGGCGGCAATTCGCGCTATACGGACGCCATCGACATTGCCGCAAAGCTGCATGCGACCGGCATCCATTTCGTCGATGTCGGCACCAGCGGCGGCGTCTGGGGGCTGGAGCGCGGCTATTGCCTGATGATCGGCGGCGATGAAAAGGCCGTCACCCGGCTGGACCCGGTCTTCGCGGCGCTGGCGCCCGGCGGCGACGGCGAAACGCCCGCCGAGCGCGGCTACCTGCATTGCGGCCCGACCGGCTCCGGCCATTTCGTCAAGATGGTCCATAACGGCATCGAATACGGGATGATGGCGGCCTATGCGGAGGGCATGAACCTGCTGAAGGCCGCCAATGCGGGGTCCGAAGATCGCCCGGCCGACGCCGAGACGACGCCGCTCGCCAACCCGGAATATTACCGCTTCGACTTGAACGTGCCGGAGATCGCCGAGGTCTGGCGGCACGGCTCCGTCGTCTCGTCATGGCTGCTCGACCTGACGGCGGAAGCCCTGAAGGGCGATCCCGGCCTCGACACGTTCAGCGGCCATGTCTCCGATTCCGGCGAGGGCCGCTGGACGGTCGACGCGGCGATCGATACCAGCGTGCCGGTACCGGTCCTGTCGGCGGCGCTGTTCCAGCGCTTCTCGTCGCGCGGCCAGTCCGACTTCGCCGACCGCATGCTGTCGGCGATGCGCTTCGCCTTCGGCGGCCACCTGGAGAAGAAGGGGTAGGGCTAAACCAGCCCGCGCTTCTCCAGCATCGCGTCCGGCGTCGGCAGGCGGCCCCGGAACGCCTTGTAAGCGTCTTCGGGGTCGACCGTGCCGCCGGACGAATAGATGTGGGTCTTCAGCTTGTCGGCGATCTCGGCATTGAACGGGTCGCCCGTTTCCTCGAAGGCGGCGAAGGCGTCGGCGTCCATCACTTCCGACCACATGTAGGAATAGTAGCCCGCCGCATAGCCGTCGCCGGCGAAGATATGCTGGAAATGCGGCGAGCGGTGCCGCATCGACAGGGCGTCGGGGATCCTAATCTCGTCCAGCACCTTCGCCTCAAATTCCAGCGGCTTTGCCGGAGCGTCGCCGCGCGCATGATAGGCCATGTCGACCAGCGCCGAAGCCGTGTATTCCACCGTCTCGAAACCGGCATTGAAGGTCTGCGCAGCCAGCACCTTGTCGAGCAGCTCCTTCGGCATCGGCTCGCCGGTCTCGTAGTGCAGCGCATAAGTGTTGAGCACTTCGGGCACGGTCAGCCAGTGTTCGTAGAGCTGCGACGGCAGTTCGACGAAATCGCGGCTCACCGCCGTTCCGGAAACCGACGGATAGGTGACGTCGGACAGCATGCCGTGCAATGCGTGGCCGAATTCGTGGAACAGGGTGCGCGCGTCGTCGAAGGACAGGAAGGCCGGCTTGCCCGCCGGCGGCTTGGCGAAATTCATCGTGTTGAGGATGATCGGCGTCTGACCGAGAAGCCTCGACTGCGACTGCAGCCCGCTCATCCACGCGCCCGACCGCTTCGAGGGCCGCGCGAAATAGTCGCCGATGAACAGCGCCCGCTGCGAGCCGTCAGGATTCTTCACCGCCCAGAGCCGCGCATCCGGGTGATGCAGCACCACGCCCTTCACTTCCTCGAAGGTGATGCCGAACAGCCGCGTCGCCACCGCGAACGAGGCCTCGATGATCTTTTCGAGCTGCATATAGGGCTTCACGTCGTCGTCGGAAAAATCGAAGCGCTGCTTGCGAATTTTCTCGGCGTAATAGCGCCAGTCCCATTTCGCCGGCTGGTAGTTGTGGCCTTCCTCGGCGATCAGTTCGGCGATGTCGCCAGCCTCTTCATTGGCGCGGGCAACACCTTTCGCCCAGACGGTTTCCAGCAATTCGCCGACATTCTCCGCCGTTTTCGCCATCGTGTCGTCGAGCTTGTAGGCGGCATAGGTTTCGTAGCCGAGCAGGCTCGCCTGTTCCTGCCGCAGCGCCAGTGTCTCGGCGATGATGCCGCTATTGTCGGTCGCCCCGCCATTCTCGCCGCGTGCGATCCAGGCCGAATAGACCTTCTCGCGCAGGTCGCGGCGCGACGAATGGGTTAGGAACGGATCGGCGATCGAGCGCGACAGCGACACCGCATGCTTGCCGGGATGTCCGCGCTCCTCGGCGACCGAGGCGAGCGCGTCGACGAGCCAGCCCGGCAGGCCGGCGAGATCGGCCTCGTCCTCGATCAGCAGCATCCAGTCGGATTCGTCGGCCAGCACGTTCTGGCCGAATTGCGTGCCGAGCGTCGCGAGTTTCTCGGTTACTTCAGCGAACCGTTTCTGTTCCTCGCCTTGTAGCGCCGCGCCGGAGCGCACAAAGCCCTTCCAGCGCCGCTCCAGCACGCGGAGCTGTTCCGTGGTGAGGCCGAGGCTGTCGCGTTTTTGCCAGAGCGCGTCCACCCGCTCGAACAGCGGCTTGTTCATCGCCACTTCCGTGCGGTGGCGCGCGTAGAGCGGCGAAACGGTCCGCTCGACCGCGCGGATCGTGTCATTGGTATGCGAGCCGGCGCGGTTGAAGAAGATCGCCGAGACGCGCGACAGCGCCTCGCCGGATTTCTCCAACGCCTCGATCGTGTTCTCCCAGGTCGGTTCGGCCGGATTCGACGCAATGGCGTCGATCTCGGCCAGATGCGCCTTGAAGGCGGCGCGGATGACCGGTTCGAAATCCTCGTCCCTGATCGCGGCGTAATCCGGCAGGTCGTGCGGGCCGGTCCAGTGTGTCAGCGGCGAGGCGGCGAGATCGACAGTCATGGAAATATCCTTGGCGTTGGGAGGTCCAGACTCAGCTAGGCCATCCGCCCCGCCTTCTCAAGATGCGGGCCGCATGATGTCAGTGCAGCGTCGCTCCGCCCTTGGACACGGTGAGCTCATCGAGCCGCTCATTGATCGTCTCGCGCACCGCATCCCACAGCAGCGAGAAGGACTGGAACCCCTCATCGGTCACCTCGTCGGTGTCGAGCGCCACGACAACGGTTTCGAGCACCGTGTTGAGCTCGTGCTTCAGCTTGCGCAGATGCACAGGGTCCGTGGCCTTCTCGGCATCCCTCCGGATCGCCAGGAGCTGGTAGTTATAGGTGTCTGCGCGGTTCTTCTGACGCGCCATGAAGCGTGAGCGCAGCGCCAGAAGCGCCGAGACGATCAGCGTCAGCACGGTGAC
Source organism: Ahrensia sp. (assembly GCA_002698425.1). The sequence continues at coordinate 32,135 of NZXU01000060.1, read as the reverse complement.
CAGAAGGGCCAGCGGTTCCGCGTTCTCCTGGATGAAACCCGGCTGGTCGCGGTCATAGAAGGCTTGCGCGCCGTCATGCATGGGCACAGACAAGCCGGTTTCGGCGTGCGGCGCGGCAATCGCCGAGGCGAGCGCGAAGCGCAGGGTCAGATCCAGCCGATATTCGAACAGGATGCGCGTGAGTTCGCGCACCGCCTCCGCGTCAACATCGGCGCGCGTCACCAGAACGCGTTCCACGGCGGCTGTCGGCGTATCGCGCGACGGCACCGGCGTTGCCCCTGTAAAAGCGCCCTGCGGAATGACGCCGGAAGAGAGAAACGGCCGCTTCAGCGCAATGGCCTCGGCCTGGCGCACCGGGACATAGCGTAGCGCGATGCGTTTCAGTTGCGCATCCTCGAACATGCGGATCAGGCGCGGATCGCGCAACGAGCGGACCGTGAACAACGCCTGTGTCTCGCCTGCGATCAGCCGTCTCGCGCCATCGGAAAAATCCTCCGCGGTCCAGCGGAACCCGTCAACGGGCAGGTCGTAATGGTCGCCCAGGACCCAAAAGGACCGGAAACCGTCACTGCCGAATTGCGGGATCGAGACGGATGCGCCGACAAGATCGGTTACCGACCGGATCGGTGAATCGCCGCGCACCACGAGCTGGAACAGATCCGGATAGAGCTGCGCGATCTCGCGCACATCGGCCACGACTGGCGTATCGGCGCGAATGACCGCAACATCGACGGTGCGCCTGTTGAGCGCGGCGATGTTCTGCGAGGAATCGCGCGATGCGCGAATATCGAGCCGGACCGTCGCGGAATGGCGCGCCACCACGTCGGCGACCTCCCGCATCAAATTATAGGCGTCCGATCCGGTCGGGCCGGTCGCCACGGCAAGGACCGCCGGTTGCCGCTCCCGCTCCGTCCAGAACCAGCCGAGCGCAGCCGCCGTGACGACGATCGCTCCCGCAATGACGGCCAGCAGCGCGCGCTGGCGGACGCGATGCGACGCCCTGTTCGGGCCGCTTCCCGCATCGGCTTTCCTCGAAGCGCCACGCCGCGCCCTTGATTTCGGCTCGACTGCCAAGACGTCGGTTCCGTCTGTCCCCCGGGATTGGAAGCTGTAGAGCGCGCCGTCCCCTCGCGCAAGCTGACCAATGGCGGTGTCGGCCGCTTGACACGCAATCCCGATATAATAAGTTAGACTTATTATCTGCCTACCTTAGGAAAGAACCGACCTTTGGCCGACCCGCGAACCTTCGGATTCCTCGTCAACGACGTCGCCCGCCTGACACGCTCCCTGCTGGAGCGCCGCATCAGCTCCGCCGGGCTGGACATCACGCCGGGCGAAGCGCGTGCGCTTCTGCATATCGTCGCACTCGGCGGAGGCCGTCAGACCCTTATCGCCGAACGCATGGGCGTCGAGCCGATGACCGCCTGCGCCTATATAGATCGGCTGGAGAAACGCGGCCTCGTCGCGCGCGAAGCAGACCCCATAGACCGCCGAGCCAAACAGGTGCGGGCGACGGAGGCGGCGACGCCGCTCATCGCCGAGCTCCAGGCGGTATCCGCGGCGATGCGCGCCGATGTCCTCGACGGCCTGACCGCGGCGGAACACGAGGCGACGATGAAAGCCCTGCGCCACGCCCACGCCAATCTGCAGGATCTGCTCGCGCCGCAACCGGCGGAGGCGCTTGCGTCATGACCACGCCGATCATGGGTGTCGGGCGCACGGCGCTGATCTCGACAATCCTGGTTGCGATCGGACCGCTTTCCATGGCGCTCTACACGCCCGCCATGCCGATGCTGGTCGACGCGTTCGGCACGACGCAGGCGGTCATCAAGACAACGCTGACCGCCTATTTCGGGGGCTTTGCCTTTTCGCAGCTCGCCGCCGGTCCCTTCGCCGATGCGCTGGGGCGCAGGCGCTCGACAATCATCTTCATCGGCTTCTATATCCTCGGCAGTGTCGCCGCGGCCCTGGCGCCGACGGTGGAAATCCTGATCGCCGCGCGCTTCGTCCAGGGGGTCGGCGCGGCCATCGGGGTCACCGTCTCGCGAGCCATCGTCCGCGACCTTTACCCGGGCGAACGGGGAGCGCGAATTCTCAATCTCGTTGCCATCGCCATGGCGTCGGCGCCGGCCTTCGCGCCGGCCCTTGGCGGCATCACGATGCAGATTGCCGGATGGCACGCCATTTTCATCCTGATGGTCATCTTTGGTTTTCTTGTCGGCGGCACCGCGATCTTCGCTTTGAAGGAAACCATCGTCCCCGACATTTCCCGGCTGCGCCCGCTCAATATCGCCCGCGCCTACCGGACGCTTGCGACCAATGCGGAATTCCTGACCGCATCGATCGTCATTGCCGCCGGCGCCGGCGCTTTCTACGCGCAGGCGACCCTTCTGCCCTTTGTCATGATCGACGCCGTCGGCCTGACCCCGACCGAATACGGCTTCTCCATGCTGTTCCAGTCCGGAACATTCATGTTCGGGTCTCTGACAATGCGCCTGCTTCTGCGCTGGTGGACACCAAGCCAACTGGTTGTTCCCGGCCTTTGCCTGATCGTGGCCGGCAGCATCGGCCTCGCGACCGCGCCCCACCTCCTTGGCGCGTCGTTGCTGACGGTGATGCTGCCGGTTGCGGTCTCGGCATTCGGCGTCGCGCAGATATTGCCCTTCATGCTGATGGCCGGCATGCGGCCGTTCCCTCATATCGCGGGACAGGCCGCTGCGCTGACGGGGTTCATGCAGATGGGAGCCGGCCTTCTCGGCGGCACGATCGGCGCGTTATACGCCGATCCCGTGTGGGCGATTTCCACCGTGATTCCCGCCATGGGCCTCATGTCGGCGACCGCGTTCATCCTCTACCGGCGCGCGGCCGACACGGCCCAACGCCTCGAAGCGGACATCGAGGCGGCGCAGGTTATCCCCGCGCCCGCCGAATAGAAGTCAGCCCTGACGCTTGCGCTTGGCGAGCGTGCGAAGGCGCAGCGCGTTCAGGCGAATGAAGCCTGCGGCATCCTTCTGGTCATAGGCGCCGTGATCGTCCTCGAAGGTGACGAGCTCTTCCGAGTAAAGCGATTTCGGCGACTTGCGGCCGGTGGTGATGACATTGCCCTTGTAGAGCTTCAGCCGCACCGTGCCCTCGACATCCTTCTGGCTGTGGTCGATGGCGGCCTGCAGCATCTCGCGCTCCGGCGAGAACCAGAAGCCGTTATAGATCAGCTCGGCGTAACGCGGCATCAGATCGTCCTTCAGATGCATGGCGCCGCGATCGAGCGTGATCGATTCCATCGCCCGGTGGGCGGCCAGCAGGATCGTGCCGCCGGGGGTCTCGTAGACGCCGCGCGACTTCATGCCGACGAAGCGGTTCTCGACGAGGTCGATGCGGCCGATGCCGTTGTCGCGGCCGAGATCGTTGAGCGCCGCGAACAACGTCGCCGGGCTCATCGCCTTGCCGTTCAGCGCCACCGGGTCGCCTTGTCTGAACTCGATCTCGATGTCGGTCGCCTGATCGGGCGCATCCATCGGCGAAACGGTGCGCATATGGACATATTCGGGCGCCTCTTCCCACGGATCCTCCAGCACTTTGCCCTCCGACGAGGAGTGCAGCATGTTGGCGTCGACCGAGAACGGCGCCTCGCCATGCTTGTCCTTCGGAACCGGGATCTGGTGGTCCTGCGCGAAATTGATCAGGTCGGTGCGCGACTTGAAGGACCAGTCGCGCCACGGCGCGATGACCTTGATGTCCGGGTTGAGCGCATAGGCCGACAGTTCGAAACGGACCTGGTCGTTGCCCTTGCCGGTCGCGCCGTGCGCGATGGCGTCGGCGCCGGTTTCCTCGGCGATCTCGACAAGCCGCTTCGAGATCAGCGGCCGCGCGATCGAGGTGCCGAGCAGGTAAATGCCTTCATAAACGGCGTTGGCGCGGAACATCGGGAAGACGAAGTCGCGGATGAACTCCTCGCGCACGTCCTCGATATAGATTTCCCGGATGCCGAGCATCTCGGCCTTCTTGCGCGCCGGCTCCAGCTCGTCGCCCTGGCCGAGATCGGCGGTGAAGGTCACGACCTCCGCGCCCAGTTCGGTCTGCAGCCATTTCAGGATGATGGAGGTGTCGAGACCGCCGGAATAGGCGAGGACGACCTTTTTTACGTCTTTGTACGGGGCGCTCATGTGTCGAAGTCCAGTCAGGAATTGCAGCGTGAAAATCGCGCGCAACATATTGCGTTTGCGCTGTGGTGCAAGCGGTTTGCCGCCATGCGGTGTCGCGGATGGCTAGCCACGTCGTCGCAGCGCGTCAATCGCCGGCACGATCCGCCCGAACAAAGGGGCAAGCCTGCCTTCCGCGCCGGCGGCGAGAACGGCGAACACGATAATCGTCAACAGGAAGCCAAGCACCGCGTCCGACAGGTAATGCGCGCCGAAGACGACACGTAAGCCAGCCATGGCGACGGCGACGACGCCGAACAGCCCGGCCAGTCCCCTGTATCCGTAAACGGCCAAGATCAGCGCTATGCACATCAGCCAGCCGGCCGACGCCGCCTCGCCCGAAACGAAGGAGCAATTGCCGGTATCGCAATAGCCGGAAATCGTGCCCGCCTCCACGAAGGGCAGCCAGCCGCCGTAATCCTCGGTCATCCATGGGCGCGGTCGGCCCCAGAATGCTTTCAGGATGCCGTTGACGATCAGCCCCGGCCCGAGAATCAGCACGCCGATCAGCACGGTTTTCACCCGGACGCCGGCATCCTCCCAGCGCTTGCCCAGCGCCAGTTCGAAAACCAGCATGACCAGGAGGACGATCCCCAATTGCACCGGAAAGGGATGCAGGAATTCGCGAATTCCGCTCAGGACCGGCCAGCTGGCCAGCGTGAATCCGGAGCACCCATGGCCGTCGGCCCGGGCAGTCGCCGCGCAGCGGCCGGGATCGAAAAACAGGCCGGAAAACCCGAAATCCCACTGATCGAGAAGGCGGAATAGGACGAGCAGCACGACCCAGAGGACGGACAGCGCAAGGATGGCGGAGGGGCTGGCCCACACACCGAAAGCGCTGTTTCCGGATACGCCCGGCCGCGTGAAACTGCCCTCTGTCGCCATGCGGCTCCCTGTGGCATGGTGCGCCGAATCCTGCAAGCGCCCGGATGGATCCGATGCCCGCCTTCATTCCCGACTGGCCGACACTGGCCGCCTTCGCCGCCGCCGCGATCGTGCTTGCGATCACGCCCGGTCCCGACATGACGCTGTTCCTGTCGCGCACGCTGAGCCAGGGCCGCGCCGCCGGATTTGCCTGCATGTTCGGCGCCTATGCCGGCGTTACCGTCCATACCGCCATGGTGGCGCTCGGCCTGTCGGCGCTGATCGTCGCCGCGCCGGCCGCCTTTGCGGCGCTCAAGATCGTCGGAGCCGGCTATCTCGTCTGGCTGGCGATCGACGCCATCCGCAACGGCTCGTCGCTGAGCATGAAAACCGAGAAACGCCAGGCGCCGCATATCGGCGCGAGCTTCCTGACCGGCGTCGGCATCAACCTGCTCAACCCGAAGATCATCCTGTTCTTCATGACCTTCCTGCCGCAATTCGTCGTGACGGGAGATCCGCACGCGACCGGCAAGTTCTTCTTCCTCGGCGCCATGTTCGTGGTCATCGCCGTGCCGATCACCTCGGCCATGGTGCTAGCGGCGGGCTGGATGGCCGAGACGCTGCGCACCAGGCCGGTCGTGACGCGCGTCCTCGACTGGCTGATGGCCGGCGTGTTCGGCGCATTCGCGGTCAAGATCCTCACCACCCAGGCCCGGTGACGGGTTTGCACGCAACCGCCGGCATGAATGCCATGGAGGCCGAAACGCCCTTCTGGGCGCGGCGCAACGGCGTCTATTTCTATTGCGCGGTCTGGCACGTCGCTTTCGCACTCGTCGCGATCTTCATGCGTTCGGCGCTCGGCTATGACGACGCGCTCGAAGCCTACAATGTCCAGTCGCTCGAATGGAGCTACACGCCGCGCAATCCGAGCCTTTACGACTGGATCCTGTACGGGCTGGATCGCCTGACCGGATCGACGGCCTATAGCGCGCCGCTTCTCAACTATGCCTCCATGCTGGCCTGCGCCCTGCTGCTCTACGAGCTGGCGCGGCGGGTGATCGACGACCGGAGGTTGCAGGCGCTGTCGGCCTATTCCCTGTCGCTCCTGTGGACGATGGGCTTCGATTTCCATCCGATCCTGACGCACAGCAAGCTGATGATCGCGATCATCGCCGCCACCCTGCTCGTCATCCACGCGCTCGGAGAGGAACGGTCGCTGCAGAAATACATGGTGCTCGGCGTTTTGATCCCGCTTGGCCTGATGGCGAAATACGCCTATGGCCTGTTTCTCGCCGCCGCCTTCCTGGCGGCGCTCGCGGTCCCCAAATTCCGGGCGATCGTCTTCGACCGGCGCATCCTCCTTGCCGGCCTGATCGCGGTTCTTCCGGTCGCGGCCGTCCTGGCCCTCGACGCCGCGAAGTCGCAGGCGATTGTCGGCACGACGATCGGCGTCGTGAAAACCGGCCAGGACGCCTCCCTGTTCGAGAAGTCGATCCGCCTCGGCAGCGCGGTGACGCTCTTCTGCATGCCCTTCGGCGCCTTTTTCGGCTGGCTCTATTTTCGCACCGACCGGGGCGCGCCGAAGCCCGGCCCGCGTGACGAGAGCTTCCTCCGTTTCACCGGGCTGATCCTGCTGGTCGGCCTCGCGGTCATGCTGTTCTGGTCGTTCGGTCTCGGCAGCGCGCAGGTGCGCGCCCGTTATTTCCTCTGCGTCTTCCTGGTCTTTCCGCTGTTCGCCTTCATGGTCCTCGACCGATACGCCGTCCCGGCCCGCGCCGCCCGGGATTATGCGATCCTCACGGCGCTGACCGCCACCGCGATCTTCGCGCTCAACCTGACGAGCCGGCTGGCCCCTGCGGAAACCGTTTGCCGCGACTGCCTGCTCAGCGTCCCCTACCGGCAACTCGGCGACGAGCTGGTCGCGCGCTACGGCCCGACGCCGACCCTTGTCGGCCATGACATCTTCGAGGGCGGGCAGTTGCGCGCGGCCCTGCCGACAGCCCGCGTGACGACGCTGGTGCCGAAGCCCTACCGGCCCCCGGCGCGTGAGGCGGAGCATTGCGTCCTGGTCTGGCAACCGGGCCACGGCATCGCGCCCGATCTCGCCCGATACGGGTTCACGCTTCAAGAAGACGAGAGCGTCACCCTGCAATGGTGGGCCCCGCTTCTGGAAAACGCCCGCAGCACGACGTTCAACCTGCAGGAGCTTCCATCCGGCTCGCAGCCCTGCCTGTGATCCCGCCGCGACAGATAAGACATCGCGCCGGGGAAAACTCCGTGCTATCCGGCGGCCAAACAAATATCCGGAGCGCCCCATGGCCACGGCCGCATCGACCGCGCCAACTGCACCCCCACTGACCCCGTCGCGGGAAAGCCACCTGACGGTCCTCGCCGTCATCCTGATCGCGCTGTTTGCACTGCGCGAGCTCGCGCTTGCCCTGTCCGCGACCGATCTCGGCTTCGACGAGGCGCAATACTGGGCCTGGGCGCAGGACCTTGCATTCGGCTATTCCACCAAGCCGCCGCTGATCGCATGGCTGATCGCCGGCACGACATCGCTGTGCGGCGACGGCATGGTCTGCGTGCGCCTGCCGGCGAACCTGCTGCATGTCGTATCCGCCGCCCTGCTCTATATCGCCGGCCGGCGGTTCTATGACTGGCGGGTCGGCTTCTGGTCCGCGGTCTTCTACGCGACAATGCCGGCCACCGCCGTCTCGTCCTACCTGATCACCACCGATGTGCCGCTGATCGTCTTCTGGTGCATCGCGCTGATCGTCTTCCACGCCCATGCGCAATCGCCGCGGCTGGCGACCGGCCTGACGCTGGGTCTCGCGCTCGGCATCGGCCTGAACGCCAAATATGCGATGATCTTCTTCATCCCGTCCGCGGCGCTCTACATCCTGTTCACGCGGCGGACATGGGCTGCCGCGCGGGCGCCGTCGACCTGGCTTGCGTTAGCCATCGGGGCGGCGCTGATCGCGCCGAACGTGCTATGGAACCTGTCGAACGGGTTCGCGACGCTCGACCATACGGTCAAGGACAACATGGAATGGCAGGGCCTGGTCCTTCACCCGAAGGACATGCTCGAATTCATCGGCACCCAATTCGGCATGCTCGGCCCGGTCATTTTCGGCGCCTATCTGGTGATCCTGTTCACCGGACGGCGGACGCAAAAGCCCGAACAGGACCGGTTCCTGCTGTTCATGTCGCTGCCGGTTTTCCTGCTGATAACCTTCCAGGCGCTGATGTCGCAGGCGGAGGCCAACTGGTCTGCGACCGCCTTTCCGGCGGCCGTCGTGCTTGTCGCGGCGCATCTCGCCATGCCGCGCCACCGGACCAGCTTCATCTGGTCGGTTTCGGTCAACGGCGCGATCGCCGCCGTCATCCTTTTCGGCATGATGCTCATGACGCCGAGCATCGTTCCGCCGAGACTGCTCAAGCCGGTCCACCAGCTCTTCGGCGGCGAGGAACTGAGGCAAGGCCTGATCGCGACGCTGGACTCGACCGACGTCGAAATCGTCGTGGTCCAGGGACGCAAACTGACCGCAGAGGTGATCTACGCGTTGCGCGGCACGCGGTATGACGTGCGGGCCTATCTGAAATCCGAAACGGCGCCGGCCCATGATTTCGAGCTAATCCGCCCCTGGACGCCGGATATGCCGCTGCCGGTCGCCTTCGTCCGCAGCGAGGCAAGCGGCGCGCCGGACTTCCTGCCCGGCGACAAGTCGCTCGTCGGCAAGGTGGATTCGCCGAGCCTCAGGATCCGCTACGGCGTGCTTGACGTGTGGAAGGTGGAAGCGGACGGCACGGCCGCCGCCGACTGACCTCAGTCCCCGTGCCCGGCGATCATCATCGCCTCATAGGCGAGCCGCTCGGTCTTCTTCATCCGCTCCGAGGCCGATTTCAGCTGGCCGCAGGCGGCGAGGATATCCTGGCCGCGCGGCGTGCGGATCGGCGAGGCATAGCCGTTCGCGTTGATGAAATCCGCGAATTCCTCGATCTGCTCCCAATCCGAGCATTCATAGGCCGAGCCCGGCCATTTGTTGAACGGGATCAGGTTGATCTTCGCCGGAATGCCCTTGAGCAGCCGCACAAGTTCCTTGGCGTCGGCGAGGCCGTCATTGACGCCCTTCAGCATCACATATTCGAAGGTGATGCGGCGCGCATTCGACAGGCCCGGATAGGCCCGGCAGGCATCCAGCAGGTCCTTCAGCGGATACTTCTTGTTGATCGGCACCAATTCGTCGCGCAGCGCGTCATTGGTGGCGTGCAGCGAGATCGCCAGCATGACGCCGGTCTCCTCGCCGATCCTGACGATCCCCGGCACGACGCCCGAGGTGGACAGGGTGATGCGGCGCTTCGACAGCGAGAGGCCCTCGCCGTCGGCGAAGATCAGCAGCGCGTCGCGCACGTGATCGTAATTATAGAGCGGTTCGCCCATGCCCATCATCACGACATTGGAAACCTTGCGGCCTTCCGACGGGACAATCGCGCCCTGCGGCGTGTCCTTGTCGGGGAAGTCGCCGAGGCGTTCGCGCGCCAGAAGCAGCTGCGAGACGATTTCCTCGGAGGTCAGGTTGCGGACGAGGCGCTGCGTGCCCGTATGGCAGAAGGTGCAGGTCAGCGTGCAGCCGACCTGGCTCGAAACGCAAAGCGTGCCGCGGCCCTCTTCGGGGATATAGACCGTCTCGACCTCGACCGGCTTGCCCGCGCCGCGCGGCGGGAAGCGCAGCAGCCATTTGCGCGTGCCGTCATTGGAGACCTGCTCCTCGACGATCTCGGGCCGGGCGATGGAGAAATTCTCCTTCAGCATGGCGCGCAGATCCTTCGAGACATTCGTCATGTCGTCGAAATCGGAGACGCCGCGCACATAGAGCCAGTGCCAGAGCTGCTGCACGCGCATCCGGACCTGCCGCTCAGGCACGCCGGCTTCCTTCAGCGCGTCGGCAAGCTGCGCTCGCGTCAGGCCGATCAGGGTCGGCTTTTCGGCCATCGCCGCCCGCGCGGACGCGCCGTGCGCTTCGCGCGCCGCAATATCGGTCAGGTCGAGGGAAACCGCCATCGTCGTTCCACAGTCGTTTTCAGCGAAGGACGCGCTTTATCATGCATTGCGCGCGCCGTCACGCATGTCCAAAAAAGCGAAAAGCCGGGTCATGCCCGGCTCTCCCAGTTCCAATTCATATAGGCGCCTATTTGCAGTCTTGAATGGCGTTGAGCGCAGCCGTCACGCCGGACAGCGAATAATCGTAGCTCGTACTGGTGCCGCGCGCCGAAGTCGCCTGCACCGTCATTTTCGATCCGGCCTTCATGGCCGCGACGAGCGCCGGTTCCTGTGCGGCGTTTTCCGCCCAGGCCGACTTGTCCTTGGTGAAGAAGGAGAAACTCTGGTCGCCGATCGTCACGGTCACCTTCGAAGCTTCCCTGAGGCCGTAATCGGCCATGAATTGCGGCTCGTAGGAGACGTTCTGCGTCGTCCGCTGGGTGACGATGAAGAAATTCGTACCGTGATTGACGTCGGCCGGCTTTTCCGAGCCGGGGATCGGAACGGACAGCGTGTAGCAGACCTTGCTGCCACCGGAATCGTAGCTGAAGGCGCTCCAGTCATTGTAGTCGCCGATACGGGTCGGCGTTTGCGCCCAGGCGCCGGCGGCACTGCACGCCACCATCGCTGCCGCCATCAATCCCGCAGTAACTTTCGTGTCGATGAACATATTTCCTACCGGTTCGTGTCGGTCACGCATGCAAGTTGAGGATTTGGCAACCCGAATCTGTACGAATCACGGTTACCAAAATGTGAACAAAACGCCAATGAGTCTAAACTTTCCACCCTGGCGCACGTCAGCGGCGTGACGCCGTGTCCCAACATCAGAAAAATGCGACGCGAAAGCGGCAACAGTTTGACTTGCCCTGACGCGGTCTCGCCCGGCCTGGCCCTGTAAAACTCTATTAAACTTTTCCGGGAAGGGTGCGGATAACGCAACCCTGGATGATTCGCCGCTGCATGATGCCAGCGCTCGATCTCTGCATATCGTCCCGATGACTGCCGGACGATATCGCTGTCGGGAGTGATCATGAACTTTATGCCACCGGTGAATTCCGGCGCCGTGCAGATCCTCCGGCTGGACCGCCCGTCCTTGGCGGACGGCGAGAAGCCCGCGGCGGCCGATATCGCCGCGACCGCCAATGGCGTCAGCAGCCATTTCAGGAATGCGCAGGCCGCAGCCTCCGAATCCGTTTTCAGCGCCAGCCATGTCGACATCACCGAGATGAAAATGCAGCTGATCGAGAAAACCGGAAAAGCCTTCGGCATCGAAAGGGACGACTACGCCACCCAAAGCGATTACGGAAAGGCTATCAAGGCCGTGGTTTCCCAAATCAGTCGGATGGAAAACGGGGACCGGGTTCTCGCCGGAATCGCCAGGGATCTCGGACTGGACGATCTGGGGATCTCGATCAACACACTGGTCGGCGCAATTATCGACCCGGGTGGTAAAGACGACAAGAAACTGGATCAAGCGCTGAGAGAAGCGGCCGGCGAGAACGATGCGTCCGCTGGCGGCGTGTCCGTCCTTGTCGACGATCTGGGTCTTTACGGCCCGTCGTCCTGACAGCCCGTTCAGGCGTCGATAACGGGCGTATTCTCGTCTTCCGGCGTCTCGATTTCATGATCTGCAAGTGCGCGCCGCGCCGCAATCCGGTGCGCCTCGGTGATATTGCCGCGCACGGCGCCGAAGGCCGCCATCAGCACGGCGATGTCGTCGCCGAAACCGATCGACAGCAGGAAATCGGGAATGAAGTCGAGAGGCAGCACGAAATAGGCAAGCGCAGCCAGGAGGATGCCGCGCACCTTGGCCGGCGTCTTCGGGTCCAGCGCGCAGAAATAGGCGGCAACGACATCCTCCATGAAGGGGATGCGGCGGGCGGCTTTCCTCGCCGTCGTCCAGAATTTTTCGCGCACGCGCGTTTCGCGCCGCTCCTGCTCCTCCTCGGAGCCCGGCTCGAGGATCTCGCCGATCCTCACCTCGTCCATGTCGGCCTTTTTGTCCGTCATGGCTGAAATGTGGGGAATGCCGCGGACCGCTTCAAGCCGCCGCCGCCTCCATCGCCGCGGCCAGCTTCAGGTCCAGTTCGGTGACGCCGCCCGAATCATGCGTCGTCAGCGTGACCTCGACACGGTTGTAGACATTGAACCATTCGGGATGGTGGTTCATCTTTTCCGCCGTCAGCGCCGCCTCCGTCATGAAGGCGAAGGCCTTGCGAAAAGTCTTGAACTTGAACGACTTGGTGATGGCGTTACCGTCCTCGCGCGACGTCCAGTCCGGCAGGTCCTTCAGCGCCTCGGCAATTGCGCCGGCATCCAGTTTCGGCTTTGACATGGCGGCCTCCTTTCCTCATCGGGTTTCACATGATGCAGAATGAAAAAATGTCGATCCTGTTCGTGTGCCTCGGCAATATCTGCCGTTCGCCGCTGGCGGAAGGCGTGTTCCGCGACATCGTCACGGCCAATGACGCACAGGAGCGCTTCCATATCGATTCCGCCGGCACCGGCAACTGGCATCAGGGCAAGCCGCCGGACCGGCGCTCGGTGGACGTGGCCGGCCGCCACGGCATCGATCTGAGCGGACTGCGCGCCCGCCAGGTGACGCGCCGGGACTTCGAGCGGTTCGATCTGCTGCTCGGCATGGACGGCGACAATGTCGCGACGCTCGCCTCCCTCGCGCCGCCCGACCGGCGCGGCCGGATCGCGCAATTTCATGAATTTTCCACAGGCATGCCGCGCGACGTTCCCGATCCCTATTACGGGGCCGATGACGGTTTCGAGGCGGTCTACCGGATGATCCGCGCCGCTGCCGGTTCCCTGTTCGAGAAGCTCGCGGCGGAGACGCGCGGCGTCAGCGAATAGCTGTCCTCGACGATATAGGGCCCGCCGCCGACCGATTCGCGCGACGACATCAGCACGAAGCGACCGACCGTGAAGGGCGGTACGTGGAAATTGCCACGGCTGGAAAGATAACGCGCCGCCATTTCCGGCTGTACGTTTCGCAGCCGCGCGATGGTGACATGCGGCGTGAACTTGCGCGGATCCGCCGGCAGCCTGAGACGCTGGCAAATCCTTTCGATTTCCGCCTGCAATTCGATCAGGTCGGGCGAGGCGGTCGGCACGGCGAACAGCGAATGCGGCTTCTTGCCGCCAAAGCATCCGAGCCCCGACAGGCCCATCTTGAATTCGAACCGCCTGATCCGCCCGAGAGCGTCGGCGAACTCGTCGGCGACGTGATGTTCGACGTCCCCGATGAAGCGCAAAGTCAGGTGATAATTCTCGATGTCGATCCAGCGGGCTCCGGGCAAACCGCCGCGCAGGAGTGAGAGGGACATCGCCGCATTGTGCGGAATCTCGATGGCGGCAAACAAACGCGGCATGATGGTCTCCCCTCCGGTTTCGGAAGCGTGACGGGCAAATCACCTTGTCCCCAAGCGGAATCGAATCACGGTCGGGCGCATGGCGCAAGCGATTTATTTGCCGGCCATTTTCGCCTCGCCGGAAACGGTGGGGTCAGCCGTCCCTACCGTCGAGATAGGCTTCCATCAGCGGCAGGAAACCCTCCACCATCATCTCGACGCCCTTTTCGTTCGGATGCATGCCGTCTTCCAGTTGCTTGTCCGGTTGCGCTGCGACCCCGTCGAGGAAGAAGGGATAGAGCGGCACGTCATGCTTCTCGGCCAGATCCGGAAAGATCGGATTGAAACCGGCGGCGTAGTCTTCGCCCATATTCGGCGGCGCCAGCATGCCGGCGAGAATGACGTCGATCCCCTTTTCCGTGAGACGGGCGATCATCGTGTCGAGGTTCTCGCGGCTGAGTTCCGGCGAGATGCCGCGCAGCGCATCGTTGGCGCCGAGTTCCAGGATGACGAAGTCCGTGTCGTCCGGTATCGACCAGTCGAGCCGCGCGAGCCCTGCGGACGTCGTGTCGCCGGAGACGCCCGCATTTGCGATCTTGATGTCATAGCCCTTCGCCTTCAGCGCGGCTTCCAACCGGTCGGCGAAGGACTGGTTCGGCCCGAGCTGGTAGCCGGCCATCAGGCTGTCGCCGAAGCCGACCCCCCTGATTGTGTCGGCGAGAACAGGCGTCGCGGCGAGCGCCAGCGAGCCGGCGACGAGAAAAATGCGCAATAAAGTTTTGACCATGGGGCAGTACGTTCCCATTTAGACCCGATTGCTGCTCATATAGGATCGATTTCCCGTGACAGAAGCGCTGATCTCCCTGACCGACGTCGATTTGAAACTCGGCAGCGGCGCCAACGCCGTCCATGTGCTCAAATCCGTGAGCCTCGATATCGCCAGGGGCGAGTCGGTGGGCGTGGTCGGACCGTCCGGGTCCGGCAAGACGACGCTGCTCATGGTTCTCTCCGGTCTCGAACGGCCCGACAGCGGTTCCGTGAAGGTGGCGGGCGCCACCCTCAATGCGATGGGAGAAGATGCTGTCGCCGCCTTCCGCGGCCAGAACATCGGCATCGTCTTCCAGTCCTTTCACCTGATCCCGAACATGACGGCTTTGGAAAATGTCGCCGTTCCGCTGGAACTGGCGGGCGAGCGCAACGCCTTCGAAAAGGCCGAGGCCGAGCTGGCCGCCGTCGGGCTGCAGCACCGGCTCACCCACTATCCGGGCCAGCTTTCCGGCGGCGAGCAGCAGCGCGTCGCCATCGCCCGGGCACTCGCGCCGGACCCCAAGATCCTGATCGCGGACGAGCCGACCGGCAATCTCGACGGCGCCACCGGCCACGCGGTCTCCGAACTGCTCTTCGCCAAGCAGCGCGAGCGCGGCATGACCTTCGTGCTGGTCACCCATGACGAAGGCCTCGCCAGCGAATGCACCCGCCAGCTCGCCGTCGATTCCGGCGAGGTCGAGGAACGCACGGATTACAGCCGGGCCGCCGAATGACGAAGATGCCGATGTCGCGCCTCGTGCCGCTTGCCTTCCGTTTCGCGCTGCGCGAATTGCGCGGCGGCCTGACGGGTTTCTACGTCTTCCTCGCCTGCATCGCGCTCGGGACGGCCGCCATCGGCGGCGTCAACGCGGTCTCGAAATCCGTGACCGACGGCATCGACCAGGAAGGCCAGGTGATCCTCGGCGGCGATCTCCGCGTCGAATTGATCCACCGCACCGCCTCGGACGAGGAACGCGCCTTTCTCGATTCCCTCGGCGATGTCGCGGTCTCAGCCGACATGCGCTCCATGGCCCGCCTCGAGGACCAGTCGGACCAGTCGTTGGTCGAGCTGAAGGCGGTCGACGGCGCCTATCCGCTCTATGGAGAATTGCTGACCGAACCGGCGCTGTCCCGCGAAGCGCTGTTCGCGCCGAAGGACGGCGTCTATGGCGCGGCGGCGCAGCAGATCCTGCTCGACAGGCTCGGCATCGCCGTCGGCGACAGCATCAGGCTCGGCAAGTCCACATTCGAGATCCGGGCCGTGATCGAGCGCGAGCCGGACGCCGTCTCCGACGGCTTCGCGCTGGCGCCGCGCCTTCTCGTTTCGCTAGACGCGCTCGACGCCTCAGGCCTCGTCCAGCCGGGCTCGCTCGTCGAATATGTCTACAAGATCCGCACCCCGCCCGGCACGGCGCCCGGCGATCTGGCCGCCATCACCGAGCGCGCCCATTCCGAATTCCCGGCCGCCGGCTGGTCGATCCGCGACCGCGGGCGGGCGGCGCCGGCGCTTTCGGCCAATATCGAGCGCTTCGCGCAGTTCCTGACGCTGGTCGGCCTGACCGCTCTGGTGACGGGCGGCGTCGGCGTCGCCAATGCGGTGCGCGCCTTCCTCGATTCCAAGCGCACCGTCATCGCCACCTTCAAATGCCTCGGCGCGCCCGGCGGCTTCGTAACGCTGGTCTATTTGATCCAGATCCTCGCCATCGCCCTGATCGGCATCGCGATCGGCCTCGTCTTCGCCTCGCTGATGCCGTGGATCGCGGCCTGGGCGCTGGCCGACTACGTTCCGCTGCCGGCGAACCAGGGCTTCTATCCGGGCGCGCTGGGCCTGGCGACCGTCTTCGCGTTGGTGACGACGCTGGCCTTCGCCATCCTGCCGCTCGGCCGCGCTCGCGACATCGCCGCCACCGATCTTTTCCGCGACCAGACCTTCGACGGCGAGCATCGCCCGCGCCTCGCCTATCTTGCCGCCGCGCTGGTGCTGATCGCGGTTCTTGCGGCGCTTGCCATCGGCGCGTCCTTCGACCGTCGCATCGCGACAATCTTCCTCGCCGGCATCGCCTTTTCCTTCGGCGTGCTGCGCGTCGTCTCGCTGCTGGTCCAGGCGCTCGCGAAACGCGCGCCGCGCGTGCGCTCGACCTCGCTCAGGCTCGCCATCGGCAACATCCATCGTCCCGGCGCGCTGACGCCTTCTGTCGTGCTTTCGCTCGGCCTCGGCCTGACCCTACTGGTCAGCCTTGCCCTGATCGACGGCAATCTGCGCCAGCAGATCGCCGGCAACCTGCCGGAACGTGCGCCGAATTTCTTCTTCGTCGATATCCAGAACGACGTCATATCGGATTTCTCCGACCTCGTGACCGAGAGCGCCGGGCCGGAAGGCGTGCTGCAGCGCGTGCCGATGCTGCGCGGCCGCATCGTCGCCCTCAACGATCAGGACGTCGCCACCATGGAATTGCCGGCGGAGGGCCAATGGGTGCTGCGCGGCGACCGCGGCATCACCTATTCGCCGGACGTGCCCGAAAACTCCACGCTGGTCGACGGCGAATGGTGGCCGGAGGATTATTCCGGTGAACCGCTCGTATCCTTCTCTGCGGAAGAAGCCGGCGAGATCGGCCTGACGATCGGCGATACGGTGACGATCAACGTCCTCGGCCGCAACATCACCGCCCGGATCGCCAATCTGCGCCAGGTCCAGTGGGAATCGCTCTCCATCAATTTCGTCATGGTCTTTTCGCCCAACACCTTCGCCGGCGCGCCCCATTCATGGCTTGCGACCCTGACCATGCCGGACGCGACCACCGCGCAGGAAGCCGATATCCTGCGCGAGGTGACGCAGAGCTTCCCGGCTGTGACATCCGTGCGCGTCAAGGACGCCATCGATCTCGTCAACGACCTGATCGGCCAATTGGCGACCGCGATCCGCGCCGCGGCGGCGGTCGCGCTGATCGCCTCCGTCCTCGTGCTTGGCGGCGCGCTCGCCGCCGGCAACCGCGCCCGGGTGCATGACGCGGTCGTGCTGAAAATGCTCGGCGCGACACGCACCATGCTCATCGGAGCCTTCTCGCTGGAATATCTGATCCTTGGCGCGGCGACGGCCCTGTTTGCGCTTCTGGCCGGCGGCGTCGCGGCATGGTTCGTGATCACCCGCATCATGAGCCTGCCATGGGAGATGCTGCCGGGCGTGGCCGCCGGAACGCTGGCGACGGCGCTCGTCCTGACCGTCGGATTCGGCCTTGCCGGCACATGGCGCGTTCTCGGCCAGAAAGCGGCCCCGGTTCTGCGCAATTTGTGAGCATTTCGGCAAGAGTCCGTTAACCCTGTGCTCCGCAGGGTCAATTCGACGCCCAATCCGTTCCGGTTCCTCGCCTTTTTCGGCTTCATACGGTCTTGTCTGCGCCGCATTGGCACCTCATATTAAGCCACAGGCATGCTGGAGTCCCGCCAGCGGCGCCGCGGTACGGCATTCTGCCGGCCGGACACCCGACGGGATTTGAGAAGCACAGAGGTAAAAATGGCTGACCTTCGAAACGTCAACATGCGCGCCAGCCAGGCTCGCACTTACGATGCGAGCATCGACCAGGGCCTGCGCGCCTACATGATTCGCGTCTACAACCTGATGGCGCTTGGCCTCGTCATCACCGGTTTCGCGGCTCTCGGAACGATGATGCTCGCGACCACCAACGATCCGTCCATGGCCGCCGCGCAACTCGGAAACGGCAGGATGCTGACTGGCGTTGGCACGGCCCTCTACGGCTCGCCGCTGCGCTGGGTCGTCATGCTGGCTCCGCTCGGCATGGTGTTCTTCCTGAGCGCGCGCATCAACAAGATGAGCGTATCGGGCGCGCAGACGGCCTTCTGGGTCTTTGCAGGCCTGATGGGTCTTTCGCTCTCGTCGATCTTCCTCGTCTATACGCCGGGTAGCATCGTCCAGACCTTCTTCATCACCGCGACCTCTTTCGGCGCGCTGTCGCTTTACGGCTACACGACCAAGCGTGACCTGTCGGCGATGGGCTCGTTCCTGTTCATGGGTCTGATCGGCCTCATCATCGCCTCGCTGGTGAACCTGTTCCTGGCGTCGTCCGCCCTGCAGTTCGCCATCTCGGCGATCGGCGTGCTGATCTTCGCGGGCCTGACCGCCTACGACACGCAGCAGATCAAGGAAATGTACTACGAGGGTGACGGCGAAGCCGTTGCCGGCCGCAAGGCCATCATGGGCGCGCTGCGTCTCTATCTCGACTTCATCAACCTGTTCATGTTCCTGCTGCAGTTCCTCGGCAACCGCGAATAGGACAATCGCCCTTAATTGGGAAAGGCGGCCTTCGGGCCGCCTTTTTCATTTGTGCGGCGCGCCAAAACCGGTTTGACTGGCGCCGTTCCATTTTCAGGTTTCCCGCATGCCCGCCCTCACGATCCGCGACACGACGCCGGCCGATATTCCCGCCATCGCCGCCATCTACTGCCAAGCCGTCCTCAACGGCACCGCGAGCTTCGAACTCGATCCGCCGGACGAAACGGAGATGCGCTCCCGCTATGAAGCGATCCGGGCAGGCGGCTATCCCTATATCGTCGCCGAGGACGATGAGGGGCGCATCGCCGGCTATGCCTATGCCAACGCCTTCCGACCCCGGCCCGCCTATCGCTGGTCGGTCGAGAATTCCGTCTATATCGACCCGGGGATGCAGGGGCAGGGAATCGGCAAACTGTTGATGGTCGCGCTGCTTGAGAAAACCGAAGCGCTCGGATTTCGGCAGGTGATCGCCGTCATCGGCGGATCGCAGCACAAGGCCTCGATCCGCCTGCATGAAAGCCTCGGCTTCGAGATGATCGGCGCCTTCAAGGGATCCGGCTTCAAATTCGGCCGCTGGCTGGACACGGTGCTGATGCAGAAGGCGCTCAACGGCGGCGATGCCACGCTGCCGGATGAGACCGCCTATCCGGGTACGCTCTACAAGCCCAAGGGCTGAATGCGATTCAGTTCGAGGCCACGACCCTGAGGGGCTTTTCGAAGACCTTCAGCACATTTGAGAGCTCGTGGCCGCGCTTTAGCACCTTGCCGGAGGCGGAGACGACGCAATAGGCGCCCTGCTTGCGCGCCAGTTTCGGGTTCTTCTCGATGCGGTAGAGCGGGCTTTCCGAGGCGCGCCGGAATGCGGAGAAAACCGCCCTGTCCTTCAGGCTGTCGATCGCGTAGTCGCGCCATTCGCCGGCGCCGACCATCAGGCTGTAGATGCGCAGGATCTGATCGAGCTCGCGCCGGTCGAACCGAACGGTTTCGGGAACAGTCTTGCTCCAGCCGGCTGTCGGGAGGGGAACCACCTTGCCGCCGCGATCCGCGCCCTCCTCGCCGGCGCGCACCTGGCTATCTGATATATCGTCCTCGGACATTCCTTCTCCCGGTGCTTCGCTGCGAGCGATGTTCGCGCCGTTTCCATGTGGTTGCAAGGGGTGCTTCGAAAATTCGCATCACAGCGCGAGCGGAAAATCCCTAACAAAATCTTGCGGTTTTGCTCACA
The DNA here is from genome assembly GCA_002698425.1 of Ahrensia sp. The sequence goes on along the minus strand of NZXU01000060.1, from coordinate 12,352 downwards.
CTTTGGAACACCGTGTTCCTATCAGTGACCTTCCGTCACCTTTTCGCCCCGATTGCGACACAACTCGGCCCCGATTGAGAACGACCTTTTCCTCGTTGCCGATTGTGTTCCACGAGGCATTTCGGGGAGCGCATCGAGCAGGGTGAGAGCGGCAGCCGGTTCACGGCGCTAGGCGTTGCCGCTCATGGACCGGTACGGATGCGGTGTTGGAAACCTCTAGCCCCCCAGCCCCCCGATACCCCACCGCACCGGTCCTCACCCTGCATCAATTTCGATTTGGAAAACCCGATATCCGAACCGCAGCTAAGTCGTTTGGCGGGGAAGTATGGCTGCGCCGATGATTGCTCCCGGATGGCCGCCATCGGTGGCCTTCTGTAACAGCACGGCGCAGCCATCGGCCTCTTTCGCCGCCAGTTCCGAATGCGGGATATCGACCGTCAGGCCCGCGCCCTCCCACATGCCGATCGTCTGGTAGTCCAGCACCGCGTTGACATAGGTGATCGTCTTGCCTGAATTCTCGCCGCGCTTGATGGCGACATCGGCATGGCGCCGGAAATAGACCAGCACGATGTGAACCTTCGACCCGTCATTCGGCGCGCCCTCGGCGGTGACCCGCATGCGGTCGCCGAGATCGGTCAGCGTCATGCCGACGGTGAGGCCGTGGCCCTGCGCGTCGTCACGGGCCAGCGTGTCGGATATCTCGTTATAGCGGCCGCCATTGGCGTGCGACTGGCCGTTTATGACCGCCTGGGGCGTATAGACGCCGCGCCGCTTCAGCCCTTCGGCATATTCATATTGCCGTTTCGAGTTGGACTTCGAGCCGAGCGTGTCCTTCCAGCCGAGATAATCCCAGTAGTCGACATGATAGCCGAGCGCGACAACATCGCCGCGCGCGGCGAACTTGCGCAGCGCCGCATCTGCGGGCGGACAGGAATTGCAGCCCTGGCTGGTGAACAGCTCGACGACGCCGAGCGGTTTCTGCAACGCCTCGCCTGCGCTCGACGCGCTCGTCTGCAAGAACGCCGCGCAGCACGCGGCCATGAGCGTTGTCGCGATAATTCTGTTCACCGGATTTCACCTGTAGCCACCATGCCGCCGAGGATAGGCGCAAGTCGCTTCAACAGAAAGTCACGTTAGGGTTACAGGCGTCCCGCCGGGGGTATCCGGCGGGACGTACCGGAACGGATTACTCCGCCGCCACCAGCATCGGCCGGAAGACCGGTTCGCCGCGCTCGGCCGGCAAGTCGTTGCCGATCACCTGCGCGACAGCTTCCGCCGTCGCCGCAGACAGGGTCCAGCCGAGATGGCCGTGGCCGGTATTGTAGAAGACGCGCGGCGCGCGCCCGCGGCCGAAGCGCGGCATCATGTTCGGCATCATCGGCCGGAGCCCGGCCCACGGCACCACGCTCTCGGTCGCGACGCCGGGGAACATCGCCTCGCACCAGCGGGTCAGCGGGCGGATGCGGTCTGCGCGGATATCGCGGTTCTCGCCGGTGAATTCGGCGGTGCCGGCGATGCGCAGCCGGTTCGCGCCGAGACGGCTCGTTACGATCTTCGCGTCGTCGTCGAGCAGGCTCACCCAGGGAGCCGCGCCGCGGCTGTCCGGCGTGTCGAGATTGACCGTGATCGAGTAGCCCTTGACCGGATAGATATTGACCCGGTCGCCGAGCTGCGCCGCGAAACCGCGGCTGGCGATGCCGGCGGCGATCACGATGCCGTCGAAGCGCTCTTCCTGGCCATGTCCGTCGCGGTCGAAATGCACGGTCACGCCATCGGCGTCGCGGACGAGGCGCGTCACCGAGGCGCCGGCCACGAACCGTCCGCCGGACCGTTCGATCGCGTCGGCGAGGCCAATGGAGAATTTGTGGATGTCGCCGGTCGAATCGCTCTCGGTGTAGAAGCCGCCATAGAAATCGCCCGACAGCGCCGGCTCGATCCGCCGCATGTCGTCGGGAGAGACCGGATTGCGCTCGAGCCCGGCTTCCGCATAGAGGCGCGTCACCTTCGCGGCGTGATTGAAGTCCTTCGCGTTGCGATAGACATGCAGGATGCCGCGCTTTTCCCTGTCGAAATCGATGCCCGCCTCGCGCGCCATGCGCTCCATGTGGCCGCGCGCCGCGATCGCTAGCCGGACGGTCTCTTTCGTGTTGGCTTCATACTGAGGAATGGAGGCGATGAACTCGGCGACCCAGGACAGCTTGTGCCAGCCGGGCGTCGGGTTGAACAGCAGCGGCGCATCCTTGCGCGCCATCCATTTCAGACCCTTGAGGATGGTCGACCACGCGGTCCAGACCTCGGCATTGGAGGCCGAGAGCTGGCCGCCATTGGCGAAGCTGGTCTCCATCGCGGCATAGCGCTGGCGATCGAACAGGGTGACGTCGTAGCCGCGCCGGATCAGCGACCATGCGGAAGTGGTTCCGGCAATGCCGGCGCCGATGACTGCAATGCGGGTCATTTCGGTTCCTTTCAGACGAGCATGGCGAACCGGCGCTTCGCGCGCGATTTCGGTTCGCACCCCATCTGTCAGGAACCTGAGAGCTTTGCCCGGGGCTCCGCCATGTTTGGCTGGATGCCGCTCACCGGACCATCCGGCGTGGGCTTTCTCCTTCGGTGGGCGGCCAAGCCGCCACTCTCCAGATTGTTGCTGTTCGCGCGGTCCTTCTGCCTGAGAGTTTCCGGGGCGGTTGCTCCTTCGGCGCCGGTTCCTGTATGGAGCCGGTCTCTCCCGCGCGACAATGGGCGCCGCATACATCAGAAAGCCCGGAGACGCAACGGATTCCTGTTGAAGCCGGAGATTTATGACAGAAGCTTTTCATTTCTGTCACAAACCGGTTTTATCAGGCCATGCAAACGAGGGAATCAGGATAGCGACCATGAAAATTGCAGTTCTCGGCGGTGATGGCTTCGTCGGCTGGCCGACCGCGCTTCATCTCAGCGACAAGGGCCACGACGTCTTCATTCTCGACAACCTGTCGCGCCGCTGGATCGACACCGAGCTTGGCGTGCAGTCGCTGACCCCGATGGACTCCATCCAGGAACGCACCCGCATCTGGCACCAGGAAACCGGCCGCAAGATCCATTTCCACCTGATCGACCTCGCCCGCGACTACGAGCTGTTCAAGCAGTGGCTCGTCCAGGAAAAGCCCGACGCGATCATCCACTTCGCGGAACAGCGCGCCGCGCCCTATTCGATGAAGACGGACCGCCACAAGAACTACACGGTCAACAATAACGTCAACGCGACCCACAACGTGCTCAACGCATTGGTGGAAACCGGCGTCGACGCGCATCTGGTCCATCTCGGCACGATGGGCGTCTATGGCTACTCGACCATCGGCGCGGCGATCCCGGAAGGCTACCTGCCGGTCGGCATCGAGACGCTGGACGGAACGACCGCCACCCAGGAGATCCTCTACCCGTCCAATCCCGGCTCGATCTACCACATGACCAAGTGCCTGGATCAGCTGCTCTTCGCCTTCTACGCCAAGAATGACGGGCTGCGCGTCACCGACCTGCACCAGGGCATCGTCTGGGGCACCCATACCGATCAGACGAGGCTGCATCCGCAGCTGATCAACCGCTTCGACTACGACGGCGACTACGGCACCGTCCTCAACCGTTTCCTGATCCAGGCGGCGATCGACTACCCGCTGACAGTCCACGGCACCGGCGGCCAGACCCGCGCCTTCATCCATATCCAGGATTCGGTGCGCTGCATCGAGCTGGCGCTGAACAATCCGCCCGCCGCCGGCGACAAGGTGAAGATCTTCAACCAGATGACCGAGACCCACCGGGTGCGCGATCTGGCCGAGATGATCGCCAAGATGACCGGCGCCAAGGTCGCCTACCTGCCGAACCCCCGCAAGGAAGCGGCCGAGAACGACCTGATCGTGCGCAACGAACAGTTCCTCGCTCTCGGCCTCGATCCGATCACGCTGAAGGAGGGCTTGCTGGAGGAAGTCGTCGACGTGGCGAAGAAATTCGCCTACCGCGTCGACCGCAGCCGCGTCCCCGCTGTCTCGGCCTGGACCAAGGACATCGCCAAGACGGTCGAGAAGGACCCGGAAGGCAAGCGGCTCAAGAGCGTCAGCTAAAGCTCTCCACCCGGAACTGGAAGCGCGGGCAGCAAATGCCCGCGCTTCTTCTTATTCGGCTGCTTCCTGCCCGCCGATGCTTTGGGCCGATGCAAGGCCCGGCGCATCCGATTTTCCGCCGAGCTTTTCGCGAACCCCTTTCTCGACCTTGTCGCCGGTCTCCGGGTCGATATTGCGCCAATATTCGAAGGCGCGCTGCAGCACCTTCTCGCTGACGCCGTCGCAGAGATGGCCGACGATGTTGGAGACGAGCCGTTCGCGCGCCGCATCGTCCATCACGTCGCGGATCAGGGCGCGCGGCTGGCTCCAGTCGTCGTCGTCCTCTCGCAGCTTGTAGGCCTGGCGCACCATGTCGCCATCGGCATGCCAGAGACCGGCTTCGCCCTCGACAGGTTGCGCCGACGGCCCGCCATAGGAATTGGGCGCATAGACCGGATCGGAAACGTTTTCGACCCGCATCGCGCCGTCCTTGGAATAGCTATGGACCGGGCTCTTGGGCTTGTTGACCGGGATCTGCTTGTAATTGACGCCGAGCCGGGCGCGGTGCGCGTCGGCATAGGAAAAGCCGCGCGCCAGCAGCATCTTGTCCGGCGACAGGCCGATGCCCGGCACCATGTTGTTCGGCTCGAAGGCCGCCTGCTCGATCTCTGTGTGGAAGTCGGTCGGATTGCCGTCGAGCACCATCTTGCCGACCTCCATCAGCGGGTAATCCGCATGCGGCCAGACCTTGGTCAGGTCGAACGGGTTGATGCGATAGGTCTTCGCGTCCTCGTAGGGCATGATCTGCCATTTCAGCGTCCAGCTCGGATAGTTGCCATCACGGATGGCGTTGAACAGGTCGCGGCGGTGGTAGTCGCCATCGCTGCCGGCCAGCTTGTCGGCCTCGTCCTGGCTCAGATAGGCGTTGCCGTCGCCCTGGTCGGTGTGGAAGTGGAACTTCACCCAGAACATCTCGCCGGCTTCATTGACCAGCGAATAGGTGTGGCTGGAATAGCCGTTCATTTCGCGCCAGCTTTTCGGAATGCCCCGGTCGCCCATCAGATAGGTGACCTGGTGGGCGCTTTCCGGCGACAGCGTCCAGAAATCCCACTGCATGTCATGGTCGCGCATGTCGTTGTCGGCGCGGCGCTTCTGCGAACGGATGAATTGCTGAAACTTGATCGGGTCGCGAATGAAGAAGATCGGCGTGTTGTTGCCGACCATGTCGAAATTTCCCTCCTCGGTGTACATCTTGACCGAGAAGCCGCGCGGGTCGCGCCATGTATCGGGACTGCCGCGTTCGCCGGCGACGGTGGAAAAGCGGATCAGCACGTCGCTCTTTGCGCCTGGCTGGAAAACCTTCGCCTTGGTGTATTGAGAGACGTCTTCCGTCACCTCGAAATAGCCGAAGGCGCCCCCACCCTTGGCATGCGGCTGTCGCTCGGGAATGCGCTCCCGGTTGAAATTGGCCATCTGCTCCAGAAGGTAATGATCGTGGAGCACGATCGGCCCGTCGCTGCCGACGGTCAGCGAATGCTCTTCGCTCTGCACTCGGATGCCGGCATCATTGGTGGTGTGGGGAACATTTTTCTTGTCGCTCATGATCTCAAGCCTCGCCTTTTCCGATGAATTCGCAGGCAAAACCGATTTCCGGGCGTGAAAGTTCCTTCCTGCGGTAGTTTTTCAGCGAGGGACCGGCGGCGTCCGGACGTGCCAGCCGGTGTTTTCATGCTATCCTTCCCTCCCGGCAGGTATTTGCCGCAGGGAGGGGACATCATGAAAACCGTCAGCATCGCATTGTTCGCGCTGGGCTATCTCGGAATCTTCGCCTTCGCGCTGAAGCTTCTCCTGGCGAAAAGCTATTTTCCCTATCACCGGCAGGTCACCGGAAAGACCTGGGAGGAACTCGACGATGGCGTCCGGGTCGTCATTGGCGGATTCATGCGCCTGTTCGGCGGCGCATTGTTGGCCGCGGCGGCCACGGGCGCATGGATGATCTGGCTCTATGCGACCGGCGGCGGCATCCCGTCACTTCTGGTTGCGCTGCCGGGCGTCGTCATCGGCGCGGTGACCCTGTCGGTCACCTCGATGTTGATCGCTCATGGCGGCACGGACGCGCCGCGCATTCAGGTTGCCGTGTTGACCCTGATCGCGATCGGCGGCGCGGTCACCGGCATGATCGCCGGCTGACCGCGTCAGAACAGTTGCGGATGGCGCAATTGCAGCGCCTGTAGGACGACGACCGTCTTCATGTCGGCGATGCGGCCATCGGAAAGCATGGCGGCGGCTTCGGCCGCCGGCATCTCGACGACCTCGATCTCTTCCCCCTCATGCTCCACCCCGCCGCCGTCGCCGACCCGGTCAGCCGCGCCATAGGCGGCGAGATAGAGATACATCCGTTCCGTCGCACAGCCGGGCATCGACCAGAGCGCGCCAGCCGGTTCGAGATCGCCAAGCCGCAGACCCGTCTCCTCCATCGCCTCGCGCCGCGCCGCCGCCGCCGGATCCTCGCCGTCGGTCACGCCGGCCGGCGCTTCCAGCAGCAGCGCATCGGCGCCGGAAAAGAGCGGCCCCACGCGCGGCTGGCGCACGAGGGTCACCACCCGGCGCTCGGGATCGTAGGGCAGGACGCAGGTCGCATCGCCATGGTCCTCGAGCTGTCGCGGATGTTCGGAGCCGTCCGGGCTTTTCATCGTGACCAGATAAAACCGGCCCCAGCCGTCGTGAATGGTCTTGATATTGTCGATCACATGCACTGAAACGTCTCCCGAAGCATTTCCAGGTGAAGTGGAAGCCGCTTCACCGTCCGGAAATGCGCCAAACAAAATCTCGTTGCTTCCGCCATTCACCACAGAAGCCGCCGTCCGCCAACAGGGATCGCCATGACCGCCGAAGCGAAAAACGCATATGTCACGCTCGTCACCAATCACGACTATGCCGATGCGGCGATCGCGCTGGTCCGCTCGCTGGCGCTGACCGGCACGAAGGCGGATATCGTCGTCATGCATACCGGCGCGGTCGAGCCCGGCGATCTCGCACCGTTGACCGCGCTGGGCGCGCGCTGCGTCGAGGCCGAACTGCTCGACACTTCGCCGGACTTCAACGCTCGCCACCAGCGCGACCGCCTGCATGCCGACGCGCCCTTCACCAAGGGCAACAAGCCGGCCTTCCACACGCCGCTCGACAATTTCGCCAAGCTGCGCCTGTGGGAGCTGGTCGAATACGACAATGTCGTCTTCATCGACGCCGACGCCATCGTGGTGCGCAATATCGACCGGCTGTTCGCCTATCCGGAATTTTCCGCCGCGCCGAATGTCTATGAGGGGCTTGCCGATTTCCACCGGCTGAATTCCGGTGTCTTCACCGCCAAGCCCTCGAAGGCGACATTCGACGCGATGATGCAAAGGCTCGACCAGCCGGACGTCTTCTGGCGGCGCACCGACCAGACCTTCCTGCAGGATTTCTTCCCCGACTGGCACGGCCTGCCGGTCTTCGACAACATGCTGCAATATGTCTGGTTCAACCTGCCGGAACTGTGGGACTGGAAGTCGGTTCATGTCGTCCATTACCAGTATGAGAAACCCTGGCAGGACGACCATCCGAAGCGTGCGCAATTGCAGCCGCTGATCGACCTCTGGCAGTCCTTCCGCTCCGGCGAGTCCATTCCCGACATCGACACGCTGCCCAATCCGGCTGCCGCGCAATGAAGGTTCTCGTCACCGGCGGCACCGGCTATGCGGGCCGCTTCATCGTCGAGGCCTTGCTGGCGGCGGGACATGCTGTCTCCGTTTCGGGCCGGTCGAAGCCCGAGGACAGTTTCTTTTCCGGCCCGGTGGATTTCCAGTCCGGCGACCTCGATCCGGACAACGCCTCGCTCGCCCTGTTCGAAGGCTGCGACGCCTTCGTTCATGCCGCCTTCCATCATGTCGCCGGAAGATATCGCGGCGGCGAGGGAGACGATCCGCAGAGTTTTCGCCGGCTGAATGTCGACGGTTCGCTCGCACTTTTCGCCGCCGCGAAAGAGGCCGGCGTCGCGCGCGCCGTCTTCCTGTCGAGCCGAGCCGTCTACGGCGCCCAGCCGCCCGGCTCCGTGCTCACGGAGGACACCGAGCCGCATCCCGACACGCTCTATGGCGAAGTTAAGCGCGCGGTCGAACAGGGTATCGCGGCCATGGCCGGCGAAACCTTCCTGCCTGTCGCCTTGCGCGTCACCGGCATTTACGGCCCCGCCGGCCCGGGCCGCCGGCACAAATGGGCGGATCTCTTCGCTGACTTCGAAGCGGGCCGGGAGATCGCGCCGCGTGTCGGCACCGAAGTCCATGGGGAGGACATGGCCGCCGCCGTGCGGCTGATGCTGGAAGGCGATGCGGACGCCATTCGCGCCGCCGGGTCGCTCTTCAATGTCTCCGACATCCTTCTCGACCGCCGCGACCTGCTTGCCGAATATGCGAAACGGAGCGGTTGCGCGAACGCGTTACCCGAGCGCGCCGACGCGTCGGCTTACAATCCGATGAGCTGTTCGCGGCTGAAGGCGCTGGGCTGGACGCCCACAGGCGAACTCGACTTGCAAAGCCTTTTATAGCAAGGGATCGCGGCCAGTAGTGAGCCTCCCGCGCGCGGCGGATCTGTGAGGTAAACGGCGGGCCGGGTGGGACAAGGGTGGGAACCAATCCCGCGGTCCGGCGGGAAACCGGGAAAACCTGACCGGTGCCCTGTGCCACCATGCCCGGTTGACGCGGCCCGCCGTTCATTTGCGAAAACGCGTTTCAACGGTTCCGGTTCCCCTCTATTCTGCGTTCTGTCGAAACGGCACCTGACGGCTGGACGTGTGAGCCGCGGGTTTGCGCTGCCGTCCTGAGGAAACAAGACCGGGAGACCCATGGCCGAGAAGGACTACCATGCGTTTCGCGAGACGCATGTTTCGCTGCTGCCGCTGGCCGTCGGGCTCGTCTTCTTCGCGGCGTCCCTGACGCCGTCGCTGATCCCGCGCGAATGGTTCGTCCAGGGCATCCTCGGCGGGCTGGTCATGGCCATCGGCTACATGGCCGGGCGCTTCGCCCTGACGCTGTGGCGGCTGGCCGAACTGCCGCTGCCGCGCGGCCGGATCGCCATGGTCGGCGACCTCCTCGCTCTCCTTCCGGCCATCGCCATAGCGGTCTGGAACCTGTTTCGCGCCACCGACTGGCAGAACAGCGTGCGCATGCGCGTCGCGATGGAGCCGACAGACGGCGTCCATGCGGTGCGTGTACTGCTGCTCGCCATGCTGGTCTTCCTTCTGTGCTTCGTGCTCGGCCGGCTCGTGCAGCGCTTCTACGACATCCTGCGCGACCGTCTCGACATCGTCATGCGCCGGCGCACCGCCAATATTCTCGGCCTCGTCGCCGTCGGCGCAGTTCTCTTCATCGGCACGCGAGAGGGCATCCTGCCAGCCGTGATGGACGCCGCCGACGATTTCTACGAGGCCGGGCAGGATCTCTTCGATCCGGAAGTTTCGCCGCCGGCCGATCCCCGCATGGCCGGAAGCGTCGCATCGCTCGTCGACTGGGGCGCGATGGGCCGGCCGGGACGCGAGTTCATCCGTGGCGGTCCGGATGCGAAGACGATCGAGGCGTTTACCGGCCGCCCGGCGAAGAAACCGATCCGCGTCTATGTCGGCCGCGCCCAGGCCGACACGCCCGAGGAGCGGGCGCAGATCGCGCTGGCGGAACTGAAGCGCCTCGGCGCCTTCGAGCGCAAGATCCTCATCGTAGCGAGTCCCACCGGGACCGGCTGGCTCGACCCCGGCGCACAGGGCACGATCGAACATATGCATGACGGAGATATCGCGACCGTCGCCGTGCAATATTCCTATCTGCAATCGCCGCTGGCGCTGATCTTCGAGACCGCCTCCGGTCTCGATCAGGCGACCGCGACAATGCACGCGATCTACTCCTACTGGACCGCTCTGCCGCCAGACCGCCGCCCGGCATTTTATTTGAACGGCATCAGCCTCGGCGCCTGGTCGTCGATGTACGCCTTCGACATCTTCCAGATGGTCAACGACCCGATCGACGGGGCGCTGTGGGCCGGCCCGCCCTTCCCCTCCGATTTGTGGCGGCGCGCGATGGAGGCGCGCAATCCGGGCTCGCCCTATGTCCTGCCGCAGGTGGGCGACGGCGAACTGTTCCGTTTCGCCTCGCAATTCGCCGATCCGCATGACCACGGCGCACCGTGGGGGCGCATGCGCATCGTCTTCCTCCAATATGCGTCCGACCCGATCGTCTTCTTCGATTCCGGCGCGATCTGGCGCCGGCCGGTCTGGATGCGCGAGCCGCCGGCCCCCGACGTTTCGCCGGACCTCTCCTTCATGCCGGTCGTCACCCAGTTCCAGCTGGCCCTCGACATGGCCCTGTCGAAGGAACTGCCGCAGGGCTACGGCCACAATTACGTCGCGCGCGACTATATCGACGCCTGGGTGGAGGTGACCCAGCCCGAAGGCTGGACGGCCGCGGACACGGAACGGCTGAAAGCCTGGTGCGGACCGCAATCCGGCCATGGCTGTCACAATGAGAGGACCGGCCTGTCGATCGGGAAATGAGCCCCGAAATGTCCTGTGCGCCGCGGCGGCGAATCGGCTAGGCTGCATCTGTGCACGGCCCGTGCCTCCCCCCTCCAACCGGGAAAGCAGACTTCATGCGGGGCTTCATTGTCATCGGACCGACTGTCGGGCGCGCTGCATAAGGAGGGATTGCGAGAAAGCCCGCAACAGGAGGTTTCGAGATGAAACTGTCAGCTCCCATCTATGCGCTGAAGCGCGAAGCGAAGGCCCTTTCGCGTCAGCAGAATATCCCGCTCCACGCCGCGCTCGACCGGATTGCCGTCCGCGAAGGCTTCTCCGCATGGAGCCTGCTCGCCGCAAACGCGGTCTCGACGCTCGGCCCCGGGGAACTGTTCGCCCGGCTGGAGCCGGGCGACATGCTGCTGCTCGGCGCACGGCCCGGCCAGGGAAAGACGATGATGAGCCTGCGCATCGCGGCGGAAGCCATGAAAGCCGGCAGGCGCGCGGTGTTCTTCACCCTCGACTACGCGCCGCGGGAAGTGGAGGACCGTTTCCGCCGTATCGGCGAAGATCCCGCCCGTTTCGGCGACCTGTTCGCCTTCGACTGCTCGGAGGCGATCGGCGACAGCCACATCATCGACCGGCTCGCCGGCGCCCCGTGCGGCACGGTCGCGGTGATCGACTACCTTCAACTACTAGACCAACACCGCAACAAGCCGGAGCTGATGCAACAAGTGCGCGCCCTGAAAGCCTTTGCCCGCGAGCGCGGCATCACCTTCATCTTCCTGTCGCAGATCGACCGCGCCTACGACCCGGCGGCAAAGCCCTGCCCGGATATCGAGGACGTGCGCTTGCCGAACCCGCTCGATCTCGCCCTGTTCGACAAGACCTGCTTCCTGCATGGCGACGAACTGCGCTTCGCGGCCACTCGCTAGGCGCTTTCGAGGGCCGCCAGTTCCTCCTCGGTGAACACCCGGGCGCGGGCGAGGAAACGCTTCTCGCGGCCGTTGTCGAGCGAGAACATGCCGCCGCGGCCGGGCACGACATCCAGGATCAGCTGGGTGTGTTTCCAGGCTGCGAACTGCGGCCCGGAAATGTAGACCGCGACGCCGTCGATCTCTCCGAGCTTCACGTCGCTCGACCCGACGCGGAAGTCGGCGGCCGGGTAGCACATTGGGGACGAGCCGTCGCAACAGCCGCCGGACTGGTGGAAGATGATCTCGGGATGATCGCGCCGGATTTCGGCGATCAGCTCCCGGGCGGCCTCCGTCGCCTCGACCCGGTTCGGATGGTTCGTCATGACTGCCTCCTCCTGTTGCCGAAAAGGGGCCCCCGCAGGGGCCCCGGGCTTCTTTGGGAGGATGCAATCAGAAGAAGCCGAGCTTGTTCGGGTTGTAGCTGACCAGCATGTTCTTGGTCTGCTGGTAGTGATCCAGCATCATCTTGTGGGTTTCGCGCCCGATGCCCGACTGCTTGTAGCCGCCGAAGGCGGCGTGGGCGGGGTAGGCGTGGTAGTTGTTGACCCAGACGCGGCCCGCCTGGATGTGCCGCCCGAAGCGGTAGCAGGTGTTCTGGTCGCGCGACCAGACGCCCGCGCCGAGGCCGTAAAGCGTGTCATTGGCGATTTCGAGCGCCTCGTTCTCGTCCTTGAAGGTCGTGACCGAGACGACGGGTCCGAAGATCTCCTCCTGGAAGACGCGCATCTTGTTGTGGCCGCGCAGGATCGTGGGCTTGATGTAAT
>NZXU01000059.1 GCA_002698425.1 Ahrensia sp. | reverse complement strand
CCGGCAGGAGGGGCGGGCCATCCCATAAAAGACCGCACATGCACTGGAGCAGGAGCGGTCCGACATCCTGAAGCGGCGTCAGGCGTGGTTCGACGGCCAACTCGACCTCGATCCGGCAAGGTCGGTCTTCACCGATGAGACCTGGACGGCTACGAACATGGCCCGCACGCATGGCCGGTGCCGCAAGGGCGAGCGCCTTCGGATGGGCTTCCCGCACGGTCACCGCAAAACCATGACGCTCGTCGCCGGTCTGCGGCTGTCAGGGATGGTGGCACCGATGGTTCTCGACGGGCCGATCAACGGTGACTGGTTCGAAGCCTATGTCACCTCGATTCTGGTACCGGAACTCAGTCCCGGCGACATCGTCGTGATGGATAATCTGTCCAGCCACAAGCGGGCAGCGGTGCGAGAGAAGATCGAGGCGGTGTGCGCAACACTGTAGTTGCTTCCGCCTTACAGTCCCGACTTCAATACCATCGAGAAGGCCTTCTCACGCCTCAAGGCAATTTTCCGTAAGGCCGGTGAGCGCACCGTGTCCGGCCTTTCGAGCCTCATCGGCAAACTCGTCGATATCTTCGAGCCAGACGAATGCGCAAACTACTTCAGGTCGTGCGGATATGACCCGGAATGATCGTAAACCGCTTTAGAAAGCGTTGAACCCTGTCAGGTTTCGCCCGATGACCAGCTTCTGGATCTCGGTGGTGCCGTCGGGGATCGGAAGGACCTTGGCATTGCGGAAATGCCGTTCGACCGGAAATTCCTTAGTGATGCCGTTGCCGCCGTGGATCTGCACGGCCTTGCCTGCGATTTCGACGGCGATTTCCGTCGCATACCATTTCGCCATTGAGGTCTGAGTGTCGCAACGTACGCCCAGATCAAGAAGTTGCAGCCCGCGCTGGCATAACAATCGCGCCGCATCCAGATGCGTAGCCATGTCTGCCAGGTAACCCTGGATCAACTGGTGCCCGCCGATCGGCTTGCCGTGCTGTTGGCGCTCTTGCGCGTATTTAACGGCGCATTCCAGTGCCGCCTGGGCAATGCCGATGCTCGTCAGGCCGACAAACACGCGCGCGCTTTCAAAGAGTTTCAACGTCTGGAACAGGCCCCCACCTGCATTTCCGAGAACATGTTCGGCGGTGGTTTCGGCCCTTTCGAAGAACAACTCGCAGGTAGAGGCGCTGACAAGCCCCATCTTGCGCAATTCTCGGCTCTCATAGCCGCCTTTATCTCGATCCACGATGACCATGGAAATCCCGTCGTCCAGATTGCAGACAACGATGGCGAAATCCGACTGGGCCCCATTGGAAATCCAGAGTTTTTGTCCACTGACAAAAATCTTGTCGCCCTCGCGGTCCGCACGTGTCTTGACCTCGCGCACGTTCGAGCCGACCTCAGGTTCGGAAATGCAGGTTGCGCAGATGCGTTCGCTGCGCAGGAGCGGCCCAAGATAGGCCTCTTTCTGCGCCGCATTTCCCAAAAGGTTGACCGCAAACACTGCGTGACCCTGAATCAGCACCGCAATCGCCAGATCGGCCCAGATCCGGGCCAGTTCCTCGTAGAGAATGCCATAGGTCATGCGGTCGATTCCGGCGCCGCCGTCTTCCTCGGGTATCAGCCCACTGATCAGCCCGAACTCCTCGACCTTGGAGAACAGGGATTTCAGCGTTTCCGCGTCGGGCGGGTGGCCGAGGTCCTCGTATTGCTCGGCCAGCGGAGCGAACTTCGCCTCGGCCATCTTGCGAAAGTTCTCCAGCAACATGCGTTGCTCGTCTGTATAGACTGCCTGAGCGGCAGAGATCACATTTTCCATTGTTTTCAACCTTGTTTCAGCGTCCCAGAATGGTGACGCAGGCGGCGGCTTCCTCGACCCCGTGCAAACCGCCGCCGTTTTCGGCGATGGCGTTCTGCGCGCCTTCGACCTGACGCGCGCCCGCTTCGCCGCGCAGCTGCGTAACCAGTTCAAAAACCTGCCCGATCCCGGTGGCCCCGACCGGGTGGCCCTTGGATTCCAATCCGCCCGAGGGGTTCACCGGAATGCGCCCGCCGATCTTTGTATCGCCGCGCAGGCTGGCTGGCCCCCCCTCTCCGAATTCGACAAACCCGAGATTTTCGATTTGGATCACCTCGCCCACGGCAGTGGCGTCATGTACTTCGGCAACCGACATATCCTCTGGGCCGAGCCCGGCCTGTTCATAGGCCTGAAGCGCGGCAAGGCGGGTCAGGTGGTTCTTATAATCTTCCGGCGGACGGTCGGTGCCGGAGCGCAGGATCGCGGCTTTGACCTTGATAGCGCGTGCGGGATCGAGCCCCAGTCGCTTGAGTCCTTCGCCCGTGCACAGCACGGCCGCCGCGGCACCGTCCGAGATCGGGGCGCACATTGGCAGGGTCAGCGGATAGGTGATGGGCGGCGCGGCCATGACCTGATCTACGCTCATGGCATCGCGGTACTGCGCCAACGGATTATGCGCGGAATGTTCATGGTTCTTGGCAGAGACAGCGGCAAACTGTTCTTGCGTGGTGCCGAAAGTCTTCATGTGCAGCCGCGCGAAGCCTGCGTAGACATCCATGAATACGCTGTAGGGCTTGGGCGATTTCGATCCTTCGGGTTCCTCGACGCCGGCCCCCAGATCGGCCAGGCGTTGCGCAACCTCTTCGCCGTTGCTGACGTCCCAGCCGCTGTCGAAGGCCGAAAACATCAACGCGCGGTCATCGGAATACATTTTTTCGGCACCCACGGCGAGACAGCAGTCACCATTGCCTGCCTTGAGGAAATCCACCGCCAGCTTGAACCCGGTCGAGGCGCTGGCACAGGCATTTTCGACATTTACCACCGGAATACCCTGAATGCCCATTTCGCGCAGCGCGATCTCGCCCCGGATCATGTGCTGGCCCTCCATGTGGCCCTGCACTGCGTTGGAGAAGAAGGCGCCGTTGATCCGGTCGGCGGCCAGCCCGGCGTCCGCAAGGGCGGCGGCGACAGCCTCGCCCGTCATGTCCTTGATGGTCTTGGTCCGGAATTTTCCGAACGGCGTCATCCCGACGCCAACGACGTATATGTCCTGCATCGTTCGTCCTCCTGTTCTAGTATCCGCGAAACTGAGGTTTGCGCTTTTCATTGAACGCCGAAAGCCCCTCGTGCATGTCCCAGGACCGCATGTGCGCGCGCAGGTTCAGCATCTCATCGGAAAGAGCGGCGGTTTCGTCGACGTCCAGCGACCGGTTGGCAACCGCCTTCATACGGCGCAAGACCGACGGGCTCTTGTCTGCTAGCCTGTCAGTGAAGGCCTGCACCGCGTTGTGCAGGTCGTCGTCCGCGACGACCTTGTTGACCAGCCCCCAGTCCATCATGTCCTGCGCCGAGACGTTTTCCCCCGAGAACAACAAATATTTCGCGCGGTTCAATCCAATCCTGCGCGGCAGGATCGCAGCACCGCCTGCACCGGGAAAGACGCCGAAGTTGGAATGGGCATCGCCCAGTTGCGCGCTTTCGGCGGCAAAGACCAGATCGCAGGCCATCACCATCTCCAGCCCGCCGGCCATGGCCAGCCCGTTCACGGCGGCGATCACCGGCTTGGGACCATGCCGCATCAGTCCGAACGTGTGATCGACGAGATCAAGAAGGTCCGGTTCGCCCGGTTTGTGTTTGGCGTCAGCGATCTCTTTCAGATCGGCACCAGCGCAGAATGCCCGGCCCGAACCGGTTAGGACAATTGTGCGAACCGCATCGTCGGTCAGCGCGGCTTCCAGTGCAACCGCCATTTCTTGCAGCATCTGCGTTGACATGGCGTTCAGCTGTTCGGTTCGCTGGAGGGTAATCCATTCTGTTCTTGCCACGCGTTCGACGGATAGCGTCTGCTTCGCTTCATTCATGCTAAGTCCCTGAAAATTATAACTGTTATGGGATTTTTGCCTTGTCTTTTGCAGCGATCTGCGCTGCGATGGGTCGGACCCGCTCGCGGGGAAAACGTGACTTGGAGACCAATATGAGCGCTGCACCCCTGGCCGGTCTGAAGATCCTCAGCCTGGCCGAACAATTTCCCGGTCCCTACGCGACAATGCTGTTGTCGGACATGGGGGCTGAGGTGATCATGATCGAACGCCCAAGCGTTGGTGATCCGGCCCGGCAGTTTCCGCCGTTGTTCCGGGCGTTGAACCGGGGCAAGCGCAGCGTCGCGCTGGATTTGAAATCGGCTGCTGGGTTGGCGAGTTTTCGCGAACTGGCCAAGGACTCGGATGTTATCGTTGAAGGGTTCCGCCCTGGCAAGCTCGCGGCCCTCGGCGCCGGTTTCGAGGACATGCGCAGCGTCAACCCGCGGCTGGTTTACGTGTCGATTTCGGGCTACGGGCAGGACGGCCCCTATCGTGACAGGGCCGGGCATGATCTGAGCTATGAAGGCGTTGGCGGCCTGCTGGCCGATCAGGCCGATGCGGGGCAGCCCGGACCTGTGCCGGCGATCCCCTTCGCGGATGTTGGCGCGGCGCTGTTCGCTGCGATCGCAATACTGTCGGCTGTGGTGTCGAGCCAGCGGACGGGGCAGGGGCGTTACGTGGACGTTTCCATGTCGGACGCGGTGGTTTCGATGCTGACCGCATTCCTTGTTCCGGCCGCCAATGGCACACCGCTGGGCGAATTCATCGCCGAGCCGGGCTATGGCGTGTTCACCTGCAAGGACGGCAAGCTCATGACATTGTCCATCGCGCACGAGGACTGGTTTTGGCAACCGTTCTGCGATGTGATCGACAGGGCGGAGCTTGCTTCGATGACGGGCCGCGAACGTGTTGCCAGCAAGGACGCGCTGCGGGAAGAGATCGCGGCGGTTGTAGTCGGCAAGCCCCGTGCCGAGTGGGGCGATCTTCTGGATAAGGCGGGCGTGCCATGGGGTCCGGTCAATTCTTTGATCGAAGCGCTGGATGACGCCCATGTGCGCGCGCGCCAGTTGCTGCGCACGATCACGCATGACAGCGGCAAGACCGAGACTTTCCTCGTCCAGCCTCTGAAATTCGATGATTTCGAGACCGCAACCCCGGACCTGCCACCAGAACTCGGGGCAGACAATGACAGCATCCTCCCGAAAGGCTCCGACGAGCGGTAGCCACCTGTTTTCGGCTCTAGCAGGCAAAAGAATACCCGCCATTCACCGGATAGGTCTGTCCGGTGATCCAGCTGGCGGCATCCGAGCAGAGAAACAGGATCATTCCGGCGGGATCTTCCGGCTCGCCCAGACGGCGGATCACATATTGCGACAATGCTCGCTTCTCGGTCTCTGCATCCGGGATCAGGTCAGCAACAGCCGGAGTCCTCGTGCCCCCCAAGGCGACGCAATTCGCGGTGATCCCGTACCGGCCAGCGGCTTTTGCAATGGCCCGCATGAAGCCCGCCGCGCCGGCTTTGGCCCCGGAATAAACCACCAGGTGCGGCTCGCCGACGCGTCCGGCGTCGGAAATGACGGTCACGATGCGACCATAGCCACATTTGACCATTAAAGGCATGGCGTGACGGGTGCAGTTCAGCACCCCGTCGAAATTGGTGGCCATCCAGCGGCGCCATTCAGTGGGATCCGACTCCCAAAACGGGACAAGATCGTCAAGCCGCGATGTCGGCCCGGCGTTGCCGGCATTGTTGACCAGAATATCCACGCTGCCGAAGGCGTTCTGCGCCTTGGCAAAGGCCGCGCCGACGGCTTCGAACTCTGAAACATCAAACGCGAGCGGCAGCGCCTTTGCACCGGCAGCTTCCACTTCTGCGGCAACGCGTTCGGCCCGGTCGGCGTGAAAATCGTTGACAACAACGGCACCGGCCCCGTGTTCGGCCAGGTAAAGTGCGACTTGACGGCCCACACCTTGACCTGCTCCGGTTACAAATGCAGTCCGCCCCTTGATGGCAAGCAGTTCACTCATTGTCTCTCCTTTCCTACCCCAGCCATCTTTTGCGGCGGCGATAGTGCTTGATCTCTCGATAGCTCTTGCGCTCGCCTGAGGCGGTGACACCAAGATAGAATTCCTTGATATCCTCATTGTCAGCGAGCTTGTCGGCCGGGCCGTCCATCACGATACGACCATTTTCCATCACATAAGCGTAGTCGGCGATCGACAGTGCCGCGGCGGTGTTCTGTTCGACCAGCAAAAAGGTCGTGCCTTCTGATTTGAGTTGCTTGAGCACGTCGTAGACATCCCGGATCATCATCGGGGCCAGACCCAACGACGGCTCGTCGATTGCGATGATCTTGGGCTTTGCCATCATTGCCCGGCCGATCAGCAGCAGTTGCTGTTCGCCACCAGACATAAATCCGGAGGTGCGGTGGCGGAGATCCGCAAGCCGCGGCATCAGAGTATAAACTTGGTCCAGGCGGTTCTTGAGCTCGGCGGAGCTAGGCACCATATGCCCGCCCACGATCAGGTTTTGCTCTGACGTGAGATGTCGCAATACGCGCCGATCCTCCATCACATGGATCAGACCGTTCTTTACAACGTTCGACGCTTCCATGTTCTGGACAGGGGTGCCGTCTAGAATGATGGACCCCGCCGAAACGGTTCCATCTTCGGATTTGAGCGTCCCTGAGATGGCCTTGAGCGTCGTACTTTTGCCCGCGCCATTGCCACCGAGCAGAGCAACGCATTGACCTTCACGGACCGTCATGGAAACGCCTTTTAGCGCCAGGATGACGTCGGAATAGGTCACTTCTACGTTGTTGAGTTCCAGCATGGTCGTATTGCCCGAGGCTAAGGATCAGGAGGGGCGCCGCGACCGCGGCGCCCTGTTAAATTCACCACTTCTGAACGTCGGGAATGTCGGCGCCGGTTGCTTCGATGGTGATCTTGCCATCTTTGACGGTGCCCACATTCACCTTGAGACCTTCCAATGGGAAAGGCGCTTCGGGAGTGAAAGTGAGGGAGGGCAGAAAGCCGTGGGTTTCTTCGGTGGTGATCGGTTTAGTAAAGAGCGCCTCACGAACCATCTCTCCGGTCAGGCCCTCGGCGCCGTTCTCCTCGATCGCGTGATCGATCACGCTCACGACAAAAAGACCTTGAGAAACACCCATCGCGGTCACAACGTTCCAGGGCGCCTCGAGCCCATATTTCGCAACCAGTGTTTCGTAGAATTGTCGTGCGGGTGTGTCCTCATCGGCCGCAATCGCCATACCGTAAGCCTCAAAGTCGCCCTCCAGTTGGTCAAGGCCGCCAAGCGCACTCCCCGAGGCCGGCAACCCGTTATGCGAACTCATCATGATCGGGATGTTCGCCCCGTTGGCTTGCAGTCCACGTTTCGCCGCCACCACGATAGAGGTGTTCGTCTGGATAATCAGCGCCTCGGCGCCGGCCCGCACGACGCGGCGCATTTGCGCCGTCAGATCGGTCGGTTGCACTTCGGTATAGATTACCTCGACGAGATCGATCACTTCGGGATGCTGTTCGGCATAAAGTTCGAGGCCCTTTGCCATGTCGACATAGGCAGGCGAGGCCTCGGAGGCGAGGATCGCGACCTTGAGCGGATCGTCTCCGCCCCGCTGTTCACGCATCCAGTTCACAAAGCCCGCGCTTTCGTGCGAATAGGTCGGACGCGGGTTGAAGATCCAGGAATCCGGTTGCCAGGCAAAACCGTAGGCGGCCGTCGCCATGAACATCGGGATCTTATCATCCGGCAGGCGTTCGGAAAGCGCGGCAACGTCCGGCCCGCCAAGGCCGACGACCGCAATCGGGTCCAGTTCCGATTTGATCCCGGGCCAGAGGCTCGCCACCTGTGCCGCGTCGTAGCGGGTTTCGTAGTTTTTGTAGTTCAGCGTAACGCCAAGTTCCTTGCCGCGGGTTTCATTCCACCAGGTGAATACAGCCTCGCGTCCGCCTGCCAGAATGGGCATGATGTCGGCATAGGGGCCGGAAAAGTCCGACAGCAGGGCGAGATTATAGTTTGTCTCCGCCTGCGCCTTCAAAGGCATAGTCGCCGCAACAGCTATGGCACCCGCTGCCAGCAAGCCGCGGAGACCTCGTTTCGTTTGGTATGTCATATTCTTCCTCCCATGTTAAAAGCCCCTCTGTTCTTCAGTAGGGAAACGGCCAGATACGGTAAGATGATTTCAGAATGTTCCAGCGGTGCATCAGCCCCTTGGGTTCGAGGATCATGAACAATGCGATCACGCCGCCAAGTACGACATTCATGCCGGCAAACACGATGTCACCGCCAAGGAATGATACCGAGTCGGCAATATTGGGGCCCACCGTCGCGATGATTTCCTGGATGATTCGGATAGTGAAAACCCCTATCAGGGCCCCCACGATCGATCCCATCCCGCCGACAATGATCATCGCCACGAAAAAGATCGAGTGAAACAGGGTGAACTGGTCCACCCCCACGAAGCGAATCAAATAGGCCCATAGCGCCCCGCCGACGCCGGCATAGAAAGCTCCAATCAGGAAGGCATTGGCCTTGGTGGCCGCGACATTAATCCCCATGATACCAGCAGCCACATCATCATCCCTGACCGCCACAAAGGCGCGGCCAAAGCGTGATCGCACGATCCCGAACGCACCCGCGATCATGATCGTCGCGACCACAAGATTCATGTAGAACTGCGCTGTTTCGCTAACAAGGCGCAGTCCGAAAAGCTCTGCGGGCGGCACGGTGATACCGTTTGATCCACCCATCCAGGTTGAAGGCAGGTTCAATACGGCAAAGTGGAACAGGAATTGAGCCGCAATGGTGGTTAGGGCCAGATAAAAACCTTTGATCCGCGCCGCGGTCAGGCCGAAGAGAAACCCGAACAGCGCGGCCGAGAGCCCGGCCAGAGGAATCGTCAGCAGGAATGTGAGGCCGGTCTTCGAGGCCAGTATCGAGGCTGTATAGGCCCCGACCCCCATGAACGCCGCCTGACCCAAGTTGATCTGGCCCGCATAACCGGTGCAGATCTGAAGCCCGACGGCAATAACAGCGCTGATCTGCATCATGTTCAGGATAGCGATGATACGCCCGCTCACCATATAAGGTGCTGCCAGCAGTAAAACCATGAACAGGGCGAGGACAAGCGCCTGCCAGCGCGTTCGGATAAGACGTCTGTCACTGCGATAGCTTGTCGGGAAAACGCCAGAAGGATCCATGGATTAAACCCGCTCGATTGTGCGCCAGCCGAACAGGCCGGTTGGCCGGATCAGCAGAATGGCGAGCATGATAATGTAGGGCACAACACTGCCAAGTGAGCCGCCGATCAGCGGGTCAAGATAGTTGGTGGTCAGGCTCTGGATGATACCGATGATCACGCCCGCCAGGATCAGCCCGCCAATGGACTCCAACCCGGCGAACAGCGCGACCGGCAGGGCCGCGAACCCGATATCCGAGGCCAGAAAGGTCAGCGATTTACCGCTGAGAAAGATCATCGCGCCGATCGTGGACAGGATTGCCCCAAGCACCCAGGCAAAGGCAATCGAAGCCTTGACGGAAATCCCCATCGAAGATGCCACGACGTGATCTTCTGCCACTGCGGTCATCCGCAGGCCGGACCGGGTCCGGTTGAAGAACCACGACAGCCCGACGGCGGCGACAATAGTGATGATCCCGCCGAGAAGAAGGTTCATCGGGATCAGCATATCGCCGAGGAACAGTGGTCTCAGCGGGAAAATGATTGGGAAGGGCCGAACGGCGGGACCGAACAAAAGCAGCACCAATCCGCGCAGCAGGATCAGCAGGCCGACAGTGACCATGACCATCGAAAAAACCGATTCACCAATCAGCTTGGTCAGAAAAAGACGTTCGATTGCGTATCCTACCAGGCCGGCGAGAACCAGCGATAGCGGTATCGACAACCAGAGGCTAAGCCCGGCCTGCATCGTCGTGAACCAGACGATGAAACCGCCGATGATCACTAGTTCGCCCTGTGCGAAGTTGAATACCTTGCTGGCGCGGTAAATCACGACAAAGCCCATGGCCACCAGCGAATACAGAAGGCCGATCAAAGCCCCGGTTATGATGTCGTTTATGAAATAAACCATTTTCACCGACCTCCTTTAAGATCTAGACCGCCGTTTGGCGGTCTTCGATGCGTTTTCGACATCTGATATGCGCACCGTGGCCTTGAGCACGCCTTGACGGCCGTCCTGATAGGTCACGGCGATTTCAAGATCGGTCTTGTCATCGCCGCCATACATCGCCTCGACAAGCTTTGCATATCGTTGCTCCAGAAAGGCCCGCCGGAGTTTCCGGCTGCGGGTCAACTCGCCCTCATCCGGGTCGAGCTCTTTAGGGAAATTCGCAAACCTCGCCACGCGCGAGCCTTGGGGCAGCAGAGCATTGATGCGCGCCACTTCGCCCATGATAAGGTCCAGAATTTCGGGTTTTTGCGACAGGTCGGTGTACGTCGAGAAGCTGATTTTGTTCCCTTCCGCCCAACTGCCGAGGACTTCCATATCGATATTGATAAGCGCGCTGACGAAGTTTCGGCTTTCGTCGCCCAGGGTCATGAGGTCCTTGATGAAGGGGCTGTAGCGTAGCCGCGTTTCGATGAACTGCGGCGGGTAGCTGTGGCCGTTTGCCAGGCGGCGCATGTCCTTGACGCGGTCAAAGAACAATAGCTCGCCGTCGTCGGTCATCGAAACCGCGTCGCCAGTCGCATACCAGCCGTCTTCGGTTAGCGGCTCGGCGGTCTTGTCGGGTTTCCCATAGTACCCGCCGAACCCCGATCCGCCGCGAACCTGAAGCTCGCCTTCCGGCGAGACCCTGTATTCCAGCGGCTCGCCGTAAGCGGTATTGCTTTGCATCCAACTGCCGCTTGTTTCCAGCTGATAGCTTTCACCCACATGCGCGGTCAGTAGTCCGATTTCGGTCGCGCCATAGACGTTGCGGAGCTTGACCCCCATCGCGTGGAACATGCGAAAGACGTCCGGCGCCATCAAGGCACCACCGCTCATGGCATTTTTCGCTTTACCAAGGCCAAGATTGTCGCGCAGGTGATGAAGCACCAGAGCCTCGGCAAAGGGAAGTTGCAGGCGAGCGGCAAGGCTGGGGCTGCGCCCCTCCAGTCGTTCGACATAAACGTCGCGGCCGACTTTCATACCCCAATTGTACATCGCGTTGCGGACCTTGCCCGCACCCAGCATCCGGGCCTGAACGATGGAGGCGAGGTTCTCCCACTGGCGCGGGCTGAACACCAGGGCGTCAACCGCCAGTTCGCGAATATTGGTTAGCACATCTTCGGGGCCTTCGGGAAAGTTGACGACCATGGGCGCGATCAGTCCGATCGACAGGCCGAAAATCTGTTCCGTCACCCAGGCAGGCGAAATGTACGTCAGGTATTCGGTGCCGGGCGCGATCTCGATCGCCCCCATCACCCGTGAGCAGTTGTCGAACAGGTAGCGATGGCTGATGATAACGCCTTTGGGACTTCCCGTGGTCCCAGAGGTATAGGACAACAAGGCTATATCATCCGCCCGTCCGCGTTTGACGTGTTCTTCAAATCTGGCGGGCTCTTTGGCGTGGATTTGACGTCCTGCTGCGCTCACGCTTTCGAATGAATGCAACAAGGGATGATCATAGCCCCACAGCCCGGAATCATCCCAGTAAACGATCGCCAGGGCACTTGGGTACTTGTCCGCGATCTCGATGCATTTATCGACTTGCTCCTGATCCTGTGCCAAAAAAATCCGCGTCTGCGAGTCTTCGGCCAGATACAGAATCTCTTCGGCGGTCTGATCCGGGTAGACGGACAGGACCTTGCCGCCCAGTGATTGCACAGCGTATTCAGCCCAGAAATGTTCCGGCTCGTTTTCGCCGATCATCATGACGGAATCGCCAGCGGACAGGCCTTTGCTCTCCAGCCCGAGCGCTAGGTCGCGCACCTTGCCAAGCATGTCGGCCCAAGTGAATTCACGCCAGATGCCAAGGCGCTTGTGGCGTTCGGCCAGGGCACCCGGGGTGGACTTGGCGCGCGCCAGCAAGACCTGAGGCAGGGTTTCGCTCTGCGTGACGCAGGGGTCTTTAAAGCTTTTTGCTGTTCGTTGTGTGACCATGAGGCTATCCCAGATATGCCTTGATCACAGCGGGGTTTTTCTGGATTTCATCGGGCGTGCCCTCGGCGATGACCCGCCCGAAATCCAGCACTACAATACGGTCGGCAAGGTCCATGACCACGCCCATGTCGTGCTCGACCAGAACCACGGGGATCTTGCGTGCTTCACGCACATCGAGAATGAAACGCGCCAAGTCTTCTTTCTCTTCCGAGTTCATCCCCGCCATGGGCTCATCCATCAGAAGAATCGAGGGCTCCTGCGCGAGCGCTCGGCCCAGATCGACCCGTTTGCGCAGCCCGTACCCCAACGTGCCTACGGACCTGTTTCGGATCGCCCCGATTTCCAGAAAATCGATAATTTCTTCCGCCGCTTCGCGATGCTCCGATTCCTCGCGCATCACGGGCCCAAACTGAAAAAAGGCCTGGATAACATTCGATTGCATCAGCATGTGACGGCCGATCATGATGTTTTCCACCACGGTCTGCCCAGCAAAGAGATGAGTGCCCTGAAAAGTACGGGCCAGGCCACGCCGGGCGATCTGATCAACACGCAGGCCGGTTACGTCCTGCCCGGACAATTCGACACGGCCCTTCTGCGGACGATAGAAGCCTGCAGAAACGTTCAAGAGAGATGTTTTTCCAGCACCGTTCGGACCAATGATCGCAAGCAATTCATCGTCGTTCACGGTGATGCTCACATCGTCGAGAGCCGTCACACCGCCGAAATTCAAGGTTGCACCGCGTACCGCAAGCGGCGCTGAGACAATTCCCGCATCAGAGGTCATGACTTGGCCCATGCCATGCGCTGACAATCCACGGGATCGCACAAAGCTTGATTGAGCGGCGATTCGTTGGAGACGAGGTATCCCCGCATTGATTCTCCTCCCACCTGTTATTTCAGCGGTTAGCCTGGTCTATTCGCCAAGTTGGTTCCTACAAACTAACAGCTGTTAGAAAAAATGGTCAACTACTGAAACCGCTGCAAAACATAACAATTCAGACGGTCGAGTATTCGGCGGAAAAACTCCGAAGACCAGTTTGGTCCCGGCACCAGACTATCCCGGAGGAACCAGCTCTTTCATGGTGCAGCTGCAATTTGCAGGGCAATGTCAGCGGAGCGAGACCCGGAAGGAAAACTGATGGGGCGGATCGTGCAAAGTGCTCGCAGCAAGATTGAGGAGCAGCGTTGCCTGTAAAGGGCCATGCACAACGAGCCCGGGATAGGCTTCGGTTTGGGTCGCATAGACATGGTCATAGTGAATGCGATGAGCATTGAACGTCAGCGCGGAATAGCGGAACAGCAGCACCGGATCCGGTGCAAGGCTCGATCTGAGCGTGGTGGGATCGGCCGCTGCGGGCGCGTTCTTGACAGGGCGCGGCGCGGTGATCTGACGATAGACGATCGACTGCTGCTCCCGGATACAAAGCTGGTTGCCGCTCAAATGCTCATGTTCAACGCTAACAAAGACCAATACACCACTGCGGCCCTGCTTGGCCGTTATATCCCCGATTACAGAGCGGCGGGTGAAGGTTTCGCCGATCTTCAGCGGGGCGATATGTATAACATCGCCGCCGGCCCACATGTGGGCGGGAAGCGGGACAGGTGGCAGAAAACCCGCCCCTCACGGCATGGCCATCCTCTGAGAGCGAAGAACCTGGCACGGTGTCAAGTGCCATACACCAATGTATTCCCAGCGGCACATCGCCCGCTCCGTCCCAAAGATGCGTGCCGAACGTGGCACGATATTTGTCGATCAGCCCCTGCGTCAGAACATCTTCTCTGGCTTGGGTCGTCCCGACCAAGGTGGCAGCGCGTCAAGGTCGATCCCGCTCATTGTCTTAGTCTCAGAAGGATCGCGGCATTCCCAGGATATGCTCTCCGACATAGGACAGGATGAGGTTAGTCGAGATCGGCGCCACCTGATACAATCGGGCCTCGCGGAACTTGCGCTCGACATCGTATTCCCGCGCGAAACCGAAGCCGCCATGGGTCTGGATGCAGGCGTTGGCGGCGTCCCAGCTGGCCTCGGAGGCCAGTAGCTTGGCCATATTCGCCTGCGCCCCACACACCTGCCCGGCATCGAAGCGTCTGCAGGCCTCAAAGCGCATCAGATTGGCGGCCTCGATGTTCACATAGGCCCGCGCAATGGGGAATTGCACGCCCTGGTTCTGGCCGATGGGACGGTCGAAGACGATGCGCTCGCCGGCATAGGCGCGAGCCTTGTCCACGAACCAGTAGCCATCGCCGATGCATTCCGCGGCGATCAGCGTGCGTTCGGCATTCAGCCCGTCTAGAATATGGTAAAATCCGCGCCCCTCTGTGCCGATCAGGTTCTCGGCGGGGATCTCGAGGCTGTCGAAAAAGACCTCGTTGGTTTCGTGGTTCGGCATGTTGGCGATGGGGTGGACCTCCATGCCGTTGCCGATGGCCTCTTTCAGATCGACCATGAAGATCGACAGGCCTTGAGACTTCTTCTTGACCTCGGTCAGCGGCGTAGTGCGCGCCAGCAGGATCATCAGGTCGGAATGCTGGATGCGGCTGATCCAGACCTTTTGGCCATTGATCACGTAGCGGTCGCTTTTCCTGACCGCCGAGGTCTTGAGCTTGGTGGTGTCCGTCCCGGTGGTCGGTTCGGTCACCGCCATGGATTGCAGGCGCAATGTGCCGCTGGCGATGCCGGGTAGGTATTTCTGCTTCTGCGCGTCCGAGCCGTGCCGCAGAAGCGTGCCCATGTTGTACATCTGCCCGTGGCAATGACCCGCATTGCCACCGCAGCGGTTGACCTCTTCCATTATGATCGAGGCCTCGGTCAGCCCCAGGCTCGAGCCGCCATATTCCTCGGGGATCATCGCGGCCAACCAGCCCTCGCGGGTCAGCGCATCGACGAACTCTTCGGGGTAGGTTTCGCGGCGGTGATACTCAGGCGGGAACTGCGCGCAGAGCGCGCGCAACGCGTCGCGCAGATCGTTATGGGTGTCGGGGGCTGAGGTCTGCATCGCTTATCCCGCCCCCGGGCCGGAGGTTTCGAGGATCTCTTCCTCGGCGCGCTGCCACAGCTCATAGGAAATCGGGTTCTCGCTTTCCTCGAGGATGTGGCCGACCAGCCCGATGGCCCGCGCCATGACGCCAAAGCCGCGCACGATCTTCCAAGGAAAGCCGAATTCGCAGCAGATCGCGCCGATGGCGCCGGTGGCATTGATTGGCAGCATCTTGCCCGACATTTCCTCTGCGTCGGCCTGGATCTTCTGGATCAGTTCGATGTATTCGCCCGATTTGCCGTTTTCGGCCGCGATCTGGAACAGGCGCGGGGCGCGCGGGTCAACGGGCTTGTGCACCGGATGGCCCAGTCCCGGCACGATGGCCTTGCGGGCACTGAACTTCTCGACCGTCTCCAGCGCGATGGCCTCCAGATCGGCGCCGGTGCCCAGCTTGTCCTGCGGCAGCGCCTCGTACAGCATCCTCGACGCGCCTTCCATCGAGCCGACAAAGACTGTGCCCAATCCGCACAGCCCGGCCGCAACGGCGGCCTGAAGCGATTCCGGCGCGCCCATATAGGT
>NZXU01000058.1 GCA_002698425.1 Ahrensia sp. | reverse complement strand
GCTGAGGTGGCGCGGATGGGGCAGGCGCGATGGGTGACTGTCGCGTGAATGTTTCGAACCAGGGTGGCTTATCGGTCGTGGCGTGGCCGTTCCGTGCTCCGTTTCCCTGCGGGGTAGCAGCAGCGGAGGGTCGAGCCCGGATCAGCTGGCAGCGCATCCGCGAGGGACGCGGGCAACAGGTGCGTAGCGGAGGATCCGGACGAGTTGCCCCAAGGGGCAAGCGTGGCGGCGTCTGAAGTCGCAGAGTGCCGAGCGGGCGGTCGAAAGATCGCAGTATTTACATTAGACAGAGCGATCCCAAGACCGCCCGTCTTCCAGTTCTTTGAAAAATCCGGTCTCGGAGATGAGGCGCGGAGCCGATGACGCGCGCCCACTCTCCCCCTCGGAGGGGGAGAAAGTGATTTCCTGGGCTTGGCTCGCCAAGTCCTTGGAAATCACAAGAGAGGGGGTCGCGATGCCGGCGACGCGCCACGAAGCCTAAACCGCAGGCCTTCTTGCAAACGCCAATAACAACCCGAACCCGATCATCATCGAGCCGCTGGTCCGGTTCAGCCATTGCGCCGCCTTCGGATGGTTGGCGAGGCGGCCGAGATGCCGGCCGGCGAGCGCATAGAGCGCCACCGCGCACATCTCGAAGACGAGGAACAGTGCGCCGAGCACCGCGAAACTCGCGAGATACCGCTCCGGGTCGACGAATTGCGGGAAGAAGGCGGTGAAGATGACAATCGCTTTCGGATTGCCGATGCCGACCAGGAATTCCTGCCGCGCGAGGCTCGAAAGCGGCCGGTGCGCCATCGCCGACGCGCCGTCCCCGGAGACCGCCGCGCGCGTGCGTAGCAGCCGGATCCCGAGATAGACGAGATAGGCCGCGCCCGCCCATTTGACGATCGAAAACGCCAGCGCCGACGCCGCCAGCAGCGCGCCGAGCCCGATCCCGGTGATCGCGATCAGGCCCGCATAGGCGACCATGCGCCCGAGCGCCGCCGTCGCCGCCTTGCCGATCCCCTCGCGCGCGCCATTGGTCAGCGCCAAGAGGTTCGACGGCCCGAACGTCATGTTGAGCGCGAAGCAGGCCGGTACGAAAACGATCAGCGTGTCGAAATCCATGGGCGTCGTCAGATGTCCTTGAGCAGCAGCAACACCCGTCCGTCATAATAGGGCTGGCAGGGATGCGACAAGACCGGCCGCGTCTCCGCCCGCCTGTAGCCGAGCCGCTCATAGAGCCGGACCGCGCCGGTGTTCTGCTCATAGGCCTGGATGCTCATCCGCGACATCCCCTGCGCCTTCGCCCTGTCTTCGGCGGCGCGCATCAGCGCGGAGCCGAGGCCGAGCCCGCGCCGGCCGGGCAGGGTGGCGAGCGCGTTGACATAGAAGCTCCCGGCCGAACGGTGCTCCAGCTCGATGAAGGGCTGCAGCGTTTCGGGCAGATCCCTGATCCCGGCGCGGTCTTCCTCGCTCGGTTCGCCGATCCCGTAGCCGAGCATCATCGCGGCAACCTCGCCGTCGCGCTCGGTGACCAGCGCATTGCGCCAGGAAAAACCGCCCGTGTCGCGGCGGGCGCGCTCCTCGCCGACCGCGATCGGGCTCTGGCCATCGGCGGCCATTTTCGTCCAGAGCCAGGAGGGAACGCCTTCGCCGGCGATGTCGATCAGTCTGGCGAGCGCGGGCGCGTCCGCCGGCGCCGCTTCGCGGATGGTGATGGGGCTGTGCAAAGTCATTGTTCCGTTTCCTTTCGATTGCCGGCGGACAATCGCCCGTCGGGGACGGCGAAACCAGAAGGCGCGTGGTCAAGCGGGTGCGGAAAGGGTTTCGTTCGCAAAATCAGGAGGTTGGTCGAGAAGGCTCAAAACGCTTGCCGGCGCCGGTGCGAAAAACCGTACCGCCGGTACAGTAAATCGCGGGCGCGGCCGCCAACCGGGGCTTTGCGTTGATCGCCATCAACGCGCCGTCACACCGTGATACTGATGATTACGCGAAGGAGGGACCTCCATGGAAAAGATCGATTTCAAGAAAACGATGAAGACGCTGTTGCAGCCGCCGGCGGGCAAGTTCAGCCTCGTCGAGGTGCCTCGCATGCGTTTCCTGAAGGTCGACGGCAAGGGCGATCCGAACACCGCGCCGGACTATGCCCGGGCGGTCGAATGGCTCTATTCGGTCAGCTACCCGGTCAAGTTCGCGTCGAAGAAGGAACTCGGCAAGGACTACACGGTGCCGCCGCTGGAGGGGCTGTGGTGGGCCGAGGACATGTCGGCCTTCGTCGCCGGAGACCGGTCGAACTGGCTATGGACGATGATGATCATGCAGCCGGACTGGATCACCCAGGAGATGATCGACGCCGGCATCGCGAAGGCCGCTGGAAAACTGGGCGATCCGCCGGCCAGCCTGCGGCTTGAGGATTACGACGAGGGGCTCTCCGTGCAGATCATGCATATCGGCCCCTACAGCGCCGAGGCGCCGACGATCGCCCGGATGCATGACGAGTTCATTCCGCAAAACGGTCTCGCGCCGACCGGCCGTCACCACGAGATTTATCTCGGCGACCCGCGCAAGACCGCGCCCGAAAAGCTCAAGACGGTGCTCCGCCAGCCGGTGAAACGGCTCTGACCATGGCGTCCGCTTGACACCGGTCGGCCGCCGGCTACCGTCGCCGCACATCATGGGAGTTTGACATGTCTCCGGAATTCCTCGTCACCGCGCTCGTCGTCGTCCTCGCGCCCGGCACCGGCGTCATCTACACGCTGGCCGTCGCACTGGCGCGCGGCCGGCTGGCCAGCGTCGCGGCGGCCTTCGGCTGCACGCTCGGCATCGTGCCGCACATGCTTGCCGCGATCCTTGGCGTCGCCGCGATCCTCCATGCCAGCGCGCTGGCCTTCCAGACGGTGAAATTCGCCGGCGTCGCCTATCTGCTCTGGCTCGCATGGCAGACCATTCGCGACCGCGGCGCTTTGAAGGTCGAGCCCGGTAACGAGGCGGGAAGCCTGCCGCGCATTGCTGTCACGGGCACCTTGCTGAACATCCTCAATCCGAAACTGTCGATCTTCTTCCTCGCCTTCCTGCCACAATTCGTAGATCCCGGCGCGGTCGCGCCGCTTGGCCAGATGATCGAACTGTCGGCCGTCTTCATGCTCATGACCTTCGTGGTCTTCGTCGGTTACGGCTTCGCCGCCGCCGCCGTGCGCGCCAGGGTGCTGGCGAGCGCCCGCATCATGGCCTGGATGCGCCGTTCCTTTGCCGCTGCCTTCGTCGCGCTCGGCGCGAAGCTGGCGCTCACGGCGCGATGACGCAAGCCGTCCTTTCGATATCGACGACGGGCCCCGGCCTCTACGAATTCACCGACGAGGCGCAGGCTTTTCTGCGCGAGGCCGGCGCGGGCGAGGGGTTGCTGACCGTCTTCGTCCGCCACACCTCCTGCTCGCTCCTGATCCAGGAAAACGCCGATCCGGACGTCCAGCGCGATCTGAACGCCTTCTTCCGCCGGCTCGTCCCGCCGTCGAACGACCCGTCGATGCGCTGGATCGTCCACACCACCGAGGGACCGGACGATATGCCGGCCCATATCAAGGCGGCGCTGACCCAGGTTTCGATCGGCATCCCGGTCGCCGGCGCCCGCGCCATGCTCGGGACGTGGCAGGGCATCTACCTCTTCGAGCATCGCGACCGCCCGCATCGCCGCGAGGTTGTCCTGCACCTTTCATCGTAAACCGGACGATGACGCTAAGTTTACCGGATCGGCCCGTTCAGCCTCCGTTCAGGCGCGAAAAGCCATGGTCCTGACATCTTCGATGCCATATATCCACGCGCAATCAAACGAATTCGGAGTTCTATCTCAATGGCTGAAACGTTCCTGACCCGCCGCACCGCCCTCATGGCCACGGCGGCCGCAACCGCGGCATTTGCCGCCGCGCCGACCATGGTCCTGGCGCAGGGGGCTCCCGAATCCAGCGGCACGGTCGACATGGGCAAGCTGCTCGAGCCGGGCTCGTTGTCGGACGAGGTGTTGGGTCCGGAGGATGCGCCGGTCACGATCGTCGAATACGCCTCGATGACCTGCAGCCACTGCGCCCATTTCCACGAGACGACCTGGCCGACCCTCAAGAAGGACTATGTCGACACCGGCAAGGTGCGCTTCATCCTGCGCGAGTTCCCTTTCGATCCGCGCGCCGCGGCGGCCTTCATGCTCGCCCGTTGCGCCCCGGAAGGGAAATACTATCCGATGGTCGACGTCCTGTTCGACAAGCAGAAGGACTGGGCTTTCGTCAAGAATGCCCGCGCGCCGATGGAAAACATCGCCAAGCTGGCCGGTTTTACACAAGAGAGCTTCGAGGCCTGCTTGACCAATCAGAAGCTTCTGGATGACATCAATGCGGTGCGTGAGCGCGGTGCATCGGAGTTCGGTGTGGATGCCACCCCGACCTTTTTCATCAACGGAAAGAAATATTCCGGAGCCATGAGTGTTGAACAGATGTCGGCCATTATCGACCCGCTGCTCTGAGCGCTCTCTGGCGCGCGCCCGGACGCGCGCCGACATGACGGGCGGGGCCGCTTCCCATGCGCTTTGAGAAGCTCCGCCTGCTCGGCTTCAAATCCTTCGTCGAACCGACGGAATTCATAATCGAGCGCGGTCTGACCGGTGTGGTCGGGCCGAATGGCTGCGGCAAGTCGAACCTTGTCGAGGCGCTGCGGTGGGTGATGGGCGAGAGCTCCTACAAGAACATGCGTGCATCCGGCATGGATGACGTGATCTTCTCGGGCTCCGGCACGCGCCCCTCGCGCAATACGGCGGAAGTCTCCCTCTTCCTCGAAAACAACGACCGCACCGCCCCCGCCGCCTTCAACAATGACGACCTGCTGCAGGTCACCCGCCGCATCGAGCGCGAGGCGGGATCGGCCTACAAGATTAACGGCAAGGACGCCCGCGCCAAGGACGTGCAGCTGCTGTTCGCCGACCAGTCGACCGGCGCCCGCTCGCCCTCCATGGTCGGTCAGGGCCGTATCGGCGAACTGATCCAGGCCAAACCGCAGGCCCGCCGCGCCCTGCTGGAGGAAGCCGCCGGCATTTCCGGCTTGCATTCACGCCGCCATGACGCCGAACTGCGTCTGCGCGGCGCCGAGACCAATCTGGAGCGCCTCGAGGACGTCGTTGGCGAACTCGAAAGCCAGATCGAGAGCCTGAAACGCCAGGCCCGTCAGGCCAATCGGTTCAAGGCCCTGTCGAAGGATATCCGCGAAGCCGAGGCGACGCTTCTGCATCTCCGCTGGACGCTCGCCAAGCAGCAGGAAGGCGAGGCGCAGTCGACATTGGCCGCGGCGACCGCGCTGGTCGGCGAACGCGCGCAATTGCAGATGGAGGCGGCCAAGACGCAGGCCATCGCGCAAAAGCAGCTGCCCGCCCTGCGCGAGGCGGAGGCCGCCGCCGCTGCGGCGCTGCAACGCCTCAACATCGCGCTCAACCAGCTCGACGAGGACGTCCGCCGGCAAGAGGCGCGCCGGACCGAGCTGCAGAACCGCCGCACCCAGCTTTCCGCCGACATCGCCCGCGAAGAGGCGATGAAGGAAGAAAACGGTGCGGCGATCGAGCGCCTCGACGCCGAGGAAGCCGAACTGACGGAAGCCGAGGCCTCGACCGGCGAGCGCGAGGCCGAACTCAAGCAATTGTTCGAAAAGGCCGAGGAAGCGCTCGCCCGATCGGAAACGGAGCTGGCGCGGCTGACCGGCGAACGCGCCGAGGCCGGTGCCCTGCGCACCCAGCTCGAACGGCGTATCCGCGAAACGCGCGAACGCTTCGATCGCCTGGCCAGCCAGCAGACGCGGCTGGGCGAGGAACTCGCCGGCATTGAGAACCGCATCAAGTCGCTTGCCGACCCGGCGGAAAAAAAGCTCCTGCTCGAAGCGGCCGAGGAGGCCTCGTTCCAGGCC
Source organism: Ahrensia sp. (assembly GCA_002698425.1). The sequence continues at coordinate 37,536 of NZXU01000058.1, read as the reverse complement.
GAACGCGCTGCCGCCGAAGCCGAGCAGACTGTCGCAGCGGCCCGCGAAGGCGAGAACGCCCGCCAGCCGGCGTTGCAGGAAGCCAAGGCGGCCCTGAACCGGCTCGAGGCCGAGGCGCAGACGCTCGCCAAGGGTCTGAATGCCGGCGGCGGCGACCTCTTCCCCGCCGTGGTCGAGCAGATGAAGGTCCGGAAGGGCTACGAGGCAGCGCTTGGCGCCGCGCTCGGAGATGATCTCGACCTGCCGCTCGATACCAACGCGCCGGCCTTTTGGGCCGCTGTCGCGCCGCTTGCCGACGATCCCGCCTTGCCGGAAGGCGCCGTTGCGCTCGCCGATTTCGTCAAGGCGCCCGATGCGCTGAAGCGCGCCTTGAGCCAGATCGGCGTCGTGGAAACGGCAGACGAAGGCGAAGCGTTGCGGGCATCGCTAAAGACCGGCCAGCGTCTTGTCACGAAGGATGGCGCGCTATGGCGCTGGGACGGCTATACCGCGCGCGCCGATGCGCCGACCCCGGCCGCGCAGCGCCTGGCCCAGAAGAACCGCCTCGCCGAGCTCGATGCCGAGATCGTCGAGGCGACGAAGGCCTTGCGCGCCTGCGAGGCCGACGTCGCCGAGCGCAAGGAAACAACCCGTGCCGCAATCGAGGCGGAGCGCCAGTCCCGTGAGGCCCTGCGCGCCGCGCAGACCGGCGTTCGCGAAGCCCGCGAGGCGCTTGCCGCCGCCGAACGCGCCACCGGCGAATTGTCGAAGCGCAAGGCCGTGCTGGAGGAAAGCGTCGCCCGCGCCGCCGCCGATATCGAGGAAACGACGGGTATCCTGGCCGAGGCCGAGACCGCGCTTGCCGGCGAGCCCGATTTGTCGGCCCTCGATGCTGCGGTCGAGAAACAGTCCACCGTGGTCACGACCGAACGCGCCGCCCTGACCGAGGCGCGCGCCAATCACCAGTCGCTCGCCCGCGAACGCGAGGCGCGCCAGCGCCGCCTCGTTGCCTTGCGCGCCGAGCGCGAAAGCTGGAAGTCCCGCGGCGCCAATGCCGACCAGCAGATCGGGGTCCTGACCGCCCGCCGCGACGAGACGGCGAAGGAACTTGCCGCTTTCGAGGATGCGCCGGACGAGATGCCGCTGCGCCGCCGCCAGCTGGTTCGCGAGATCGAGGCTGCCGAACAGGCGCGCAAGGAGGCCGGCGACAAGCTGGCGCTCGCCGAAACCGCGTCGCGGGAAGCGGACAAGGCGGCGACCGATTCCATCACCGCGCTTTCCGGCGCCCGCGAGGAACGCGCCCGCGCCGAGGAGCGCCTGACTGCCGGCGTCGAACGGCGGAAGGAAGTCGAGGCGCGCATTCATGAGGCGCTGAACTGCGCGCCCCATGAAGCGCTGAAGCTCTCCGGTCTCGACGCCGATGCGCCCATGCCGGATGTCGACGCCATCGAGCGCCGCCTCGAACGCCTTAAGATCGAGCGTGAACGCCTCGGCGCCGTCAACCTGCGCGCCGAGGAAGAGCAGACCGAACTGATCGAGCGGCTGGAAACGCTCGTGCATGAACGCGACGACGTGATCGAGGCGATCCGCGAATTGCGTTCGGCCATTTCCAACCTCAATCGCGAAGGCCGCGAGCGGCTGCTGGAAGCCTTCGAGGTCGTCCACGGCCATTTCCAGCGGCTCTTCACCCATCTCTTCGGCGGTGGCACGGCCGAATTGCAGCTTGTCGAGAGCGAGGACCCGCTCGAAGCCGGCCTCGAGATCGTCGCCCGCCCGCCCGGCAAGAAGCCCCAGACCATGACGCTGCTCTCCGGCGGCGAACAGGCGCTCACCGCCATGGCGCTGATCTTCGCGGTCTTCCTGACCAATCCGGCGCCGATCTGCGTGCTCGACGAGGTCGATGCGCCGCTCGACGACCATAATGTCGAGCGTTTCTGCAACCTGATGGACCAGATGGTGAAGGACACGGAGACCCGTTTCGTGATCATCACCCACAATCCGATCACCATGGCCCGCATGGACCGCCTCTTCGGCGTCACCATGGCCGAGCAGGGCGTATCCCAGCTCGTCTCCGTCGACCTCCAGCAAGCCGAGGAACTGCGCGAGGCGAGCTGATCGCCGCACCCTACCAGATTATGTTGCACTGCAAAAAAGTGCTCGCACCATGCCGCGCTAACCGTTATGCATTGGTTCCGGTTGACGCGGCATGGAGGATGCCGCCTAAGTCGCACCGGAGGAGAGCACTGGCCGAAGCCGCATGACGAACTGGGTTTATACATTCGGAGGAGGAAAGGCCGAGGGCACCGCCCGCGACCGCGACAGGCTGGGCGGCAAGGGCGCGAGCCTTGCCGAAATGGCCCGGCTGGGCCTGCCCGTTCCGCCCGGCTTCACGATCTCCACGGAAGCCTGCCGGCATTATTACGCCAATGACCGGCAATTGCCCGATGGCTTGAAGCGCGAGGTCGAGCAGGGCCTCGAAACGCTCGAAAGACTGACCGGCAAGTCCTTTGGCGGCAACGAAAAACCGCTTCTTGTGTCGGTGCGGTCCGGTTCGCGCGAATCCATGCCGGGCATGCTCGACACGGTCCTCAATCTCGGTCTCAACGACGAGAGCGCCAAGGCTCTGGCCGACGCGACCGGAAGTGCCGTCTTCGCCTATGGCACCTACAAGCGCTTCATTCAGAATTACGCGGGCCTCGTCATGGGCGTCGATCCCTCGCTCTTCGAGGACATTGTCGACGAGATCGCGAAGAAGCCCCTCGACGAACTGACCGCGTCCGACTGGTGCGACCTGATCGACGCCTTCAAACAGGCGATCATCGACGAGATGGACGAGGAATTCCCCCAGGACCCGCTGGACCAGCTCTGGGGCGCTGTGCGCGCCGTCATGAAGAGCTGGATGAACCCGCGCGCCGTCACGTTCCGCAGCCTTCACAATATCCCGTCGGATTGGGGCACGGCGGTCACCGTGCAGGCGATGGTCTTCGGCAATATGGGCGAGGGGTCGGCGACGGGCGTCGCTTTCACCCGCAATCCGGCGACCGGGGAAGACACGCTCTACGGCGAATATCTGCCCAACGCCCAGGGCGAGGAGGTGGTCGCCGGCCTGCGCACGCCCCATCCGCTGACCAAGGCGCAAAACGCCAATGGCGATCTCACGCCGATGGAGGACGCCATGCCGGTGACCTTCCAGGAACTGAAGGACATCGCCAAGAGGCTCGAAAACCATTTCCGCGAGATGCAGGACATCGAGTTCACGGTGGAAACGGGCAAGCTGTGGCTGTTGCAGACCCGCGACGGCAAGCGCACCGCACGCGCCGCGATCGGGATCGCGGTCGCCATGGCCGAAAAGGGGCTGATTTCCAAGACCGAGGCGCTCCGGCGTATCGATCCGTCCTCGCTCGAGCAACTGTTGCACCCCGCCATCAGCCCGGATGTCGAGCGCACCGTCATCGGCCGCGGGCTGGCGGCATCGCCGGGCGCGGCGACTGGCGAGATCGTCTTCACCTCGGAAGAGGCGGTCGAAGCACACTCGAAGGGCCGCAAGACGATCCTCGTGCGTCCGGAAACCAGCCCGGAAGACATTCACGGCATGCACGCCGCCGAGGGGATTTTGACCATTCACGGCGGCACGACCAGCCATGCCGCCGTCGTCGCGCGTGGCATGGGCAAGCCCTGCATTTCAGGCGCGGGATCGATCCGCATCAGCACCGTGAAGGGGACGATGCTGACCGGCGGCCGCACGCTCAAGGCGGGCGATGTCATCACGATCGACGGCACCAAAGGGGAGGTATTGCTCGGCGCACTGCCGACGGTACAGCCGGAACTCTCCGGCGACTTCGCCACGCTGATCGGCTGGGCCGACGACATCCGCCGCATGAAGGTGCGCGCCAATGCGGAGACCCCGGAGGAAGCGCGCACCGCCCGCGGCTTTGGCGCCGAGGGCATCGGCCTCTGCCGCACCGAACGCATGTTCAACGACGAGGAACGCATTCGCGCGGTCCGCCGCTTCATCCTCGCCGGTGATGTCGACGAACGCGAGGAAGCGCTGGCCGCCATGCAGCAGATGCAGAAGGTCGACTTCCTGCATCTCTTCGAAATCATGGGCGGTCTGCCGGTGACGATCCGCCTGTTCGATCCGCCGCTGCATGAGTTCCTGCCGCGCCTCGGTCCCGAACTGGAACACACCGCAGAGTCCATGGGCATCGATGCCGAGCGCATTCGCCAGAGGATCGAGGATCTGCACGAGATCAACCCGATGCTCGGCAATCGCGGTGTGCGGCTGGCGATCTGCTATCCGGAAATGATCGATATGCAGGCGCGCGCCATATTCCAGGCGGTGATGGAGGCCGGCGAGAAGACCGGCGAGAAGGTCGTCCCGGAAATCATGGTGCCGCTGGTCGCCTATGAGCGCGAACTGAAATTCATCAAGGATCGCATCGATATCGTCGCCCAGGCGGTGATGAGCGAGTGGGACACCGGGATCGAGTATCTCGTCGGCACGATGATCGAATTGCCGCGTGCTGCGATTCGCGCCGACAAGATCGCCGAGAGTTCCGAGTTCTTCTCCTTCGGCACCAACGACCTGACGCAGTCGACCTTCGGCATTTCGCGCGACGATGCGGGGCTCTATCTGAACGAATATCTGCGCAAGGGCGTGATTGACCGGGATCCCTTCATCACCATCGATGTCGATGGTGTCGGCGAGTTCATCCAGATGGCCGCCGAGCGTGGCCAGAAGACCCGGCCGGACATCACGCTCGGCATATGCGGCGAGCATGGCGGCGAACCCGCTTCGATCCACTTCTGCGAGACGGTCGGGCTGCACTACGTCTCGTGCTCGCCCTACCGCGTGCCGGTGGCGCGGCTGGCGGCCGCCCAGGCGACGCTCGCCAATGGTGCCGACGAGCGCGCCTGACGGGGTCAGGCCGCCTGGTTCAGCGCCTCGCCGAGCTTGGAGAAGACATCCATGAACGCGCCCGCGAAATCGCGGATTTCCTCGCGCATCGCGTCTTCCGCGACAATTTCGATCTCGGTCCCGCTATCGTCCAGGACGGCGTAGAGCAGTTTGTCGCCGTCGCCGGTGGACAGGACCGCGATGCGCTGGCCGGGGTTCTTGTCGAAGACGGGAAGCTGGAAGAGGAATTCGAAACCGCTCGCCTCCGCAGCCTGCTTGAGACATTCCTCGAACCCGAATTCCTTCAGCATCCGCAGGTCGAGGGCGAGTTCCAGTTCCACAGATTCGAGATCGACGAAATCCTTTTCGCCTTGCGCGATCTGCGCTCCGGCCGTTTCGATGAGCGTGGTTTCGATCATGTTTTCAGACGGCATCTGCGCGTCTCCCTTGCGTGGTTTTTGCCTCCCACCAGCAAGGACGAGCGTTCAAGGCCAGTTTGGCCGCAATTGGGCGCGCCGCGGCAGCGTCCGGGCACTTTTCTAATCCGCTTTACACATTGCGTGTTTTCGCGCTAACGCCGCGACATGGCGATGCTGAGAGTTGGACGAAGACGCGAACCCTTGATCCTCCGGCCTCTTCCGGTTCGGAAGCGTTCGCTCGCAGCCGGCTGGTCGCTGCGCTTCTCGATCTTCGCGCCGGTCCTCGGACTGGTCTCGGTCATCGCCCATCTTGCGGGTGTCGTCGACACGCTGACCTTCTTCGTCCTGGTGAATTGCGTGCTCGCCTTGGCGCTGGTCGGCCTCGTCCTGATCGTCGTCGCGTTTCGCAGCCTCTGGCTGAACGGGACGCGCGGCGGACGCAGGGCGAGCTGGGCGCTGTTCCTGACGCTTCTGACGCTTCTGCCCTTTTGCCTCTACGCATTCGCCTGGATCGCTGCCCCGCATCAAAGCGATGTCTCGACGGATGTCGTCGATCCGCCGTTGCTGGTCGAGGAAACGAAAGCGCCAGGTGGCAACCCGGCCGCGCTGGTGGCGTCGCGCCTCAAGGACGGCTATCCGCATCTGAGCGGTCGGCGTTTCAAGGCGCCGCCGGAAGCAATCGAGGAAACGATCCTCAGAACCGCCGAGAAACAGGGCTGGACCCTGGTGTCGAGGCGAGGGCGCATCGGCGCCGATGACGAACTCTATTTCGAGTTTTCCTATATGATTACCGTGCTGGCGATACCGGGATCGATCGTTTTGCGCCTGTCCGACGAGGGCGATACGAGCTTCGTCGATATGCGCGCGCGCACCGACTATGTCACCCACGACCTCGGCTGGAATGCCCGCCTGATCGACCGCTACCTGAAGGCGCTCGACTTCGACCTGATCGGCATCGTCGCGGCCTAGGCCGGTGTAAAGACTCCGTTTATCGCCGCCGGCCCGTCCGTCGCGACCAGGCCCCGCGCTACGAGATCCTCCAGATGCGCGAGAACGGACAGCCCCGCCGCACCGTGCAGGCGCGGGTCGGTATCGCGGTAGATCTCGCGCACCATGTCGGGAATGGTCCTGTCGCCCTTGCGGATCCGGTCGAGGATCGCCGCTTCCCGCAGCTTGCGATGCGTTTTCAACGCCCGCACGAATTTCACCGGCTTGGACACCGGGCCGCCATGGCCGGGCAGATAGAGTGTCTCGTCGCGCGAGATCAGCTTTTCCAGCGAGGTCATGTAATCGGCCATGGCGCCGTCTGGGGGGGCAACGATCGAGGTCGCCCAGGCCATGACGTGATCGGCGGAGAACAGGATGCCGGTGCCCTTCAGCGCGAACGCCATGTGATTGGCCGCATGGCCGGGCGTGGCCACGGCCTCGATGGCCCACTCGCCGGCATCGATCACATCGCCGTCGGAGAGCGCCCGGTCCGGCGAAAACGCCGTGTCGGATGACGCGTCGAGCGGATTGATCTCGCCGATATGCAGAGGGCGCGCGGCCCGGTGCGGGCCTTCCGCGACGACGGTCGCGCCGGTTTCCTGCTTCAGCCGAGCGGCGAGCGGCGAGTGATCGGCATGGGTGTGGCTGACGAAGATATGGCTCACGGGTCTTCCGCCGATCGCGGCAAGAAGCGCCCGGAGATGCGCCTCGTCCTCGGGGCCGGGATCGATGACGGCGAGCGTGTCGCGTCCGACGATGTAGCTGTTGGTGCCGTGAAACGTGAAGGGGCCCGGATTGTTGACCGTCAGGCGCTGAACCATGTCGGAGAGCGGGACGGCTTCGCCATGGGCCGGCTCGAAGCGGCGGTCGAATTCGATGTCGGCCATCTCGGTTTCGCAGTCCTTTTCACAATCTCGCCGGAAGGTCGGCTTGCTGATTACCAGCTTCGCCGATATAGGCAAGGAAGGGCCCGCATTCCCGTCCGGGGCCGCAAGACAGGATTATGGACATGGCATCTCCCACCGCTTCCCAATCGCTTATCTCCCGCGCCTTGCCGACGGAAACCGCGACGCGCTATGCGCTGTATGCGTTTCTCGTCGTCGCCGGCTCGATGCTGATCGCCGTAGCCGGCCAGATCAAGGTCCCGCTGTGGCCGAACCCGACGCCGGTCACGCTGCAGACCCTCGCCATCTTCACCATCGCCGCCGCCTATGGCCGCAACCTCGCCGTCGCGACACTGCTTGCCTATCTGGCCGAAGGCGCGGCCGGCCTGCCGGTCTTCACCAATGGTGGCGGCGCGGCCACCCTGTTCGGCCCGACCTTCGGCTATCTCGTCGGCTTTACTGTCGCCGCGGGCATCACCGGTTGGGCAGCCGACCGCGGCTTTTCCCGCAACCCCGTCAAGCTGTGGACCGCCAACATGGCGGGCACGTTCGTCATTCTCGTTCTCGGCGCGCTCTGGATGGGTTTCCTGTTCGGATCGGAAAAGATCGTCGCATGGGGCGTCGGTCCTTTCATCGTCACCGACATCATCAAGGCGACGCTGGCCGCCGCGCTCGTTCCGGCATTGTGGAGCCTGTTCCGCCGCAAGTAAGCGGCCACCACGGATACGATCAAAAGCCGCGGCATCGTCCGCGGCTTTTTTTGCGCTTGCGAACAGAACGAATCCGGGGTCAAAATTGGACCATGTATTCAAAAAACGATTATCCGAGGGATCTGGTCGGTTACGGTCGCACGACGCCCGATCCGAAATGGCCGAATGCCGCGAAGCTCGCGGTCCAGTTTGTCGTCAATTACGAGGAGGGAGGGGAAAGCTCGATCCTCGACGGCGATCCGGCTTCCGAAAAGCTTCTTTCCGAGATTGTCGGCGCGGACGCCTGGCCCGGCCAGCGCAATCTCAACATGGAATCGCTCTACGAATACGGCTCCCGCTCCGGCTTCTGGCGGCTCTGGAGGATGTTCACCGAGCGCGACATGCCGGTCACGGTCTATGGCGTAACCGTCGCCATGATGCGCAACCCGGAAGCCGTCGCCGCCATGAAGGAGGCCGGCTGGGAGATCGCCAGCCACGGCCTGCGCTGGCTGGAATACAAGGATTTCGACGAGGCGACGGAACGCGCCCATATCCATGCCGCCGTTCGCCTCCATACCGAGATCACCGGAGAGCGGCCGCTCGGTATCTATCAGGGCAAGCCCTCCGACAACACGCTGAAGATCGTCCAGGAGGAGGGCGGTTTCGTCTATTCGGCGGATTCCTACGCCGATGAATTGCCCTATTATGTCGACGGGGTGAACGGCCCGCATCTGATCGTGCCCTACACGCTCGACGTCAACGACATGCGCTTCGCCACCCCGCAGGGCTTCAATTCCGGCGACCAGTTCTTCGCCTATCTGAAGGATAGCTTCGACATGCTGCTGGCCGAAGGCCGCGCCGGCGCGCCCAAGATGCTGTCGGTCGGCTTGCATTGCCGCCTCGTTGGCCGCCCCGGCCGCGCCGCGGCGCTGGCCCGATTCCTCGACTACGTGAAGAGCCACGAGGATGTCTGGGTGGCGAAACGCATCGAGATCGCGCGCCACTGGTGGGAGGTCCATCCGCCGAAGGCCGAGGGCGCATGAAGACCGTCCCGCTGGCCGTTCGTCCCGTTTCACAAAGCGATTTCGCCGCCTTTGGCGATGTCGTCGAGGCGGAAGGCGCTGAATTGCGGCTGATCAATCAGGGCTCCACCGAACGCTTCCACGATATGGCGACGATCGACGTTTCCGACGAAGGCGGCAAGGCGATCGTCAGCCTGTTTCGCGGCCAGCCCTTCGCGCCGCCGATCGAGATCGCCATGATGGAGCGTCATCCGCTCGGCAGCCAGCTCTTCTATCCGGTCTCGAACCGCCCGTTTCTCGCCGTCGTCGCCCCGGACGAGGGTGGTCGCCCGGGCGAGCCGATCGCCTTTTTCTGCCCTGCCGGGACTGGCGTGAATTACGCCAGGAACACCTGGCATCACCCGCTTCTGTCGCTGGAGGAGGTCTGCGATTTCATCGTCGTCGATCGCGACGGACCGGGTAATAATCTGGAGGAATACGACTATCCCGATACCCGCTATCGGATTGACGCCGTTTCCGGCTGAAAGGCAAGATCGAAAGCCATGAACCCGCAAGCCACAACCGCCGATACCATCCGCTTTGTCCTGAACGGGAAGGACGTCAGCTTCGCCGTCCGGCCGGATACCACAGCGCTCGACCTCATTCGCAACCACGCCCATCTGACAGGCACCAAGGAGGGCTGCGCCGAAGGCGACTGCGGGGCGTGCACCGTTCTCGTGCGTCGCGGCGACGGGCCGCGCCAGGCGGCGAATGCCTGCATCATGACGGCGGCGCAACTCGACGGCGTCGAACTGACCACGGTCGAAGGCCTGAAGCAGGATGGCGTCATGACGCCGCTTCAGGATGCCATGGCGTCCAACGGATCGTCGCAATGCGGCTTCTGCACGCCGGGAATCGTGATGTCGCTGACCGGACTGCTGGAAGCATCCGCGGAACCGGAAGAGGAGGCGATCCATGACGCGCTTGCCGGCAATCTTTGCCGCTGCACCGGATATCGGCCGATCGTGGAAGCCGCACAGGCCGCGGCGAAGACCCGGCTGCGGCCGTCCGAGGCGACCGATCTGCCGCAATGGCATTCGGAGGTCGCGTTTGGCGGATCGGTTCTGCATCAGCCGGCGACACTGGACGACCTGACGGCGCTGCGCGCGCAGTATCCCGAGGCGACGATCCTCGCGGGCGGAACCGATCTCGGCGTTGCCCGCGCCGACTATCACACGGACTGGGACCGGATCATCTCGACACGGCGCGTCGCGGAACTGCGCGCGATCGGGGAAACACCCGAGGCGTGGACATTCGGCGCCGCCGTCACCTGGGACGAGATCCTTCGCACGACACGGGCGCACTATCCGAGCCTTGCGACCCTGATCCGCCGTTTCGGCTCCACCCAGATCCGCGCCATGGGCACGGTGGGCGGCAATATCGGCACCGCAAGCCCCATCGGCGATGGCCCGCCGGCCCTGATCGCGCTCGGTGCGTCGATCACGCTCGCCTCGAAGGCGAATGGCGCGCGCACGCTGCCGCTGGAGGATTTCTTCCTCGACTATCGCAAGACGGAACTGCGCCCGGACGAAGTGATCGTTTCCGTCACTATGCCGCGTCCGAAAGCGGGCGAGCAATTCCGCGTCTACAAACTGTCGAAACGCTACGATCAGGATATCTCGACCGTCTGCGCGGCCTTCTGGATCGCGACGGAAGGCAGCCATGTCAGCGCCTGCCGGATCGCCTATGGCGGCATGGCGGCGATCCCGAAACGGGCGAAAGCGATGGAAAACAAGCTCCTGGGCCGCGCGCTTGATTCGGATTCCGTCGCGGAGGCCGTTCATTCGCTGCATGACGATTTTTCGCCTCTCAGCGACTGGCGCGGCAGCGCGACCTACCGGATGCAGACGGCCAAGGCGCTGCTGGAACGCTTCGCTCATGACCTGAAAGGCGAGACCGTGGAGGTGATGGCGCTATGAATATCGACGTCAAGACCGTACAGCGCAGCGTTGTCGGCCACGGCATCGCCCATGACAGCGCCGCCAAGCAGATCGCCGGCGAGGCGTCCTATGTCGACGACATGGCGGAACTGCCCGGCACGCTACATGCCGCACTTGTTATTTCGCCCGTGGCGCACGGCAAACTGAAGGGTATCGACCCTGCAAAGGCGCTCGCCATGCCGGGCGTCGCCGCCTTCGTAGCGGCGACCGACATACCCGGCCACAACGACGTAGGTCCGGTCCTTCCGAACGAGCCGCTCTTTGCCGAGGACATCGTCGACTATGTCGGCCAGCCGGTCGGCGCGATCGCGGCGGAGACCTATGAGCAGGCGGTCAAGGCGGCGCGCGCGGTTTCGCTCGATATCGAGGAACTCGAACCGGTTCTCGATGTCGAAACGGCGCATGCCAAGGGCTCCTACGTGATGCCGCCGCAAATCCTCATAGAGGGCGACGTGGATGCGGCGCTTGCCGCCTCCGAACATGTCATCGAGGGCCGGCTGGAGATCGGCGGCCAGGATCATTTCTATCTCGAAACCCATATCGGCTATGCCGTACCGGGCGAGGATGGCGATATGGTCATCCATTCCTCGACCCAGCACCCGACCGAAGTCCAGCATCACGTCGCCCACATCCTCGGCGGCCTGGCGAATTCCGTCGATGTCTTCACCCGGCGCATGGGCGGCGGTTTCGGCGGCAAGGAAAGCCAGCCGACGATCATCGCCGGAGCAGCCGCGCTTCTGGCCCGCGCGACGAAGCGTCCGGTCAAGATGCGGCTTAAGCGCTCGGTCGACATGAGCGCCACCGGCAAGCGCCACGACATGGTGGCCACCTGGAAGGCCGGCGTCGACAAGGACGGCCGTATTTGCGGCCTCGACATCGAGTATCTGGCCCGCGCCGGCAACACGCCGGACCTGACCGGTCCGGTCATCACCCGCACGCTGACCCATTCCGACAATTCCTATTTCGTGCCGGCGGCGCGTTTCGCCGGGCATGCCTGCAAGACAAATACCGTCTCCAACACCGCCTTTCGCGGATTTGGCGGCCCGCAGGGCATCATCGCCATCGAGGCGATCATGGACCAGATCGCGCGCGAATTGCGGATGGATCCCAATCACCTCCGCGCGATCAACTACTACGCGCCGGAAACCGGTGAGGTCACGCCTTACGGTCAGGCTGTCGAAAGCCATCAGAACCGTCTCGTCGAGGTAACCGACGCGATCATGGCGTCCTCCGAATGGGAGCGTCGTCGCGCCGAGATCGATGCCCACAACGCGACGCATCCGATCCTGCGGCGGGGACTGGCGATGATGCCGGTCAAGTTCGGCATCTCCTTCAACCTGACCTCGCTCAACCAGGCCGGAGCCCTGGTCCACGTATATCAGGACGGCTCGGTTCACCTGAACCATGGCGGCACGGAGATGGGGCAGGGCCTGTTCATGAAGGTCGCCCAGGTCGTCGCCGAGGTCTTCCAGATCGGCATCGACCAGGTGAAGATCACCGCAACGACGACCGGCAAGGTCCCTAACACCTCCGCAACAGCCGCCTCCACCGGGTCCGACCTGAACGGCATGGCCGCCTACAACGCCGCCACCGCCATTCGCGGCCGCATGGCCAATATTGCCGCCGAACATTTCGATGTGCCCGTCGAGGAGATCGTCTTCCGCGAGGGGCGCGTCCATGCCGGCAATCGGTCCATCTCCTTCGGCGAACTGGCGAAGATGACATGGGCGGCCCGCGTGCAGCTCTCCGAGGCCGGCTATTACGCAACGCCGAAGATCCACTGGGACCCGGCAACGCTGAAGGGTCGTCCGTTCTTCTACTTCACCTACGGCGCCGCGGTCGCCGAGGTCGCCATCGACACGCTGACGGGCGAGAGCCGCTGCCTGCGCGCCGACCTGCTGCAGGATTGTGGCGCGTCGCTCAATCCGGCGATCGACCTCGGCCAGATCGAGGGAGCCTTCGTGCAGGGCATGGGCTGGCTCACCTGCGAGGAATTGTGGTGGGACGACAAGGGACGCCTGCGCACCATCGGCCCCTCTACCTACAAGATCCCGGGCTCGCGCGACGTCCCGCGCGAGTTCAACGTCGCGCTGCTCGAGAAGGCGCCGAATGCCGAAGAGACGGTCTACCGGTCCAAGGCCGTTGGCGAACCGCCGCTCATGCTGGGCGTCTCCGTCTGGCTTGCCATCCGCGACGCGATCGCGTCGTGCGGTCGGGCTGGCCTGTCGCCGCAATTGAAGGCGCCGGCGACACCGCAGAACATCCTTCACGCCATCGACGATATCCGGGTGCGCAGCGGAGCGATGGAGTGACGGTTTCGCTTGCTGACCTAAACGCCTGTCCCGACTCGCAATTCGTCGAAACGCTGGGCGCGATCTTCGAACATTCGCCCTGGGTTGCGGAGGCCGTCGCGGGCCGGCGTCCTTTTCCATCGATCACCGCCCTGCATGGGGCCATGGTCGCCGCGATCGACCAGGCCGGACGGGACGCGCAACTGACATTGATCCGCGCCCATCCCGATCTCGCCGGCAAGGCGGCGCTGGCCGGCGAATTGACGGCGGAGTCGACATCGGAGCAGAAGGGCGCAGGGCTCGACCGTCTGACGCCAGAGGAATTCGAGCGCTTCCACGCCTTGAACGACGCTTACAAGGCCCGTTTCGGATTTCCCTTCATCCTGGCCGTCCGCGGCCATGACAAGCATTCGATCCTCGCCGCATTCGAACGGCGGCTGGATCACGACCTTGACGGCGAAATCGCCGAGGCGCTGGCGCAGATCGCCCGCATCGGCGAGTTTCGCCTGAACGATCTGATCGGGGAATGAAAATGGCAGGCAAGCTCTCCACCCATGTGCTCGACACCGCCAGCGGCAAGCCCGCGAATGGTATGCGTCTGGCGCTCTACAAGGCGCCGCCCGGCAGCGGCCAGCTCGAACTGATCAAGCAGGCGGTGACCAACGCCGACGGCCGCACCGATGAATTGCTGCTCGACGCCGGTGCGATGGAAAAGGGCGTCTACGAATTGCATTTCGAAGTGGCGGCCTATTTCACCGAAAAGGGCGTCGAACAGTCGGAACCGCCATTTCTCGACACTGTGCCGATCCGCTTCGCGATTTCCGATGTGGATGCCGGCTATCACGTGCCCTTGCTCGTGACGCCATGGAGCTTTTCCACCTACCGCGGCAGTTGAATTGAACGATATTTGAGATCGTTGCCGAAGGCCGGCTGGATCGATATCCGGAATTGGGGACACCGGAAACATGGTCGTAGATGCCTTGCGAAAGTATCTGTTCGGCGATGCGCGCGCGAGCGCGACGGCCCTGTTGTATTGTCTGTTTTCGCTCGTCACCGTGACGTTTCTCGCCTTTAACGTGCCGGCATTTCAGACGCCCGACTCGGAAAACCACATGTACCGAGCTGAAGTCGTTTCCGATGGCCATTGGGTCGCGCAACGATACGAGGTGAATGGTCGCATATTTTTCGGAGGCGAGGCGTCGCTCGCGATCAACCGAGCGATGCGTGAAGTGGTGGAGATTGCGTTTCACCGCGATCGGAAACTCGACCGCGACATGCGCGACAGGCTCCGGCAGGTTCTTTGGGGCAATGACAGGGCTGTGCGGGATTTTCGGAACACCGCGTCGAATCCGCCCATTTTCTATTTGCCGCAGGCCGTCGGCATCCATGTCGGAAAGAAACTCGATCTTTCCGTAGAACGAACCGTGTTTCTCGTTCGCATGTTCAACGCGGTCTCTTGTGTCCTGATCTCCACAGTCGCGCTGTTGATTGTCGGAAGGGCAAACCTGTTCCTGTTTGCTCTCCTGTCCTTCCCCATGGTTTCCGCGCTCTTCGCTTCCATGAGCCCGGACGGCTTGATGATCGCAGTCGCGGCCGTCGCGTTGGCTTGCATTTTACGGTCGATTGTCGACGAGCGGCGCATGAATACGATGGAGTTCGCAGTCGGCGTCCTGTGCCTGTCGCTCGTCGCGATGGCGCGGCCCACCTATGCGTTTCTCAGTCTGATCGTTCTGGTCCTTCCCGCAGCGAGTTTTCGCGCGCGATTTGCCGCTTTCCTGTTTTCTGTCGTCCTCGGTCTCGGCTGGCCGCTGACCATGATGGTGTTCGTGGCCGAGCCGATTGAGAATCCGTCGGGTTTGGCGGACCAGGGGCGGCAGTTGGCATACCTCCTGGCGAATCCGCTCGCTGTCTTCGCGATCGCCGGGGAAACCCTGGATCGTTTCTTCGGCAACTTCGTCCATCAGATAGTCGGGGTTTTGGGCTGGCTCGACACCCCGCTTCCACACCTCTATGTGGATTTTGCGTTCGCAATGGCGGGACTGGCGTTTCTGCATGACGCATTGCTTCGCAAGGCAAGAGCGTCGTGGCCGTTGCTGTTGGTATGTGCAGTAGCGGTACTGCTGTCCGCAGGAGCCGTTTTTGGCGCCTTGTACCTCGCTTGGACGCCGGTCGGCGCTGACTATGTCATAGGCGTACAGGGACGCTATTTCCTGCCCCTGCTCGTTTTCCTGCCGATCGTCCTTGCCGTCGCACGATCGCCGATTGCAGGCTCGGAGTTCGAGTGGGCGGTCGACATGGTCCGATGGATCACGTTAGCGGTCTTCCCGCTCGTCACGATCGCCGTCCTCCAGGTGACGGTGATCGGACGATATTACCTGGACTGATCCGTATCGCGCAGAGCGCCACTGCGGTTTGTCGCCGGCGGCGGTTGCTGCGCAAGGTAAGCGAGCCGCTTCGCCTCTCTGCGCCCATGCGTGACCGTGTCGAGAATGAAGCCGGTGAACAGGCTGAGCGCTGATAGGAGCATGATCGACGCGGCGAGGATCGCGGTCGGAAAACGCGGCACCAACCCCGTCTCGAAATAGTCCGCGATCACCGGAACACCAATGCCGATCGACAGCAGGAAGAAGACTGTCGCCAGCGCGGAGAAGAAAGTCATCGGCTTCTCGCTGCGGAGGAACCAGCCGATCAGCCGCAATATCCGGAAACCGTCGCGGAACGTGCTGAGTTTGCTCTCCGACCCCTCGGTCCGCACTCCATAGGGCGCCTCGATTTCCGTGATCGGGAGCCTGAGATCCAGCGCATGGATCATCAGTTCCGTTTCGATCTCGAAATTGCGGCTGAGCGCTGGGAAGGTCTTCACGAAACGCCGGCTGAAAGCCTTGTAGCCGGACAGCATGTCCGTTGTCTTGCGGCCGAAGAGCGTGCCGACCGTGCCGGTCAGCATGCGGTTTCCAAAGACATGCGCGGGCCGGTAGGCTTCCGTTTCGGTGTGCCGCCGCGCTGCGTTGACCATGTCATAGGGCCCGGAACGTAGCGTCTCCACCAGCCTGCCGGCGCTGGCCGCATCATAGGTGCCATCGCCATCGACGAGGATGTAGATATCCGCGTCGATATCCGCAAACATGCGCCGCACGACGTTACCCTTGCCCTGGTTCGGCTCATGCGTGACGATTGCACCGGCCTCGCGGGCGATCTCGGCCGTTCCGTCCGATGAATTGTTGTCGTGGACATAAATCCGGGCGCCAGGCAGCGCCTCCCTGAAATCCGCGATCACAGACGCGATCGCCGCCGCCTCGTTGAAGCAGGGGATCAAAACGGCGATGGAGGGCACGGTTTGCAGGTCGGTGGTGTCCAGAGAAAGTCTCCGCATTTCCATGGGCGGCGATGGTCCATTTGGTATCCGCAAGGGACATCATTATGCCGAGACAACCTCATCGAAACCGTTAATGGCGGCTGTGGACACGCAAGGCAGCGCTCCTCCATAGGCGCGGCGCGTATGCCGAGAACGGTTTACTCGTTAGCGGACGCGATATCCTATCGACCGTTTCGTCGCTTGTGGAACGATCGGCGCAATTTGTCGCGATTGCGCACATAGTGCCAATAGACGGGGCCCCATCTCTGGAGTTTCCGCACCTTGCCGAATTGCCGGATTTTCTGTCCAACCCCGTTGTCTCCCATTGTGCAGTTCGCGTGATAGGCGACGAAATCCCGTCTTGGCGGCCATCCGTGGCTTCTTGCGGCGAACTGATGGGGAAGATAGGCCCAGGATATGTCTGCCCCTTTGCTCAGTATTTCGTTGATCGCGTGCTGGTCATTGTAACCGGGTGTCGATCGCATCAGCGCGATTGCGTCACGATAGAGTCTTTCCACTGCCTCATTGCAACGCATCAGGATCAAGCCTGCATTGACTTCCTTGTCGCCTCCCGGCCTTTCCTTTTGAAACCAGATATCCGTATCGCGATCTTTCAGAAGGTCGTTGAGCAGGGGAACAGATTTTCGAGTGAAGATGATATCCACGTCGCTCCAGACGATCGCAGATCCTGCATTGTCGACAATGCTTTCCAGTGCCATTTCGAGTTTTGCTTCCAGGCATTGAATGAAATCGGGCGTCCCGAAATCGCCGCTGCCGGAAATGTCGATCGGGGCAATATGGTGTTCAAACTCTTTCGGAAGCGCCGGAAGGAAATAGTCGCGATAAAGAATTTCGTGCGACGGGGTAAAGCAGGAATAGATTTTCATGTCTTCGCGGATTGGTTGATTGTACTCGTCGGCGCGTTGCCGTGCCAGCGATTGGCGGTCTCCACGATCTCGGCAAGCTCGACAAAGCGTGGCGTCCAGTCCAGCAGGGAACGAGCCCGCGAGGCGTCTGCGACAAGCGTGGCAGGATCGCCCTCCCGCCTCGGGCCCTCGATAACCGGCACCGCTCTGCCTGTGGCCTGCTCGACGGCGCGGATCACGGCCCGAACGGAGTGTCCGCGATCGGTGCCCAGGTTGAAAGCGCCCGATGCCGCGCCTGACTGTAGAGCCGAGAGCGCCTTGACATGCGCATCGGCAAGGTCGCTGACATGGACGTAGTCGCGAATACAGGTTCCGTCGGCTGTGTCGTAATCCGTTCCGTGTATCGTGATGGCCTCGCGCAGCCCGAACGCCGCGTCGAACACCAGCGGAATGAGATGGGTTTCCGGATCATGGCTTTCGCCGATTTCGACATCCGGATCGGCGCCCGCCGCGTTGAAATAACGCAGCGCCGTCCAGCCGATCCCGTGGGCGCGGGCGAAGTCGGACAGGATCTGCTCGACCATCAGCTTTGATTGCCCATAGGGATTGATCGGCCGCTGCGGCGTCGTTTCGGTGATCGGAAGCGCCTCGGGAATGCCGTAGGTCGCGCAAGTGCTCGAAAAAACGATATGGGGGATCGCGTGATCGCGCATCGCCTCGAGCAGTGTCAGCGTGCCCGCGACATTGTTGCGATAATACTTGCCGGGATCGGTGACCGACTCGCCCACATACGCATAGGCCGCGAAATGCAGGACGGCCTGCGGTCGATAAAGCCGGATGACATCATCGAGACGGGCGCGATCATTGATGTCGCCCCGCTCCAGCGGTCCCCATTTCACCGCCCAATCATGCCCATAAACGAGATTGTCGAAGACCACCGGCGTCAGACCGGCTGCCGCCAGCGCCTTGCAGGCATGCGATCCTATGTAGCCGGCGCCGCCGGTAACCAGGACCCGGGCGTCGGGGACTGATTTCTTCATGGAACCGGTGCCGGTCAAGCCGGATATCTCCCTCGTTCGGATATTTCGGACCGCCTCGAAATGTCTCGGCACGGCGACATGTCCTTGACTGAAACAGCCAATGTAATCAATGCCGCCGCTGGACTGGCGCTCGTCTTTTCCGGCCATTAAGGTCGCCGCGATCGCGATGATGGTTGCGGGAGCGCCGCGCCACCGCTTGCCTCGGCTGGGACAAAACGATGGATTATTTTGACAAGGCCGACCTCGTTATCGTCGGCGCGGGCTTTTACGGCGCGACGATTGCGGAGCGCGCCGCCAACGAGGCAGGCCTCAAGGTTGTGATCGTCGAAAGGCGACCGCATATCGGCGGCAACAGCTATTCGGAGCGCGATCCTGAGACGGGAATCGAGGTTCATCGCTACGGCCCGCATATTTTTCATACGCCCAACGAGGCGGTCTGGTCCTACATCAACCGCTTCACGGGCTTCACGAATTACAGCCACAGGCCGTTCTCGGTCTTTCGCGGAGAGGCCTTTTCCCTTCCGATCAACCTCGCGACGATCTGCCAGTTTTTCCGGAAGCACCTCACGCCCGACGAAGCCCGCGCACTGATCGCCGAGCAAGCGGCCGAATTTGCGGGGAGGGATCCGGAAAACCTCGAGGAGAAGGCGATCTCGCTGATCGGCCGCCCGCTCTACGAGGCCTTCATCCGGGGCTACACGATGAAGCAGTGGCAGACCGATCCCCGCGAGTTACCGGCGTCGATCATCACCAGGCTTCCGGTCCGTTACACATTCGACAACCGGTATTTCTCCGATCCGCGCGAAGGAATGCCCGTAGACGGTTACACGGCGATATTCGAGCGCATGCTCGATAACGAGAACATCCACATCATGCTGGACACGGACTGGTTCAGCCTCCGCAGCGCCATTCCTTCCGAGGTTCCGACAATCTACACGGGCCCGATCGACCGATATTTCGCTTTCAGCGAAGGCCAGTTGGGCTGGCGCACGACGGATTTCGAGAGAGCGGTCGTCCCGACCGGGGATTTCCAGGGAACGTCGATCATGAATTACGCCGCCGAGGACGTGCCTTACACACGCATCGTCGAGTACCGCCATTTCCACCCCGAACGGGACTATCCGGACGACCGCAGCGTGATCGTCCATGAATATTCGCGCAGCGCCGGGCAGAGCGATGAGCCTTACTACCCGATCAACACCGGGGCAGACAAAGAACTCTACCGCAAATATCGGGAGATGGCCGAGGCGGAGAAGAACGTCCACTTCGGCGGTCGGTTGGGTACCTATCGCTATCTGGACATGCACCAGGCCATCGGCGCGGCGCTGAAGCAATGGGAGCGCATGCGGGACTCCGGCTTCGGACGCGACGGCGTCGCGGCGTTTGAAAATGCCGTCTAGGGTGGCAAGGCGCGGTTCGCGCGGGCGGATTGCAGAACGTCGGTTCGAGTCCGCGGCCCAAACGCCCATATTCGCGAAATGACAGGCAAGCTCGCCATCACCGGTGCGTCGGGCCAGGTCGGTCGCCTGATCGTGCCGCGACTTTCCGGCCGTGGGATCGAGCTTGTGCTATTGGGCCGTGATCCGTCACGCCTGAGCCAACTTTATCCTGACTATCCCGTATTCGACTATGGCGATCTGCGGCGC
This sequence comes from Ahrensia sp., assembly GCA_002698425.1. Next base: position 17,482 of record NZXU01000058.1, on the reverse strand, counting down.
GCTCTGGCGGGCTGCGATGCCATTCTGCATCTCGCCGTGACGAACAATGACAGTACGGCGTCTTTGGAGGAGATGCGCATCGTCAATGTGGAATTCCTTCAGCGAGTCGCAACGGCGGCGCGCGATGCCGGGATAGGCAAATTCATCAACGCAACGACAATCCATGCGCTCGAAGCCGGTCGCACAGACCCCTATTCGCAAACCAAGAGGGAAGGCGAAGCCGCCCTTGCGGCGATGACGGGGATTGATCTCGTGCAATTGCGGCTTCCGCCCGTCTATGGCGACCGCTTTGGCGGCCGTCTCGGCTTGCTCAACCGGCTTCCACCCTTCGTCCGGAGACCGGCGTCGCGGATCGTTGGCGCGTTCTTGCCAATCGTTCATGCGGGACGGGTTGCGGATGGCGTCTCCGGAATCATGAATGGGAAACTGGCAGGCGAAGTCATTTGTACCGATGCTCCCGAGCAAAACGCCGTCTATCGCTTCACGCGCCGTTGTCTCGATCTGGCTTTCGTTCTTTCGGTGGTCCTGTTGTTGGGCTGGCTGATGATCCTTGTCTGGATCGCGGTCCGTCTGACCTCACCGGGGCCGGGGCTGTTCGCGCAGCCGCGTGTCGGCCGGGCCGAGACCGTATTCACATGCTACAAGTTCCGGACCATGGCCACCGATGCTCCGCAAGCCGGCACGCATGAGGTCGCGCCGAGCCACATCACGCCGCTCGGCCGTTTCCTTCGCAAAACAAAGATCGACGAGCTTCCGCAGATCTGGAACGTCGCACGCGGCGAAATGAGCCTCGTCGGGCCGCGCCCCTGCCTGCCCAGCCAGACGGAACTGGTCGAATGGCGGCGCAAGCTGGGCGTATTCGACTGCGCCCCCGGCATCACCGGATTGGCTCAGGTTGGCGGAACCGACATGAGCGAGCCCGTGAAACTTGCCCGGATCGACGCCAGATACTGTGCTGTTCGCACGATCATTCTGGACGCCAGGCTTGTGCTCGCGACGTTCTTTCGTTGAAAATCCAGCCGGAAACGTGGCGGAGCCAATCTTGTTCGTGCGCGCTCGAGCTTGTCTTGGTGGTTGCTTGGCGATATCCGCGCCCACGATGCCATAAGAGAATGGGTCGGAAATCGGCGCCGCTGAAGGCTGATCGCTTCGCGGTAACGAATGTTCAAAATAGTGTTGTTATGTGCTGTTGAGACTGAAACGCGCAGACAGGAAGTCGTTGAATGAGCAACGCAAGTGATTTCACGCCCGTTATTCTGGCAGGGGGCAAGGGCACACGGCTTTGGCCCATGTCGCGTTCGGCGCGTCCCAAACAGTTTTTGGCGCTGACGGGGGAATGGAGCCTGTTTCAGGAGACCCTTCTGCGCCTGCGCGAAACCGGCGATTATGCGGATCCGCTTGTCGTCACCAACGAGGATTACCGATTTCTCGTCGCCGAGCAGGCCGCTGAATGCGGCGTTACGCTGGGCGCGATTCTCCTCGAGCCGGTTGCGCGCAACACAGCGCCGGCCATCGCCGCCGCGAGTGCTTTCGCTGAAAACAGGAAGCCGGGAACCTTGGTTCACGTCCTGCCCTCTGATCATGAGGTGAGGGTGGATGATGCCTACAGGCAGGCCGTGGCGACCGCCGTCGCCGCGGCGAAAGCCGGTCAACTCGTCACCTTCGGCATTACGCCGACCGAACCGGCGACCGGTTACGGCTATATCGAGGCGGGGCCGGAGCAGGAAAGCGGCGCTCTAACCGTCTCGCGTTTCGTCGAAAAACCGGATGCCGAAACCGCGGAAAAAATGATCGCGGCAGGCAACTACTACTGGAACTCCGGCATGTTCCTGTTCAGGGCGGAGACCTTCCTGGCCGAATGCGAGCGCCTCGCCCCGGAGATCTGCGCGGCGGCAATCGCTTCCGTCGAGAAGGGCGTCGCGGACCTCGATTTCATTCGGCTCGACTCGGAGGCGTTTTCGCAAGCCCCCAATATTTCGATCGACTACGCCATTTTCGAGAAGACCGACAAGGCGGCTGTTGTCCGCAGCCCGATCGTCTGGTCGGACCTCGGTGCATGGGACGCCGTACACAAGGCGGGAAACCAGGACGACCAGGGCAATGTCGCGCGTGGACCAGTGAGCCTGATCGGCACCAGGGGGTCGCTGGTGGTCTCGGAAAAGCTGCACATCGCGGTCAATGGACTGGAAGATGTGGCGGTGATCGCCAGCGAGGACGCCGTGCTTGTCGGCAAGCTTTCGAAAGCGCAGGGGGTTGGCGATATCGTCAAGGCCCTCAAGTCCGATCCCGAAACGCTGGCGCTGACCGAAATCCACCAAACCAGCTATCGGCCCTGGGGCGGGTACTCCTCGCTGATCACGGGCGAGCGGTTCCAGGTCAAGCGGCTGTTCGTCAAGCCGGGCAAGGAACTCTCCCTGCAAAAGCACCATCACAGGTCCGAGCACTGGGTTGTTGTGCGCGGCACCGCAGAAGTGACGATCGGCGACGAGGTCAAGACCCTCGGCGAGAACGAAAGCGTTTATATTCCCCGGGGCGAAATCCACCGATTGGCCAATCCGGGCAAAATCGAACTCGAACTGATCGAAGTGCAGACCGGTGCCTACCTCGGCGAGGACGATATTATCCGGCTCGAGGACAAGTTCGGACGCGTTTGACGCGCCGGTGGTGCCTCGGAAGAGTAGATTGCGAAACGTAAACCTCGATTGGAGCAACGTCGTCGGACCGCGCTCGCATCAACGGTTCAGGACCGGCAACGCTTCTGGTAAAGGCCAGAGATGAACCCGCCGCGTATCGTCATTCTTCTCGCGACCTATAACGGGGCGCTGCATCTGCCCGAGCAACTGGAGAGCCTCGAGAAGCAGACTGTCGATCGTATCGACATTCTCGTCTCCGATGATGGTTCTACCGATGCAACGCTTGAAATACTGACCGCTGCCGCGAAGACATGGCGGAAGGGCCGCTTTGACATAGTCGACGGGCCGCGCGCCGGCTTTGCGGAAAATTTCAGGTCGTTGATTCTGCGTGCCAATCCGGAAGCGGACTATTTAGCCTTTTGCGATCAGGACGACCGGTGGGACAGCGACAAGCTGGAAACGGCCATCGAGGGTCTGGTTTCCGTGCCCGCATCCACCCCCGGACTGTACGGCTCTGCCACGAGAACCATCACCGAGGATGGCGAACCGGTCGGAACCTCGCCGATCATGCGCCGCCCGCCATCGTTCCAGAATGCGCTCGTCCAGTCGATAGCCGGTGGGAACACGATGGTGATGAACAAAAGCGCAATGCACCTGCTTCAGACGGCGAGCAGGGATGCGCGGTTCGTGAGCCATGACTGGTGGGCCTACCTTTTGGTCACCGGCGCCGGCGGTTCCATGATTTACGACGCCACCCCCCATATCCATTACCGCCAGCACGCCACGAACCTGGTCGGCGCGAATTCGGGTGTCTTCGCCAAGCTGAAGCGCCTCGGGCTGCTCGTCAGCGGGCGATGGTTCGATTGGATCGATACCAACATGACCGCCCTTGAGGCGAATCGGGACCTGCTTACCGAGGACAACAGGCGCGTACTCGCCCAGTTTTCGGCCTTGCGCCGAAACGCCAATCCCCTGCAGAGGCTGAAGTTTCTTCGGACACTGCGCCTTTACCGTCAAACGATGGCGGGAAATTTGTCCATGATGCTCGGCGTGCTGATCGGGCGGTTCTGACATCGAGGTAATTGTCGATTTCACGCGGGATTGAAGATCGGCTTAGCCGCTTTGTCCCGCTAATGGTGCATCCGCCTTCGGCTGTGTGATTCGTAGCGGAAGTCGGTGGTTTGCCCTGCCTTGCGTCCGGAAGGCATCGTCACCTGCGAGATCCGGCTTGTGAAATTTAGCCGGGCTGGCCTATTTTAACTGGATGGGTCGTGAAAAAACGGCCGAAACGTTGCGCCGCCAATGAAAGCAACCTAGCAAATATCAGGGCCACTTTCGGGCGCGTGGCTGAGCGACGGGCGAATTAATGTCATTCAAGAAAGCGATAGAGAGAAGCGGACAGTATCTGCCAAGTTCGGCTCGTAACTATTTCTCGGATGTCATAAACGGGGGAAAATCCGATGTCGGCCCTCCCTCGTCGGCCGCAGGCCACATTGACGATGCGCGATGGATTGATACCGGCGTTCTCGCGGTGACGGGTTGGGCGCTGCCCCGGCAATCAGGCGATGTCTTCCTTTCGATAGACGGAGGCGGGACGCTGGCGCTCACGGAAACCTTGACCGTTCAACGCCTGGACGTTGCTGCACAGCATGGGAACGAATTCGGCCCTTTGGCTGCAGAATCGGGGTTCTTGGCCTGTTTCGAGAAACGCACCCGTAAACCGGCCAAGGTATCCCTGGTCGCCCGGGAGAATGGCAAAAAGCGAATTCTGCATCAATGCAAGGTGACGCATGCGGAATTCGATCCGGTAAAGCATGCGCATTGGTTGTTCAGCAATCGCACCCCGCGACATGCGTTGTCCGACCGATATTCGAGTGTGGATATGCCGTTTATCGGCGGCGTGATCGATATGCGCAATCGGGCGCTTTCCGATAGCAAGGTCGATAGATGGACATTCGGCCGCATGCCGTCCAATCCGCAGGCAAGTGTCATCGTACCGCTATACGGGCGATGGGATTTCGTGGAGCATCAACTTCTCGGCTTTGCCACCGATCCCGAATTTCAAGCGGCAACCGAGCTGATATATGTCGTTGACGATCCGAACATTCTCGCCGGCTTTCTATCCCGGGCCAACGAGTTTTTCGAGCTCTACGACGTGCCGTTCTCGATCGTCTGGGGCCATGCCAATCGCGGATATTCAGGCGCAAACAATCTTGGTGCCAGCCTGGCGTCTGGTCGCTTTCTCGTGTTTTTGAACAGCGATGCCTTTCCGACGGCCCCGGGGTGGGTCGAGGCGCTGACCGGGCAGTTGGACGAACGTCCCGAGTTTGGCGTCGTCGCGCCGCGGCTTCTGTTCCCGGACGGCGGTCTGCAGCATGTGGGTATGGAGTTTCGTTGGAACAGCACCTTCGATGTCTGGATCAACGATCATCCGCTGCTCGGATTGCCGCCTCAGGCCGACGGGACAGTCGGTATCGTCGAGCGTCATGCGGTTACGGGCGCCTGCATGGTCGTGCGGCGCAAGGAGTTCTTGACGCTTGGTGGCTTCGACTCCGGCTATCTTATCGGCGATTTTGAAGACAGCGATCTGTGTCTCAGATATCGTGCCGCGGGCCTGTTACCCGGCTACTACCCCGGCGTGGAACTCACCCATCTCGAGCGCCAATCGATTAAAGGCGCCGGCGACTCGGAATTCCGGCAGATGGTCACGATTTTCAACGCGGTCCGGCACCAGCTTCGCTGGGGGAACGCGATCGAGGAACTCGCTGTCGAGAGCATGCGCGAGGCGGCGCAATGAGAAATCGATTGCGTGTCGCCGTGCTGGTTCACGGCCATCCGGACTTCAGCCTGGGCGGCGCCGAGATCGCGGCCTACAACCTGTTCAAGGCATATGGTGCGCATCCCGATGTGGAGGAAGCCGTCTTCCTCGCGGGCATTCAGCGGCCGGGCGAAAATCCGAATAACCTGATCACGCCGCGTCGGTCAGGGGAATATCTCTGGAACCGCGAGATGCATGACTGGCGCCATTTTCGCGGCCAGGACCGTGTGAACGCCTATCATCGTTTCGCCGAATGGCTGCGCGTCGTGCGGCCAGACATCGTTCACGTGCATCACTACGGCCAGCTTGGCATCGAGATCTTTCAGGTGATCCGGCGCACATTTCCCAATGCCGGCATCTTTCTGACGTTGCATGAGTTCCAGGCCATCTGCATGAACAACGGCCAGATGGTCAAACTCGGCAGTTCGCGCCTGTGTTCGAGGGAATCGCTGGAGGATTGCCACCGTTGCTACCCGGATGTCTCGCGGGAGGATTTCTGGCTCCGCAAGCAATATATCCAGGGCCATTTCGGCGCGATCGACGGCTTCGTTGCGCCCTCCGAGTTCCTGCGGCGGCGTTATGTCGGCTGGGGGATTCCGGACAGCCGGATCGTGACCATCGACAATGGCCAGATGCCCGTCGAACCCGTGCCGCATCGTACGCTCGGCAGCGGGGAACTGCGCAACCGTTTCGGTTTCTTCGGCCAGATCAATCCGTTCAAGGGCGTGGACATCCTTCTTCAGGCACTGGAGATCGCCAATGCGACGAGCGACGTGCCGATACGCCTCGAAGTGAACGGCGCGAATCTGGAGCTCCAGGCGCCTGACTTCCGCGAAAAAGTGGAACGCCTTCGCGCCAGGCTGATGGAGACGGGTGCGATTTCATGGAATGGCCCCTACGATCCGGACCACATCGGGTCGCGCATTCGCAGCGTCGACTGGGTCGTCGTCCCGTCGATCTGGTGGGAAAATTCCCCGATGGTGATCCAGGAAGCCTACACGCATGGCCGCCCGGTCGTTGCCTCCCATATTGGCGGCATGGCGGAGAAGACCGCCCACGGAACGCCCGAAACCCATGTCGAACCGCGCAATCCGATCGCGCTGGCCGAGGCGATGGTCAAGCTGGCCAATCAGCCGAAGCTTTGGGAAGAGAATGTAAAGCGGATTCCCAAGCCGATGACCCACACGGAGAGTGCGGAAGCGCATCTGGAATGGTTTGGAAAATGCCGCACGCAACTGAGCGTCGGCCCGCTTAGAGAACTCGCTTGAAGCGCAGGTCGGGTCTCGTGTTTGTCGACGATTGGCGTTTGTGGTGTCCGGTATGAAGATCGCGATCAAGGGAAAGGTAGGGGCATCCGATGTGTCTGCCCCGGCTTTCACCTACCGGGCGCCGAGGAGAATTGAACTTCCGACCGGAATTCTGTCTGGCGATTGCGCGGGGCATATTCATTCCGAACTGAATTTCGCGGATGTTTCGCGGTTCGAGCTCAACGACGTTTTCATGACCGCCACCGGCGCGGTGATTACTTCGGACGGCTACGTCATCTCGGAGACGGTGGAAGGCGATCACATTGCAAATGAATTCGCCGCTGTCGGAGAAACTTGGAGCATTGACCCCTCAATCATCGTCGACATCGAAGAGCCCGTGATCTGCACGTCTCGGTTCGGTTCATTCAACTACAGTGTATTTCTGCACGAGATACTGCCCTCAATCTATCTGTCACGGTTCGATAGTTCGCTTTCAGGCCTGAAAAGGAGCCTGTCTTTTCCTAGGTTCATGTCTGCGGAGAAGATCTCGAAGGTACTGGAATTTCTTCGCATTCTCGATGTCCGTCAGGAAACCTTGCTGACTACCGAAAAGGGTAGGATATACCGGCTGAAGGCGGCTCACGTTCTTCGGGTCGGGCATGCATCGGAAATTGCTAGAATCAAGCTCCTGATGGCTCCGATGATGACGGAACTCGCCATGGTTTTGGGTGCATCGTCCGGCGCCCGGGAGAAAATCTATATCCGGCGGGAGCCGGGTTCGATCCGATATGCGACAAACCACGAAGAAATAACCGATTTCTTCACCAGTCGCGGATTCCGCGTCGTGGAACTCGCGCCAATGTCTCTGGCGGATCAAGCGCGATTATTCGGCGGCGCCGCAATGGTGGTCGCCGAGCACGGGGCGGCTCTGGCAAACCTCTGGTACATGCCGCCAGGAGGATCGGTGCTCGAGTTGTTTCCCAAGCCGTTGGAAGGACGGTCTATCTACCGAGTGTTGTCCCAGGTGAAAGGCCTGAGTTACCGAGCCGCCAGCTTTCCGACCCCCGAAGGTTGGGTGTGGAATGCTGATCCCGTCACCATTCCATTGCAGACAATAACTGACAATCTTGCCGAGATGTAAGCTCGTAATTCCCTACGTTGGGCCTAGCCGGGAACGATCGAAAATTCCGCGAGTTTCGCAGCGATAGCAGGAAATTCGTATCGGGAGGCGCTTTCGAAGACAGCGGCTCGACCGACCTTTTGGGGCGGTTCGCAGAACTGTTCGACCGTATGGTAGCTCGGCCGGTCGTAGTAATCGTCGAACAGGATAGTTGTGCCGTCCTTGCAGGAAATCAGGCTGTAGAGGAATGAAGCGACGCGGAATCGCCCGTCGATCATTACGAAATCCGGCGACAAGTTGTGATTGCGAGCGATCTGCCAAGGCAGGCACGAGTAGCGCCAATAGTTGCGTATGTGGGATTGATCGATAGGCACTCCCCATGCGCCGACAGGCCCGATATCGCAATGCTCCAGTCGAAGCTGGTCGGGGCTTTGCAACTGAACCGAGTCGAGGACCTTCTGTCTCCACTCCTTGTCCGATTCCACCGAAATGATGGAGGGAATCCGTGCCTTTTGAATTGCGTGGACAGTACTGCCGCCGCAGCCATACTCAAGATAGCATTTCGACTGGCTGGCCCTCTGCTCAAAAAAACTCAGTGTCTCTGAATCCAGATAGGGTGTCGGAGAGGCGGCATGATCGACCGGCTGGTCTGGGTTTGTCATTGCATTGATATCCTGCGTTCATATGTTTTCGCTTCCGCCTTTATCTGCCTCCGGATATTACCGGTGAGCAGATGGGAATCGAATCCGCAACCGATAGTGCTGCTCGGGATCAAAGTGAAGTCCTCGTTATGGACGCCATATTGCGATCTCTACCAATCAGTACGAGTTCAGCCAGCGGCAGATGAGGTCGCTTCTATAGTTCAAGGATATCGGGTTCCATAGGCTTGAGTGAAGTCGTTTCTATGATTCTCTCGATATTGGAGATTGTCTCCGAAATTTCGTTCGACACACCGGGAAACAAATCGAATATTCGGTATTGATGCCACTGAAGCCGCAGTAATCGTTCGATGATGTCTTCTTGGAATCGGTGACGAATGAAACGGGCGGGATTTCCCGCATAGATGCAGTAGGGTGGAACATCCGATACCACATTCGACATGGCGCCAATCACCGCTCCGTCGCCGATCGTCACACCGTTCCTGATAAACGCGCTTTGCCCTATCCAAACGTCATTGCCGATTGTGATCTTCTCGATACTGGCACTGTTATGAAACATTGTGGTGCAGGGCGTTTCGTCCGCCGCTATAAGCTTGTTCCAGCCATAAAGGTTGGAGTTTTCCAGCAGAGACGATGTGCTAAACCAGTCCATCGCATGTTCGTTAGCACCGATTGTCACAAGCGGCGCGATTGAACAATAGCGACCTATTTCTGCCCAACAAACCGAACCTGGCCCATGAAGCATCGAATACGCACCGATACGGCTGGGGTGCTGCCAGCGGATTGTTTTATTTACGACCGACGGACACTCGATGCGAAGATTTGGATGAACTCTTATGTGCTCATCGGGAAGGTTTCCAACAAAGCCCTTTGCCCGCGCTTGTGCAGTTTTTTGGTTCAAATGCCGCCTCTGAAATTCCTATTGTTCTATGGTCCGTCGCTTACGGTTACACCCATGCTAGCATTGATGTTATGCGTGACCATTCGTTCGTTCTATGCATAAATTCCACCCGTTGATGTTGTCCCCGCATTGTCGTTCGGAAAATAGCTGGCGCCGCCGCCGTTCGTATTTACTATTGCGTTTGTTTGTACCGCGTAGCGAAATCCGCCGGTGGCCGCTCCCGAGAAACTGCTGGCCGAGGCAAAGAGGATGCCGCCATTGTTGGCGAGTGCGAGGACCCCGAGGGCAGGGGCTGCGGTTAGGTCGGCCGCCATACCGCTGATCTGGAGAAAGCCGTTGCGCGCGGCATAGAACAGCGTGTAGCCGGCGTCGACCACGACCAGGCTCCCTTTTATGCTGACATAGGCGTTCACGTCGGACATCACGGAATGCGTGCGGCCGGCGCCCGCGAGCTTGTTGGCGGTGATGAACTCAATTCGCGCCCCGGACAGTGCCCGCACGAGGCTGGCCGTCGCCGTACGCGTGATCTTCAGCCCTTCCAGCACGATCCGGGTACCGCTGTTCTGCACGTCGATGACGAGTGTGCTGCCGGTCTGGTCATGGACGACGCATGCCTCCAGATCCGCCGTGTCGCCCTTTACCTTGATCGTGCCCGCGCCGACCTGCGGATTGACCGCTGTGAAGCCGTTATGGGTGCCTGCGGCAAGCTGGATCGTGACATCGTGACCGTTGAGATCGAGCGTGCCGTAGACCGTGTCGACTGCCTTCTGGATCGTCGCGAAAGCTGTTCCGCCCGTCAGCCCGTCATTGGTGTCTGAGCCCGCCACGGCGTCGACATGGTAGGTGCGGTCGGCGGCGAGCAGTTCCCGCACCCCGCCCGACGGAAAGGCGACGCGGCCGGTATCGCGGTCGACCGTCAGCGCATCGTGCCAACTGACACCGTCTGGACTGACCTTGAGAGAAAAATCGTCGTCTCCCGTCATGCCGATCTCGGCCCGTCCGCTCCAGGCCGTCTGGAACAGGAACGACGCGGTCTTCGCCGGCGCCTCCTTGTTGACCACGATGCGCTGGTCGCCGCTGCCCGGAGTCACATCGTCATGGCTGAACAGCACCGCGTCCGACTTGACCGCCAACCGGTTGACCGGATCCGGATCTGTGTTGACGCCGAACTGCGGAACACCGCTTCTGACTGCCGCCGCGATCCATGCGCCTGCGCCGTCGTACGCCAGGAGCGCCGCTTCGTCGGCGACCCAGACAAGCCAGCCCTCCCGCGGCTGGTAATAAGCCCAAGCTCCGTCCTGGAACGCGGCCACCACATGGTCCTTGGCGGCCCAAGGCCCTGTCGCGCCCGCGGCGACGATATGGCGTTCGCCGTCGCCCGGATCGGCCGGCGGCTCAGTTAGCGAACGGCTTTCGACGCCGATTTGGACCGCCGCGTCCAGCATCCGCAGTGCCTCGTTGTGGGTGACATGTTTCTGCGCCTGCTGCGGGGCGATATAGGGCAGGGCGAGATTGGGTGACGTATCCATCGCGATCCTCGTTTGGCTCTCTGCCCCAAGGATAATCCCGTCCGGAAGCGGGTGGATAAGCAATCGGCGAACAGGCAATAACTGGCCTGTAATTGTGATACGCGCGCGCCCCATGCTAGTCAGCGTGCGCAAGATCATCCATGGACGCTTTCATGCATTCGGTCATCGATTCGGCATTTTTCGACATCGGCGAGGCGCTGCGCCGGCGCGCAGTCTGGATCGCGCTCGCCAGCGAGGATATCGGCGACCAGCACCGGCGCACGACGCTTGGGCCGTTGTGGATGCTGATCAACTATCTGGCGCTTGCCGGAACCTTCATCCTGATCTTCGGAGCGGCCGGCCGCGGCGAGAATTTCGCGGCCTATGCGTCGGTCGGCCTGTTCGTCTGGCTGTTCCTGGCCGAAACGCTGACGCTCAGTTCCGACCTGTTCGTCCGCGAAGCTTCCTTCATTCGCGGCACCACCCTGCCGCTGACCACCTATGTCCTGCGCCTCACCTTGCAGTCCGTGATCCGGTCGGCTTACGCACTCGTCGGCTGCGTCGCCATCCTGCTCGTCGCGGGTGTCTACCCCGTTGGCATGTGGCTTTGGTCGATCCCCGGCATGGCCCTGATCGTCCTCACCGCGCCGCCGGTCATCCTGATTTTCGCCATCGCCGGCGCCCATTTCCCGGATCTGAGGTTCCTCGTCCAGAACGTCATTCGTCTCGGCATGTTCCTGACGCCGATCTTCTGGGGCGACGGCGACGTTTCCGGCCTGCGGGGCCTGCTCTATCACTTCAACCCCTTCACCTATTACCTCGAAGTGGTCCGCATGCCGATCACCGACGGCGTCGTATCTCTCCGCGCCTGGGCCGTGTGCCTGACGATCGCGCTTCTTGCCTGGATCGTCGGGATCCTCATGCTCGGCCGTTCGCGCAAACAGATCGTTTTCGTGCTCTGATGGTCTCGGTTATCGTTGAAAATCTCGGGCTGGTCTATCGCGTGCGCCGCAAGCTGACGTTGGCCGCCCGTGATCGCCGCGTGCCAACAGAACGGCGCATCTCGTCTGAAGGCGGCAAGCAGTTCGTCACGGCGCTGGAGGGCGTCAGTTTTTCGCTTCAGCCAGGAGATCGCCTCGGCCTCGTCGGCCCGAACGGCGCCGGCAAGACGACGCTGCTCAAGGTGCTCTTCGGGATTTTCGAGCCGACCTCCGGCCGCGTTGTCGTCGACGGCCGCGTCGACGCCCTCTTCAACATCACGCTCGGCTTCCGTCCCGAGGCGACCGGCCGCCGCAATGTCGAACTGCGCGGGCTGATCAACGGCTGGAGCCGAGAACAGATCGACGCGCGCATGGAGGAGATCGTCGCCTTCTCCGAACTCGGCGACTTCATCGACATGCCGATGAAGTCCTACAGCCAGGGCATGGCGGCGCGTCTCGCCTTCGCGGTCGCCACCACGATGGAGCCGGAGATCCTGCTGATGGATGAGTGGATCGGCGCCGGCGACGCCGGTTTCCAGAAGAAGGCGAAGCAGCGCATGGACGAGATCGCCGCCAAGGCGGGCATCATCGTCCTTGCCAGCCACAATCGCGAGCTGATCGCCCGCACGTGCAACAAGGTGCTGCGTCTCGAGGCCGGCCACGCGAGCGAAATCGTTTCCGCCGAAGACTACGAGGATTGATGGAGATCCGCGCTGCCCGGAAAGGGCGGATAAAGACTCAGATCGACCGCAGGAAGCGGGTTTTCGCCAGTTCGTAGAGGGCGAGATCGTAGCCCAGATAGTCCGACAATTCGTCGCGGAACAGCCCCCGGTCGATCCGGCGGCTGTAGCTGGCCGCGTTCTCACGTACGCTTCGAGCGTTGAGAGGAAGGTCGAGTTCGCTCGCCAGCCGTTCGAGGGATGCCTCGAACATTTCGCTGATGCCAACGAAATCGAACCGGGCCATGTTGTTCATCGCCTCGACGAAGTCTTCATAGGTGAGGGGGCGATCCGCCGGCGCGTCGATGAAATAGCGCGTCTGACAATTCTCGAACAGCGTAACGCATTCGGGATCGTCCAGATTGTCGTCGAGGAAGCGGTGAATCTCGCCGGGCTTGGCTATATTCACGTTGCGCAGTTCTTCGCTCAGACGCTTGACGGGAGCGTTCCGCGATATGAAAGGCAAATGCCGTCGGTCGATCGTCTGGAGTTTCACCCAGTTGAGGTGCGATCGCAAATGTTCCACGGGGTCGCGCAAAAGCGTGATGAATTGATAGTCGATACCCTCGCATAGCCGGCGGAAGACGAGGTGGCGCACATGTCCCGAGACGAAGCGCGACGATTTCAGCATTTCCCGCGTAATCGGCTTGCCTTCGATATGCGGCGCGGCAGCGTCGCCGAAGGCATCCGTGAAGACCCTGTTGAGAGATGTCCCTGCGGTCTTCGCGATATGCATGAAGAAGATAGGCTTATCGCTCATGTCGCTTTTCCCGGTCCGTTCGCTTTCCACGGCCTCGGCGGGCAAGCATAGGCGCCGTCGGTGGTGTCGAGGCTGAGATTTGGATTGTAGGCCGGATCGCGCTCAATCCATTTCGGCCAACGGTCATACATGTAAGCCTGCTCCCGGGCGAACCGCTCCTGCTTTTCCGGCGTCGTCTCATATCCGCGGGTGCGCGATTCATGGTGGTAGAGTACGGCATGCGGCGTCCATATGTTGACATAGCCTGCCTCGCGAAGCTTCAGGCAGAAGTCGACATCATTATAGGCGACCTTGAGATTAATCTCGTCGAGCCCTCCGGTCTCCTCGTAGAGCGCGCGCCGCACGACCATGCAGGCAGCCGTAACGGCCGACACCTCATGGACCAACTCGTTGCGGCACATCATGCCCCGCGTCTCGGCCGGCTGGCCCACATGGATATGTCCGGCAACGCCGGTCATTCCCGTCACGACACCAGCATGCTGGATGGATGTGTCCGGATAGAGAAGCTTGGCGCCCACCGCGCCGATATGCGGTTGAATGGCGAACGAGACCATTTCATTCAGCCAATCCGGGCTTTCCACTTCGATGTCGTTGTTGAGGAGACAGACGATGTCCGATTCGAGCTGGCGCACCGCGAAATTGTTGATCGCGGAATAATTGAACGCGCCGGGATAACGTAGCACTCGAATACGCGGTTGCTCCGCCAGTTGCTGGAGATAGGTCAGCGTGGCGGCTTCGTCGGATCCATTGTCGACTACAACGATTTCGTAGTTCTTGTAAGCGCTTGAAGCTTTTATGCTTTCTACGCATGTATTCAGCAGCGAAACGCCATTTCGGGTTGGGATTACGATGCTGACCGACGGCGCGGGGTCGGGAATGTCGAACCTCAGGCGCGTCATGCCGCGGCCGGCGATCTCATCGACCCGACCCGCCACGCCGCTGCGCGCGAGATGCTCGTTCAGGGCGCGTTCCGCGGCCAGGATTGCGTAGTTCTTTTCGCCCGGCCCCTGGGCCGTCGAACCGGGAATCGCGCGCCAGTGATAAAGCACGCGCGGGATATGGATGATCTTGTCGCGGCCGGTCCTCTCGATGCAGCGAAGAGCGAGGTCATAGTCCTGGGCGCCTTCATAGCCTGGGCGAAAGCCCCCGATTTCTGTGAGGAGAGACCGCTTGTAAACGCCGAGATGCGAGAACATGTTGTGGCCCATGAAAAGCGTCTCGTCCCAATCGCTCTTGAAATAGGGATCGAAGCGGCGACCGGAATCATCGATCTTGTCCTCGTCCGAATAGAGCATGGTGGCGTACGGATGGGCCGAGATCGTCTGCGCCGCCAGGAACAGGCTGTGTGGCGCCAAAAGATCGTCCTGATCGAGAAGAGCCACCCATTCGCCGGTTGCGATGTCCAGCGCTGTGTTGGAGGCGCGGGATATGTGGCCGTTCTGATCGCGGTAGACGACTTTGATTCGAGTATCCTTGGCCGCGTATTCCCGGAGGATTTCGGGAATTCTCGGGTCGGTCGAGCAATCGTCGGCGATACATAGTTCCCAGTGGGGATAGACCTGCGCGATGACGCTCTCGATGGCTTGGCGCAGAAAGCGCTCGGGAGCATTATAGACAGGCATGACGACGGAAATCAGCGGCTTAGAGCTGAAACTGGCAACCTGCCGGCGCATCTCTTCGAGATCGAACGCGGTGACATTGTCATAGGCGTCAGCCCAGCTTGTATAGTCGTATTGCGGCGTCGCGGACCGCCGCGCCGTTTCCCTGATAAAGCCGAACACGCCGGTCAGGCCCTGAAGCCGCGCCAGAGACAAGGTGAACTGCACTGCTCGGCCGAATGAACGCCGGTCGCGCATATGCCACCGGACTTTTCTGAACAATACCTTGGCCGTATGGCCATATGATTGCCGTTCGTTCAAGTTCGGGGGACGCTTGCTTCGAATGTTTGCGTGGGATGTCAGGCGGCAGTTGATGCGCCTTTTCGCAGGATCAAGTCAACCCGTGCCTTCCCGGGGTACCCGGAACGGCGCCGGCCCCAAATTGGCCGGCGAGACTGTTCGTCAGGCAACGCGCCTGACTACATCAGCAGGAGATCCTGGCTGGCCGCGAGCGGATCCTGCGCGGAGGCCTCGAAGAAGCTGATATTGCTGAAGGTCGGGTTGGCGCCCGATCCCGCATCGTCATCGCCCGCGAACACAATCCGGTTGAAGTCACCCGTGAAATACTCTCCGACGGCGATCTCGTAATGCACATAGCCGTCGCCGACCGTGTAGGTGCCGTTGAAATCCTGCAGGCCCCACGGAGTCTGCGAACCGGCAAGCTGGAACGCCCACTCGGGAGAAAGGTTCTCGTCATTGTCAAAACCGATCGCCAAGACTTCGCCGGCAACATCAGTCTTGAAGTCGAAGCTCAGGATCGTGTTTTCCGTGATTGTCTTGTTGAAGTCCAGCGACTTCCATGCATTTCCCGAGAGAGTCACGGATGCGCCATCAGCAGAAATAGCTCCGGCACCACGGTCCTGCGTCGGATCATAACCTAACAGTTCGGCCGCGACCGACACTCCGTTGTCGACAACCGTGACCTTCGACATTTCGTAGAACGTGATGTTCTGGAAAGACGGGTTGGCGCCTGTGCGCGCGTCATCGTCGCCGGCAAAAACGAGTTGAGAGAAATCGCCGGTGAAGAACAGGCCAACGGGGATTTCGTAATGAACGTAACCGTCGCCGACCGTGTAGGTACCGTTGAAGTCTTGCAGGCCCCAAGGCGACTGGGAGCCGCTCAACTG
This sequence comes from Ahrensia sp., assembly GCA_002698425.1. Next base: position 1,352 of record NZXU01000058.1, on the reverse strand, counting down.
GAAGACCCATTGGGAAGACAGGATATTGTCCGTATCAAAACCGATACCCAGCACTTCGCCTTCGACATCGGTCTTGAAGTCGAAGCTCATCACGGTGTTGGCCGTAATCGTCTTCGTGAAATCGACTGCCTTCCAGGCGTTGCCGGACAGGGTGATAGTACTTCCGTCTAACGAAAGCTCGGACGTGCCCCTGTCCTGCCCTTCGTCATAGCCGTGGATTTCTGCGCCTACGGCAGCACCATTATCGGTGATTTGCAGACCGGAAGAACCGCTCGACGGTTCGTTCTCGTAAAGCGTGATGTTGCGGAACGTCGGATTGGCGCCGGTGTCCGCGTCGTCGTCGCCCACGAAAACGAGCTTCGAGAAGTCTCCGGTGTAGAACTCGCCTACAGCAATCTCGTAGTGAACATATCCGTCGCCGACAGTGTAGTTTCCGTTATACGCCTGTAATCCCCAGGGACCTTGGGAGCCGATCAACTGGAAAACCCAATTTGGGGAGATGGTGTCATCGGTATCGAACCCGATCCCCAGAACCTCGCCTTCCACATCCGTCTTGAAGTCGAAGCTCAGGATCGTGTTTGCCGTAATCGTTTTGGAAAGTTCGATGGCTTTCCAGGCATTGTCCGACAAGGTCACCGTGCTGCCGTCGGATGAAACTTCCGAGCTGCCTTCGTCCTGTCGACCAGCATAGGTCACGACATCCGCATAAACGGTTGCACCGTCATTGCTGATGGCAAACTGGGTGTTGTCCCAGACGAAGAACTCCGAAACCATCGTACCTGACTGGTCGTAGGCCTGGACCCACTCCGACCAGGCTTCGGTGTTGTCGTAGTCGTAGCGGATATATTCCGAGGTGCCGTCGTCGAAATAGGTCGTGCGCTCGATATGCTGGTTCGACGTGTTGTAATAGTCGTCGATCTCGCGCCAAGCCTCGGAACCGCTGTCATAGGTGACGAGCGCGTAGCGTTCGAAGCCGTTCTGCACGAGGTTCAGCGTCGACCAGACGCCGGCTGCGAATGTGCCGGGTTCGAAGACCAGCGTGTCATAGCCCGCCCCGCCGGTGACGGCGCCTGCGGCCCAGTTGTCGGCGGCGTCATAGATGATGGTGTCGTCGCCGTCGTCGCCATGAATCTGGTCGGAGCCCGCGCCGCCATCGAGGTAGTCCTCACCGGCTCCGCCATTGAGTATGTCGGCGCCGCCATTGCCGAGCAGGACGTTGTCGGCGTCGTTGCCGGTGATCGTGTCGTTGCCCGAGCCGCCGATGACGCTCTCGATGATCGTGTCGGGCCCGATGGTCAGGTTGCCGGTCAGCCCGCCCGTGTCCGAGATCGAGCCGGGCGTCAGGTCGATGC
>NZXU01000057.1 GCA_002698425.1 Ahrensia sp. | reverse complement strand
TTCTACGCGCAGGCTCTTCGCTTCGCCAACAATCGCGGCATGCACCTCGTGCGTGTCGCGCGAACGTTGATGCGCGACCGGGTTCAATGGACGATCCGGCAGAAACAAAAACTCGTCGATCTCGGCCTTCGGCTTCGCGCCGCCGGCGCGCGGCTGGGAGTGCTTGATCAGCCGCTTCAACAATCTCCGCAATCAATCAGAGAGTCCGAACCCATGGTCAAAGGCATTTCCAGTTTCACGATGTCGGTCACCGACGCCGCAGACGAAATGCTGCAAACCGATCCCGCCCTGCAAAAGCAATGGGACAATTTCTCCGACCGCATTCGCCTCGTCTATGCGGATCCTGAGTCCGCCTTCAAGGCCATGCGCATGGAAGCCGTTGTCGAAGACCCGAACATTGCCCGTCAGCGCCTCGGCGAGATCGAGCGGAATGCGGCAAGCTTCGGCGCGCTCAAAGGTCGAGAGGGGTTGCTGACGAGCCGCGCTGATCGGGATGATCGTCGTGTTGCGGAAGTCAACGTGCCGGCACTGCGCAAGGACCTCGAACGCTATCTCGACATGAGGGAGAGGGCGACGGCCAAGTACAGGCTGGAAGAGGAAGGACACCGCAAACGCACGTCCATCGACATTCCGTCCCTGTCGCCGGCTGCGGCGCAGGCAATGGAAAAGGTCCGCGACGCCATCGATCGCAACGACCTGCCGGCCGCGCTTGGGTTTGCGCTCGCCGACCGAATGGTCAAAGCCGAACTCGACACCTTCAACAAGGCGGTTTCGGAGCGTTTCGGCGAGCGCACGTTACTCGGCAATGCCGCCAAGGACCCGTCGGGCGCGACCTTCGACAAGGCCGCACAAGGCATGTCGCCCGCTGACCGGGAGAAACTCAGCACCGCATGGCCGACCATGCGAACCGGCCAGCAACTTGCCGCTCACGAGCGCACCCAGCAGGCCCTGAAACAGTCCGAGGCGTTGCGACAGACGCAGACCAAGAGCCAGGGGTTGAAACAGTGAGCCGACATCGCCGGACCGTCATCGTTACCGCTCTCACTTGCTTTCCTCTTGCGCTGTTCGGCTTGGGGTATGGGGCGGGCTTTCGGGTCAATCTGACACCGAGCTATCCGCTCGGACTTTGGTGGATCGAAACGCTGAACCGCGACGTCCGGGTCGGGGATCTGGTGTTCATTTGTCCGCCACTCACCGAGGCGTTTCGTCAGGCTCGCGAGCGCGGATATATCCGGCGCGGCCTCTGCCCCGGCTGGCTTAGCCCGCTGATCAAGACCGTCGTGGCGCTGCCCGGGCAGACGGTAGAGATCGGCACATCCGTCGCGATCGACGGTCTCGCTCTGCCGCAATCCGCAATTGAGCGGCGTGACGGATCGGGCCGGGAACTGACGCCTGATCCCGGCGGCGTGGTGCCCCCCGGCACGTTGTTTCTGCACTCACCATACAGGGGATCCTATGACTCGCGCTACTTTGGACCGCTTCCGGCAAGCGGGGTTCTTGGGCTGGCCAAACAGGTTTTCACCTTCGAGCCGTGAAATCCTTGCCGCTGCGGGTTTGATTGTCGCAGCCACAGCTGTTGGCAGAATTGCATGGAGTGGCGAGGTCCTGGCCCTTCCGGCGGCCATTCTGTTTCCGATGCTCTGGGCTTTCGCACCGACGAGGCTCGTGTCGGCCTTGGTGTCAATGGCCTATTTCCTGGCGGCGTCGCGAGACCTTCCGCAAGGCGCATCGACCTATCTGGAGATCAACAAGGCGCTAAGTGTTGCTCTTTGGCTTGCCGCATCAGCGAGTTTCGTTCTCTTGCACACCGTGCTGTGGACATCGAAGCCTAGGTTGCACCGGGCTCTGCGTTATGGCCTCGCCGCTCTCGCGATGAGCGTCCCGCCGTTCGGAATCACCGGGTGGGCGAGCCCGATCACGGCTGCAGGTGTGCTGTTTCCCGGATGGGGCTGGTTCGGACTCGTGGTTACGACGGTCGGACTGATTGTCATGACCACTCAGTTCCGACTGATCGCCTCGCTCATCTTCCTGTGCGCCTGGACATGGTCCGCAGCGAGCTGGACGCCGCCGTCAGCGCCCGATGGATGGATCGGGATCAACACAAGCTTCAACAATTCAGACAAGGCCAAGACCAACGGTTTTGAGCAGCAAAGGGCGATCATCGCCATGGTCAGAAAAGCCGCCAGCGAGGGGTACTCGGTCATCGTCCTTCCGGAAAGCGCGTTCGGAACCTGGACGCCAACGACCGAGCATCTCTGGATGAAAAGCTTGGCAAACACGGATGCAGCCGTTATCGGCGGCGCAGCTGTCTTGGAAGGCGCCGGCTACGACAATGTGGTCGTCGAGGCAACGAGTAAGGGCAGTAAAATCATCTACCGGCAACGCATGCCGGTCCCAGGCGCCATGTGGCGGCCCTGGACTGTTGGTGGAGCAAGTGCCGGGTTTTTCAAAGATCCGGTCATGGAGATCAATGGAACTCGGATCGCCCCGCTGATTTGTTACGAACAGCTGATTGTGTGGCCGCTGCTTCAATCGATGCTGCCGTCACCTGACGTGATTGTTGCAATTACAAACGGCTGGTGGACAGGAGGCACTAAAATCTCATCGATCCAGGAGGTCAATGTAGAAGCTTGGGCAGAACTTTTCGACGTGACTTTGGTGATGGCAATCAACGTCTTGGCCGACGATTTAAAGTCGACATCACGAACGCTACCGACATCAGCCTTTCAAACAGATCGGAAGTAATCGGACAAAGAACTTTCTCAACTGGGCTTTACGGTGAACTGATGGAGTTGTCTAATCGCAGCTTGGGCGTAAGGCATCTATCCCATTGAGGTGGCGCTGCCGGGTGCATGGTTGTCTTCGCGGTCGACATTGGTCGCCACATGATGGAGCTTCGCGGGACGAGCCTCCAATGTGGATGACGCACTTTGCTGAGACAGCAGTATAATAACCCCATCAGCGGAATGGCTCGGCTCACGTCCCGACAGGGACGCCTCAGGCGTTCAGAATTTGAACGCTATTCGGAATTATACCGTGGCTCCTGCATTCGGGTTGAAGAGCTCGCCGGTTTTGAGCATCGTATGCATTATCACCGCCAGTTTGAGCGCCACAGCCACGGTGGCACGTTTGAAGCCGATCCTCTCCCGTAGTTGGCGGCCCCTGTCCGAAGGGTGCTGTCGGTTGAGCAGCGGGTCGGAATGACCGCTGCGGCTTCGTAGAGAGGCCCTCGCAGATGTCGATCCCCGCGTCGGGATATATGGCCATCATAATCGACTTCTCCCGATTGGTATCGGCGGGTTGTCAAGCCGATTCGTGCGGTGACAGAGCTGGACTTCTCCCGGCCCGGAAAACCAACCGATAATGCCTATATCGAAGCGTTCAACAGTCGTCTGCGCCAGGAATGTCTCGACGCGTCATGGTTCCTGTCGATGGACGATGCCCGCAGCAGGATCGACAATTGGAGGATGGACTACAATGAAAACCGGCCGCATTCATCGCTCGGAAACTTGACGCCGGGCGACTTTGCGGCCCAACTGAACGAAACCCGAAAGGTCGCATAACACCCGGACCAGATATGGGGTGAATTCCATTCCCCCGTTTTCCTGAACATAACGGCGGACCACTTCATTGGGGGAGGATCACACGGTACGACGCTCCCGACGGCGGAGAAATCGCAACGCCCGTCGTCAAGATTCGGCCCCTCAGGACTATCGAACGCCAATAAACGAAGTGGCTTCCCAGTCTAATGGCAGGAGAACTTCCATGCACGTAACGAGTCCTTTCCGCCGAGATTGATGATCCCAAACCTCGTTGTCTGGCTCTCCAATCTCACGCAAACGGGGCAAGACCGTTGCCGAAGGACCAGTTTTCCCGCGCCGTTTCGACCAGGTTGATGATCACATCGTATTCAGGGACGCCGACGCGCGCGAGGTTTGCAGCGATTGCCGCAAACAACGCTTTCTTCTGTTCGATGGATCGCCCCTCGGCGCAGGTAATCTGGACGAAGACGACCATGTCGCCATGCTTGATACCGAGGAAGGCGTCCGGCCAGATCATGCCCTCTCCCGGAACATGCTCGGAAATGATCTGAAACCTGTCGTCCTCGGGCACATTGAAGGTCTCGACCATGGCGCTGTGAACGCCTTGCGATACCTGTTCAGAAAGGCCACTTGGGCGATGTGCGGGAAGTGTGATTCTGACGAGAGGCATTTGGGTTTCCTCTGTTTTGTGGTTGCTGATAGACGCCGGGAATCTTGTAGCTGGGCCGATCACGCTCGCTTGCGTTCGACGAGTTCGATGCGGTAGCCGTCGGGATCTGTGATGAAGGCGATCATTTCGCGCTGTCCGGTCTCGATCGGCGCATGGCTCATGGGACCGGCCGGTCGAATGACAGGTACGCCGGCTTGTGCGAGATTTGAGCAAGCCTTTTCCACGTCTGCGACTTCAACCGCGATGTGGCCGAAGCCGGTACCATGGGTGTAGGCATTCTCGCCCCAGTTATGGGTCAACTCGATCACCGTGCTGTCGGCCTCTTCGCCGTAGCCGACGAAAACGAGCGTGAACTGTCCCTCGGGAAATGTCTCGCGCCGGATTTCCCGCATGCCCAGGGAAGTGCAGTAGAAGTCGAGCGCGCGGTCGAGATCCCGGACACGCAGCATCGTGTGCAGAAGCCGGGCTTGATGGCCTTCAGAATGGAGAGTCATGGGGGTCACTTTTCGCGGCTGGTCGGGAACCGGCGGGGCACTATTGCCCCGCCAGCCTGTTTCATTGGCACGCATAAAGGCGCCGCGATCATCGCAGGTGATAGGTGACTAACCGTGCATCGACATCACTTGACCCGTTGCGCAGTTCGGCACTTGCGCCATCCTCAATCAGGGCAAAGGTGTTTCCCTCAACGAGGCGCGTGGTCTCGCCGCCATCGAGTCGCAGCTCGACAACGCCCTCGGCCACGATCCCGATAAGCGGTTCGGTTGCACTAAGCTCAACGCTTGCAGAGGCCGGCAGCGTCCGCGAGTAGACATCCACGTGCCCGAAGGTTCGCCCGCCGAGGTCGAGGCTCGGCAGCGACGTCCGGTCGATCGGTTGCGCGGGTTCCTCGTCCAGCGCAATGAACGGCTCTCCTTCCCGCTGAAGGCTGAAATCGATGAACACGGCCGGTTCCGTTGCCGACATATTGTCGAACCGCAGGATGCTCGGTCCGGCGGGCTCGTAGAAGGCCTCTCCTTCGTCCAGGATCCGGGCCTGTTCGCCTTCGGCCTGATAGATGATGCGACCGCTGGAGACGAGGCCGATCGCCGGCGCGAGATGGTGGTGCACCGGCGCGACCTGGCCCGGAACGAAGCGGAAATAGCCAAGGTCGGCCTTGGCCACGGCGCGGGCTTCAAAGTCGATCTCCATGGCCTTGAGGGGGCTTGGGACAGTCTGTTCCGCGCCGGTTCCGGCCTGAACCATTGTCATGGTTCCGAGGAGGGTTGCGATAAGCGCGGCGGCTTTGAGGCAGTGGACGGAGGTGGTTTTCATGTGAAATGATCCTTGTGAGTGGGGCCCGCTCTGATGCGACATCCTTCGGTCGATCCATTCCGGCGCGTCAGAAGGTTTGGTTGAACGGGATTGATCCCGGTCTGGCGGGGATGGTTGGGCGTGGCGTCAGATCGCGATACCGTCAGCGACGGCCTCACCCAGGGCCTCGTTGGTATAGGCGACACCGGCGATGCCCCAGGCACCGTCAAGCGCGTGGACAACGTTGCCGTAGATCCGGTTCGCCGGGACACGGCCTTGGGCCGCCTTTTCGATGATCTCCGTGCCCCGGGCGATCCAGTCCTTCTGCAAAGCCGGATCGGCGAGTACGAAGGAAGGTGCTTTCAGCTCGAACACCGCGATGTCGGCCGGGGCGCCGCCCGAGAAGCTGCGCCCCTTTTCGACCACCACAACTTCGCCGATGATGTTGGGCGTCATGAAGGCATTGTCGGAAATGCCGTGCAACTCCAGAAGCAGATGGGTCAGGTCGTGAAACACGGATTGTTCCGCCTCCGGGCTGAGCAGTCCTTCGGTGACGATAACCTGCAATGGCATGGTCTTATCCTTTCCATAAGCGCTATGCGCTTGGCGTTGAAGTTCTATATCGATCGTTATATAACGGTCGTGATGAGACCTAATATTACGATCGTTATTTCGTCAAGCGGAAAATAACGATCGTTATTTGTAATAAAGGAATCGAGACATGACTCGGCCAAAAGGAAAGGGAACGGACGCGCACGAAAGGCTTGTCGCAGCGGCAGGCAGGGGCTTCAGAAAAGGCGGGTTCGGGGGGATCGGCGTTGACGCTCTCGCTAAGGAAGCGGGCCTAACATCGGGTGCTTTTTACGCCCATCTTGGCTCCAAGGCAGGAGCCTTCCGCGTTGCCGTTGACGATGGGTTGCACTTTCTTCTGAACGGAATCCAGGAATTCCAAGTCCGGCACGGCGCGGACTGGCGGGACAAGTTCATTGATTTCTACCTCGGTGACAGGATGGCCGTCGGTCTGGACGAAGCCTGCGCCCTGCCGACCCTGACAGCCGACGTCGCGCGCGCGGATGATGAAACGCGGCGGTCCTACGAGGAGGACTTGAAGGCGATCGCTGACAAGATCGCGAATGGACCTGGCAAACCGATTTCACGGGATCGGACCTGGGCGCTTCTGGCCACGCTGACCGGAGCGGCGGGTGTGGCACTTGCGGTGCCGGATCCAAGGGTGCGCAAGGAGATCCTCGTTGCGTCGGCCAATGCTGCGAAAGCGATCTAGCCACAACGGGATTTAAACGCAGGAAACGGATATTCCGGCATCGTTGGATCATGACACCGTTCTCGTAGGAACCGGCCTGAGCCGGAACCGACGAAACAATGGAGAAAGTGTCATGGAACTGGAAAGCAAGACGATCATCATCACCGGCGCGAGCAGCGGAATCGGCGCGGCAGCGGCCGAACTGTTTGCGTGTGAGGGGGCCAATGTGGTTCTGGGCGCGAGGCGGGAGGCAGAGCTTGATGCGGTCGCCACGCGGATCAAGTCGGACAACGGGAACGCCGTGTTCCTGGCCGGCGACGTCCGGGACGAAGGCTCTGCCGGCGCTCTTGTCGATCTCGCCTTGAAGGAGTTCGGCGCATTGGACGGCGCTTTCAACAATGCCAGGAATCCTGGGCGAGATGGGTCCGATTCCCGATATGGAGCTCACCGACTGGAACGATGTCATGGCGGTCAACCTGACTGCGGCGTTCATGGCCGCAAAGGCGCAGATCCCTGCGATGCGGAAGAACGGCGGCGACTCGATCGTATTTACCTCGCCCTTCGTCGGTTGCAGCAATGGCAGCATGCCCGGAACGGCGGCCTACGCGGCGTCCAAGGCCGGTCTGAACGAGCTGGTGCAGTCGCTGATGACGGACAACCAGCGAATGTTGGAAGTGTCCGGTCATCTTGGCGCCGTCAGAACCGAATCGGCTCGGGGTGGACGCTTCCCTTCGCCGCCGTTCCGGGCATGCTGTCTCGGCTGCCGCCGCGAAACTGGCTGTTGAACAGCAGAGGACGATCGTCGCGCACGACGAGTAGCTCGTACGCGCAGTTGAGGTCGCAATGTCTTCCCTCGCCGTGAAACCTGAAACCACGCGAATGAAAATCGCGACGCCCGACACGGTGGAGGAAAGCCAGGGTGTTGGATGGGAAAACTCGTGGACATCGAAGAGGGGCGCCGCCGTGTGGCCGCCTTGGATGTTCCTACCTTCATTGAAGACTGGGCGGGTCCTGTTGCGGATCCCGGCGAGATCGAGAAGATCTTTGGGACCAAGCGATCCACACTGCATGATTGGCACAAACGCTGCGTCGTGATCGGACTTCTGAAAGGAGAGCGGAAACACGTACTTCTGCTCGCTCAGTTCGTTGACGGCCGTCTAGTCCAAGGGACGGCGGAGATCACGAAGATCATTCGGAATCCGCGATCTGCCTGGCAATGGTTGATACAACTGAAGCCGAGCATCGGTGGCACGCCTCTTGATGAACTCAAGAAGCGGCATCTGGAAATGGTCGTGAACGCGGCTGAGTGGGATTTCGGGTAAAAAGTGAAGCTCGATCCAAGAACGGTAAACGAGCTCGCAATTGCCTTTCGACCGAAATCCTACCTTAGCGTCATGCCGCTCGCGCAAAAGGCAACACCGCTTGGGATGGGCTTCGGCCAAACCGGCTTTTCCAGTCCGAGTAACGCCTTCCAGCTCGCCTACATTGCGAAGGACGTAGCAATTTCCATCGCTGAAACCATCGTTCGAGACCGGTTTGAGGGTGCGGCCGAGCGTGCTGGACGAGAGCGAAATCGCAGACTGGGCAATGGCAGAGGTCTGCGCCCCCGATCCGCTGTTTGTTCTTGATTTGAGAACTGCCGGTCTCCCGAAACTTGGCGTAAGTACCGATGCTGCTCGGGCCAAGGCACACCGCGAAATCAAGAAGTTGAGCGAAGAGCTATATCGTTCGTTCGATATTGACGGTCTGCTCTACGCCTCACCGCCACGCTGATTTGGCTTCCACGCTTCAATCTATCGGCGTGACGGTGAGGCGTGGACGGTGGCCGCCAGTATATCGACTTGCTTGAAGCCGAGGGCGTGTCTATGGGTAGCAGTCTCCTTATCGGGTCCACAAGTCAGGCAAGAAAGCATGGACAGGTGTCGGGTAGATCCGCGCCTTCTTGGCCTCCAGTCGCTCGGCGAAACGCTGACCGCCGGCATCGGCGGCAAAGTTGATCTTCGCGCGCACGAGGGTCGACTTGCCTACTCAGCAGCTTCTGCCACAGGTGCCGGAATGTAGTTCAGAACCGACCCCAACCAGCGCTCGACTTCCTGCACAGGCATGTCCTTTCGCGCGGCATAATCCTCGACCTGGTCTCGCTCGACCTTTGCGACCCCAAAATAATGGCTCTCCGGATGCGCGAAATATAATCCCGACACCGACGAGCCCGGCCACATGGCGAAACTCTCGGTGAGTTGCACGCCAATCTTTTCCTCGGCGTCGAGCAGGCGAAACAGCGTCGTCTTCTCGGTGTGATCGGGCTGGGCTGGATAGCCGGGCGCGGGACGGATCCCGCGATAGCTTTCCGTGATCAGTTCCCCTGGCGACAATGCCTCGTCCTTGGCGTAGCCCCAGTACTCGGTGCGCACCCATTCGTGCATGCGCTCGGCAAAGGCCTCGGCGAAGCGGTCGGCCAATGCCTTGACCATGATCGAGGAATAGTCGTCGTTTGCGCGCTCGAAGCGTTCCGCGATCGCCGCTTCCTCGATGCCGGCCGTAACGACGAAGCCGCCGAGATAGTCCGCCTTGCCGCTGTCGGTCGGCGCGACGAAATCGGCTAGTGCCATATTCGGTCGGCCGTCGCGCTTCGAAAGCTGTTGGCGCAGGGTGAAGAAGGTCGCCAGATCGTCCTTTCGCTCGTCATCGGCATAAAGCCGGATATCATCGCCGACGGCATTTGCCGGCCAGAAACCGATGACCGCTTTCGGAGCAAACCATTTCTCGTCGATGATCTTCGACAGCATCGCCTGCGCATCGTCGAACAGGGCGCGGGCGGTGGAACCCTGTTTCTCGTCATCGAGGATCTTCGGATAGCGCCCCTTCAGCTCCCAGGTCTGGAAGAAGGGCGTCCAGTCGATATAGCGGGCGAGGTCGACCAGGTCCCAGGTTTCGAAGACCCGCGCGCCGAGGAATGACGGACGCGGCGGCTTGTAGGACGGCCAGTCTGTCCTGAACGCGTTATCGCGGGCCCGCGCCAGCGGCAGCCGCCGCTTCTCCGCCTCGGAGCGTGCATGGGCATCGGCAACCTTGCGATATTCGGCACGCACGGTCTCGATATAGCCAGGCTTCGCTTGCGGCGACAAAAGGCTGGAGACGACGCCGACGGCGCGGCTGGCGTCGTTGACGTGGACGGCCTGGCCGCGTTCGTAGCGCGGATGGACCTTCACCGCCGTGTGCACCCGGCTGGTGGTCGCGCCGCCGATCAGCAGCGGAATCTCGAACCCCTCGCGTTCCAGTTCGGAGGCGACATGCACCATCTCGTCCAGAGACGGTGTGATCAACCCCGACAGGCCGATGATGTCGACCTTCTCCTCGCGCGCGACCTTGAGAATCTTCTCGCAGGGCACCATCACTCCGAGATCGATGATCTCGTAATTGTTGCAAGCCAGCACGACGCCGACGATGTTCTTGCCGATATCGTGGACGTCGCCCTTGACGGTCGCCATGAGGATTTTGCCGGCGCTGCTCCTGCCGCCGCCGCCGTTGAGGCGCTTCTCCTCCTCCATGTAGGGGAGCAGGTGGGCGACGGCCTGCTTCATCACGCGGGCGGATTTTACCACCTGCGGCAGGAACATCTTGCCCGACCCGAACAGGTCGCCGACCACGTTCATGCCGGCCATCAGCGGCCCCTCGATGACCTCGAGTGGCTTAGCAGCGGCGAGCCGGGCCTCCTCGACGTCGGCGTCGATATGGTCGGTGATGCCGTTGACCAGTGCGTGCGAGAGGCGTTTCTCGACCGGCCATTCGCGCCAGGCCAGGTCCTTTTCGCTTGCCTCGCGCCCGCCCGTGCCCTTGTAGCGCTCGGCGACGTCGAGAAGGCGTTCGGTCGCCGTGCCTTCTTCCCTGGGTTTGCGATTGAGCACCACGTCCTCGCAGGCCTCGCGCAGCTCCCCGTCAATCGTCTCGTAGACGGCGAGCTGGCCGGCATTGACGATGCTCATGTCCATTCCGGCCTGGATCGCGCGGTAGAGGAACACCGCGTGCATCGCTTCGCGGACGGGTTCATTGCCACGGAAGGAGAAGGACAGGTTCGACACGCCGCCCGAGACGTGGACGACGGGCATTGTCTCCTTTATCTCGCGCGCGGCTTCGATGAAGGCGCGGCCGTAATCGTCATGCTCCTCGATGCCGGTGGCGACCGCGAAGATGTTGGGGTCGAAGATG
>NZXU01000056.1 GCA_002698425.1 Ahrensia sp. | reverse complement strand
ATTTCTTCACCTTCACGCCGAAGATGCTGGCTTTCGATCCGGACGGCTATTCGCTGAAGCATTATGTCGACTTCTTCACCAATCCGGACTGGCAGCAGGCGCTGTGGAATTCCGTGACGATCGCGCCGGTGGCGACGATCCTCGCGACCGGGTTCGGCACGGTCGCTGCGATCGGCCTTTCGCAAAGCCACGTGCCGTTCAAGTCGGCGATCATGGCGATCCTGATCTCGCCCATGATCGTACCGCTGATCATCTCGGCGGCGGGCATGTATTTCTTCTATTCGCGCATCGGACTGCAGGGCACCTATTGGGGCGTCGTGCTGGCGCATGCGGCGCTTGGCACGCCTTTCGTGATCATCACCGTGACGGCGACGCTGGTCGGCTTCGACCGGTCGTTGACACGCGCCTCGGCGAGCCTCGGCGCCAATCCGGTGACGACCTTCTTCAAGGTGCAGATGCCGCTGATCATGCCGGGCGTCATCTCGGGCGCGCTGTTTGCCTTCATTACCTCTTTCGACGAGGTGGTGGTCGTCCTGTTCCTCGGCTCGGCTTCACAGAAGACGCTGCCCTGGCAGATGTTCACCGGGCTTCGCGAGCAGATATCCCCGACCATCCTTGCGGTCGCGACGTTGATGGTGGTGATTTCCATCATCCTGCTGACGGTGCTGGAATTGCTGCGGCGGCGCTCCGAAAGGCTGCGCGGGCTGGCGCCGAGCTAGGCGAGGCGGAATTCCAGCCAGAGCGGATTGTGGTCCGAGATCCGGAAGGCAAAGCTGCCTTTCGTCAGATTGCGGTCGCGGAGCAACCGGTCCCAGATCTCGACGATGCCGCCATCGGTCACTTCGAGACCGAGAAGCGCGGAATCGCCCTTCGAAAACCAGGCGATCTGATCGTGGTAGCTATCGGCCTCGGGCTCGGAGTCGCGCGCATAGATGGTGCGCGGATGGCTTTGCAGGATGAAGGGCACTTCCAGCCCGGTGCTGACGAAGGCCTCGTAAAGCTCGTTGCCGGTCCGCTCCAGGTTGAAGTCGCCAAGTACGATCAGATTATGGTGCCAGCGATGTTCGCGCGCCGCCCATGATTGCATCCATTTGGCGATGCCGCGCAGTTCCGGCAGCCGCTCCTCGGTGACGTCGCCATAATCGATGTGGGCGGTGATCAGGATGAATGTCGTGTCGCGGGTGCGGAAGGAGACGGCATAGGGGTTGCGCGCGAACTGTTTCTTGAAGCTGCCCTTGTCAAAGCCGAATTCGTCGGCCTCGTCGGGCACGACCAGTTCGCCGGCGAGCCCTGACAGCGCTACCCGCGTGGTGTCGAAGATATAGGCCATGTGCTCGTCATTGCCGCCCTGGCCTTCGGCGCGGTCGGTCATCAGGAAACTCCAGTTCGGGCCGAGCACCTTGATCGCGGAGCGCAGCGCGCGGAAATCGGAGCCGACTTCCTGGACCGCGATCACGTCGAAGCGCGACAGAATCTCCGTGATCGCCCACAGGCAGCGATAGTCGCGTTTCGGGCTGTCATGCGAGCCGCCTTCCCATTTGCGCGTCAGCGAGCGGAAATGGGCGATGTTCCAGGTGGCGATCAGGATGTTGCGGTCGACCTCACGCTTCGGCGGCACAATCCTGTCGAGATAGGCTGAATATTCGCGCATCTCGTCGATTGCAGCCTGCGGCACGTCGCCGTCGGCCGGCGCGTTTTCCGGCGTGTCGAACAGGATGTCGAGGGGCGTGGGCATTGGCGGTCTCCGCGATGACGGCCGTCGCGTCAGGGTAGCATCGGGACGGTGACGGCGCCATTGCAGGATCGTGGAACGGCGCTTTCCGGCGAAGCGGCGTCGCTTTCGATAGCGGCCGGGCCCGGCTCCGCTGTATTATGCGCGCACCGGTTTCACTTCCCGGCTCGGCCAACGTTGACTGCAATCGTGCAGTGAGCCATCAGGCCCAACGAAGCGATTTCCCAAAATGAACACAAGGACCAGCACCGAAGACATGCTGCATGTCTTCCAGTGGAAAAATGGCGACAAGGAATGGTCGCCCTTCTCCGACGCCGAAATGGACCGGCGGCAAAACGAGATGCGGGCGCATCTCGGCGCCAACGACATCGACGCGGCGGTTTTCACCTCCTATCACGGCATCTGCTACTATTCCGGCTTCCTCTATTGCTATTTCGGACGGAAGTACGGCTTCGTGCTGACCGCCGACAGCGCGACCACGGTCTCGGCCGGAATCGACGGCGGCCAGCCATGGCGGCGCACGCATGGCGACAACGTCATCTATTCCGACTGGCGGCGCGACAATTTCTTCACCGCGCTGAAGTCGCTCATCCCGTCGGGTGCGAAACGCGTCGGCATCGAGTTCGACCATGTTTCGCTCGATTATCGCAGGCTGCTCGGGGATGCGTTTCCGGGCGTCGAATTCGTCGACGTGGCCGCGGCTTCGATGTGGATGCGGACGCTCAAATCCGGCGAGGAAATCAGCCTGATCCGGGAAGGCACGCGCATCTGCAATGTCGGCGCACGCGCCGTGATGGATGCGCTGCACGAGGGCGCGCCGGAATATGAGGTGGCGATTGCCTCGACCAATGCGATGATCCGCGAGATCGGCAAGAGTTTTCCGTTCGTCGAACTGATGGACACATGGACATGGTTCCAGTCGGGCATCATGACCGACGGGGCGCATAATCCGGTGACCAACAAGCGCGTCGCCCGCGGCGACATCTGCTCGCTCAACTGCTTCCCGATGATCTTCGGCTATTACACGGCGATCGAGCGGACATTGTTCTGCGAGGAGGCGTCCGACGCGCATCTCGATCTGTGGGAAAAGAACTGTGCCGTGATGACAGCCGGGTCCGAGATGATGGGACCGGGCAAGTCATGCTCGGAGATCGCGCTGGCGCTCAACGAGATGTATCGGGGCTGGGACCTGCTGCAATACCGCTCCTTCGGCTATGGCCACTCATTCGGCGTGCTGTCGCATTATTACGGACGCGAGGCCGGGGTGGAGTTGCGCGAGGATGTCGACACCGTGCTGAAGCCCGGCATGGTGGTGTCGATGGAGCCGATGATCATGATCCCGGAAGGCCAGCCCGGCGCGGGCGGCTACCGCGAGCACGATATCTTCGTCATCACCGAGGACGGGGCGGAGAACATCACAAACTTCCCCTATGGACCCGACGAGATGATCATCAGGCGCTAGACATGAAAACGCCCGGGCAAGCCCGGGCGTTTTTGCATTCTGCTCATTCGCTAATTAGGCGGCGCATTCCAGCAGCAGCGTGCCGGAGGCGGTGTTCGAGATCGGGATGTGATAGTTGCGGGTGATCTCGTTGACGTCGTCGCCGAGCGTGCCGCGCATCATCATCCACATCAGGAACTCGGTGCCCTGCGCGCCGGCCTTCTCGACCAGTTCCATGCGGGTGATCTTGGTCAGTTCGTCGGGATTGTGGACGATGTTCTCAAGGCAGTACTGGTCGAACTCCTTGTTGATGAAGCCCGCCCGTGCGCCGTCGAGCTGGTGCGACAGGCCGCCTGTGCCGAGGACGACGATCTTCGCGTCTTCGGGGAAGGACAGCAGCGCCTTGCGGAGCGAACGGCCGAAAGCGAGGGCGCGTTTCAGCGTCGGGATCGGATGCTGCACCGTGTTGGCCGAGATCGGCACGGCCTTCGGCATGTCCGGATGGTGCGGCGCGCCCGGCCAGAACAACTGCATCGGCACGACGAAGCCGTGATCGACCGGAAGCTCCTGGCAGGAGGTGATGTCGAACTCGTCGGCGACCATCGACTCGATGATGTGCCATGAGAGTTCAGGCGCGCCGGGGAAGGGGTCTAGCGACGGCAGGCCCCAGCCTTCGTCCTCGTTCTTGTATTCATGGGCCGCGCCGATCGCGAAGGTCGGCATCTGGTCGAGGAAGAAGCCCAGGCCGTGGTCGTTGTAGATGTTGATCACGTAGTCGGGCTTGTGTTCCTTGATCCAGGCATGGATCTTCGGATAGCCGTCGAAGAAGGGTTTCCAGTAGGGATCGTCATAGAGTTCCTTCTGGATCGCATTGCCCACTGCGGGAATGTGGGAGGTGGTGATACCGCCGAGAATGGTTGCCATGATAAGTCCTCCTCACGCCTGGCTGGCGAGAAATTCCTTGAATTCCTCGGTTGTCTTGCCGGTCTGCAGGCCACCGACATCCTGAACCGACAGCTTGAAGATGCCGGCGAATTTGGCGAGATAGTAGATGTTGCCGCCCGCATCGATCAGCCCGAGCACGTCGCGCTTGCGGATGGCTTCCTTCTGCTCATCGTTGAGGCCGTATTTTTCCATATAGGCCTCTTCGTCAGCCTTGAACGCTTCGCGGTTCTCGGCCTTGTTGAACGAGTAGCACATCTTGTTGAGCGCATAGCCCTTCATGGCTTGCTTGCCATCGAAGATCGTCGTGCCCGGAATGTCGATGTGATAGTCAAAACCCGGTTGGTCCATGGTCATTTCCTCCTGGATATTGACCGTATGTGTACACGGGTGCGCCGAGCGGCAGGTTTGACCTAAATCAAGCCGTCTCCGCGCCCGGATTAGAATGAATGTCCGTTACGTAAAACTTATAGCGGCTCGACGGTCTGATCTGGCCGCCCATGCCGGATAGTCGCGCATGAAAAAGCCCGGATACGCAGGGCATCCGGGCTCACATGTCTCTGGTATGGATGTCCGGCAGGCGCGGCCGGGCGCCTGATGGCCTAGCTCCAGTATAGCCGCATCGGATTGTCGACGAGCAGCTTCCTCTGCGCCTCTTCAGTTTCCGCGATGCGCGGAATGAAGTCGACCAGCTTGCCGTCGTCGGGCATGTGCGACTTCATGTTCGGGTGGGGCCAATCGGTGCCCCAGATGACGCGGTCGGGGAATGTCTCGACCAGCTTGCGTCCGAAGGGCACGACGTCGTCATAGGGCGGGCCGGCGACCGTCAGCCGTTCGGGGCAGGTGACCTTGGTCCAAATCGTGTCGACCTCGGCCATCAAGCCGACGAAACGCTGGAAATCGGGATGGTCGACACCCTTGGTCACGTCGGGGCGGCCCATATGGTCGACAACGATGGTGGTCGGAAGCTGCTTCAGGAACGGGATCAGCTCCTCGAGGTCCTGCGCCTCGAAATAGACGACGATGTGCCATCCGAGCGTGGCGATCTTGTCGGCGATGCCGAGGAAGACCTCTTTCGGTGTTGAATCGACGAGGCGCTTGACGAAGTTGAAGCGCACGCCGCGCACGCCGGCCTCGTGCATCGCCTTGAGTTCGTCCATCTCGATATCGGGGCCGACCGTGGCGATCCCGCGCGCCTTGTCGCCCGCGGCTTTCAGCGCGTCGACGAGAGCCCGGTTGTCCTTGCCGTGGCAGGTCGCCTGCACGATGACGTTGCGCTCGAAGCCCAGATAATCGCGCAGCTCGAAGAGCTTTTCCTTCGGCGCGTCGCAAGGCGTGTATTTGCGTTCCGGAGCATAGGGAAATGAGTCGGCGGGCCCGAAGACATGACAATGCGCATCGACGGCTCCCGGAGGCGGCGTGAAGGCCGGCTTCGAGGGGTTGGGGTGAAAAGGCAAATAGTCTGCGTCCATGGGCTCCCTCCCGCCGCTTTTTCATTTCGGGTCATTTATATAGCGCAAAACGCGCAGATGCCCAGATCGCGGAGTTGCCGGGAAATTGATGCAACCGCCATGGTTTGCCCATTTCAAAACGTTCGCTCCCTATAAAAATTTGCTATAGGCGCTTTGAATGAACGATATCGAGCAGCAATGAGACAGGCGCTTCCCAACATCCGGCATCTGAGGGTTTTCCGCGAAGTGGCGCATTGCCACAGCGTCAGCCTGGCCGCGGAACGTGCGCATCTCTCGCAACCCGCGGTGACCCAGGCGATCGCGAAACTGGAAGAGGATCTGTCGGTGCCTTTGTTCGAACGGCGGCGCGACGGCATGTTTGTCACCGAAGTCGGCGGGCAATTTCTCGAACGCGTCGAGCGTGCGCTCGACCATCTGCAGGCGGGCGCGCGCGAGGCCGCGCGAACGGGCTCCCGCCAGAAGGGACGCGGCTTTTCCGATTTCGACAGGCTGCTCACGGCGGCGCAACTGCGCGCGCTGGTTGCCGTGTCCGAAGCGAACAATTTTTCGATGGCGGCGCGCAGCATCGGCATATCCCAGCCGTCGATCCACCGCGCCGCGCGCAATCTGGAACGGCTGTCGGGCCTGAAGCTTTTTTCCAGCGCGCATGAGGGCATTTCGCTGACGCCGGCGGCGCAATTGCTTGCGCAGCGCACCAAGCTGGCGCTGGCCGAGTTGCAGCAGGGTTTCGACGAGGTTGATGACTTCCTCGGACGCGATTCCACCCATATCGTCGTCGGCGCCCTGCCGCTGGTGCGGACCTTCATCCTGCCGGCGGCGATCGACCGCATGGTGCGCAATTCCGGCCGTGTCCAGATCCGCGCCGTCGACGGCCGCTATGCGGAATTGCTGCATGGCGTGCGTCACGGAGACCTGGATTTCCTGATCGGCGCGCTGCGCGATCCCGCGCCGGTCGACGATATCGTCCAGGAGCCGTTGTTCGACGATCCGCTCGCCCTCGTCGTCGGGACCAGGCACCCGCTGGCGGGGCGCGACACGGTTACGATTGACGACGTGCTCGCCTATCCCTGGGTGGCGCCGCCGAAAAATACGCCGGCCGGAAGCTATCTCTATGACACGCTGCGGATCCAGGACCTGCCCAGCACGCCGGTGCGCGTCGTTTCTTCGTCGCTGGTCCTTCTGCGCGGACTCCTGATGATGGGCGATTACATCACGATCATTTCGCTCAACCAGATCCGGCACGAATATGAGCAGGGTGTGCTGGTGCCTCTGCCGATCGAACTGGCCGACAGCGCGCGCGCCATCGGGCTGACCTATCGGCGCGACTGGCGGCCGACAAAGACCCAGCAGCAATTCCTGTCGTACCTGCGCGAGGTGAGCGCAGAGATGAACCCGGGCGGCGGTTCGGTTGCGCCTGCCTATGCGGAAATTCAATAGCGGTCGATGCGATTGAATGGGTAATCGGGCCGGGGCGATGATATTCAGCGCGCTGAAATGTCCGAACCGGCCGCCGTCCGTGCCCGATGGGCCCGCTTGTTTTCGATCGGGCGGCTTCCCCGCATTGACGGCTTGCCGGTTTCGGCCGAAACAGGACGGAAACGACCGGAGGAAATAGAATGAGACTATGCGTTGCCGGCGCCTATGGCGCTTTCGGATTGAAGCACCTGGATGCCCTCTCCAACATCGACGATGTCCAGGTCACCTCGGTCATGGGGCCGACCCGGGAGAAGATTGACGCCCTGGCCGCGGAAAAGGGGATCGGCCATGCGGCGACGGATCTGGCGGAGTGTGTCGCGCGTGACGATGTCGACGCTGTGATCCTGTCCACGCCGACGCAGATGCATGCCGCGCAGGCGATCCAGTGCATGGAAGCCGGAAAGCATGTGCTGGTCGAGATCCCGATGGCCGACAGCCTTGCCGACAGCCAGGCCGTGGTCGCCAAGCAGAAGGAAACCGGCCTCGTCGCGATGGCCGGGCAAGTGCGCCGCTTCAATCCCTCGCATCAGTGGATCCATAACAAGATCAAGGCCGGCGAGCTGAAGATCCAGCAGATGGATGTGCAGACCTATTTCTTCCGCCGGACCAACACCAATGCGAAGGGCGAGCCGCGCAGCTGGACGGACCACCTGCTGTGGCACCACGCCTGCCACACGGTCGACCTGTTCCAGTACCAGACCGGCGAGACATGCTCGGAAGCCTTCGGCCTGCAGGGGCCGATGCACCCGGATCTCGACATCGCCATGGACATGACGATCGGCATGAAGACGCCGAAGGGTGCGATCTGCACGCTGTCGCTCTCCTTCAACAATGAGGGGCCGTTCGGAACGTTCTTCCGCTATATCTGCGACAACGGCACCTATCTCGCCCGCTACGACGATCTGTTCGACGGCTACGACAAGCCGATCGACCTGTCGGGCGTCGCCGTTTCCAACAATGGCATCGAACTGATCGACCGTGAATTCATCTCGGCGATCCGGGAGGGCCGCGAGCCGAATTCGAGCGTCGCGCAGGTGCTGCCGGCAATGGAGACGCTGGACAAGATCGAACGCGGCTTCAAGTGATCCGAAGGCGGCAACGCCTGAAGCAAAAAGGCCGGGCGTTTCGCCGGGCCTTTTTCGTTCATTCCTTGACGTAGGGCTTGCCGTCGGCTGCGGGCGGGCGCGACCGGCCGACAAAGCCGGCGACGACGACGATCGTCGCGAGATAGGGCGCCATCGCCAGAAACTCCGACGGGATCGGGGTCCGCACGATCGCCAGTTTCTGCTGCAGCGAATCCGCGAAACCGAAGATCAGTGCCGCCATCAGCGCGCCGAACGGGTGCCAGCGGCCGAAAATCATGGCGGCAAGACCGATATAGCCGAGACCGCCCGTCATGTTCTCGTCGAAGCGTCCGACGGAGCCCAGCGTGAACCATGCGCCGCCGAAACCGGCGACCATGCCGGCCAGCGTCACGTTGATATAGCGCGTGCGGTAGACATTGATGCCGAGCGTGTCGGCCGCGCGCGGGTGTTCGCCGACGGAGCGGGCCCGCAGCCCGTAACGGGTGTAGAAGAGGTAGTAGGTCGCGACGCTGACCAAAATAAACGCGCCGTAGACGAACAGGTTCTGGTTGAACAGCACAGGCCCGATCACCGGGATATCGCCGAGGAACGGGATCTTCCAGGCGCGGAAGACCGGCGCGTTGTTGAGGAAGCGGTACTCCGAGAAAACCTGGCTGGACACATAGGACGTGACGCCGGTCACGAAGAGGGTGATCACAACGCCGGCGATGATCTGGTCCATGCGGTAGGTGACGACCAGCGCGGCAAGGATGAAACCGAACATCCCGCCGACGAGGACCGCGGAAAGCAGGCCGCCCCAGCCGCCGAGCAGGGATCCCATCAGCGCGCCAGTGAAGGCGCCGGCGAGCAGCATGCCTTCGATGGCGATATTGACCACGGCGACGCGCTCCGAGAGCACGCCGGCAAGACCGCCGAGCGCGATCGGCACGGCGGCGACCACGGTGGCCGACAACATGCCGGTGAGCGAGAAGGACTTGCCTGCCGTCGCCCAGACGAGAAAGGCAGCGGTGGCGAGCGCGAAGCCGACGGCGATCGAGACAGTCGACCAGCGGGATCCGCCGCGCATGAACTGGCGCATGCCGAGGAAGGCGAGAACGGCGGCGGCGATGTAATTGAACGAGGCGGCCGGGATGACGAGGTTCGGAAACACCCAGGGATCACGCGGCCGCGAAAGGCCGAAAGTCGCGTTGCCCTCGGAGCCATAGCCAAACACGGCCGCGACGAGGATGGCCAGCCCGATCAGAACAATGCCGTAGATCCGGGCCTGACGGGCCTTGTGAGTGTCGATCTTGGCGTCGGGCGCGAGGTCGGTGGTCGATGCTGAGGTCATGGCCGGTTTCTCCTAGCGACCCGCGGGCTTCTTGAAGCCCCAGGGGAAGATCGCGCGGACAAGAAGCGGCGCGGCGATGAAGACGATGATGAGAGCCTGGATGATGCTGATCAGGTCGATGGAAACGCCCGCATCAACCTGCATCTGGCGGCCGCCGGCCTCCAGCGCACCGAAGAGAAGGCCGGCAAAGAGCACCCCGACCGGGTGCGACCGGCCGAGCAGAGCCACGGAAATCGCATCGAAGCCGATGCCGGACGAAAAGCCCGGCGTCGCGCGTTCGAGAACGCCGAGGACCTGGTTGGCGCCGGCGAGCCCGGCAAGCGCCCCGGCGGTCGCCATCGCGAACACGATGATCGCCGAGGCGTGCATGCCCGCGTAACGGGCGGCATCGGGGTTTTCGCCGGAGGCGCGGTATTCGAAGCCGGTCTTGGTCTTGAACAGGAGCCAGTGGACGAGGATCACCGCGGCGATCATGACGAAAATGCCGGCATGGAGGCGCAAATTCGGATCGATGTCGGTCAGGAGGCGCGGCAGCTCCGCGCTCGGCAGGACAGACTTGGAGACCGGGTCCGAGCGGCCCGGCCGCTGCATCCACTCGAGGCCAAGCATCCAGGAGAGCAGCAGGTAGGAGCTCAGATTGAGCATGATCGTGGTGATCACCTCATGCGCGCCGGTCGCCGCGCGCAGATAACCGGCGATCGACGCATAAAGGCCGCCCGCGAGAGCGCCGGCCAGCAGCGCGAGCGGCAAGTGGATGATCCAGGGCAAGCCCGGAAAGGAGAAGCCGACAATCACGGCGGCGATGCCGCCGACGACGATCTGGCCCTCGGCGCCGATGTTGAACAGGCCGGCACGGAAACCGAGCGCAAGGCCGAGCCCGGCAAGGACGAGGGGAATCGCCGAGGTCAGCGTCTCGGAAATGGCGTTCACCGAGCCGAGGGATCCTTGCAGAAGCGCAAGGTAGGAGCGGCCGATCGTCTCGATGTCGACGGCGGTCGCGAGCATGACCAGCGCCCCGACGATCAGCGCCACGATGACAGCGAAGATCGGCACGATGACCAGATCCTCGAACTCGGCGCGGCCGGGGGCGGCGCGCTGGAGGAGCTTTTCGGTCAGGCTGGATTGCGAGGTCGTATCGGTCATGCGGTCACTCCGGCCATCGCGAGACCGATGGCATTCTTGTCCAATGGGCCGGCCGTCGCGTCGAATTCGGCGACGATCTTTCCGTCATACATGACGAGGACGCGGTCGGAGAGCGACATGATCTCGTCGAGTTCCGAGGAGACGATGATGACGCCGTCGCCCTCGTCGCGGGAATGCATCAGCCGGCTGTGGATATATTCGATCGAGCCGACGTCGAGGCCGCGTGTCGGCTGCGACGCGATGACGAGCTTGGTCTCGCGTTCGAGTTCGCGCGCGACCACCATCTTCTGCTGGTTGCCGCCCGACAGGTTGCCGGCCTTGAGATAGACGGAGGGTGTCCGCACATCGAAGTCGACGGCGTATTGGGCCGATGTCTTCAGGACTTCCGGCCACTTGATCGCCGGACCGGAGGAAAAACGGTCCTCGTAATAGGTGTTGAGAACCATGTTCTCGTAGATCGTGAAATTGGAGATCATGCCGGATTTGTGCCGATCCTCGGGAACATGCGCCATGCCCATGCGGTGCCGTTCGCGCACGCTGGCATGGGTGATGTCCTTGCCGAGGAAATCCACGGTGCCGTCCACGGCTTGCTGAAGCCCGGTAATCGCCTCGATCAGCGCCGACTGGCCGTTTCCCTGGACGCCGGCGATGCCGACGACCTCGCCCGAACGAACATGGAAACTGACATGGTCGACCGCGATGTCGTCGTTTTCGCGCAGAACGACGAGGTCTTTCACGTCGAGCAATGTCTCGCCGGGCTTGAACGGGCCCTTTTCGACGTCGAAGGAGACCGGGCGGCCGACCATCATTTCGGCCAACTCCTTCTCCGTCATGGTTTTCGGATCGCCTTCGCCGGTGATCCTGCCGCCGCGCAGCACGTTGATGCGGTCGGAGATTTCGAGGATTTCATGCAGCTTGTGGGTGATGAAGACGATCGCCTTGCCGGCGTCGCGGAGCGATTTGACGATGCCGAAAAAGTCCTCGACTTCCTGGGGCGTCAGGACGGCAGTGGGCTCGTCGAGGATCAGCACCTCCGCCGAGCGGAACAGCACCTTCAGAATCTCGACGCGCTGCTGGATGCCGACTGGCAGGTCCTCGATCAGCGCGTCCGGATCGACCTGGAGGCCGTATTTCTCGTTGATGTCGCGGACCTGCTTGCGGGCGGTCGCGAGGTCGAGATAGTCGAATTTTCCTGTCGGCTCGACGCCCAGGATGACATTCTCGGCCACGGTGAAGACCGGGACGAGCATGAAATGCTGGTGGACCATGCCGATGCCGGCCTCGATGCCGTCGCCGGGCCCCTCGAAGTCGACTTTCTTGCCGTCGATGAGGATCTCGCCCTCGTCGGGCGAATAGAGCCCCGAGAGGATGTTCATCATGGTGGATTTGCCGGCGCCGTTTTCGCCGAGCAGCCCCAGCACCTCGCCAGCGCGGATCGTCAGATTGACATTGTCATTGGCCGTGACCGGCCCGAAGCGCTTCGTTATGCCGCGCAGTTCCACATCCACAGCGTCGCACTCCCCACTGGTGCAGAAAAAGTCCCGCCGCCACACGGGATGCGCGGCGGCGGGTGATGTCGGGCGGAATTAGCCGCCTACGCTGATCGAACCGTCGATGATGCCGGCCTTGATTTCTTCCAGCTCGGATTTCAGCTCGGCCGGAACGGCGTCCTCGAAGGCGTGGAACGGCGCGAGGCCGACGCCGTCGTTTTCCAGCGTGCCGACGGTGAGGCCGCCCTCGAAAGTGTCGTCCATGACGGACTCGATCACCGCCTGAACGGTGGCGTCCATGCGCTTGAGAACCGAAGTCAGGTAGACGTCCTGCTTCTCGGTGTCGGTCATGTACTGGTCGGCGTCGACGCCGATGATCTTCAGCTTGTCGGTGCCGAGCTCGTCGGCGAGCGCGGCGGAGCCGAGGCCGACGGGGCCGGCGACCGGCATGACGATGTCGGCGCCTTCGTCATAGAGGTTCTGGGCGAAGGTGCGGCCGTCGTCCAGGCTCTCGAAGTTGTTGGTGAACAGGCCGTCCTTGGCTTCCGGATCCCATCCGAGAACCTTCACGTCCGTGCCCTTCTTCTCGTTGTAGTAAGCCGCGCCGCGGGCAAAGCCGTCCATGAAGACGGTCACCGGCGGAATGTTGATGCCGCCGAAGGTGCCGAGAACGCCGGTTTCGGTCATGCCCGCCGCGAGATAGCCGGCAAGGAAGGCCGCCTGGTCGGTGGCGAAGACCTGGCCGACCACATTCGGGATCGTCGGATCGTAGGCGAAGTCGACGATGGAGAATTTCTGGTCCGGATTGGCTTCGGCCGCCGCCTTGGTAGCGTCGCC
The DNA here is from genome assembly GCA_002698425.1 of Ahrensia sp. The sequence goes on along the minus strand of NZXU01000056.1, from coordinate 98,999 downwards.
CATCAGGAAGCCGACGGTGATGATCACGTCGCAGCTGCCGCCGAGCAGCGAGTTCAGGTTGGCCTCGTAATCGGTCTCGGCCTGGCTCTCGAGAAAGCGGCCTTCGATGCCCTTTGCGTCCATCGCGTCCTGGACGCCCTTCCAGGCCGTCTGGTTGAAGCCCGCGTCATCGATGCCGCCGGTGTCGGTCACCTGGCAGGCGGTAAAGGCCGCCGCCGACGAGATCGACCCGAACAGCAGCGCCGTCGCCACAGCGACGCCGCCCAGAAGTCTGCTTTTGTGAATCATGAGATACTCCCTGGGAATAAAGACCGGAATTCAAAGGAACCCGGACACGAAATGCAATACCCAACGTTTACGACGTTGCACGCAGCCGACACTATGCCGGATTTGCCGGGAAAACCAATACCCTGAGGGACGAAACGAAGACAACGTCCAGGCCGTGTCATGCAGTTGACACTGATCAATGCGGGGCCGGCAGGACATATGCCAATTTTCGCATAAGAATGCCCGTCATCGATTGTGGAGGAAAATCATCATGGCGCATGTCGTCGTTCTGGGTGCCGGCCTCGGCGGCACGATCATGGCCTACGAGGTCCGCGAGGAGCTCTCGAAGGAACACAAGGTTTCCGTCATCAACAATGGAAGCGTTTATTCCTTCGTGCCGTCGAATCCGTGGGTGGCGGTCGGCTGGCGCGACAAGGACGCCATCGAGGTCGACCTGACCGCGGTGATGAAGAAGCGCAATATCGATCTCTATCCGCAAGGCGCGAAGAAGCTGCATGCTGCCGACAAGCGCATCGAGCTGAATGACGGCACGTCGGTCGAGTACGATTACCTCGTCATCGCAACCGGGCCTGAACTCGCCTTCGACGAGATCGAGGGGCTCGGGCCGGAGGCGCATACGCAGTCGGTCTGCCATGTCGATCACGCAGTCCAGGCGAAGGCGGCGTTCGACAAGCTGGTCGCCAATCCGGGGCCGGTGATCGTCGGTGCGGTGCAGGGCGCGTCCTGTTTCGGTCCGGCCTACGAATTCGCCTTCATTCTCGACAAGGCGCTGCGCGACGCGAAGATCCGCGACCAGGTGCCGATGACCTTCGTGACGTCGGAACCCTATATCGGCCATCTCGGTCTCGACGGTGTGGGCGACACGAAGGGGCTTCTCGAAAGCGAGATGCGCAACCATCACATCAAGTGGGTCACCAACGCCAAGGTCGACAAGGTCGAAGAAGGCACGATGCATGTCTCGGAATTCGCCGATGACGGCTCGGTGAAGAAGGCGCATGAACTGCCTTTCAAGTTTTCCATGATGCTGCCGGCTTTCCGCGGCGTCGCAGCGGTGCGCGAGATCGAGGGTCTGACCAATCCGCGCGGCTTCATCCTCGCCGACAAGCATCAGCAGAACCCGAAATATCCGGAGATCTTCTCGGTCGGCGTGTGCGTCGCCATTCCGCCGATGGGGCCGACGCCGGTTCCGGTCGGCGTGCCGAAGACCGGCTTCATGATCGAATCCATGGTCACGGCCACGGCGCACAATATCGGCAAGCTGGTGCGCGGCGAAAAGCCGGACGCGCAGGGCACGTGGAATGCGGTCTGTCTTGCCGATTTCGGCGATTCCGGCATCGCCTTCGTCGCCCAGCCGCAACTCCCGCCGCGCAACGTCAACTGGTCGTCGTCGGGCAAGTGGGTGCATCTCGCCAAGGTCGGCTTCGAGAAATACTTCCTGCACAAGATCCGCTCGGGCAAGTCGGAGCCCGCCTATGAGCGCCTCGCCATGCAGGCGCTGGGCATCCAGAAGCTGAAGGAAGTCAAGTTCGAGATCGAGGACGCCTGATCTTATATAAAGGATTCCTCATATAAAGCTTGACAAATATACCATAATTTCCATATGTGTTTGAGGAGCCCGCCGCTTGTCGGCGGGCATGACATCAAAGGAGTTCAAGTTCGCATGTCCCTCGACCGTATGGTGCTGGCTTTCGCAGGTCTGATGACGCTGCTTTCCGTCGTTCTGACATGGTATGTGTCGCCCTATTTCCTCTGGTTCACCGTGTTTATCGGCCTGAACCAGATCCAGTCGGCCTTCACGGGCTTCTGCCCGGCCGCGATGATCTTCAAGGCGATCGGCGTCAAGCCGGGGACCGCGTTCTAAGCTTCGACCGGGCGCGGCGACCGCCGCGCCCTAATTCGTTTTTGCCTCTCTAACCGCACATGCCGGTTTCGCCCGGCCGGGGCTTCCGCCTTCCCGATTGACAAACGTCAAGGTGGCGACGCGATTCAAAGCGCATTAGCATGCGATCATGATCGTGAACCCGGCGACGACAATGGAGCGGTCCCTTGGCTGAGGGAGCGAAACAGGCACAGGCCCGAAGCGGGCGCGTTGTCGCCGTGCGCGGGCCGGTTCTCGATATAGCGATCGAGGGCGAACTTCCCGATATCTACGAGGCCATTGCGGTACAGACGGGCGAGGAGCGCATCCTCGCCGAGACCCAGTCGCATCTCGACGAAAAAACCGTGCGCGCGATCGCCATGCAACCGACGCAGGGCTTGTGGCGCGGCGCGCCGGCGGAGCCGACAGGCGAGCCGATCACGACCCCGGTGGGCGACGCGGTGCTCGGGCGGCTCCTCAACATGCTCGGCGATCCGGCCGACAATGGCGCGTCCTTCGAAACCGGGACCGCGCGGCGGCCGATCCATCGCGCCGCGCCGCCGATCTCGCGCCAGAGCGCGGCGACCGACATTTTTTCCACCGGCATCAAGGTCATCGATCTGCTGGCGCCACTCGCCCAGGGCGGCAAGGCGGCGATGTTCGGCGGCGCCGGCGTCGGCAAGACCGTGTTGGTGATGGAGCTCATTCACGCCATGGTCTCGGGCTATGACGGCATTTCGGTGTTCGCGGGCGTCGGCGAGCGCTGCCGCGAAGGCCACGAGATGCTCAACGAGATGAAGAGCTCCGGCGTGCTGGACCAGACCGTGCTGGTCTATGGCCAGATGAACGAGCCGCCCGGCGCGCGCTGGCGCGTGCCGCTGACGGCGATGACCATCGCCGAATATTTCCGCGACGAGAAAGCGCGCAACGTGCTGCTGCTGATGGACAATGTGTTCCGCTTCATCCAGGCGGGATCGGAGGTCTCGGGCCTGCTCGGACGCCGCCCGTCGCGCGTCGGCTACCAGCCGACGCTGGAGACGGAGGTGGCGGATCTGCAGGAGCGGATCGCCTCTGTCGGCAATGCCTCGGTGACGGCGATCGAGGCGGTCTATGTGCCGGCCGACGATTTCACCGATCCGGCTGTCGGCGCGATCGCCAGCCATGTCGACTCCATGGTCGTTCTCTCGCGGCAACTGGCGGCTGAAGGCATCTACCCGGCGATCGACCCGATTGCGACGACCTCCGTGCTGCTCGACCCGCTGATCGTCGGACAGGACCATGCGAACATCGCCGGACAGGTGCGCGAAGTGATCGAACATTATCGCGAATTGCGCGATGTGATCGCGCTGCTGGGTGTCGAGGAACTGGGCGCCGAGGAACGTCGCGCGGTCGGCCGGGCGCGCCGGCTGCAACGTTTCCTGACGCAGCCCTTCTTTACGGCGTCCGCCTATACCGGCGCGGAAGGCCGCAGTGTCAGCGTCGCCGATACGGTTGCGGGCTGTCGCGCCATCCTCGATGGCGAATGCGACGAGTGGGACGAGAGCTCGCTTTACATGATCGGCAATCTCGACGAGGCGCGCGAAAAGGAAAAGGCGATGCGGGCCAAGGCGTCCGGCGCAGGAAAGGCGGCGGCATGAGCGCGCGGTCTCTCTCGCTGGTGATCACGACGCCGCTCGCCGTCCTTGCCGAGGCGGAGGGCGTGACGTCGTTTCGCGCCAGCGACGACAGCGGTTCCTTCGGCGTGATGCCCGGCCATGCGGATCTGCTTTCCGTGCTGCGCGACTGCGTGGCGCGCTGGCGGACCGGCAAGGGCGAATGGCACTATTGCGCCTTGCATGGCGGCGTGATGACGGTCGAGAACGGCGATACGATCCGTATCGCCTGCCGGGAGGGCGTGCTCGGAACGGACGTCGCGACGCTGGAGGCCGAGGTGCGGCGGCACCGGGAGGCGGAAGCGCAGGCGACCAGCCGGGCGCGGGTCAGCGAGGCGAAGCTGCATGCGCGCGCGATCCGGCAGATCATGATGCATCTGTCGCACGACCAGAACATCTCCGTGGAAACCGCACTGGACGAGATCTTCCAATGAGCGACGCACCGCGAGACGGCAATCATCTGGGCGAGGCCGCGCGCAAGGAAGCCGAGCGCGCCGAATTGCTGGCGCATGATCCCGAGCCGTCGCTGGCGCGCCGTTTCGGACAAATCGGCATTCTCGGCTGGATGATCGTCATCCCGGTGCTGGTCGGCATATTTGCCGGCAGCTGGCTCGACCGCCTGCTTGGCACGGGCATCACGCTCGCCGCCGCGCTGACCTTTGCCGGCGCGGCGCTGGGGCTATGGCTCGCCTTTCGCTGGATGCATGAGCAATGACGCTGTTGTCGCCGCATCATCTGGAATGGCTGAGCCCGGCATGGTTCGCCTCGATCGTTATCGCGCTGGCTGTCGGGTTTGCGGCGGGGCTCTTCCATTTTCGCTCGCTGAAGGGCGTGGCGCGGCGGCTCGCCAATGGCGACCTGACCGCGATCGCGCTGCAGCTTGGACGGCTGGCGCTTCTCGGCGCGATCCTGTTCGGCATGGCGCTTTTCGGCGCGCAGGCGCTGCTCGCGGGCGCGGCCGGCGTCCTTTTCGCGCGGCGGCGGGTGCTGGCGCGGTCGGAGGCGGAGGCCGAGACGTGAACGATTCCCCGCTCATCCTCCAGACCGCGTTTTCGATCGGTCCCGTTCCGATTACCCATGTCGTACTGACGACATGGGCGGTGATGGCCGTGCTCGCCGGCGGTTGCTTCCTGTTGACGCGCAAGCTGAGCGTCGAGGCCGGATCGGCGCAGACCGTTCTGGAGCTTCTGGTCGGGACCATCGATGCGCAGATAGAATCGACGATGCAGCGCGATCCCGCGCCGTTTCGCACGCTGATCGGGACGCTGTTCATCTTCATCCTGTTCGCGAACTGGGCCTCGGCCGTTCCGAATGTCGAGCCGCCGACGGCGCATCTGGAGACGGACGCGGCCCTGGCGGCGATCGTGTTCGCCGCAACAATCTTCCATGGCGTCAGATCGAACGGCCCGCTCGGTTATCTGAAAACCTTCGCGGAACCCTCCTGGGTGATGATCCCGCTCAATCTCGTCGAGCAGATCACGCGGACCTTCTCGCTGATGGTGCGCCTGTTCGGCAATGTCATGAGCGGCGTCTTCGTCGTCGGCATCGTGCTGTCGCTTGCCGGACTTCTGGTGCCGATCCCGCTGATGGCGCTCGATCTTCTGACCGGCGCCGTCCAGGCCTATATCTTCGCGGTCCTCGCGACCGTCTTTATCGGCGCCGCCGTCAGCGGCGAAGGCGCCGAAACTCCCCGAAAGGACACTCACTGATGGATATGATCAAGATGGTCAGCATTCTCGGCGCGGCGCTTGCCGTGTCGTTTGGTGCGATCGGGCCGGCGCTCGGCGAAGGCCGCGCGGTGGCGGCCGCGATGGACGCGATCGCCCGCCAGCCGGAAGCCGCGGGTACGCTGTCGCGAACCCTTTTCGTCGGCCTCGCCATGATCGAGACGATGGCGATCTACTGCCTCGTCATCGCGCTGCTGCTGCTCTTCGCCAATCCCTATACGGTCTAGGACCAGCCTTTTCCGATGCAATTCGACTGGTGGACCTTCGCCTTTCAACTCGTCAACATCGCGGTGCTGGCGTGGTTGCTCGCGCGCTTCCTGTTCAAGCCGGTGGCGCGGATCATCGCCGAACGGAAGGCCGAGACCGACCGGGTACTGAAGGAGGCCGAGGAAGCCAAGCGCGACGCGGCGGAGGCCGAGAAGGCGGCGGCGGCGGAAAGGGACCGGATCGCGGCGGAACGCGCCGATCTGCTGCAGAAGGCGCATGAGGACGCCGATGCGCAGAAACAGGCGCTGCTGGAGGATGCCAAGGCCGAGGCGGCCACCGTCATAGAGAAGGCGCGCGACGCGGCCGCCCATGCGTCGAAGGAAGAGCATGAACGGCAATTGCAGCGCGCGACGGACCTGGCGATCGCCGTTGCCGGACGGCTGCTGGCCGATCTGCCTGTCGATGCACGGATTTCAGGATATCCGGAACGGCTGGCCGAGGCGTTGTCGAAACTCGGGCAGGAGGAGCGCGCAGCGATCCTGGGCGATGGCGCCGGCCTTCATCTCGTCGCGCCGCGCGCGCTCAGCGACGAGGAGCGCGTGAAAGTCGATGCCGCGATCGGCAAGATGGTCGATCATGAGGGGCCGTTGCCGGTGGAGGTCGACGATACGCTGCTTGCCGGGCTGGAACTGCGGAGCCGTCACGGCGTGATCCGCAATTCGCTCGGGTCGGACCTCGAACGGATGGCAAAGGCGCTGGGGGACAATGAGCGAGGCTGATCGCCGGAAACCGGAAACCGATCCGGAGCTGAAGGGGCTGTTCGACACGATCGGCAGCGTCGAACTCGGCGCGCGATCGGAGGCGATCGGGCGGGTGGCGCAAATCTCCGACGGTCTGGCCGAGGTGTCCGGGCTGGGTGCGGCGCGGCTCGGCGAACTGCTCGAATTCGAAAACGGCTCGCGTGCTTTCGTGCTCAATCTGGAGACCGAAATGCTGCAGGCCGTGCTGCTCGACAGCGGCGAAGGCGTCGACGCGGGCATGGCGGTGCGGCGCCTGCATGAACTGGTCAGCGTGCCGGTCGGCGACAGCCTGCTCGGGCGCATGATCGACCCGCTCGGACGTGTGCTGGACGAGGGCGACCCCGTCGACATGACGCATCTCGAACCGGTAGAAAAGCCTGCGCCGGCGATCATCGACCGGGATTTCGTGTCCGAACCGGTGCAGACCGGGCTGCTGGTCATCGATTCGCTCTTCGCCATCGGTCGCGGCCAGCGCGAACTGGTCATCGGCGAGCGGGCGACGGGCAAGACCTCGATCGCGGTCGACACGATCATCAACCAGAAGGACACGGATATTGTCTGTGTCTATGTGGCGATCGGGCAGCGCGCCTCGGCGGTGCGCCGCGCGGTCGACGCGATCCGGGAGAAGGGGGCGGCGGAGCGCTGCATCTTCGTCGTGGCGCCGGCGACAGCCGAGCCGGGGTTGCGCTGGCTGGCGCCTTTCGCCGGCATGACCGTCGCTGAACATATCCGCGATCGGGGCGGCCATGCGCTGATCGTGCTCGACGACCTGACGAAGCACGCCGCGACGCATCGCGAACTGGCGCTGCTGGCGCGCCAGCCGCCCGGCCGCGAAGCCTATCCGGGCGACATCTTCTACCTGCATGCGCGGCTGCTCGAGCGCGCGGCGAAGCTGTCGCCGGACAAGGGCGGCGGATCGCTGACGGCGCTGCCGATCGCCGAGATCGAGGCCGGCAATCTCTCCGCCTATATCCCGACCAATCTGATCTCGATCTCGGACGGACAGATCGTCCTGTCGAACCAGCTGTTCGCGGCCAATCAGCGTCCGGCGGTCGATGTCGGCATGTCGGTCAGCCGCGTTGGCGGCAAGGCGCAGCTCGACGCCCTGAAAGCCGTCGCCGGCCGGGTCCGGCTCGATTATGCGCAATATCTCGAACTGCGCGTCTTTTCCCGGTTCGGCGGCTTCGGCGACGAAACCCTCAAGACGCGCATCGCGCATGGCGAGCGGATCGGCGCGTTGCTGGCGCAGCGCCGCTTTTCGCCGTTGCGCCCGGTCGACCAGATTGCGCTGCTGGCCGCGCTGGACGAGGGCATCCTCGATGCGGTGCCGCTGGACAGGATCGAGGCGGTCAAGGATCTGCTGCCCGCGATCATCGACAGCGAGCCGGCGCTTGGATCGTTCCGCGCCGCGCCCGGCGAACTCGACGGCCCGATCCGGGCCGCCCTGTGCGATTGCGTGCGCCGGGCCGTGGAAAAGGCCGGCGGATAATGCCGCATCTCGAGGACATCAAGAACCGAATCGCCAATATCGACCAGATCGAGGGCGTCATCGTCGCGATGCGGGCCATGGCGGCCGCGCATGCGCAGGAGGCCCGCAAGCATTTGCAGGCGATCCGCGAGCACGAGGAAACCGTCGCGCGGTCCATGGCGGAGGCGATGTCGCTGGTGCCGTCGTCGGCGCTTGCGCCGGAGCAGGAGACGGGCCGGGTCACGCATCTGCGGATCGTCGTCGGCGCGGCGCAGGGCTTCAGCGGACTGCACAATGAGCGGATCGTGACCGGCGCGCTCGCTTTGGAGGGAGAAGCGGAGGCGCGCCAATATCTGCTGATCGGGCAGCGCTGCATCTCCGAGTTCATGGCGCGGGGCGAAGAGGCGGTCTGGTCGGCGAACATGGCTGCGCATGCGGCCGACGTGCCCGGGCTCGCCAGCCGCATCGTCGATGCCCTGTTCGACCGCCTGGAAAGCGGCGAGGTACAGCATGTCAGCATCGTCTATTCGGATCCGGCGACACCGGAAAACGATTTGACGGTCCGCCAGCTCATGCCGTTAGATTTTTCCCGGATCGCGCGGCCCCCAAGCCCGGTCGCCCCGCTGATCATGATCCCGGCAGTGGAGCTCATCGCACAACTGGTCGAGGAGTATGTCTTCACCGAGATCTGCGAGGCGCTGATGCTGGGCTTTGCCGCGGAAAACGATGCGCGGATGAACGCGATGACACGGGCGCGGACCAATGTGAAAGACATCGCGCAAGAGTTGCAGCGCAAATTCCACCAGGCGCGCCAGGAAGCCACCACGACGGAAATCATCGAATTGTCGGGCGCATCGTGAAGGCAGCCTTGGCCTGGCAATAAGGCCTTGTCTAATTTGCATAAATACTGTTTTGCGAAAGGTGAAGAGCTACGCGGGGATTTGCTGCGAGCCGTTCATGCAAGCGTAAATGCATAAGGTGTATCCAGCATGTCCCTTCCTTCCGGGGAGGGGATATCCCGCATGGCGGGAATATTTTCGCGCCGGCGCCATGAGGGCGACCGGCTCGGGCAATGCGAGAATGAAGGAAACGCTATGCTTGCGCGCTTCATAAATGACGAGTCCGGGGCAATGATTGTCGAATACGGGCTCCTGGTCGCGATTATCGCGGTCTCCATCATCGGCGGGTCGATGATGGTCGGTTCTTCCATCGATGAAAACATGACGGATGTCGCGACCGCGATCGACGAACCGCCGGTGTGATCCCCGTCAGCGGTAACCGAGCGTCGATACCAGCGCGCGTTGCGCAGGCGTCATCACCCGTTGGGAGTGGCGCAGAAGCGCAAAGTCGCGCTGCGGCAGATCGACCGGCACCACGCTGAGGCGTCCGGTCTCGACGGAGGCTGCGACGACCTGTTCGGAGATGACGGCGGCGCCGGCGCCCGCCTCGACCGCCTCGCGGACAGCCTCGTTGCTTGGCAGGACCAGAATGATGCGCAGCATGTCGAAAGGCACGCTCATCCGCTCGCATAATTGCCGCAGCGCATCGCGGGTGCCGGATCCTTCCTCGCGGACGATCCAGGGCAGGCTCGCCAGGTCGGTCCGTCCGGTCGAAAGCAGCGGCACCGACATGCCGGGCGACGTGACCAGTACCGGTCTGTCGCTGTCGGCGATCGTCCGGATGAGGAGCTGATTGGTCGTCGGTCCCTCGACCATGCCGATGTCGAGACTGCCGGAGACCACCGCGTCCTCGACGGTCTGGGTGTTGCCGATGGTGATATCGAGGCGGATGGCCGGATAGGCTTCGCGGAACGCCGCGAGCCGGCGCGGCAGCCAGTGGTTAGCGATGGTCTGGCTCGCTCCGACCGAGACCGTCCCGCTTTCCGTTTCCGCCGATTGTTCGAGAATGGCGCGCGCGACCGCAGCGCGCTCGATGACATTCTTCGCTTCGGGCAGAAACCTCCGCCCGGCTTCGGTCAGTTCGATGCCCCGCCCGACGCGATTGAAGAGCTTCACCCCGGACAGCCGCTCAAGCGAGGCGATCGCCGCCGAGGTGGCCGATTGCGTCATGCCGAGCGCATGGGCGGCACGGGTAACGTGCGAACGTTCGGCAACGGCTACGAAAACGCGGAGCTGATCGAGGGTCATGATACTCGAATCATAAATAGCTTCGATTGAAATAACTAGAATTATTTGTTTGTGCGATTGATGGAAAGGCGCGATCCTGTCCTGGGAAGGATGGAAGTCGTGGCTGGATCCGTCGGAAAATCATCGCCCTTCGGGCGATTCGGGAAATGGCTGAGCCGGTTCTGGGCGACGGTGACGCACAGAAGCCGCTATCGCCCCGAATTGCATTACATGCGCGGCCGGCCCTCGACCCCGGCCAAAAAGCGGGGATCCGGGAAGTCGTGACAGCAGAGCCCGATCTCGACCTCTCGCCGCCTGTTTCTGACGCGGTGCGCAAGACGACCTGTTACATGTGCGCCTGCCGCTGCGGCATTAACGTCCATCTGAAGACCGGGCCCGATGGCCGGGAAATCGTTTCCTATATCGAGGGCAACCGGGATCACCCGACGAACAAGGGCGTGTTGTGCGCCAAGGGCTCGTCGGGGATCATGCAGCATTACTCTCCCGCCCGGCTGAGGAAGCCGCTGCGGCGGACAGGCCCGCGCGGCTCCGGCGAATTCGAGGAGATTTCCTGGGACGAGGCCCTGACGCTTGCCGCCGGCTGGTTGAAGCCGATCCGCGAGACCGATCCGAAGAAGCTCGCCTTCTTCACCGGGCGCGACCAGTCGCAATCCTTCACCTCATGGTGGGCGCAGGCCTTCGGAACGCCCAACTACGCCGCCCATGGCGGTTTTTGCTCGGTCAACATGGCCGCCGGCGGCATCTACACGATGGGCGGCGCGTTCTGGGAATTCGGCACGGCCGACTGGGACCGGACGAAATATTTCATGATCTTCGGTGTCGCCGAGGACCATGATTCCAACCCGATCAAGATCGGTCTCTCCAAGCTCAAGCAGCGCGGCGCCAAGATCGTCGGGGTCAATCCGGTGCGCACCGGTTACAACGCGATTGCCGATGAATGGGTGGGGATCACGCCGGGCACGGACGGACTGTTCATTCTCGCCCTGATCCACGAATTGCTGCGCAATGGCAGCGTCGATGTCGGCTATCTGGTGCGCTACACCAATGCGCCCTGGCTGGTGATCGACGATCCGGGCGCGCCGGATCATGGCCTTTTCGCGCGCGGCGAGGACGGCCATCCGCTGGTTCTCGACCGGCGAACGGGCGGGCCGGCGTCCTCGGAAGACAATGATGCCAAACCCGATCTCAAGGGGGAGGCCACGCTCGCCGACGGGCGACGGGCGCGGCCGGTCTTCGCGATCATGGCCGAAACCTATCTCGGCGACGACTATTCGCCGGCCGCCGTGGCCGAACGATGCGGCATCGAGGCGGGAACGATCGCGCGGCTGGCCGCCGAAATGGCGCATACGGCTTTCGAGGAAGAGATCGCGCTGGAGCGGCCATGGACGGATTGGCGCGGCCGCAAGCATGACCGGATGATCGGCCGTCCGGTCAGCTTCCACGCCATGCGTGGTATCTCGGCGCATTCCAATGGCTTCCAGACCGCGCGCGCATTGCACCTGCTGCAGATCCTGCTCGGATCGGTGGAGACGCCGGGCGGCTTCCGCTTCAAGCCGCCCTATCCGAAACCGGTCGAAGGCCATCCGAAACCGCATACGGGCCACAAGCCGAACACGCCGCTCGACGGGCCGCATCTGGGTTATCCGCTCGGCCCGGACGATCTGCAGATCGACGAGGACGGAACGCCGCGGCGCATTGACAAGGCGTTTTCCTGGGAGGCGCCGTGCTCCGCCCACGGGATGATGCACATGGTCATCGCCAATGCGGCGGAGAGGGATCCCTACGGTATCGACGTCCTGTTCCTCTATATGGCCAACATGGCCTGGAACTCGTCGATGAACACGGCCGGCACGATGGAGATGCTGACCCGCACCGACGAGAATGGCGATTATGTCATCCCGAAGATCATCTATTCGGACGCCTATTCGTCGGAGATGGTCGCCTTCGCCGACCTGATCCTGCCCGACACGACCTATCTGGAACGCCACGACTGCATTTCGCTGCTCGACCGGCCTATCTCCGAGCCGGACGCGGCGGCGGACGCCATTCGCTGGCCGGTGGTCGAACTGGATCGCGACGTGCGCGGTTTCCAGTCGGCGCTAATCGATCTCGGCGCGCGGCTCGGCCTGCCCGGCTTCGTCGAGGAAGACGGTTCGCAACGCTACAAGGATTATGCCGACTATATGGTTCGCCACGAAAGGCGGCCGGGCGTCGGTCCGCTCGCGGGCTGGCGCGGCAATGGCGAGGAGCACGGCCGGGGCGCGCCCAATCCGGACCAACTCGACAGATATATCGAGAATGGCGGCTTCTTTGCCGCGCACATTCCCGAGGAAGCCCAGTTCTTCAAGCCATGGAACAAGGCCTATCAGGAGTGGGCGGTCGCCATCGGCCTCTTCGACAAGCCGGCGCCCTACGTCTTCAGCATCTATTCCGAGCCGATGCGGAAATTCCAGCTTGCCGCGGAAGGGCACGGCACACGGCAGCCGCCGGACCAAATGCGCGCACGCATTATCCAGTCCTTCGCGCCGCTGCCGACATGGTATCCGCCTTTCGAGGGCGAACTGATCGACAAGGCTGCATTCCCCTACCACGCGCTGACGCAACGCCCGGCGGCAATGTATCACTCCTGGGGATCGCAAAACGCCTGGCTCAGGCAAATCCACGGGGCGAACCCGCTCTATGTGCCCGAGGACATCGCCCACAAAGCCGGTCTCGAGGACGGCGACTGGGCCTGGGTGACATCGCATCACGCGCGTATCCGCGTGCCGGTGCACATCACTGCGGCCTCCAACAACAAGACGATGTGGACTTGGAACGCGATCGGCAAACGCAAGGGCGCATGGGCGCTCGGGCAGGGCGCGCCGGAAACAGAACGCGGCTTCCTGCTAAATCATCTGATCCATGAATTGCTGCCGCCGAAAGGCGATGGAATGCGCTGGTCGAATTCCGATCCGGTGACCGGCCAGGCGGCCTGGTTCGATCTGCGGGTCAGGATCGAGAAAGCCGGGGCGGAGGAGCACGAACTTGCGCCGGATACCGGCGCGCAGAAATCGCCGGTGGGCATCGGGCCGAAGGTCGTTGCCTTCGGGAAGGCGTGGAAGAGATGACGACGCTTCCGCAAACAACGAACAAGAAGCTCGGCCTCGTCATCGATCTCGATGTCTGCGTCGGCTGCCACGCCTGCGCGGTTGCCTGCAAGGAGTGGAACACCGGCGCCTATGGCGCTCCGCTGTCGGATATCGACGCCTATGGCGCCGAACCGTCGGGAACCTGGCTGAACCGCGTCCATTCCTACGAGGTGAAGCCGGAAGACAAGCCGGCGCAGATCGTTCATTTCCCGCGATCCTGCCTGCATTGCGAGGACGCGCCCTGCGTCACCGTCTGCCCGACCGGGGCAAGCTACAAGCGTTCGGAAGACGGGATCGTGCTCGTCAACGAGGACCGCTGCATGGGCTGTGGTCTGTGCGCCTGGGCGTGCCCCTATGGCGCGCGCGAAATGGACATGGATGCCGGCGTGATGAAGAAATGCACGCTATGCGTCGACCGCATCTACAACGATCACATTCCGCAGGAGGACCGGGTGCCGTCATGCGTGCGCACCTGCCCGGCCAATGCCCGCCATTTCGGCGATTTCGCCGATCCGGACAGTGCGGTCTCGCGCATGGTCGCGGAACGCGGGGGATATGACCTGATGCCGGAGCAGGGCACGCGGCCGGTCAACAAATATCTGCCGCCGCGGCCGAAGGCCGACGCGATGCCGGCAAGCGGGGGCTGCGGCAAGCATGGAGCGCAATCGCCCGCGACGCCCGGCGGTCTGCTCGGCTGGCTCGATCGCGCGCTCGCGGTGCTGGACTAGGGTTTCGCCATGCATCCCGCACTTTCCGTCATCATCTTCACAACGCTTTCCGGGATCGGCTTCGGGCTGATGAGCCTGCTCGGGATCGGACTCGGCGGCGACACGCTCGCGTTTCGCTGGACGGCGGTCGTGCTCGCCTATGGCTTTGCCGTGATCGGTCTCCTGTCGTCGGTCGCACATCTGAAAAGTCCCGCGCGGGCGATCCATGCTTTTTCGCAGTGGCGGTCGTCTTGGCTGTCGCGCGAGGGCGTGCTGTCGGTTCTCACCCTGGGTGTCTTCGGTCTCTGGGCACTGGCGTTTCTGTTCATGGACACAAGCATCGGCGCGCTCGGGATTGCCGCGGCATTGCTGGCCCTCGTGACGATCTTCTCGACGTCGATGATCTATGCCCAGTTGCGCACGGTGCCGCATTGGGCGACGTGGCTGACATCTGCGGTTTTCCTCTCGTTCGGTATCGCCGGCGGCCTGTTGCTGCTTGCGTGGCTTCTGGCCCTGTTCGGGGAAGAGGGAACGCGCAGGGCTTCGCAATTCGCGCTCGTCGCGTTGCTGGTCGCCTGGGGCGTCAAGGCGGCGTGGTGGCGTCGGGCGGCAAAGGCGACGCTGATCTCCGCCGGCTCGGGCACGGGAGACGCGACCGGACTTGGACGGCTCGGCGGGGTGCGGCCCTTTGAGCCGCCGCATACCTCGCCCAACTACCTGATGCGCGAGATGGCTTTCGAGCTCGGTCGCAAGCGGGCGCGGGCGCTCCGCCGGGTCGCCGTCTGGGCGGGGGCTGTGCTGCCGCTGTTGCTGGTCCTGCTCGCCACCTACGCCTCGGTCGCTCCGGCGGCGCTGCTGCTTATTGCGCTCCTGGTCCATCTCGCCGGCATGCTGGCCGAGCGCTGGCTGTTCTTCGCGGAGGCCCGCCACGCGGTGGCCTCCTTTTACGGTATCGGTCAGGCCGACGGAGCGGTTTCCTCGCGGGCAATGCTGTAGCGGACCGTTTTGTCCGTCTCGAGCGCCGATCGCACGTTTTTCGGCATCGGAAGCGCCTTCAGGCGGCCACTTGCGTCAGCGCCCGCCCAGACGCGGGTCTGCGTGGCGGAAACAAGCTTCGTTTCGCCCAGATGGAATTCATGCGCGATGTCGAAGGATGCACGCCCCCAGCGGACGATCTTCGAGGTCAGCACAATGACATCGCCGACGCGGGCTGGCGAAAGGAATTCGGCCTGGCTGCGCACAAGCGGCGTGCCACGCAGATCCTTGTTGCTTCCGATCAGATCGGTGAAGCTGAAACCGGCGGCCTCGAACAGTGCGGAAAGGCCGCGCTCCATCCAGTCGAAGAAATTCGGATTATAGACGATCTGCGCGGGGTCGCAGTGCCCCCATTCGACGCGGATTTCGAGCTGGCATATGAGCATGAAAGCGGCCTTTCCTGGAGAACTGGCCGGTTCGGAAGCCCTCCGAACAAGCCTGTGCTTCGCCATGCCGCGCCTGGCGCCATGTTGCAACCCGGAACCGGCGGTCCCGCCGGTGCGCCAACGAAAAATCTGCATCGCCCGGCGGCGGGTGCTGGTAAGTCGCGAGCCGGATAACTACCTCAGTGGGATTGGCATTTCGCCATTCGCATTCGAGGGAAATCAAGGGAATGAAGCCGGTCTTCGCCTATCTGCGTCTCGCCTTTGCCGTTACGGCGATAGGGCTCGCGCTGGCCGGATGGCTGGGTTGGCAGACGACCGGATCCTTCACCGGAACCGCGTCCTTCCTGTTCACGGCAACTGTGCTGGCGGCGCTCGAAATCGCGCTTTCCTTCGACAACGCCATCGTCAACGCCAACAAGCTCAAGGACATGGACCCGGTCTGGCAGAGGCGTTTCCTGACCTGGGGCATCCTGATTGCCGTCTTCGGCATGCGAATCCTGTTTCCGCTGCTCGTGGTCGTCTTCGCGGCGAAAATCGGTCCGATATCGGCCGTCGTGATGGCCGCGACCGAGCCGGAGCGCTACGGCCACATCATGGAGGAGGCGCATGTCTCGATCGCCGCCTTTGGCGGCACCTTCCTGATGATGGTGGCGCTGACCTACTTCATCGATGATGGCAAGGATGTGGACTGGATCGCCACGCTGGAATGCAGGTTGCGCCAATGCGCCTCGATACGCGGCATCGAGATCGCCATCGTGCTCGCCATCATCATCGCGTTTTCGAGTTTCCTTCCGCGTCATGAAGCCGCGACGTTTCTGTTTTCCGGCGCTGCCGGGCTCCTGACCTTTCTCGGCGTGGAGATCCTCGGGCATGTTCTCGACGCGTCGAAGGACGCGAAGCGGATGGTGCGGCAGGGCGGCCTCGGCGCGTTTCTCTATCTGGAGATGCTGGACGCCTCGTTTTCCTTCGACGGGGTGATCGGCGCCTTTGCGCTGACACGCAACCTGTTCCTGATCGCCATCGGGCTCGGCATCGGCGCCATGTATGTTCGCTCAGTCACGATCATGCTGGTCGAGTTGGGCACGCTTTCGAAATTCCGTTATCTCGAACATGGCGCGTTCTACTCGATCCTGTTGCTGGCGCTGATCATGTTCGCGCAGTCCTTCATGCCAATTCCCGAAGTTGTCACCGGACTGATCGGGGTCGTCCTGATTGCGCTGTCGCTGCGCTCGTCTCTTGCCCATAACCGCAAGCATCAGCGTTCCTGATCCGGTGGCGGAAGGTGCAAGGCGCAATTGCCGCGACCTTTTTTCCCTTTCGCCCGCTTTCCGTGGACGCAGGCGCTTTCACCCTATAATCGTCGCTTGAGAACAGCGTTGCGCGGTTGCACGGGCTTGTCATCGGGCACAGCAATCGCTTTATGTCGGTCACCGTACGAGACGGGGAGGGTCAGACTTGAAGATCGGTACGCCCAAAGAGGTTTTCAAAGACGAGAACCGTGTTGCGATGACGCCGGAGAGCGCGTTGCAGCTGCAGAAGCTCGGCCATGATTGCGTGATCGAGGCCGGCGCCGGCGTGGCAGCGGGCTTTTCCGACGCGGCCTACAAGGCGGCCGGCGTCGAGGTGGTGAAGACCGCGGCGGCGCTGTGGAAGGCTGCCGACGTGATCGCCAAGGTCCGCCCGCCGACGAATACCGAGGCGAAGCGGCTGACCGGCGGCAAGACGCTGATCTCGTTCTTCTACCCGGCGCAGAACGACAAGCTTCTGGAATTGTGCAAGGGCACCGGTGCCAATGTCATCGCCATGGACATGGTGCCGCGCATTTCGCGCGCGCAGAAGATGGATGCGCTGTCGTCGATGGCGAATATCGCCGGCTATCGCGCCGTCATCGAGGCGGGCAACAATTTCGGGCGTTTCTTCACCGGCCAGGTTACGGCGGCCGGCAAGGTGCCGCCGGCGAAAGTGCTGATCGTCGGTGCGGGCGTCGCCGGTCTCGCCGCCATCGGCACGGCGACCTCGCTCGGCGCGATCACCTATGCGTTCGACGTGCGTCCGGAAGTCTCCGAGCAGATCGAGAGCATGGGGGCGGAGTTCGTCTATCTCGATTTCGAGGAACAGGCGCAGGACGGCGCCGCGACCGGCGGCTATGCCGCACCGTCGAGCCCGGAATTCCGCGAGAAGCAGCTGGAGAAGTTCCGCGAGTTGGCCCCCGACATGGACATCGTCATCACCACGGCGCTGATCCCGGGACGCGACGCGCCGAAACTGTGGCTCAAGGACATGGTGGAGGCCATGAAGCCCGGCTCCGTCGTGGTCGACCTCGCCGCCGAGCGCGGCGGCAATTGCGACCTGACCGTGCCCGACGAGAAGATCGTCTCCGACAATGGCGTTACCATCGTCGGCTACACCGATTTCCCTAGCCGCATGGCGGCGCAGTCCTCGACGCTCTATTCGACCAATATCCGCCACATGATGACCGACCTGACGCCGGCAAAGGACGGCGTCATCGTCCATAACATGGAGGATGACGTCATCCGGGGCGCGACCGTCACCCATGATGGCGAGATCACCTTCCCGCCGCCGCCGCCCAAGGTGCAGGCGATCGCGGCGCAGAAGCCGAAGGAAAAACCGAAGGAACTAACGCCCGAGGAAAAACACGCGCAGGAAGTCGCGGCCTTCAAGGCGCAGACGAAGCAACAGGTCACGCTGCTGGGCGTCGGCGCCGTGCTGTTGCTGGCGGTCGGGCTCGTCGCGCCGGCCAGCTTCATGCAGCACTTCATCGTCTTCGTCCTGTCGGTGTTCATCGGCTTCCAGGTGATCTGGAACGTCAGCCATGCGCTGCACACGCCGCTGATGGCGGTCACCAACGCGATCTCGTCGATCATCATTCTTGGCGCGCTGATGCAGATCGGCTCCGGCTCGTGGCTGGTGGTGATGCTCGCGGCGTTGTCGGTCTTCATGGCCGGCATCAACATCTTCGGCGGCTTCCTCGTGACGCGCCGGATGCTCGCCATGTTCCAGAAGTCGTAAGGGGGAAGGGGCATGGAATACGGATTCTCCATCGCGGCCTATGTCGTCGCAGCTGTTCTCTTCATCCTGAGCCTCGGCGGGCTGTCGGGACAGGAAAGCGCCAAACGCGCCGTCTGGTACGGCATTGCCGGCATGGCGCTGGCGGTGATCGCGACGCTCATCGGACCCGGCTCGGGCCTGTGGCTCCTGTCGCTGGTGCTCGTCGCCGGCGGCGGCCTGATCGGCTGGTATGTCGCCAAGCGCGTGCAGATGACCGAGATGCCGCAACTGGTCGCGGCGATGCACTCGCTGGTCGGCCTCGCGGCGGTGTTCGTCGGTTACAACGCCTATATCGAGGCGGCGCGCGTCGCCGCCATGAGCGAGGAGGCGCGCCATGCGCTGACGGGCTTCGCCGCGATCCTGGCGCACAAGACGCCGGTGGAACTGTCGATCCTGCGGGTCGAACTGTTCCTCGGCGTGTTTATTGGTGCGGTGACGTTTACCGGCTCGGTGATCGCCTTCGGCAAGCTCGCGGGCAAGGTGACCTCGAAGGCGACGAAGCTGCCGGGCGGGCACATGCTCAATGCCGGCGCGGCGGGCCTCTCGGTGATCCTGCTGCTCATGTTCCTCAACGGGGCCGGCGCCTGGGCGCTGATCCTGATGACGCTGCTCGCCTTCTTCATCGGCTATCACCTGATCATGGGGATCGGCGGCGCCGACATGCCGGTGGTCGTGTCGATGCTCAATTCCTATTCGGGCTGGGCGGCGGCGGCGATCGGTTTCTCGCTAGGCAACGACCTGCTGATCGTGGTCGGCGCGCTGGTCGGCTCGTCGGGCGCGATCCTCTCCTACATCATGTGCAAGGCGATGAACCGGTCCTTCGTCTCGGTCATTCTCGGCGGCTTCGGCAACACGACCGGGCCGGCGATGGAAGTCGAGGGCGAGCAGATCGCGATCGACGCGGACGGCGTCGCGGCGGCGCTGAAGGACGCCGACTCCATCATCATCGTGCCGGGCTACGGCATGGCGGTGGCGCAGGCCCAGCAGGCCGTGTCGGAGCTGACGCGCAAGCTGCGCGCGCAGGGCAAAGAGGTGCGCTTCGCGATCCACCCGGTCGCCGGCCGCCTGCCGGGCCACATGAACGTGCTGCTCGCGGAAGCCAAGGTGCCCTACGACATCGTCATGGAAATGGACGAGATCAACGAGGACTTCCCCTCGACCGACGTGGTGATCGTCATCGGCTCCAACGACATCGTCAACCCGGCGGCGGAAGAAGATCCGAACTCGCCGATCGCCGGCATGCCGGTGCTGGAAGTCTGGAAGGCGAAGCAGGTCTTCGTCTCCAAACGCGGCCAGGGCACCGGTTACTCGGGCATCGAGAACCCGCTCTTCTACAAGGACAACACGCGCATGTTCTTCGGAGACGCCAAGGACTCAGTCAGCCAACTCGTCAACCTGGTCGACTGAACGCATAAAGACCGATCTCGCGGCGGCCACCTCGTCGGCGATGAACCCCATCACTGTCTGGATGCGCGCCGATTCGCGCGCGTCCAGATGGGCGATGATCCAGAAGGTGCGGACGAGTTCGATTTGGCGGGGCAGGACCGGAACGAGGTCCGGATCTTCGGCAGCCATGAAGTCCGGCAGGATGCAGAACCCGGCGCCGGCCCTTGTGGCGTGGAACTGCGCGAAGAGGTTCGTGCTGGACAGCCGCGGCGCGAGCCCGTCGCCGACTTGGCCGAGATAGTCGAGCTGCGGCGTGAAGATCAGTTCCGGAATGTAGCCGATCAGCGGGTGACGGGCGAAATCCTGCGGGCGCGTGATGGGTTCGTTGTCCTCGACATAACGGCGCGCGCCATAGACATGCAGCGTGTAATCGGTGAGCTTGCGCGAATAGAGACGGCCCTTGTCCGGGCGCTCCAGTCCGATGGCGATATCCGCCTCTCGCTTCGTCAAGCTGAAGACGCGCGGCATGGCGACGATCTGCAATTCCAGCTGCGGATTGCGATGGGTAAGGTCTCCGATGCGCGGCGCGAGGAAGAGGGAGCCGAAACCGTCCGGCGCGCCAATGCGCACCACGCCGCTCAGCGAAAATTTCTCGCCCGCGATCTCGTTTTCGATACTGGCGGCCGAACTTTCGATCGTCTCCGCCTGGGTCAGCAGCCGCTCGCCGGCATCGGTCAGTGAATAGCCCCTTGGCGACCGCTGAAACAGTTCGGCGCCGAGCTTCCCCTCCAGTGCCGTGATCCGCCGGCTGACCGTCGCATGATCGGTTCCCATACGCCGCGCCGCGGCGGTCAGCCGGCCAGTGCGAGCGACCGAGAGAAAATAGCGCAGGTCGTCCCAATCGAAAGCCATCGGGTATGAGCATATCCGCACAATAGATGGGTGATCAAGCGCGTGGATTTGCGCATTCAATCGCGATATTTTAGGGCGGATATTCCATCGGGAGGACGCCATGCGCGAGATCGGACATTTCATTGGCGGCAAACGCGTCGCCGGGACCAGCGGTCGCACCAGCGACGTCTTCAATCCGGCGACAGGCGAGGTCGAGGCGAAGGTGGCGCTCGCAAGCGCCGGTGAACTGAACGCGGCAATCGACAACGCGAAGGCCGCACAGCCGGGATGGGCCGCCACCAATCCGCAGCGCCGGGCCCGCGTGATGATGAAATTCGTCGATCTGTTGAATCGCGACATGGACAAGCTGGCCGAAGCGCTGTCGCGCGAACATGGCAAGACGCTGCCTGACGCGAAGGGCGACGTGATACGCGGTCTCGAAGTCGCGGAATTCTGCATCGGCGCGCCGCATCTTCTGAAAGGCGAGTTCACCGAGGGCGCCGGCCCCGGCATCGACATCCATTCGGTGCGCCAGCCGCTTGGCGTGGTCGCCGGCATTACGCCGTTCAATTTCCCCGCCATGATCCCTATGTGGAAGTTCTGCCCGGCGATCGCCTGCGGCAATGCCTTCATCCTGAAGCCGTCCGAGCGCGATCCGTCGGTGCCGATCATGCTCGCCGAACTGATGATCGAAGCCGGCCTGCCGGAAGGCATCCTCAATGTCGTCAATGGCGACAAGGAAGCTGTCGACGGCATTCTCGATCATCCCGACATCATGGCGGTCGGCTTCGTCGGCTCCACGGCAATCGCCGAATATGTCTATTCGCGGGGGTGCACGGCGGGCAAGCGCGTCCAGTGCTTCGGCGGCGCCAAAAACCACATGCTGATCATGCCGGACGCCGACATGGACCAGGCGGTCGATGCGTTGGTGGGCGCCGGCTACGGCGCCGCTGGCGAGCGTTGCATGGCGGTGTCCGTCGCCGTGCCGATCGGCGAGGGCACGGCGGACCGGCTGATGGAAAAGCTGACGCCGCGCGTCGAGAACCTGAAGATCGCGCCTTATACGGCCGGCAACGACGCCGATTTCGGGCCGCTTGTTACCAAGGCAGCCTATGATCGGGTCAAGGGTTATGTCGACAAGGGGATCGAGGAAGGCGCGGACCTCGTTGTCGACGGCCGCGATTTCTCCATGCAGGGCTACGAAGAGGGTTTCTTCATCGGCGGCTGCCTGTTCGACAACGTGACGAAGGACATGTCGATCTACAGGGAAGAAATCTTCGGGCCTGTCCTGTCGGTGGTGCGCGCCAAGACCTACGAGGAAGGGCTCGATCTCGCGATGAGCCACGAATATGGCAACGGGGTCGCGATCTTCACCCGTGACGGCGACGCCGCACGGGACTTTGCAGCGCGCATCAATATCGGCATGGTCGGCATCAATGTGCCGATCCCGGTGCCGCTGGCCTATTACACCTTCGGCGGCTGGAAACGGTCCGGCTTCGGCGACCTCAACCAGCACGGGCCCGATGCTTTCCGCTTCTATACCCGCACCAAGACGATCACTTCGCGATGGCCCTCGGGCATCAAGGACGGCGCGGAATTCGTCATTCCGACGATGAACTGACGCGCGGAAGGAGAAGGCTATGGATTTCGGTCTGACCGACGAACAGCGCGCAATCCGCGACATGGCGCGCACATTCGCCGATGACAAGCTGGCGCCGAAAGCAGTCGAATGGGACGAGACCGCGCAGTTTCCCGCCGATGTCGTCCGGTCTGTCGGCGAACTCGGGCTCGGCGGCATCTATGTGCGCGAGGATGTCGGCGGGTCGGGGCTCGGACGCCTCGACGCGGTCATCGTCTTCGAGGCGCTGGCGCATGGTTGCCCGTCGATCGGCTCCTTCATCTCGATCCACAACATGGCCGCCTGGATGATCGACCGGTTCGGCACCGAGGAACAGCGCCAGGCCTGGCTGCCGAAGCTTTGTTCGATGGAACTGATCGCGGCCTATTGCCTGACCGAACCGGATGCCGGATCCGACGCCGCTTCGCTTCGGACACGCGCCGAGCGCGACGGCAATGGCTGGAAGCTGAACGGCACGAAGTCCTTCATTTCGGGCGGCGGTTTTTCCGATCTCTATCTCGCCATGGTGCGCACCGGCGGCGAGGGGGCCGACGGCATCTCCGCCATCCTGGTCGAGAACGGCACGCCGGGCCTCTCCTTTGGGGCGAATGAGCGCAAGATGGGATGGAAGGCCCATCCGACGGCGCAGGTCCAGTTTGACGATTGCAAGGTTCCGGCCGATCATCTGCTCGGCGAGGAAGGCAAGGGCTTCCGCTACGCGATGGCCGGTCTCGACGGCGGCCGTCTGAACATCGCGGCAAGCGCGCTTGGCGCGGCGCAGGCGGCGCTCGACAAGGCGCTGGATTATGCGCGCGAACGCAAGGCCTTCGGCAAGCCGATCGCGGACCTGCAATCGCTGCAATTCAAGCTGGCCGACATGGAGACCGAACTTCAGGCGGCGCGCGTCTTCCTCTACCATGCGGCGTCGAAGCTCGATGCCGGCGCGAAAGACGCGACGAAATTCTGCGCCATGGCCAAGCGCTTCGTCACCGACGTCGCTTTCAAGGCCGCCAACGAGGCGCTGCAGATCCATGGCGGTTATGGCTATCTGGTCGATTTCGGTCTGGAGAAGATCGTGCGCGATCTGCGCGTGCACCAGATCCTCGAAGGCACCAACGAGATCATGCGCGTGATCGTCGCGCGTCACATGCTGGCGGAGCGCTAGTTTGAGCGAGTTGGCCGATATCCAAATCCGCGAAGCCGGGCGAACCGGCCGGATCACGCTGGCGCGGCCGAAGGCACTCAATGCGCTGACCTATGACATGGCCATCGCGATCGAGGCGGCGATCGAGCGTTGGCAGGCGGACGGCGCGATCGATCTGATCCTGATCGACGCGGAGGGCGAAAAGGCTTTTTGCGCCGGCGGCGATATCGCCCAGATGTACGCGACGGGCAGCCACGGGGATTACGCCTATGGCCGCAGGTTCTGGGCCGACGAATACCGGATGAATGCGGCCATTGCTGATTGCGCCATTCCCTATGTCGCGGTGATGGACGGGATCGTCATGGGCGGCGGTGCGGGCATTTCCGTGCACGGCTCGCACAGGATCGTTACTGAACGGTCGATGATCGCCATGCCCGAATGCGCGATCGGCCTGATTCCGGATGTCGGCTGCTCGCTCCATCTGGCGAAAGCACCGGGGCATCTCGGCGAATTCCTGGCAATGACCGGCTGGCGCATGAACGCGGCAGACGCCATTCGCGCGGGCTTTGCCGATGTGGCGGTTGCGTCGGGCGATCTCGACACGCTGAAGCAGCGGCTCGCGGAAACCGCCGATCCGGATACGATTTCCGGCTTCGTCCGCCCGGCAGGCGAGGGGACGCTGGCACTGCATCTCGAGGCGATCGACCGTCATTTTGCCGGCGCGACAGCGCTCGACTGCGTGACATCCCTCGAAGTGGACGGCTCGGATTTCGCGCAGAAGGCGGCCGGGATGATCCGCAAGGCCTGCCCGCTTTCCGTCGGGTGTGCCTTCGACCTCGTTCGAAGCGTGCGAGCGCTCGACAGGATCGAAGACGCGCTGGCGCTCGAATACCGCTTCACCTGGCGGTCGATGTCGGATGGCGATTTCGTCGAGGGCGTGCGCGCCCAGATCATCGACAAGGACCGCAATCCGAAATGGAAGGTGGCGCGGCTGGAGGATCTCGACCCGGCGCGGATCGAGGCGATGCTGGCGCCGCTCGGGCCAGACGAATTGAAGCTTGGAGAGGAGGAGACCGAATGAGCAGGATCGCATTCATCGGCCTTGGCAATATGGGCTTGCCGATGGCCATCAACCTGAAGAAAGCCGCTCACGAGGTCCGCGTCTTCGATACGGTCGCCGCTGCGGTGGAGAAGGCGAAAGCGGAAGGGATGATCCCGGCGGCAAGCGCCGCCGAGGCCGTCGAGGGCGCCGAGATCGTCATCACGATGCTGCCGAACGGGCCGATCGTCCTGAAAGTCTTCGAGGAGATCGTTCCGGCGGCCGAAAAAGGTGCGGTCATCATCGATTGCTCGACCATCGATGTGGTGAGCGCCAAACAGGCGCACGCGATGGCCGAGGCCGCCGGCCTCCTACCGCTCGACGCGCCGGTGTCCGGCGGCACGTCGGGCGCGGTTTCCGGCACGCTGACCTTCATGGCCGGAGGTTCGAAGGAGGCTTTCGACAAGGCTTCGCCGGTCCTCGATATCATGGGCGGCAGGCTGGTCCATTGCGGCGAGGGCGGAGCCGGCCAGTCGGCGAAGATCTGCAACAACATGCTGCTGGCGATCTCGATGATCGGCGCTTGTGAAGCCTTCGCGCTGGCCGAGAAGATCGGGCTGTCGGCCGAGGCGGCCTTCGACGTGATTTCGACCTCCTCGGGTTTCTGCTGGTCGGTGAACAAATATTGTCCGGTGCCGGGCATCGGACCGGATAGCCCGGCAGATCACGGCTACAAGCCCGGCTTCGCCGCTGAACTGATGCTCAAGGATCTAGGCCTGTCGCAGCAGGCCGCCGAGGAGGCGGGCCAAGCGACTCCGATGGGCGCGCATGCCATGCGGCTTTACGAGACCTTTCTGGAGGAAGGCGGCGCGGGGAAGGATTTCTCCGGCATCATCGACTATCTGAAGACCGCGGCACGGTCCTAGGCGGGCCAGGAGGAACGGCCGGCGGGTTCTTGCAAGCCGTCATCCGGCCGCTGTATGCAAAGCGGTCCGGACAGGATCGCGGGAGGACATTCCATGGCTGGAAACCTGTATGACGCGCTGCTTGGCGCGGCCGGCGCGGAAGACCGTCTGCTGATGCGCGACGAGATCGCGGGCGCGATCAGCTACCGGGAGTTCGCCGATCACTGCGCGAGCCTCGGCGGGGCGCTGGTCGAGGCGGGGTTGAAGCCTGGCGACCGGGTCGCGGTGCAGGCGGAAAAGTCCGCGACAGCGCTGGCGCTCTATCTCGCGGTCGTGCGCGCCGGCGGCATCTACCTGCCGCTCAATGTCGCCTACACCCCTGCCGAGATCGAGTATTTCCTCGGCGATGCCGAACCGGTCATCTTCGTTTGCGATCCGGCGAAACGCGATGCCCTGGACCCTGTCGCCAAGGCAGCCGGCGCTGCGGTCCTGACGCTCGACGCGACAGGCCAGGGCACGCTGGAGGATGCGGCGAACACGGCGAGTCCGCTTGCCGAAACCTCGCCGCGCGGCGGATCCGACATCGCCGCGATCCTCTACACATCGGGCACGACCGGGCGTTCCAAGGGCGCGATGTTGAGCCATGACAACCTGCTCTCCAACGCGCTGTCGCTTGTCGAGGCATGGCGCTTCACCGCCGATGACGTGCTGATCCATGCCTTGCCGATTTTCCACACGCACGGGCTCTTCGTCGCCACCAATGTCGTGCTGGCGTCGCGCGCCTCGATGATTTTCCAGCCGAAATTCGATCCTGCCAAGGTGCTCGCCGCGATGCCGGAGGCAACGACTTTGATGGGCGTGCCGACCTTCTATACGAGGCTGTTGCAGCAGCCGGGGCTGACCCGTGAGGCGACTGCGAATATGCGCCTGTTCGTCTCCGGCTCCGCGCCGCTTCTCGCCGAGACCCACCGCGAATGGCAGGACCGGACGGGCCATGCGATCCTCGAACGCTACGGCATGACCGAGACCAACATGAACACGTCGAACCCCTATGACGGGCGGCGTGTCGCGGGAACCGTGGGCTTTCCGCTGCCGGGCGTGGATCTCAGGATCGTCGACCCGGAAACTGGCGCGCCGCTCGGGCCCGAGGACATCGGCATGATCGAGGTGCGCGGGCCGAACGTCTTTTCGGGCTATTGGCGCATGCCCGAAAAGACTGCCGCCGAATTCCGCGAGGACGGTTTCTTCGTCACCGGCGATCTCGGCAAGGTCGATGCCGACGGCTATGTCCACATCGTCGGACGCGGCAAGGACCTGATCATCACGGGCGGTTTCAATGTCTACCCGAAAGAGGTCGAGTTGGAGATCGACGCGATGGAGGGTGTCCTCGAAAGCGCGGTGTTCGGCGTCGCGCATCCCGATTTCGGCGAGGGGATCGTCGCCGCTGTCGTGCCGCGGGATGGCGCGAGCCTGAATGATCGCGACGTTATCGAGGCGCTCGGTGCGCGGCTGGCCGCCTACAAGCGTCCGAAGAAGATCGTCTTTCTGGAGGAATTGCCGCGCAACACGATGGGCAAGGTGCAAAAGAACCTTCTACGCAGCCAATTCGCAGACAGCTTCGCCTGAGTCGCAACCGGGCCTGCCTGCAACTGCGCGCCTTCGCCGACCGACCACCAATAATTGGCAGGAACCGAAAGCATCTCCCGGCGTTGATGTCGCGAGCGCGCTGCATGGCGCGATCGTAACAACAAGCCGAACGCGACGCTGTTGCATGACGATCCCGAAACAGACGTTTCGGGAACCGCCCATGCTTTGCCGCGTCCCGGTCAGAAAACGAACTATGCCAAGGAGATCACGATGAATTTCGCAAGGACCGCCACTGCCAGCACTGTCGCGCTTGCAGCCGCCCTGATGTGCGGCACAGCCTATGCACAGGACGGAAACGCCGCCCAGGACAACACGGCAGGGCCCGAAACCGTCGGCAAAGCCGAGGCCGGTGTTCTCGACTGCATCGTCGAGGGTGGAAAGGGCTTCGTGTTTGGTTCGACCAAGGATGTCAGTTGCACCTACACGCCTGCCGAAGGTCCCGTAGAGACTTATTTCGGCGCGATCACGAAATACGGGGTCGATATCGGCGAAACCGAGGTGAGCTTCATGAAATGGGCGGTCTTCGCCCCGACCGTCGACGACATGATGCCGGGCGCATTAGCCGGCGATTATTACGGCGTGTCCGCAGAGGCCACCGCCGGTGCGGGTGTCGGCGCCAATGCGCTGGTCGGCGGATCCGACAAGACCATTTCGCTGCAGCCGGTGAGCGTCAGCAGCCAGACCGGCGTGAACTTCGCTCTCGCGGTCAGCGAACTCGAACTGCGGTCGGCGGCGCAGTGAATCGAATGCCGGCGGCATGGTGCCGCCGGTTTCCACCCCGCTTAACAATGGAAGGAGACTAGACATGAATTGGGACCAGATCGAAGGCAAGTGGACCGAATACAAGGGCAAGGCCCAGGCTTCCTGGGGCAAGCTCACGGATGACGATGTCGCCGAAGTGAATGGCGACCGCGAGGAACTGGCCGGCAAGATCCAGTATCGCTACGGCAAAACGAAGGAAGAAGCCCGCGAGGCCATCAATGAATGGCTCGATTCGCTGTAAGGGTTTTCGATCCGCACGATGATAAAAGGCCGCCCGAAGGGGCGGCCTTTTTCATGAGCTCAGAGCGCTTGTGCGATTATGAGCACGATCACGACCAGACCAATCACCGCAGCTCCGGCGCGCCACCATGTCGTCATCCCTCCAAGCGGGGATGTTGGGGGCACGATGGATTCCAGGTCGCTGTCATTACGCGCTTCCTGCTCGATCTTGCGGTTCTGCAGATCGACATCGGCGTTGCTTTGGTCTGGCATGGTCAGTCTCCCTTTTCGAGGAACAGCATCAGCCGCTTCGAATGCTCATGGGTCTGTATCGAGCGGCCGGACGGCTTTGGCGCCGGCGAGCAACAGCCTCGCAGGGAAAGGAATGAGTTCGCTTGCCTTGGAGTTCCCGATTTTCCGCAGGCGCAATAAGGCGCGGCGCTATAAAAATCTTTTTTGGCCGGGAGGGAACCGATCGTCTCGGCAGGCGTTCTGTTTTCGCAACTCGCCAAGACGAGATTGAAAATAGCGGCGCACTTCCCTCCTCCCCCCGAACGCGCCGTCATTTGGAGAGAACCGGTTTCCCCCACCGGTTCTCTCTTGCTTTATCGGGGTGGTAACTTCAGATGATTTCGGACTGTGCGATTGACAGCGTGTAGATCACTGCATCGTCGGTAATTTCCAATGCGCCCTGGCCATTGACGGCAGCGGGCACGATCCGTTCGAGCATTGTGCGGCCAAAGCTTTTAGGGCGGCTGACTGCGGATTGGACGCGCGGGGTCTCTGTCCATGTCAGCGTAGCGCCGTCTTCATGCGCCGATGCGCGCTGACAGGAAATGACGATCTTGCCGTTCGCGAGCGTCAGGGCGCCATGTACAAGGGCGTTTGTCACGAGTTCGTGCAGGGCCAGTCCGACATGCAGGGTGCCGTTGGGGCCGAGTTCGACATTGTCGCCTTCGAACAGGATCTGCACTTCCGCGGTGGGCACCACATCGCGAACCTGCCGCTGGACCAGATCGCATATGCTGGAACCGCGCCAATTGCTGTCGGTAATGACGTCCTGGGATCTGGCGAGCGATTGCAAGCGTCCCGTGAAACGGCGAATATATTCGTTCTTCGTTGGTGTAACGCGTGCGGTCTGCGCCGACAGGCTCAGCACCATCGCCAACATGTTCTTGGAACGGTGCGACACCTCGCGCAGCAAGTTCTTCAGCGTTCGCTCTCGCTGCTTCTGTTCCGTCACATCGATGCAGGAACAGATAAAGCCTTCGACACCGTTCTCTTGATCGCGCGTCCGGTTGACGGTGAGATGGAGGTTCCATTGCGTCGGCCGACCGGCCTCGTCGCTCGACACCGCAGTCACGTCGACGCTGCGTGGCTTCCCCGAGGCCTCGGTTTCTTTTTTCGCCGCGGCGAGTTCGCCGAGGGCGTCTTTCTGAAACAGCGCGCTCTCATTGCTTCCGATTCTGTCAGCCGCCGCCCAAACGGACTGGGGATTGACGAACCAGCGAAAATTGCCGTCCAGATCCTGAAAAAAAATCGTCACTGGTGTACCGACCAGCGACTTCAAAATCATGTCCCTGTTGGGCATTTACCCTACGCTACAAGGTTGTGCGGGCGCATCCTCCCGGATCCGCCCGCGTGATAAATTAAACTCTCCTGAATATCCGTGCGGCGAGGCTCACCACGAAAAGAATCAGGAAGATGAAGAAGAGGATCTGCGCGATGCCGGCAGACGCTCCGGCGATGCCGCCAAATCCGAGAAAGGCCGCGATAAGCGCGACAACGAGAAAAGTAAGTGCCCATCCAAGCATGACGTATCTCCTTGTTTCTACACAAATCAATAACGTCCATGGGGTCTTTCGGTTCCTCGTTGCGCGGTTTTTTACGCCGCGTTTCTAACATCCTCCCGGAAGAAGAGCGCTTGGCTGATCAGCGCCGAAACGGCGGCCGGCTCAAACGGCTTGGTCACCAGGAATGCGGGTTCCGGGCGCTCGCCTGTCAGCAGCCGTTCCGGAAATGCAGTGATGAAGATCACCGGAAGCGTCATTTCGTGAAGAATCTCGTTCACGGCGTCCAAACCCGAGCTTCCATCCGCGAGTTGGATGTCGGCGAGAACAATGCCCGGACGATCCGCAGCGACCATTTGCATGGCTTCCGAATGCGTGCGGGCGATGCCGGTCACGGTATGGCCGAGGTCCTCGACCATGGACTGGATGTCCATGGCGATCAGCGGCTCGTCCTCGATGATCAGAACCTTTGTCGCCACCTGCGCAGCGATGTCGCTGTGCGCCTGGTCGATCAGCCTCGTCAGCTCGTCGTCGTCGACATCGAGAATATAAGCGGCTTCGTCACGGGAGAAGCCTTCGACGAAAACCAGGAGGAAGGCCTGCCGCGGGAGCGGCGAAATCGCCTGCAGGGTGCGTGTCGCGCTCAGTTCGATGCCGGCGGCCTGCGAGTCGCGCAGGTTGAGGTCGATCGACGACCACAAGGAAACGAACATCCGATACAGTCCCGTACGGGTCCCCCGATCGTTCGGTAGCGATGTCGGATCGGATATAAGTGCCTCAAGCAGCGCGGCGACATAATTGTCTGCACTTGCCTGCGACCCCATGACCGATCGCGCGTAGCGGCGCAGATACGGAATTTGCCCCGATAATTCGGCTGCGAGTGACATATAAACCCTCCTGGCTATCACTTTGCTGATCTAGGAACGTCTGCCCAAAAGAAAAGTTCCATTTTTTTGCAACCATTTTCAACGTGGTGCGTTGGGACTAAGATTGTGAGGTTAGAGGTCTATGGCTGCAACACAAAATCAGGCAAGTTATTCCGTGTCGGACAGCGACAAGAAACCACCGAAGCTCGACGATCTGTCGGCATCGCAGATTGGCAAGAAGCTTCGCGCCCAGTTCGATGAAGTTCTGAACGAGCCCGTTCCCGATCGCTTCCTCGACCTGTTGAACCAGCTCGAATCTGCGGAAACCAAACCGGCGAAGGATGGCGATCATGACTGAGACGCTCTCTTTCAAGGACGGTCTTCTGGCCGCGATCCCGAATTTGCGCGCCTTCGCGTTATCGCTGTGCGGGACCGCCGACAAGGCGGATGACCTTGTCCAGGAAACGCTGGTCCGCGCATGGGACAAGCAGGCGTCGTTTCAGCCGGGCACCAATCTGCGTGCTTGGTTGTTCACGATCCTGCGCAACGAGTTCTACAGCCAGATGCGCAAACGCGGGCGCGAGGTTTCCGATGCCGACGGCGCGTTGACCGTTGCGATGGCGACCCATCCAGAACAGGCGGGCAAGCTCGACATGCAGGATTTCCAGGTTGCGCTTGCAAAGCTGCCGGACGATCAGCGCGAGGCGATCATCCTGATCGGCGCCACGGGCCTCTCATATGAGGAAGCGGCGGAGATCTGCGGGTGCGCTGTCGGCACGGTGAAAAGCCGGGTCTCCCGGGCAAGGACGCGGCTCGGCGAGCTTCTGGGGATCACCGACAGCAGCGAATATGGCCCCGACGGAGTCGCGGCGCATGTGATGAACCGCCCTTTGGTCGGTAACGCGGCCTGATCAGTCCGCGAGCCGGGCGATCGCCGCGAAGAGATCTTCATAGGCGAAGGGTTTCTGGACGACCTCGAAGCGGCCGGAAAACCCTTCGGGACCGCCCATTTCGGGATCGGTCATCATGAAGACGACCGGCACGCTTTCGCGCTCGAGCTTGGCGAGAAACGCCCCGCCAAGCAAAGCCGCGGCGCGGAAATCGACAACGGCAAGATCGAATTGCCGTTCCGCGAGCGATCGGCTTTCGCCGCCCCCTTCGGTGACGATATTTGTCGCGCCGAGCTCATCGAGGACCGTTTCTATGTCGACCGCAATCAGCGCGGTGTCCTCGATGATCAGGACCGTTTTCCCGGACAGCAAAAAGCATTCTCCTGGCGAGTGCTGGAACGAAACTCTATTGCCCGCGTTTGAGTGTGAGTCATTAAAAAAAGACACATTGACCTAACGTCATACCGGCACCGGCAGAGTGTGCGGAGCACCCATGGATACTTCCCCTCCCAAAAAGACACGCAACATCCCCTGCGAGGACTGTCCTCTTGCATGCAGCGGACATTTTCGCTCGTTAGAGCCGACGGAGCTCGAATTCATCTCCGGCTTCAAACGCGGAGAGCTCGTCAGCGATGCGGGATCGACGATCCTCCTCGAGGGTACTCACAGCGCCCATCTCTACACCGTGATCTCCGGTTGGGGATTCCGCTATAAAATGCTCGAGGACGGCCGGCGGCAGATCCTCAATTATGTTCTGCCCGGAGATTTTCTGGGTCTGCAGGGCTCCGTGCTTACGGAAATGCAGCATTCCGTCGAAGCGCTGTCCGACATGATCCTGTGCGTGTTCGAGCGCAATCGGCTTTTCGAGCTTTTCGAGCGCCATCCGCATCTCGCATACGACATCACCTGGCTGGCTGCTCGCGAAGAACAGATGCTGGACGAGCATTTGTTGTCGATCGGCCGGCGATCGGCGATGGAACGTGCGGCCTATCTTCTGTCTTTCCTTTACGAGCGCGGGGCGGCAGTCGAGCTGTTTCCCCGCAAGGCGCGGATCGCGCCGCTCACTCAGCAGCATGTCGCCGACACTCTTGGCCTGTCATTGGTTCATACCAACAAGACCCTGAAGAAGCTTGGCGATCGTGATGCGATTTCGTGGCTCGATGCCGGCTTCGAGATCAAGGACAATGACAAGTTGCGAGAGATCGCCAACTGGACCGGACTGGCGGACATCGCGCGCCCCTTCATTTAGAGACAAGAAAGCCCGCGAGAAGGGAATCTCGCGGGCGAGGTAAGT
The DNA here is from genome assembly GCA_002698425.1 of Ahrensia sp. Next base: position 66,076 of record NZXU01000056.1, on the reverse strand, counting down.
CGTGTTGCTTTCGGAGCAGGCCCGTCGGGACCTTGTGTTACCGCGTTCTTCGCCGGCGAAAAGCAATCAGCCTGTGGCGGCGGTTTCGGTGGCTGCAGTCGCGTTGTCGATTGTGCCGGCGTCCTGCTCGAACGGGTGGAGAACGAGGGCAAGGGCGCCGGCTAGAACCAAACCTGCGATCAAGACCACGAGCACAGGTTTGCCGCGGCGGCCCTGGCGTGCTTCGTCTGATGAAAGTCTGGTCACTGCTTGCTCCTCTGGCTGTTTAAAGTCACTGAGTGTGACCAACGCCCGGATCGGGCGTCGGTTCCTGCGTTTGGGATGGGATAAGCCGGCGGAAAGGATCAACCGGCGGGAACGCGGCCGGACTTGCCTGCGAGTTCGGTGTCGATGACGTCGCCGAACACGGCGTTTTCCGGACCCACGACTGCGATCTTCAGGCGATCGTCGCTGTCGATCGACCATTCGAAGGCAAGGTCTTTTTCGGTCCACGCGCCTGGTACGGCGATGCAATCGCCAAGCGCGACCGGGAAGGTTTCGGCCTCGTGAAAGGCGAGGGGAAGAATCTCCTCGCACTCCTCCCGTGACATGTAGAATTCGACGGGCGTCGGCACATAGGCGCACTCGTCGAGTGAATGGTCGCAGCCAAGCATCAGAATGGCAAAGACAAGATTTTCCATCGTCGTCTCCTTTGCGGAGATAACGGCGGAATGGGATTTGCGTTCCCGACTTGGTGGCAAGGCCCGGGATGTTTCCCGAAAAACGGGTTTTTCTTCAGCCCCGAGAGATTTCGCTGGAACCTCCGGGCGGAGGAGACGTTGAAGACCGGACACCCGATGACCGGTCCGTGGAAAGTCTCGGCCACCGGGTGCGCGAGCTACAACACTCACGAGAGGAATATTACGATGAAAAAGTATCTCTTGGCCACCACCGCCGCAGTTTCTATCCTTGCCGCTCCGGTCGCTTTTGCCCAGGACAGCAACAATGCCGGCGCGATGGACAACACTTCGATCTTTTCTCAGGAGCCTTACGCGGGTGAAGCACCGGCCGGCGGTTTCTATGCCGCCAGCTCCGACCAGATTCTCGCGACCCGCTTTATCGGCGCCAACATTTATACCGGCACGGGCGACGAAGCCGAGACGGTTGGCGACGTCAACGATATCATCATGACCCCGGATGGCCGCGCAGTGGCGGTGATCGCCGGCGTCGGCGGTTTCCTCGGTATCGGCGAAAAGGAAGTCGCCGTTTCCATCGATGAACTTTCCTGGAAGACCGACGCCGACGGCGACCATGTGCTGGTCGGCCAGTTCACCAAGGAACAGTTGGAAAACGCGCCTGGCTTCGATCGTGACGCGCTGAATGCCGATCGCCAGAGCGCCGAAATGCCGGCCGACAAGACCATGAACGCCGACGAAACCGCAGAGGCCGACCAGCCGGCGCAGGATCAGCAGATGGCCGAAAACAAGGCGGACGACACCACGATGGCCGCCGACGGCGAGCCCGACTCCTCGACCGTCACGGCGTCCACTCCGCGTATGGAGACGACGCCCGCCGCGGAAGCCCAGTTCGAGGCTAGCGAGCTGATCGGCATGAAGGTCGTCGGCGCCAACGATGAAGATGTCGGCGAAGTCGGCGACGTGCTCGTCAATGACGGCGGCAAGATCGAAGCCTTCATCATCGATGTCGGCGGGTTCCTCGGCATGAACGAGAAGCCGGTTGCCGTGTCGATGAAGGATCTCCAGTTCGCCCGCATCGAAGGCTCCGACGACTGGTCGGAGATCAAGACCGGCCTGACCAAGGAAGCCCTCGAGTCCCAGGAGGCCTACAGCAAGGACCTCTACGCTTCGGACAGTGATGCGGTGATCCTGGTCGCACCGGCGGAGTAAATCTGTCGCGCACCGCGCCCTTTCCGGGCGCGGTGCCTTTATTTGGAGCAGGCAGCCCGTGCTGACATTCAACAGCCTGACATTCCGCTCGCTCGCCACCATCGCGCTTATGATCGCGATCGTGGCGGCTTTGTATTTTGCGCGGGCGGTTTTCCTGCCGATCACGATCGGGCTGCTGGTCGCCCTGATTCTGCATTTGCCCATCATGGCGCTCCACCGCGCCGGAATGCCGAAAATTCTCGCAGTGGCGGTCCTGATCACCGCTGTTGCCGCCATGCTGACGCTGATCTTCATCCTGATCGTCGGGCCTGTCAGCAATATTTTCGACAGCTGGCCGCAAATCGCTTCGGAACTCAGAGGCAAGATCTTCCAGCTGCGGTCGGCATTTTCCGCAGCCGAACAGGCCGGCGACGCGGTCTCGAAAATCGCGGACGACGTCAAGAATATCGTCAAGGATCCCGAAGTGCAGGAAGTCGTCATGCACGAGCCGAACTTCCTCGCGCGCGCGGCGACATCCGCGGCCGATATCGTTACCGGGATCGTTGTCACCCTGACCATCTCCGCCTTCGTTCTGGTCATGCGCCGGCCGTTCCTGACGCTGGCGACCATGCCGTTCGACCGGACGTCGACCAAGCTCCGGGCAGCGCGGATCTGGAAGAATGCCGAGCGGGAAGTCAGCCACTTCTTCCTCGTCACCAGCCTGATCAATGCCGGTCTCGGAACCGCGGTCGGCCTCGCTTTGTGGCTGCTCGACGTGCCGATGCCCTATGTCTGGGGCATTGTCGTCGCCCTGTTGAACTACGTCCTCTTCGTCGGGCCGGCGATCGGCACGGCGGCACTGCTTGCCGCCTCGGTGATCACCTTCGACACACCGTTCCAGATGTTCGCGCCGCCGCTTGCTTATCTGGCGATCAATTTTGTCGAGGCGAATTTCGTGACGCCGCATTTTCTCGGCCGCCGCCTGCAAATCGCACCGTTGACCATCATTCTGTCGCTGTTGTTCTGGGGCTGGCTGTGGGGTTTTGCCGGGTTGGTCCTGGCTGTTCCGGCGCTGGTCGTCCTGAAGGCGGTGGCCGACAAGGCGGAGCCGCTCGCCGATCTTCGGCGCATTCTCACGCCGCGTAGGCAACCGGGCGCGAAATTGGAACCGATCCGGTTCGTGCGCGTTATCACCGAGGAAAAAAGGAGTTTTCAATGAGTACCGCAACCAAGACCGCCCGGACCAATCGCAGCGAAGCCGATCTGGCCGCCGAACTCGACGGGCTGCGCAAGGACTTCGAGGCGCTCGCCGAGCGTTTCACCACCTTGTCCGATGCCGGTGCGCGTACCGCCCGCGACTACACCAGAGAGAAGGCTGCCGAGGCGCGGGAAAAGGGCGAAGCCGTTTATTCGGATTTTTCCGCACGCGCCAGCGAACTGGAGAACCAGGCGGTCTATCAGATTCGACGTCATCCGCTGCAGGCCCTCGGCATCGCCGCAGGCGTCGGTTTTCTCGCCGCCCTTCTGACGCGCCGCTGACGCCCATGCCTGCCGGATTGAATTTCCTGGCGAACATGTTCCAGGCTGACCTCGCGCGCCTGCGCGCGCGGACCGTGACTGCCGTCGCCTGTTATGCGGTAGCTGGGTTGCTGTTCGCGGGCGCCATCGGCCTGGGCGGCGCGGCGGGGACGATTGCGCTCGTCGAGCGTTTCGGCCTCGTGGAAGGGCTGGCTTTCGCGGCCCTGATCCTCGTCATTGTCGGCGTTGTCGCGCTGCTCGTGAACACGATGTCGCGCCTTCGGCATGAACGCCGCGCCCATCGCGCCGCCGCGATGCGGTCGGCGGCGCTGTCGCAAATGGCGGACGAAGGTCTGCAGCGGACCCGCGAGAATGTGCCGGCCATGCTGCCGGCGGCTGCTATCCTGACATTCACCCTGACATCGATGCTTTTGGGGAAGCCGCGGTCGTAACGCGGCTGATCAGTCGATCTGGCGCCCGGGGATGCGGAAGGTGACCGTCATGCCTTCGGCATCGAAACGGCGGTCGATCTCGCCCTGCAATTCGCCGCGTACGCTGGCCTCCACGAGGCGAGAGCCGAAGCCCTTGCCCTTCGGTTCCTCAGCGACGACATTGCCCTTCTCCAGCCAGTCGATGGTCAGGCTGCGCATGTCGCCCTTGCCTTCGTAACGCCAACGGACCGACAGTTCCGCCTTGCCGTCGGCGACGCCGCTATATTTGAGCGCGTTGGTTGCGAGCTCGTGGAAGACGAGGCCCATCGCCTGCGTCGCGCGTTCGTTGAGATTGACGGTTGGACCGTCGACATTGTCGGCTTCGCCGCTGTCGCCGAAAACCTGGCCGAGTTCTGTCTTGAGAAGATCGCCCAGATTGGCGCGGCCCCAGTGCGACCGGGCGAGCAGGTCCTGTGCGTTCGCCATCGCATTCAGGCGGGAAGAGAAGGAGCTATTGAATTCGTCGAGGGTTTCCGATGATGACGCCGTTTGACGGGCGATCGCCATGACGCGCGAGATCGAGTTCTTGATGCGATGGCGCATCTCCTGAAGCAGGAGCTCCTTTTCCTCGAGGCTGCGGCGGCTCGTTTCATGCAGGGCAATCGCCGATTCCACCGCCTTGTGCTGCCACCGTGCTCCTGCCGCAAGCGAGGCGGCGAGCACGATGAGGACGATGCCGAGGGCGTAGACTGGCAGGAAGTCGGCATATTCGGAAGCGCGACCGATCGAACTGACCTCGAAACGCCATTTACGGCCGGCGATATCGGATTCGAAGACGGTGATCATGCCATCTTCGGGGCGCAACTCGTCAAAATTCGGAGATTCGTAGAGAAGGACCGGCGGAGCGTCGGAGACGTCGTAAGTACGCAGGACGACCGGCAGGATCGGCGGTTTTTCGAGTGCTGCCACATGCAGATCCCCGGCGCGGAAGGGCGCGTAGACGAAGCCTGCGGGCATTTCGTCGCCCGCGTCATTCGCCCCTTCGGCGTAAAACGGCAGATAGACCAGGAAACCCTGCTGCTTTACGCTGGTGATCTCCTGTACGAGTTCGACGGGCGCCGATGCCGTCGCCGCATTGTTCTCGATGGCCAGTTGCATCGCGGCGCGTCGCTTCTCCTCGGAAAACATGTCATATCCGAGCGCCTTGTCGTTGCGCGGATCATGCGGTTCGAGAAGGACGATGGGGGTGCGAAGGGCCTGATCGGTCACGGCGGGCCAGACCTCCCGGTCCAGTTCATACTCGGCAGTCAGCCGGGTCTGGATGATTTTCTCGTTTCCTGTCGGGATCAGTTTTGCATAACCGATCCCCTGAACGCCGTCATAGCGGCCCTCCAGATCGATGCCGGTCACGAATTTCTTGAAAGCGTCTGTGCGAACGCTGCCTCCGTTCGCGACGAAGAAGGCATTGGTCGCCGCGAGCAGCGACAGATGTTGATCGACCCGCGAGGTTACGCGCCCGACCGCTTCTCCCGCTCGCGACTCGAATTCGGCCTGCGCCGTGTCTCGGATTGCCTGGTAGACGATCCATGTGATCCCGGCGCCGAGAATGGCGACGATCAGGAAGACTATGGCAGGAAGAAAACGCTTCATCGAGTGAGTTCCGGAAGGCGCAAGCCCGAAAAAAAGTGGGCCGAAGCCGAGTCGGACCATAACGGCGTTATTGCGCAGCGTTAAGTGGTTTCCGCGCCGCACTAATGCCTGTGCGAACGCCAAAGCGCAATCTGCAACTACCCGATGGACTGGATCAGCACCCGGGCGCCATAATAGCCCGCGAGGGCCGAAACGGACGTCAGAAACGCGCCCCAGGCCATGTCGACCACGACAACCAGAAGGGGCCATTCCTTCAGTGTCGCATAGTTGGTCAAATCATATGTCCCGTAGGCGATGAGACCGAAAAGGGCGCCGAAAACGAGCGCCGTGCCCGGCGAATTTCCCTTGAGTGCCGGCATGACCGCGAAGACGACGATTCCCACTACGTAGAGGCAATAGAACCCAGCGGCGACGCCGAGGCGCGGCTGGTCGAGAAGCAGCGGTCCGATTTGTCCGGCATAGAAGTCGCGCGCCACACGCGCCAGCCAGATGAAATCCACAATGAGGAACGCGACAAGGGTCACGCAATAGGCGATGGCGTAGTGGAGCATGGTCGCAATCCTGTTCTTTGCGCTTTTACGCGGAGAGAGGGCGATCAGATCACCGCATGCGGAACCCGGTGATCCACACCGTGGATCTCTGCGTAATCGAGCGGTAACCAAATAGCGGGCCGTAAATGACCAGACAGAAAATTGCCGTCATCGGATCGGGCATCGCCGGGCTCTCGGCGGCGTGGCTTCTCTCCAAGAAACATCAGGTGACTCTCTATGAAACCGCCGACCGCCTCGGCGGTCACGCCAACACGCTTGATGTCGACACGCCGGACGGCCCGACACCGGTCGACACCGGCTTCATCGTCTATAATCAGCGCAATTATCCCAACCTGTCGGCGCTGTTCGAACATCTGGGGGTAGCGACCGACGAAACGGAGATGAGCTTCGCCTTCTCGACGGGCGGCGGCGCCTATGAATATTCCGGGTCGGGGTTCTCCGGATTTTTCGGGCAATGGCGCAATTCCGTCTCGCCGCGTCATTGGCGGCTTCTGCGCGACCTGTCGCGATTCTTCTCGACGGCGAAAGACCGAATAGCGTCGGGCCGGCCCGACATGCCGCTTGGCGATTTCCTGAAGGCCGAAGGCTACGGGGAGAGCTTCGTGGCCGATCACATCGTTCCGATGGGCGCAGCCATCTGGTCGACCGATGCCGATCAGATGCTCCGCTTCCCTGCTCGCAGTTTCATCGATTTCTACGACAATCACGGCATGCTCCAATTCAACGACCGTCCTCTGTGGCGCACCGTAACGGGGGGCAGCCGGACCTATGTCGAGAAGATCGTTGCCGACGGCGACATAGAGGTCATCACGGGCACGCCGATCGAGCGGCTGGTGCGCCACCCGAATTATGTGCATGTCACCGACAAGAGCGGGGTTTCGCGCCCGTTCGATCATGTGGTCGCGGCCTGTCAGGCCGATCAGGCGCTGGCCATGCTCGATCAGCCGGATGAAGCTGAAGCAAATCTTCTGTCGCGCTTCGGTTACCAGGACAACAAGGCCGTATTGCATCGCGACACACGGTGGATGCCGCGCCGCAAGCACCTCTGGTCGAGCTGGAACTACCTCCGGAATGGTCCCGATGAGGGACTTTGCGTGACTTACTGGATGAACCGGCTGCAGACGCTTCCGACGCGATCCAATCTTTTCGTGACTCTGAATCCGACCGCACCGATCCACGCAAAGTTCGTCGACGCGGAGATCGATTACCGCCATCCCGTATTCGATGCCGGCGCGATGGAGGCGCAGCGCGATCTCTGGTCGATCCAGGGCGTTCGCCGCACCTGGTTCTGCGGCAGCTATTTCGGCTTCGGTTTCCACGAGGATGGTATCCAGAGCGGCCTCGCGGTCGCGGAACAGCTTGGCGGGATTCGCCGGCCATGGGAGGTCGAAAACGAATCCGGACGTCTGGCCTCGCCCGTTGCCGCCAGTCTCGAGGCGGCGGAATGAGCCGACCGGTCGAAGGGCTCTATTTCGGTGACGTGGTCCACAGCCGCGTTCGCCCGGTGCGCCACAAGCTGCGCTACAGCGTCTTCTCCGTCCTGTTCGATTGCAGCACGCTCGACGCCCTCGGCCGGCGCCTTCGCTTCTTCTCGCGTAACCGGTTCAACCTGTTCAGCCTCTACGACCGGGACCATGGCGACGGTTCTTCGCCGCTGACCGGCTATCTGGAGGAAGTTGCCGCGAGGGCAGGCTGCGGGGAAACGGTCGAGCGGTTTCTGATGCTGTGTTATCCGCGCATTCTCGGCTACGCCTTCAATCCGCTGACGGTCTATTACGGCGTCGATCCCGAGGGGCGCGTTCGCCTCATGATCTACGAGGTCAACAACACGTTCGGCGAGCGACAGACCTATGTGCTGCCCGTGGCGCAGCAGGACGATGGTCCGATCGCACAGTCATGCGCGAAGCGCCTTTACGTTTCGCCCTTCAACGGGCCGAAGGGAACCTACAATTTCCAACTGACGCCGCCGCTGGAAGACCTGACTGTCGGCGTTGCGCTGCGCGATGACGACGGCCCGGTTTTGAGGGCGCATTTCCATGGCGAGCGGGAAGACCTGACCGACGCCGCCCTGTTGCGCGCGCTGGGAAAGACCGGCTGGATGACGGTCAAGGTGATGGTCGGGATCCACTATGAGGCGCTGAAACTGTGGCTGAAAGGACTGCGGCTTAAGCCGCGTCCCGCGGCGCCCGAGCGATCGATCGATTTCCAGGATACCGGCGACGAGATTGCTGTCTCCGAACGCTGATCGCGCCGCTCAGCCCTTCTTCCCGACCATGGCTTTCGAGACATACCAGAAGAAAAGCCGGTACGGCAGGATGCGCAGCAGCTTGACCGCATAGACGAAGCCGCGCGGAAATATGATCTCGAATCGGCGCTTTTCCAATCCGTCGAGCAGCGCTCGCGCCGCCTTGTCGGCCGGCATGATGCCGGGCATCGGAAAGGGGTTGTCGCGGGTCATCGGCGTGTCGACGAAACCCGGATTGACAAGCGAAACCGTAATGCCGAACGGTTGCAGTTCGCTTTTCAATGTCTCCGCGAGATTGATGAGGGCGGCCTTGGTCGGACCGTATGCCGCCGCGCGCGGCAGGCCGCGATAGCCGGCGACCGACGCGACGATCGCGATGTGGCCGCGGCCGCGCTCGCGCATGCGCGGGACGACGGCCGCCAGCGCGTTGACCACGCCCATGTAATTCACCTCTACGCCGCGGCGGATGGCGGCTATATCGAGCTCTCCCTGATCCATGATCGCCCAGGTACCGGCGCTCAGGACGGCAAGGTCGATCGGTCCGAGATCGTGCTCGATACTGTCGACGCAGGCCGCGACGGCGGTCTCATCGGTCACGTCGAGAGGATAGGGCTTTATCGCCTGGCTGCCGGCCGACAGTTTGTCGAGCTTTTCGGCCGAGCGTGCCGAGACCACTACCCTGCCGGCTTTTTGATCCAGCAGGGAGGCCAGTTCGCGGCCAATGCCCGAACTTGCCCCGGTGACCCAGGCCACCTTCCAGAATGAATCGGGGACGAGCATGGCGGTCAAATGCCAACGAAGGGCTGCATCAACCGACCGATCAGGCCCGAGAACCGTGCGCGGGTTTCCGTCGCGATGAGGCAGATACAGGGCGCCCCATCCTCGACACGCGGCTGATGCTCGACATGTTCGTCGAGGTCGGCGATATCGCCGGGCCCGAAGCGGCCGAGATCATCGCGATAGGCGCCCGACAGGATCAGCGTCATTTCGGATCCGCCATGGCCGTGTTCGGGAACGGCGACCCCCGGTGCGATCCAGAGCATGTAGAGCGAAGACGACGTTGCCGTGTCCGTATCGATCACGTGCCGTTTCACGCCGGGCGCGATCCTGCGCCAGGAAACCGTGTCGAGGCTCTGCCCGACCTTGCGTGCGAGCGGCGCGGGCAGGCCGCCCTGAACCGGTTGCGGCCTCGCCGAAACGGGTTTCCCAGCATCCTCGTCGGTGTCGATCCTGTTCAAGAGGGCATTCAGGGCCGCGGGGTTCATGTCCGCAGGTTCGCAGGCGAACAGCATCTCGCCGCCCAGTTCTTCGGCGTCGCGCACTGCCTTGCGGCAGCGGTCGCACATGGCCAGATGCGTGGCGACGACGACGAGAAAAGCCTCGTCGAGGTCGCCGCTTGCGTAGCGCATCAATGTCGCATCATCGAGATGATGGGCGATCGTCATCGTATATCTTCCAGTTTCTGTTTCAGCTTCGCATAAGCGAGGCGCATGCGTGACTTCACGGTTCCGAGCGGCAATGACAGGCGCTTGGCGATCTCGCTTTGCGGCATGTCGTGCATGTAGGCCAGTTCGATGATCTGGCGCTGCTCGTCCGGCAGTTCGACCATGGCGTCGGCGACCTTGTCGGCACGCTGCACCAGGGCGAGTTCTTCCTCCGCATCCGGATCCGGGGCTTCGAGCTCCATCTCCGAAATATCCTCGTAAGGCTTCGACGACTGACGCCTGAGCCGGTCGATACGGGCGTTTCGGGCAATGGAGAATATCCACGTGCTCACCGTCCCGCGCTCGGGCGCGTAGTAGTCCGCCTTGCGCCACACCGACATGAACACGTCCTGGACGATGTCCTCGGCAACCGAATGCTCGGCGCCGCTCTTCAGCATCAGCGCCTTCACGCGTGGGCCGAAGTGAACGAACAACGTCTCGAACGCAGCTCTGTCGCGCTCGCATATGCGGCTCATCAGGGCGGTGAAATCGGGATCACCGTCGTATCGTTCCAATGTTTTCACCTGCGTAGCGCCTGGCGCCATTGGGTTCACCGTTCCTGACAAGCTTAGCCCAATTACGCGGGTCTTCGCCAATCGGATCAGCGACCCGGCGACTTTTTTACAGCGCGTTTTCGCACTGGCGACTTCGCGACGCGCTTTTCCTTGCCCGGCGGCTCGGTTCGACTAGAAAGGCGGAGCGATGGCGCGAGAGCTGTCCCTGCATCGCCGCCAAACCGGGAGCCAGTCGGAGGAAAAGAGATGAGCGAAGTCGAAACATCGGTCGACGAGGGCGTCGGCGTCATCACGATCAACCGCCCGGCCGCGTTGAACGCGATCAATCACGAGGTGATGCGCGAGCTGATTGCGGCGGCGGCGAAGTTCGACGCGGACGACAAGATCGGCTGCATCCTGATCACCGGCGCAGGCGACAAGGCCTTCGTGGCGGGCGCGGACATCAAGGAGATGGCGGACAAGTCTTACATGGACATGTTCATGGCCGACATCCAGGCGGGCTGGGAACGGTTCGCGGCGACGCGCAAGCCGATGATCGCGGCCGTCAACGGTTTTGCGCTCGGCGGCGGATGCGAGATCGCGATGATGTGCGACATCGTCATCGCGTCCGACAAGGCGAAATTCGGCCAGCCTGAGATCAAGCTCGGCGTAATGCCCGGCTGGGGCGGCACGCAGCGGCTGGTCAAGGCGGTCGGGAAGGCCAAGGCGATGGACCTGATCCTCACCGGCCGGATGATGGACGCGGCGGAAGCGGAAAGCGCCGGCCTGGTGGCGCGGGTCGTGCCGCATGACAAGCTGATGAGCGAGGCGTTGGCCGCGGCGAAGGCCGTCGCATCCTTCGGACGGCCGTCGGTGCTGATGGCCAAGGAGGCGGTCAACCGCGCCTTCGAGACCACGCTTTCGGAAGGCTTGATGTTCGAGCGTCGCGTTTTCTACTCGATGTTCGCGACCGAGGATCAGAAGGAAGGCATGGACGCTTTCGTCAACAAGCGGACGCCCGGTTTCAAGAACCGGTGATGGCTGCTATCAGGTGCCGCCCGGCTCTTCGCCCGGGTTGCGAGGAGCAGGAGAGGTAAGCCAAGGTAATGAGTGCAACGGGTTCCACGAGGGCCATAACCGTCCCCGACATCATGGCGCGAAAGGGCGGCGCGCCGCTGGTTTGCCTGACCGCCTACACGACGCCGGTCGCGGCGCTGGCGGATGCCCATTGCGACATCATCCTCGTCGGCGACAGCGTCGGCATGGTGCTGCACGGGTTGCCTTCCACGCTCGAGGTCACGATGGAGATGATGGTCCTGCACGGCAAGGCGGTGCGGCGCGGCGTGAAGAATGCGCTGATGGTCGTCGACATGCCGTTCGGCTCCTATGAAGAGAGCCCGGCACAGGCGTTCCGCAATGCGGCGCGGCTGATGGCGGAGACGGGATGCGCGGCGGTCAAGCTGGAAGGCGGCGCGACCATGCGCGAGACGGTATCCTATCTGACGGCGAGGGGCATTCCGGTGATGGGCCATGTCGGGCTCACGCCGCAGGCGGTCAACGCCTTTGGCGGTTACCGCGTGCAGGGGCGCGGCGAGGCGGCGGAACGGATCCGGCGCGATGCGCTGGCCGTCGCGGAGGTCGGCGCTTTTTCGGTCGTCCTTGAGAAGGTCACGGAAAGTCTCGCCCGGAAGATCACGGCGGACCTCGCTGTTCCGACGATCGGCATCGGGGCTTCGCCGGCCTGCGACGGGCAGATCCTGGTCGTCGACGACATGCTCGGCATGTTCACCGAGTTCAAGCCGAAATTCGTCAAGCGCTATGCCGATCTCGGACGCGAGGCCGACGAGGCGATCGCGGCCTATGCGAAGGAGGTGCGCGAAAGGACGTTTCCGGACGAAAACCATGTCTTTGCGGATGTGCAGGGCAGCGGGGGCGCGAAGACCACATGAGCGTTCCCATCGTCAGGACGGTGGCCGAGCTGCGCCGCACGGTCTCGGAATGGCGCGCCGAGGGACACCGTGTTGCTGTGGTGCCGACCATGGGGGCGCTGCATGAGGGCCATTTGAGTCTGGTGCGTGCGGCGCTCGCCGAAGCCCAACGGGTGATCGTGACGCTGTTCGTCAATCCGAAACAGTTCAACAGCGCGGCCGATCTGGCCGCCTATCCGCGCACCGAGGTCGAGGACGCGGCGAAGCTTGGGCCCGTCGGCGCGCATCTTCTCTACTGCCCGGATGGCGACGCGATGTATCCGCCGGGATTTTCGACGACGGTCTCGGTGGCCGGCGTGTCGGAGGGCCTGTGCGGCGCGTTCCGGCCCGGACATTTCGACGGCGTCTCGACCGTGGTGGCGAAACTGTTCCTGCAGACGGGCGCCGATCTCGCCTTCTTCGGCGAGAAGGACTACCAGCAATTGCAGGTCGTCAGACGGCTTGCCGCCGATCTCGATATTCCGATCCGGATAATCGGGTGCCCGACGATCCGCGAAGCGGACGGGTTGGCGCTGTCATCGCGCAATGTGCGACTGGCGCCGGAAGAGCGCGCCATCGCGCCGGCGCTGGCGCGGGTACTTTTCGGGATGGCCGAGAAGATCGCGTCCGGAGCGCCGGCTGCGCCCGTTCTCGCCGATGGCCGCGCAGAGCTTCTTGCGGCCGGCTACCGCGAGGTCGAATATCTGGAACTGAGGGCCGCTGACGATCTCTCTCCGTTGAGCGACGCGACGAGACCGGCGCGCCTGCTTGCCGCCGCATGGCTCGGCGAGACCCGTCTCATCGACAATGTTCCGGTCCATCCCGCATCGCTTCCGAACCGATGACAGACATTCGATTTCCCTTTCCCGAACCGCCGGCATTCGGCGAACCGCTTGAGATCGCGTCGGGCATCATGTGGTTGCGGCTGCCTCTGCCCTTCCGGCTCGACCACGTAAATATCTATCTGATCGAGGATGGCGACGGCTGGTGCGTGCTCGATGCCGGCATTTGCGACGAGCGCACAATGCAGCATTGGGAGGCGGTTCTGGCCGGACAGCTTGCCGGGTTGCGCCTGACACGCCTCGTCGTCACGCATCATCATCCCGATCACATCGGATTGGCGGGCTGGCTGTGCGACCGGGCGGACATTCCGTTGCTGACCAGCCAGACCGCCTATCTCGCCTGCGCCAATCTGGCGCTCGCCCCCGGCTCGCCACAGGACCGCCAGTTCCACGATTTCTACATCAATCACGGGACCACGCGCGAAGTCGCGGATTTGATGGGCAGCCGAGGCCTTGAGTATCTTCGCATGGTTTCGCCGCTGCCGAACACTTTCCTGCGCCTGTTGTCGCGCGACGTCCTGACGATCGGCAAACGCCGCTTCCGCGTTCTGACGGGCGACGGCCACGCACCCGAACAGGTGATGCTCTATTGCGAGGAGGATCGGCTGTTTTTCTCCGCCGACCAGGTGATCGCGAAGATTTCGCCGAATGTCAGCGTCTGGCCAAACGAGCCGGACGGAGATCCGCTCGGTCATTTCGTGCGGACAGCCCGGCGCATTCGCGACAATCTGCCGGATGATGTTCTCGTCCTGCCCGGCCATCAGTTGCCTTTCACTGGCCTGCATGCGCGCTGCAACGAACTGGTCGAACATCATGACCGGCGCTGTGATCTCATCGGCGAGGCGGTGCAAAGCGGGCCGATGACCGTCAACGAACTGGTTCCGGTGGTCTTTTCGCGTGAACTGGACCTTCACCAGTTCGGCTTCGCCTTTTGCGAAACGCTTGCCCATGTGAACCGGATGCTGCGCCGTTGCGAGCTGGTGAAGACGACCGGCTCCGACGGAATTGTCCGTTATGGCGCGTCAGCCGGACGGACGGTGGAAAACGATATCTGAACATAGCGTCGCAGGCGCGGATCCGCATCGGCGACAGCCTTGCCGTTCCAGTCTATACGGGCTCTCCAATCGGCGGAAGAAAAGCTCCGTATTGTTCTGATCGAAGCTCTTGGTGCGAGCGCCTGGCTGCTTCTTGCCGCGATCCTGAGATTTGTTTCACCTGGTGAAATACGCAAGCGTCACGCCTGTTGCCTGGGAAGCCTTTCCATATAGTCCCGAAATCATCGCGGAGTGGAAACTCCAGAGAAGATCAGGGCTTCGGCCCGATCGGCGAAGCGCCTCATCGGAGGCGATCAGGGAGGAAAATATGGGACAGTTCAAATCCGGCATGCCCGGAATGAATCGGCGCGCGTTCATCGGCACGTCGGCCGCGGCGCTGCTGGCCGTTTCCGCCGTCGGAGCGCGTGCTCAGGCGACGAGCAAGATACGCATCGGTTTCATTTCGCCGGTCTCCGGCCCGCTCGCGGCCTTCGGCCAGGGCGACGCCTTCGTGCTCGAACAGATCCGCGCCGTCGTGGCGAATGGCTACGAGATTGGCGGGGCCAGCTATGAAATCGAAATTCTCGACCGCGATACGCAGTCCGACCCGGCGCGCGCGGCGCAGCTTGCCAACGATCTGATCAACAGCGACGGCGTCGATATCATCCTCGCATCCTCGACCCCGGAGACGATCAACCCTGTGGCGGATGCCTGCGAGGCATCGGGTGTTCCCTGCGTGTCGACGGTCATGCCCTGGCAGGCCTGGTATTTCGGCCGCGGCGCCAAGCCGGGCGAGCCGAGCCCGTTCAAATGGAGCTACCATTTCGGTTTCGGTGTCGACGAGTTCGCCAAGTGCTATCTCTCGCAGTGGAACCTGATCGAGACCAACAAGAAGGTCGGTGTGCTCTATCCGAACGACGCCGACGGCAACGCGGTGCGCGCCATGCTCGTCCCGCAACTCGCGGCCGGCGGATTCGAGATCGTGGATCCCGGCGCGTTCGAGAATTTCACCGTCGACTATTCGGCCCAGATCCGGGCGTTCAAGGACGCCGGGGTCGAAATCATCAACTCTTTCGCGCTTCCTCCGGATTTCGCCGCGTTCTGGCGACAGGCGGCGCAGCAGGGCCTGTCCCGCCAGGTGAAGATCGTCCAGGTCGCCAAGACCGGCCTCTTCCCCTCGGATATCGAGGCGATGGGATCGCTCGGCCTGAACATGAGCAGCGCTGCCTACTGGCACCGCGTCATGCCCTACACCTCGCCGGTGACCGGCCAGACCGCGGAAGAACTCGCGGCGTCCTACGAGGCGGAGAGCGGTCGGCAGTGGGTACAGTCACTCGGCGCCTCGCTGGCGCTCTTCGATGTCGGCATCGCGGCGCTGAAGGCCGCCGGCGATCCGAAGGACAAGGCGGCCGTCTCCCAGGCGATCGCGGGCCTCAAGACCGATACGATCGCCGGCGTGGTGGATTTCACCTCGGGGCCGGTGCCGAATGTGGCCAGCGGGCCAATCCTCGGTACGCAGTGGGTCAAGGGCGAAGGCAAGTGGCCGGTCGAATATGTCATGACCGAGAACGCGACCGACCCGAATGTACCGGTCTCCAGCGGGCTTGTTCCCTACAGCAAATGATGACGACCGGTCAGAAAACGGGATTCGGGGCGCTCGACGGCGCCCCGGTTCTTTCTGCGCGCGATGTCGGCAAGTCTTTCGGCGCGTTGCGCGCGCTTTCCGGCGTCACTCTGGACCTGCGCGCCGGTGAGGCCGTCGGCATCGTCGGACCGAACGGAGCCGGAAAATCGACCCTTCTCGGCGCGCTTTCGGGCGCTTATCCGCCGAGCGAGGGGCGCATCGATTTCGACGGACAGGACGTGACCAGCGTGCCGGCCGCCCAGATGTGCAAGCTCGGGCTTGTCCGTACGCACCAGATCCCGAAACCGTTCGGCGGGCTGACGACGTTCGAGAACGTGCGTATCGCGGCGGCATTCGGCGGCATCGGCGATGCCGGAGCGGACGAGGCCGCCTATGAGGCGCTGAAGCTCTGCCGCATGCTGCCGCTCGCCAACCGCCAGGCCGACATGCTCGGCCTTCTCGACCGCAAGCGGCTGGAGGTCGCGCGCGCGGTCGCGACGACGCCGAAAGTCCTCCTTCTCGACGAGGTCGGCGGCGGTCTGACCGATGCGGAAGCCGACGAGCTGGTGGAGATCATCCGCGAAATCCGCGGACGCGGCACCGCAATCATCTGGATCGAGCATATCGTGCATGTCTTGCTGCAGGTCGCGGAACGACTGATCTGCATGGATGCCGGCCGCGTCATCGCCGACGGAGATCCGGAGGCCGTAATGCGCGATCCCGTCGTCATGGAAGCCTATCTCGGACACGGGGTCGCATGAGCCAGCTCGACATCAGCAACCTGACGGCCCGCCACGGTCTCCTGACCGCTGTCCGAGATGTGTCCTTCGGCCTCGAAAAGGGCGAGATCCTCGCCATCGTCGGCGCGAACGGCGCGGGCAAGTCGACGCTCCTGCGCGCGATCGCCGGCGGCCATGGGGACCATGTCGGCGATGTCAGCCTCGACGGCACGTCGCTCAACGGCCGGAAGTCGCACGAGCGGGTGCGTCGTGGGCTGGTGCTGGTTCCCGAAGGACGCCGGCTGTTTCCACGCATGACCGTCGAGGAGAACCTCGCCCTCGGCGCGCAGGTCGGGCGCAGCGGCGAGTGGACGGTCGGCCGCGTCTTCGAGATTTTCGACAATCTGGTGAAACGGCGCAATTCGAAGGCGCAGAACCTGTCCGGCGGCGAACAGCAGGCGACGGCGATCGGCCGCGCCCTGGTCACCAATCCGGACGTGATCCTGTTCGACGAGATTTCGCTCGGTCTCTCGCCGGCGATCGTCGATCGGGTCTATTCGATCATGCCCAGGCTGCGCGAGAGCCAGACAAGCACGATCATCGTGGAACAGGATCTGTCGCGGGCCATGAAGGTCGCCGACAGGATCATCTGCATGCTCGAAGGTCAGGCCGTCCTTGCGGGCCCAACCTCGGAACTCACGCGCGAGCAGATCGTCGACGCCTATTTCGGCCTGTCGGGATCGCGCGGAAACGGGGAGGCGCACGCATGATCGAGACCCTGATCCAGGGCATCCTGCTTGGCGGTTACTATGCCATGCTGGCTGCCGGCCTGGCGTTTCTTTATTCCGTGATGGGGATCATCAACCTGGCGCATGGCTCCTTCGCGGTGCTCGCGGCCTATCTTGTCGTCGGGCTCGCGAAGCATGCGGGCATGGATCCGTTCCTGGCGATCCTGCTCGTCCTGCCGGTCATGGCGGTCATCGGAATGCTGGTCGAGAGGCTGATCCTCGAGCCGTCGCAGCGCGGCGGCCAGCTGCTCGCCGTGCTCGCGACATTCGGGCTTTCGGTCGTACTGGATAATGCCATGTTCCAGGCCTATGGCGCGAACACGCAGTCGCTCGCGCCCTATGTCGGCGATCTGTCCTGGGCGAGCTGGGAGATCGGCGACATCTATATTGGCAAACTCGCCGCGCTCACTCTCGTCGCGGCGGTCGCCGTGCTGGGCGGATTGCAGATTTTCCTCAGCTACACGCCGCTCGGCCGAGCGATCCGCGCCACGGCGCAGGATTCCGACACGGCAGGCCTGGTCGGGATCGATACGCGCCGCGCGCGCATGATCGCGACCGCGGTCGCCTTCATCGCGATCGGCCTCGCCGGCGCAGCGCTGGGGCTGAGGGCCACCTTCACGCCCTATGCCGGAACGCCGCAATTGCTGTTCGCCTTCCAGGCGACGGTGATCGGCGGGACGGGCTCGATCTGGGGCACGCTGCTCGGCGGCATCGTATTGGGGCTCGCCCAGACCTTCGGCGCCGAGATCTCCACGCAAGGGTTCTTCATCGGCGGCAATCTGGTCTTCTTCGCCGTCCTGTTCGCGCGTCTCTATAGCGGCTCGATCCGGCTGCCGAGATTCAAGACCATTTCCGGGAAATGACGATGTCCGAAGCTTTTGAAGTCCATCGCTGGAGCACGCGGGCGCGGATCACGGTTTGGGGGTTCGCGCTGGTCTGCCTCGTTCTCGCGCTGGCGCCGCTTTGGGGAAACCCGGCGTTCCTGTCGCGCACCGTGGTTCTGTTCGTCTATGTGATGCTTGCGGTGACGTGGAATGCGCTGTCCGGCTATGCCGGGCTGATGTCGGTCGGCCAGCAGGGCTTCTTCGGCCTTGGCGCCTATTTCGCGATCAGGCTGTCCGACGCCGGCGTTCCGGTCTTCCCGGCTCTGGCGCTCGCCGCCGTCGTGGTCGCGATCATCGCGGTCCCGGTCAGTTATCTGATGCTGCGTCTCAGGGACGGTGAGTTCGCGATCGGGATGTGGGTGCTCGCCTCGCTGTTCCACCTGCTGGTCAATCTCGATCCGCTTATCCAGGGCGAGACCGGCATTTCGCTCATCGCGCTGAACGCCTATGCGCCCGCGACGCGGCTCAATGTGATCTACCTGATGGCGCTGGCCTCGGCCGTCGGTGTCGTTGTTGTGATGCTGGTGCTGCTACGCTCCCCCTTCGGCGCCGCGCTGCAGGCGATCCGGGACAACGAGGAAGCGGCCGGATCGATCGGCGTCCAGGTCTTCCGTACCAAGCAGGTCGTGTTCGTCTTCGCGGCGCTGGGTGCGGCGCTTGCCGGCGCGCTTTGGCTTTCCTCTACGGTGAGCTTCCAGCCGAAGACCTATTTCGGCGTGCAATGGATGGCCTACACCATCTTCATGGTCATCGTCGGCGGAATTGGCACCTTCGAGGGCGCGCTGATCGGGGCGATCATATTCTTCACGATCGAGACCTTCCTCGGCGTCTATGGTCTCTGGTATCTTATCGGTCTGGGGGCCGCCGCGGTCTTCTTCGCGCTGGTCTTCCCGCAAGGAATCTGGGGCTATCTCCGCAGCCGTCATGGTCTGCATTTGCTGCCGATCGGGCGGACCCTGATTTTGAAGGAATAGTCCGGTGAGCGCCACATGAAGGAACCCCAGGTCAAATCCATACGGGCGCTTGCCCGTGGCCTGGAAGTCCTTCGGATGGTGCAGGTCAGCGGCGCGGTCTCTCTCAACGATCTGCACCGCATGTCGGGCATCCCCAAAGCCTCCCTTCTGCGGATCCTGAAGACGCTGATCGAACAGGGTGTCGTCTGGCAGCGTATCGTTGACGACGCTTATATCGCTTCCTATTCTCTCTCCGAACTCGCCAGCCGGATGGACCGGGAAATCCAGCTCGTCGAAGTCGCCTCGCCGATCCTTGAAGCGCTAAGCGACGAGTTGAAATGGCCCTCTGTCCTGGCCGTCCCGCGTCTTACGCATTTGGAAGTCATCGAGACCAACGCCCCGCGCTCCTACTTCCATCACATCCCGCTCGGGCCGGTCGGCTTCCAGATCAACATGCTCCGTTCTGCGACCGGACGCGCCTATATCGCCTATTGCGAGGATGCTATGCGCGAGGCAATTCTCGACGCCTTGCGGCGGTCCGGCCGCAAAGGCGACAGGTTAGCATCCAACGAAGACGCGGTGCGCCAGATCATCAGGGAGACGCGGGAACGCGGCTTTGGTTTGCGCGCGGCGGACTTCGGCGGCAATTTCGACGAAGGCCGGCTGATCGTCGATGACGGGCGTGATTCCATCGGCGTGCCGATACGGGTCGGCCGGCACGTGCCCGGCGCGATCAATGTCACCTGGGCAAAGCGGGTCATGGGCCAGCGAAAGGCGGCCGAGCTCCTGGCGGACCGGGTCCAGCAGGCTGCGAAAGATATCGGCGACCAGCTGGCCCGCTCGCACGAAAGTTTCACGGTGTGAAATCCTGGCTTCCCGCCGATTGAGACCGCACCTCGGAACGCCTAACCAAACATCACGACAAAAGGCTGCGGTCCAAGCTGCTGCTTTTCAACTGGGAGGAGACCATGGCCGCTTGCCGACGGCATGTCGGTGGCAGTGTCTTTCGTCGCTCCCAACATCCAAGGACGTGGAAATGAGCGGCCTCACCCGTTCCGACATAGACGACATCATCCGGCTCGTTGAGGCCTCCAATTTCGACGAGTTGCGCCTCGAGATGGGGGACGTGAAAATCGAACTGCGCCGCGGCGGCGGTGTAACGATGCAAGACGTGCCACAGGCGCCCGTCGCTGCGCCGGCGGCGGTCAAGCAGGAGGCTGCGCCGGCCACGGGGAAATCCGAAACACCGGCGGGAGGGGGCAAGGACGTTCCTTCGCCGTTGCTCGGCACCTTCTATCATGCGCCAAAGCCGGGCGCCGATCCTTTCGTGAAGCCCGGCGACGAAGTGAAGACGGACACGGTGATCGGCATCATCGAGGTGATGAAGCTGATGAACTCCGTGCCCGCGGGCATTGACGGCATTGTCACGGAAATGGTCGCGCCCAATGGCGAGCTTGTCGAACACGGTGAAACGCTGATCCGGATCAAGCCGCTTTGACCATGTCTGCGATCGAGCGCATTTTCGTTGCAAATCGGGGCGAGATCGCGGTGCGCGTGATCCGGACTTGCCGCGAACTCGGTATCGAGACGGTGCTCGGTGTTTCCGAGGCCGACCGAGACACGCTTGGCGCGAAGCTTGCCACGCGCGTCGTATGCCTCGGACCGGCCCGCGCAACGGAGAGTTACCTGAAGGTCGATACGGTGATCGAGGCTGCTAAAGGGACGGGTTGCGACGCAGTCCATCCCGGCTATGGTTTCCTGTCTGAAAACAAGTCGCTCGCCGAGGCTTGTGCGGAAAACGATCTCGTCTTCATCGGCCCTGATCCTGCTAATCTCGAGGCTGTGGGCGACAAGCTGACGGCGCGCGGTCACGCCGAGGCGGCGCATGTGCCGCTCGTCCCCGGCGGTTCGGTCAAGACGCTTGAAGAAGCAAAGGAACTGGCCGTCGAGGTTGGATTTCCGATGCTCATCAAGGCGGTTGCCGGTGGCGGCGGGCGCGGCATGAAACGCGTCGACCGGCCGCAGGACCTGCCGGGACTTTTCGACCTGGCCGTGTCCGAAGCCGCAGCCGCTTTCGGGGACGGGCGCGTCTATCTCGAACGTTTCGTCATGGTCGGCCGCCATGTCGAGGTGCAGATCCTCTCCGATGGCGAAACGGTTCTTCATGTCGGGGAGCGCGATTGTTCGGTACAGCGCCGTTTCCAGAAGGTCGTCGAGGAAGCGCCCGCGCCGAGGCTCTCGGAGGGGTTTCGCCGCTCTCTTTGCGAGGCTGCCGTCAAGTTCGCACGCCACATCGGCTACAAGTCGCTCGGAACGGTGGAATTCCTCGTCGATGTGGAGCGCGAGGAGTTCTACTTCCTCGAGATGAACGCCCGCATCCAGGTCGAACACCCGGTGACGGAAGCGATCTCGGGTCTCGATCTGGTGGCCATGCAAATCGGTATTGCCGAGGGAACACCACTAGCACTTGCACAGGAGGACATCCGGTTTCGCGGTCACGCGATCGAGTGCCGGATCAATGCCGAGGATGTCTTAGACGACTTCCATCCGTCGCCCGGGCGGGTCACGCAGGTCTGGTTTCCGGCGCTGCCGGGGCTGCGCGTCGATACGCATATGCAGCTCGGCGCGATGGTATCGCCCTATTACGATTCGATGATCGCCAAGCTGATCGCCTGGGGCGAGACCCGCGAGGCTGCGCTGGACACGATGCAGAGGGCCCTGCGCGCCTGCGCGCTCGAGGGCGTGAAGACGAATGTCGCCCTGCATGGCGCGATCGTCGCCGATCCGGACTTTCGCGAGGGTGGCGTCGACACGAACTATCTCGCCGGGCTGCTGCCGGGCCTCATCACGGAGGAAGACGCCGCATGAGCATCAGCCTCATCGACACGACGGTGCGCGACGGCAACCAAAGCCTGTGGGGCGCGACCGGCCTGGACACGGCGCAGATGCTGCAAATCGCCCCGGTCATGGAGCGCGTCGGCTACCATGCCATCGACTACACCACGTCGACCCATATGGGCGTCGCCGTGCGTTTCAAGAAGCAGGACCCCTGGGAGCGCAGCCGGTTGATGCGCGAGGCGCTACCGTTGACGCCGTTGTCGTTCCTGACGACCGGCATGCGGTTCATTTCCTGGGAAATCGCAAGTCACGAATTGATGGAATTCGCCTTCCGTCTGCTCGTGAATAACGGCATTCGACGCTTCGCGATCATGGACCCGATGAACAATGTTCCGGCCATGCTGACCATGGCGGAGCTAACGCGCAAGAACGGGGCGGAAACCGTCGTTGCGGCATTGACCTTCACCCTGAGCCCGTTGCACGACGATGCGCATTTCGCCGATGCCGCGAAGCGGCTGGCAGCATCAGGAAAGTTCGATCGGCTCTATCTGAAGGATCCCGGCGGGCTGGTCACGCCGGAACGCGCAACGAGCCTGATCCCGGCCCTGAAGGCCGCAGTTGGCGAGATGGCGCTGGAGTTCCATTCCCACTGCACGATCGCGCTGGCCCAGTTTTCCTACCTTGAGGCCGCTCAGCATGGAGCGGAATGCCTCCATGTCGCGGCTGCGGCGGCGGCGAATGGCACCTCCCAGCCCGCCGCCGCCACCACCGTTCGCAACATCCGCGATCTCGGATTATCCGTCGATGTCGATGACGCGGCATTGGCGGAAGTCGACGCCTATTTCAGTCGGCTCGCGATGGCGGAGGGTTTGCCGCCGGGCCAGCCGCAGGAATTCGACCGCAGCTATTTCCGCCACCAGATGCCGGGCGGGATGATGGGTACGCTGAAGCGGCAGCTTTCCGAGATGAAACGGCTCCATTTGCTCCCCTGTGTCCTCGACGAGGTCGAAAAGGTGCGCGCGGATCTCGGCTATCCGATCATGGTCACGCCGTTCAGCCAGGTTGTCGGCACACAGGCTTTGCTCAATGTTGTCGACGGCGAGCGTTACAAGACGATTCCGGACGAGGTGACGCGTTACGTACTCGGCCGTTTCGGGGCGCCGACCATGCCGCTCGACGCGAATATCGAGGACCGTATCCGCTCATCCAGTCGTGCGCGGGAGCTTGGCGAGGAGCCGCACATGGCGTCCCTCGACGAATTGCGAGCGAAGATCGGCAGGGGATACAGCGACGAGGAATTCCTGTTGCGCGCGGTCATGCCGCCGGACCAGGTCGACGCGATGGTCGCCGCCGGTCCGGCGCCGCGCCGCTACGATCCGGACACGCAGCCGGTCAAAGAACTCATCCGGAAACTGTCCGCACGGAAGGATCTGAGTTCGGTGAAGATTTCGAGACCCGGTTTCAGTCTCGAACTGAATGGGAGAGGATAGATGCACGATCACCCGATCCGGGTCGCGGTCTTCGATATCGACGGCACCCTGGCGATGATGGACAAGGTGACGAACACCTATACGGCCCTGCCGGGCGCGGTGGCCGCACTCGACGCATGCCGCGCGGCCGGAATCGCTACCGTCGCCTATACGAACGGGACCTTCTTCCCGCCGGCGCATTATTTCCCGCGCCTGGCGGATGTCGGGCTCAATTTCGAGCCCGGCCATGTGCTGACGCCCGCGGTCGTCGCGGCGCATCATCTGGCGGAGACCGGCCACAAGCGGGTGATGACATTCGGCGTCGAGGGGACGATCGTTCCGATGACCGAGGCCGGCTTCGAGGTCGTCGCGCCGGAACCGGGCGCCGGACGGGTCGATGCAATCCTGGTCGGCTGGGGACGCGATTTCAACCTTTCCCAGCTGGAGGCGATGGCGCAGGCGGTATGGGACGGCGCTATGCCCTATGTGGTTTCCGACGCACCCTATTTCGCCGGCGCAAAGGGCCGCATGCTGGGTGTCTCCGGCGCCATTGGCGCGATGATCGAGCAGACAACCGGTGTCACGGCGGTCGTCCTCGGCAAACCGGCGACGCTCGGCATGGACATGATCGAGGCGCTGACGGGCGTCAGCGGCCGCGAAATGGTGGTGGTCGGAGACGATCCGGCGCTCGAACCCCCGATGGCCCGGAAAGTCGGCGCTCTGGCGATCGGCGTGACGACCGGGCTTGCCGACAGCCACGCCTTCCTGCGTGCCGACGCCGACATCCGCGCTCATCTTGTGATGTCCTCGCTGGAGGATTTCCCGAAACAGGCTTGGCTCGAAACGTCCGGACGGCAAGACAATGATTGAAGAAGGCGAACTGCTCTGGGAAGCCTCGGAGGGTCGGCGCGACGGCGCAAACATCACCCACTACATGACCTGGCTCGCCGAGCGCGGCCATTCCTTCGACGGATACCGGGACCTCTGGGAATGGTCGGTTTCCGACCTGTCCGGGTTCTGGCAGTCGATCTGGGACTATTTCGAGGTGATCTCGGACGGCGACCTCGAAGCCGTCGTGACCGACGATCCGATGCCGCGCACTCGCTGGTTCACGGGCACGCGCCTGAACTTCGCCGAACACGTGCTGCGCCACGAGACGACCGGTGATCCGGCGCGGCCGATGCTGCGCCACGCTTCGGAACTGCGCGAGCTCGACGCGATGAGCTGGGCCGAGGTGGCGGGCGCTGTGCGCAAGCTGGCGACGAAGCTGCGGGCGATGGGTATCGGACCCGGCGATCGGATCGTCGCCTATATGCCGAACATCCCGGAGACCGTGATCGCCATGCTGGCCACGACGGCCATCGGCGCGGTCTGGTCCTCGGCGGCACCCGAATTCGGCGCGCAGACAGTGATCGACCGCTTCGGCCAGATCGAGCCGAAGCTGGTTTTCGCCGCCAATGGCTATCGCTATGGCGGCAAGGATTTCGACCGGACCGGCGATCTCGAGCAGATCGTGGGGGCGCTGCCGTCGGCGGACTGTCTGGTGATGCTCGATTACCAGCCGGCGGCGCAGAAGGCGCCCGCTTTCCGCGGAAAGACGATGAGCTGGGAGGAGATGCTGTCAGGGCCGGACGTCGCCGCGCAGGACTTCGCCTTCGAACGGGTTCCCTCCGACCATCCGATCTGGATCCTGTTTTCCTCGGGCACGACGGGTCTTCCGAAACCGATCGTGCACGGCCATCACGGGATCGTCCTCGAGCACTACAAATCCGCCGCCTTCCATTTCGAACTACAACAGGGCGGCGCGCTGTTCTTCTATTCGACCACCGGCTGGATGGTCTGGAACACGCTGATGTGGGGGCCGCTGATGAATGGCGAGGCCGTTCTCTATGACGGTCATCCCGCCTTTCCGGACGGCCGGCTGCTCTGGCAGATCGCCGATGCGGCCGGCGCGACCGTGCTCGGCGTCAATCCGACCTTCCTGCAGATCGTCCGCCAGCAGGGCTTCGTGCCGCGCGACGCACATGAATTCGAGCGGCTTGAATCCGTCATGCTGGTCGGTTCGCCGGCGACGCCGGAGGTGTTCGGCTGGGTCTATGAGGCGGTCAAGAACGATGTCTGGGCGACGTCGCAGTCCGGCGGCACGGAATTCTGCTCCGGTCTTCTCGCCGGGACGCCGATCCTGCCGACGCTGGCCGGCGAGATACAGGCGGCGGGTCTTGGAACCGACGCCTGCGCCTTCGATGAAAACGGCAGGCCGGTGATCGACGAGATCGGCGAACTCGTCATTCGCAAGCCGATGCCTTCCATGCCGCTGTTTTTCTGGGGCGACGAGGATTTCGCGCGTTACGAGGCGAGTTATTTCGACGCCTATCCGGGTATCTGGACGCATGGCGACCGCGTCAAGTTCAACGATCACGGCGGCTGCCATGTGCTCGGGCGTTCGGACGCGACGCTCAATCGTTTCGGTGTCCGCATCGGTTCGGCGGAGATCTACCGGACCGTGGACATGTTTGCGGAGGTGGCGGACAGCCTGATCGTCTGCATCGAGGACGGCAAGGGCGGCTACTACATGCCGCTGTTCATCGAAATGGTGGAGGGCAGGAACCTTACGGATGAGGTCATCCAGGCGATCCGGTCCCGGCTGCGCAGCGAGCGCAGCCCGCGCCATGTGCCCGACGAGATTATCGCGGCGCCCGCCATTCCCGTGACACTGACCGGCAAGAAGATGGAGGTCCCGGTGCGCAGGCTTCTGCTCGGGGAAGCGCTGGAAAAGGTGGCCAGCGTGGGCGCGACCCGGAACCCGCAGGCGCTCGAATGGTTCGCCCAATTCGCTGCGGCGCGGCTGAACGGCAGGAGGGATTAGCATGACCGTGAACCGGATTTTCAGCGTCGCCGGCAAGGTCGCCATCGTCACCGGAGCCGGATCGGGACTCGGACGCGTCTTCGCCGAGGCAATGGCGGAGAACGGGGCGCATGTCGCGTGTTTCGACATCGACGAGAAAGGTCTGTCGGAGACGGCGGAGCGCCTGAACGCCTTGGGGGCACAGGTGGTCACAAGCGTTGGCGACGTGGCCGACTGCGCCGCCGTGGAGACGTTCGTTTCCGAGGCCGTCGCGGCGTTCGGGCGGCTCGATATTGCCTTTGCCAATGCGGGCATTCCCGATCCCGAGCCGGCTCTGCTTCATGACTATGACGACGCCAACTGGAAGAGGGTGGTCGACATCAATCTCAATGGCGTCTTTTACACGGATCGCGCCGTGCTGCGGCAGATGATGACGCAAGGGGCCGGAAAGGTGATCAACATCGCTTCGATGTGGGGGCTCGCCGGCGCTTCCAGCATCTTCCCGATTCCCGCCTATAACGCGACCAAGGGCGCGGTCGTGAACCTGACGCGTGAGCTTGGCCTGCAATATGCCCGCCACAACATCCAGGTGAACGCGATCTGCCCGGGTTTCTTCCGTACCAATATCGGCCCGCAGGATGCCGAAACGCAAAAGCTCTTCACGGATTTCACGCCGATGGGCCGGATCGCGGACGCCGAAGAGATCAAGGGCACCGCGCTCTATCTGGCGTCCTCGGCATCGGATTTCGTCACCGGGACCGCGCTGGTGATCGATGGCGGATGTATGGCGAAGTAACAGGCAATCAGGAGGCGACGATGCGGTTTTCCGGCAAATCGGTGATGATCACAGGAGGCGCGACGGGCATCGGACGGGCCACGGCGATGGCGTTTGCGCAGGAAGGCGCACGCGTGGCGATCGCCGATGTCGATCCCCGCGCCGGCGAAACGGCCGCGGCCATCGAGGCCGGTGGCGGGACGGCCTTCTATGCCGAATGCGATGTGCGCGATGCGGACGAGGTGAGCCGGTTTGTGGAGCGGGCCATTGCGGACCATGACGGTCTGCATGCGGCTTTCAACAATGCCGGTATCCTGCCCGAGCCGCAGCCGCTGCATGAGGTCTCGTCCGAGGCTCTGTCGCGGATCATCGATGTCGATCTGAAGGGCGTCTTAAACTGCATGCAGGTGCAAATCCGCCATTTCCTATCGGCCGGCGGGGGAGCCATCGTCAACACCGCGTCGGTCGCCGGTCTGATCGCCGATCCGAACATGTCCGCCTATGTGGCGGCGAAACACGCCGTGGTGGGGCTGACCAGGGCTGCCGCGGTCGAATATGCGACCCAAAGAATACGAGTCAACGCAATCGCGCCCGGCCTCGTGGCAACACCGATGACACAGGCATGGCTGGACGACGCGCCCTTCCGGGAAGCGATGTTCCGGCACAACGTGATCGGGCGCGCGGCCGAGCCGCATGAGATCGCCGGAACGGTTCTGCATCTGTGTTCCGAGGCGGCGAGTTTCACCAATGGCGCGGTGCATGTGATCGACGGCGGACAGACCGCCCACTGAGGTCCGCCTTTCGGGAAAAACGGAGAAACCTATGTCCTATTCAACCATCGCGCTACGCCCCGCGGTTGCGAGCCGGGAAGCCGGCCTTGTCCTGTTCGGCATTGCCCTGCTGGCCGTCGCCGCGAAGGTGCAGGTGCCGTTCTGGCCCGTGCCCGCAACGATGCAGACACTGGCGTTGTTCGCGATCGCGCTGCTCTACAGGCCCGCGACGGCGCTTGGCGTGGTGACGGTCTATCTGGCGGCCGGCTTTGCCGGCATCCCCGTCTTCACCGGACCGCTCGCCGGCCCTGGTTATTTCACCGGCCCGACGGCCGGCTTCCTCGCCGGTTTCGTCGTGCTCGTTCTGCTCGTCCAACTGGCACGGAAGGCCGGTTTCATCCGCGGTTTCCTGTCCTGTTTCGCCGTGCTCGTGCTGGCGGACGCGATCTGTTTCGCGCTCGGTTTTTCCTGGCTCGCCTGGGGCTTTGTCGCACCCTCCGGAAAGACGCTCGGCGCAAATGCGGCCCTTGCCGCGGGCGTCGCTCCGTTCGTTCTTTCTGACCTGGTCAAGGCTGCCTTGGCGGCGGCGGCCGCGGCAGGGTTTCACTGGGTGAAACCGGGGCTTTTCGGAGGCGACGGCGCTTAGCAAAGACCGTAGCTTGAGGGGAAGAGGATGCAATCCGATTTTTGTCGCCTGCATTGACCACTGGCACCCGTGCCGGGGTAGCGCGTCGGGATTGCGCAAATTTCAGGGAGGAAATGATGAGCCGCAAAAAGGTTCTGCTGATCGTCACCCAGGACACAAAACAGGCCGAGGCCGCATTTCTGCGCCGGAATCTGGAAGAAGCCGGCGTCGACGTAATTCATCTCGACGCCTCGGTGCGCAAGGATATGGGCGGTGCGGAAATTCCGCCGGCCGAAGTCGCCGCCGCCGTCGGCATGACGCTCGAGGAAATCCGTGCGATCGGTCATGAAGGCAAGATCCAGGAGAAGATGACCGAAGGGGCCGTCAAGGTCGCTCATGCGGCGAACGAGAAGACGCCGATCTCCGGCATCCTGTCCGTCGGCGGCTCGATGGGCACGACGCTCGGTACGCAGGTCATGCAGAGCTTTCCCTATGGCGTGCCGAAGCTGATGATCTCGACGCTCGCATCGGGGATGACTGTCGGCTTCGTCGGCGTGAAGGATGTCGCGATGCTCAATTCGGTTTGCGACATATCCGGATTGAACTCCATTTCCCGCGACGTCTACCGCAACGGCGCCTATGCCGTCGCCGGGATGGCCAAGGGCTATGAGCCGTACCGGGCCGAGGAAAAGCCGCTGGTGCTGGTTTCCACGCTGGGGACGACCGAGCAGTGCATGCGCCGTGTGCGCGAGGGGCTCGAAGCAGATGGCTGCGAGGTGATGGTCTTCCACACCACGGGGAATGGCGGCCGTACGCTGGAGGCGATCGCCGCCGAGCGCGACGTCGCCGCCGTCGTCGACCTGTCGCTCGTCGAGGTGAACGACCAGTTGCATAACGGCATCTGCGCATCCGGGCCACACCGCGCCACCACCGCGATCGGCAGAGGCATTCCGACCGTTTTTGCGCCGGGCAATATCGACTTCTTCATCATGCCTTCGCAACTGGCCTCGGGCGATGCCCCGTTCGAGGGGCGCGACTACCATGTCCACAATGCGGCGCTGACCGCGGTGCGCACGACCGAGGCCGACCTGAAGCTGTTTGCCGATCACATGGCGGGCGTCCTCGAGGGCGCCAGGGGACCAGTGAGTTTCCTCATTCCGCTCGGCGGTTTCTCGAGCCATGACAGCACCGAGGGCAGGCTCTATCACCCGGAACTGCCGCCGGTCTTCGCCGAGCAATGCAGGGGCGCCTTCCCGGACACGGTGGAGTTGCGCACCGTCGACGCCCATATCAACGATCCGGCTTTCGCGGACGCGCTTCTCGGTGCCGTTCGCGCCGTGCTGCCGGCGATCACGAGCGGTCCGGAAAGCCGCGCCAGCGCGGCCGGCTGACCGGAACTGAAGGACGGGACATGCTTTTCGGAAAAACCA
Source organism: Ahrensia sp. (assembly GCA_002698425.1). The sequence continues at coordinate 36,275 of NZXU01000056.1, read as the reverse complement.
TTGTCGTAACCGGGGTCGCGAGCGGAATCGGCCGCCGCACGGCGGAACTTGCGGGGCAGTTGGGCGCGGAGGTCATCGGTGTTGACGTGAACGCGCCGGACCGGCCGCTCGGCCATTTCGTCGCCGGAGACATTTCGACCCCGGACGGTGTCGCGCGCGTCGCCGATGCGATGCCGAGGCAACTGGACGCGCTCTGCAATGTGGCCGGTGTTTCGGGCCGATCGGGCGCAGCGGCGACGCTCGCAGTCAACTTCTTCGGATTGCGGGCCCTGTCGGAACGCCTGGCGCCGAAAATCCGCGAGGGCGGTTGCCTCGTCAATGTGGCATCTATCGCCGGCTATGGCTGGCGGGCCAATCTGGAACGGGCAAGGGCGATCGCCTCGACCCAGGGCTTCCCGGATCCGGCCACGATCGCCGGCGAATTCGATGTGCCCGACGGGGCCTGTTATCCGATCTCCAAGGAAATCCTGATTGTCTGGACCATGATGGCGGCGCATCTGGAGCGTTTCCGCTCGCGCGGGATCCGGGTCAATTCGGTCTCGCCCGGACCTGTCGAGACGCCGATCCTGAGCCAGTTTCGCAGTGTGCTGGGCGACGAGAAGGTCGATAGCGACATCGACCGCGTCGGGCGGGCCGGCACGGCGGCGGATATCGCGCCGACGATCCTGTTCCTGTGCTCCGACGGTGCCCGCTGGATCAACGGCGCCAACATCGCCAATGACGGCGGCCTCGAGGCTTCGATCAATGCAGAGGTCCTCGGCTTCTAGAACCTGTCATGGTTCAATCCAGTGATGACAGGTTCTGACAGTATCTCGACGCCCGATCGCGTCTGAGACTACGGATTGGACTTGTCCGATCCCTGACAGCTTCAGATTTGTCAGCCGCTCGCAATCGCCTTTGCCGCAAGCGCCAGAAATTTGGCGCGTTCCGCTTCGTCCAGTTCGGCCAATATGTCTTCCTGCAAGGCGGCCACGATCGGCGATATCTCACCGAAAGCCTGTCTGCCCCGATCGGTCGGCCGCACTTCGCGGGCGCGCCGGTCGCGCCGGCAGACGGTGCGCTCGACATAGCCCTTCTGTTCCAGCCGGTCGATGACTCCGCCAATCGTGGCGCGGTCATAGGCGATCTGGGCCGCTACGCCGGCCTGATCGATGCCGGGATCGGTGATGATCGCATCCAGGGCTGCATACTGGACCGGCGTGAGATCGAAACCGGCCTCCTGCATGCGCCGCGTGAACACGTGTGTCGAGATCTGGTGAAGCCGGCGGATCAAGTGACCGGCCATCCGGTGCGTTTCCATTTGCGGCCTCTCTCGCGGTTCAAGCGTCTCCAAAAGCCCGCAATACCAATAGGTTCGCGAATTTGATTTGTATACATATTTTTGTTGACGAGAAATAATAAGTGTAGTTATTAATCGCGCAGACAACCCACGGCCCGAATGGCTGGCGAAAGGGAGGAGCGACAATGCAATTCTATGTGGACGGCTTTCGCGGGGGCGACCCGGACGTAAACGACGCGGCGCCTTGCCGGCGTGAATACGGCGCGCATGCGCCGTTGCCGGAAAAGGTCGACGTGCTGATCGCCGGTACCGGCCCGGCCGGCCTCTGCCTTGCCGTACAGCTGTCGCAGTTCCCCGAGATCGAGACGATGATTGTCGAGCGCGACCCGCGCAACATCGCCAAGGGCAAGGCCGATGGCATCAACACCCGCACGATGGAGATGTTCCAGGCCTTCGGCTTCGCCGAAAAGGTCAAGCGCGAGAGCTACTGGGTCAACCAGACCACGTTCTGGACGCCCGATCCCGAGAACCCGGCCCGCATTCGGCGCGCGGACCGGGTGCAGGACGTTGCCGACGATTCCTCGGAAATGCCGCATATCCTGATCAACCAGGCGCGGTTGCACCAGCTGTTCCTCGACGTGATGAAGAACTCGCCGTCGCGCCTCGAACCCGACTACAGCTGGGCGGTCAAGCATGTCGAGGTCGACCCGACGACGGACGATCACCCGGTCACCGTCACGCTCGAGGATACCGGCGTCAATTGGGGGCAGACGGTCAATGTCCGCGCCAACTATGTCGTCGGTTGCGACGGCGCGCGTTCCAATGTCCGCAAGTCGATCGGCGGCGAACTTCATGGCGACGCGGCGCACCAGGCCTGGGGCGTGATGGACATTCTCGCCAATACCGACTTTCCGGACGTCCGGCAGAAATGCCTGATCTCGTCGGCAAGCGAGGGCAATTTGCTGATCCTGCCGCGCGAGGGCGGTTATTTGTTCCGCATGTATGTGGAGCTGGACAAGTTGAACCCGGACGAGCGCGTCGCCAACCGCAACCTGACGCAGGACCACATGATCGCCGCGGCGAACCGGATCATGGCACCTTACACGATCGACGTGAAAGAGGTCGTCTGGTGGTCGATCTACGAGATCGGGCACCGGATCAGCGATGCATTCGATGACGTCCCGGAAGGCGAAACGGCAACGCGCACTCCACGCGTGTTCACGGCGGGCGATGCCTGCCACACGCACAGCCCCAAGGCCGGCCAGGGCATGAACGTCTCCATGCAGGACGGCTTCAATCTCGGCTGGAAGCTGGCGCATGTGTTCAAGGGGTGGTCGGACCCGAGCCTGCTGCACAGCTACAAGTCGGAGCGCCTTGTCGAGGCGAAGCGCCTTGTCGAGACCGACCATAAATGGGCCCGCATCATGTCCGAGCCGATGACGGAAGCGGAACGTTCCGGCGCGGAGGAGCCGCGTTTCGTGCGCAACTTCAAGGCCAATCTCGAATTCACCGGCGGTCTCGCGGTCAAATACGACCAGTCCCTGCTGACCGGGCCGGCGACCCATCAGGCGCTCGCGACCGGCGAGGAAGTCGGTCGCCGCTTCCACTCCGCTCCGGTGGTGCGGATCGCCGACGCGAAGCAGATGCAGCTGGGCCATGTCGCCGAAGCGGACGGTCGGTGGCGGATATACGCCTTTGCCGGCCGCAACGACAGTTCGGCGCCCGGTTCGGCGATTCACAAGCTGGCTGACTGGCTGGAAAACGATCCGGCGTCGCCGGTGGTGAAGCACACAGGCCGGGACGAGGAGATCGACGCGGTGATCGATTTTCGAGCGGTGTTCCAGCAAACTTTCGATCAGCTCGCCTATGAGGACATGCCATCGCTGCTCAAGCCGCTGAAGGGCAGACTCGGCCTGCAGGACCATGAGAAGGCCTTTTGCGTGGATCACAAGGGTGTCGGCGACATCTTCGAGATGCGCGGAATCGACCGCGACAAGGGCTGCATGGTCGTGGTGCGTCCCGACCAGTATATCGCTCACGTGCTGCCGCTGGACGGCTTTGGGGAATTGTCTGCGTTCTTCGACGGCTTCCTTCGTCCGGCCAATATGCGATAGGCGGCCGGGCCAGCCGCTACCTGGTTCCCGAAGGAGATGCGGACACGCTTCTCCAATTGCGCCAAACAGCAGCCGGAACCCGAGTTGGATTAGAAGAGCATCCAGATCCGGGTTGCCGCGGCATGGGATTTCCACTCCGCCAGTCAGGCGGAAACGGTTGAATGAGTCTGCTTCAGGCACTTCAAGGTGAAACTTGAGCGGGAATGCCGTACGCCGGGGATGTGATAGAGCTTTTCGCGGAGAAATGCTTCATAGCCGGATGTACCGTCGACGGCGACCTTGATCAGGTAGTCGTATTCGCCGGTGATCAGGTAGACCTCCAGGACTTCCGGCATCTCCGACATCGCTTCGCCGAAGGCTTTCAATATGTGATCGTCATGGCGTTCGAGAGTAATCTCGACGATCACCGTTTCGCCGGCGCCCATGAGCTTTCGGTCGAGAATCGCGGCATATCCAGTGATATATCCCTCGGCCTCGAGGCGTCTGACACGCTGCCAGCAAGGGCTTGGCGAGAGCGCGATGCGCTCGGCAAGAACGCTGTTTGACACGCGTCCGTCCTTCTGCAACTCGGCCAGAATTTTCAGGTCGATCTTGTCGAGATCTCGTGACATAGGACCTCCGAAAGAAAATCACGTGGTTAGATAATTTCGCAGAATTATAATTCGAATAAACGCGAAAGATACAGATAATAGGAACGAAATTCCGCGTGGGCTTCTGTAGATTGTTTTGCGGAGGGTGCCATGCGGAAATCATGCTTCAAGACCCATGCCGTTTTCGATCACGCGTCGCGCGCGCTCGACGAGTTGCGGCGCATGGACTTCGTGCTCGTGTCGATGACGGTCGCGGCCGAAGGCCCGGATCTGGCCGAAGTGCGCATCGATTACGAGCCGCAAGGAAGTCTGTCGGCCGATACATGGTTCAGGCGGGTCCGGAGGTTGAACGGAGCCTTTGACTTCTGCGATACGAGCGTCGACGATCCCGAAACGCAAGAGGATGGTGACAACCGAATCGGCGCAGCGCCCTGAAGGAGAGTTATCGATGAACGAGGCTGAAGGCCCGCTATCCCTGACTGTGCCGGAGCCGCAGTTCCGTCCCGGCGACAAGCCGGATTTTTCCTGGGTAGCGGTTGACAAGGCAGGCGCCATTCGCCGACCAGCCTATGACGAGGATCCGCGCGATTTGCGCGATCTCGCCTTTTCGATCATCCGTGTGCTGAACCGCGACGGCGAGGCAGTCGGCCCATGGGCCGGATTGCTCAGCGATGACGAATTGAAGAAAGGGCTGAAGGACATGATGACGCTGCGCGCCTACGATGCGCGCATGATGATCGCCCAGCGTCAGGGCAAGTGCTCCTTCTACATGCAGCATCTCGGCGAGGAGGCGATCAGCTGCGCCTTCGGCAAGGCGCTCGAACCCGGCGACATGAATTTTCCGACCTATCGGCAAGCCGGACTTCTGATTACCGCGGGCTATCCTCTCACGTCGATGATGAACCAGGTCTATTCGAATGACGGCGACAGCGCGCGCGGCCGCCAACTCCCGGTCTTCTATTCGTCGAAGGAGCACGGCTTCTTCTCGGTCTCGGGAAACCTCGCCACCCAATATATCCAGGCGGTCGGCTGGGCGATGGCCTCTGCCATTTCAGGCGACAGCCGGATCGCCGCCGGATGGATCGGCGACGGATCTACAGCCGAAAGCGATTTCCATGCCGCGCTAGTCTTCGCATCGACCTACAAGGCGCCGGTCGTCCTCAACATCGTCAACAACCAATGGGCGATCTCGACCTTTCAGGGAATTGCGCGCGGCGGCTCCGGCACGCTGGCGGCGCGCGGACATGGTTTCGGCATCCCGTCATTGCGCGTCGACGGCAATGATTTCATCGCCGTTCATGCGGTTGCCAAATGGGCGGCCGAACGCGCCCGGCGCAATCTCGGGCCGACACTCGTCGAATATGTGACATATCGCGCCGGCGGACATTCCACCTCCGACGATCCGTCGGCCTATCGTCCCAAGGAGGAAAGCGCGGCCTGGCCGCTCGGCGATCCCATCCTGCGGCTGAAGGCGCATCTGATCGCCAAGGGGGCGTGGAGCGAGGAACGCCATGTGCAGGCCGAGGCCGAAGTCATGGATGCGGTTATTGCCGCGCAGAAGGAATCGGAAGCCATCGGCACACTGCAATCCGGCCGGTTGCCGTCGCAGCGTGATCTTTTCGAGGACGTATTCGAAACCATGCCGCCGCATTTGCTGCATCAACGTCATCAGTCGGGGTACTGATCATGACGCGGCGCACGATGATCGAAGCGATACAGAACGCCCAGGACGTGGCGATGGGAGCCGATTCGCGCGTCGTCGTCTTCGGCGAGGATGTCGGCTATTTCGGCGGCGTCTTCCGCTGCACGGCCGGGCTGCAGAAGAAATACGGCAAGCAGCGCTGTTTCGATACGCCGATCAGCGAATTGGGCATTGTCGGCGCGGCGATCGGCATGGCGGCCTATGGGCTGCGCCCGTGCATCGAGATCCAGTTCGCCGACTACATGTATCCGGCCTACGACCAGATCGTATCCGAGGCCGCGAGGCTTCGCTATCGCTCGGCGGGCGAGTTCACCTGCCCGCTGGTGATCCGGATGCCGACGGGCGGCGGTATTCATGGAGCCCAGACGCACAGCCAGAGCCCGGAGGCGCTGTTCACCCATGTCGCGGGCTTGAAAACCGTCGTCCCATCGACCCCCTATGACGCCAAGGGTCTTTTGCTCGCGGCGATCGAGGACCCCGATCCGGTCATCTTCCTCGAGCCGAAACGGCTCTATAACGGGCCTTTCGACGGCCATCACGACATGCCGGTAACGCCCTGGAAGAAACACGACCTCTCCGAGGTTCCGGACGATCACTATTTGGTGCCGATCGGAAAGGCTGCGATCCGCCGCGAGGGGCAGGCGTTGACGGTGCTTGCCTACGGCACGATGGTCTATGTGGCGATGGCCGCGGCCGAGGCAAGCGGGATCGACGCAGAAGTCATCGATTTGAGAACGCTGTTGCCGCTCGACGAGGAAACGATCGTGGCCTCTGTGAAGAAAACCGGCCGATGCGTCATCGTGCACGAAGCGACACGGACCTCGGGTTTCGGCGCCGAACTCGCCTCACTCGTCCAAGAGCGATGTTTTTACTATCTGGAGGCCCCGATCGAGAGGGTCACGGGCTGGGATACGCCCTATCCGCACGCGCAGGAATGGGATTACTTCCCAAGTCCGGCGCGGGTAAGCGGCGCCTATGAGCGCGTGATGCAGGAGGGCTAGATGGGCACTTTCGTCATCAAGATGCCTGATGTCGGCGAGGGCGTTGCCGAAGCGGAGCTCGTCGAATGGTCGGTGAAGCCGGGAGACCTGATCCGCGAAGACGACATTGTCGCGGCCGTCATGACGGACAAGGCGACGGTGGAGATCCCGGCACCGGTGAGCGGCACGGTTACCTGGCTTGCCGGCGAGATCGGCGATCAGATCGCGGTCGGCGCCGAGCTCATGCATATGGATGTCGAAGGTGCGGGGAACCGACCGGTCGCGGCCGCCGTCCCGCTGCGCGAGGCCGCAGGCGTGGCGGAGGAGCCGCAACCGGCATCCGGTCCCGCAAGCCCGCAAACCCCGGCCGCGCCGCAAAAAGATCCCCCGAAGTCCGCCCTGGCCCCTCATAATGGCGATCGCCCGCGAGCAGTCGCACCCTCGCGCGACGCTTACGGCCGGCCGATCGCGTCTCCAGCGGTTCGCAAACGCGCGCGTGACGCCGGGATCGATCTCCGCCGGGTGACGGGGTCGGGCCCTGCCGGCCGGATCACCCATGCCGATCTGGACGATTACACGGCGTCTCCGGAGCCGGAAGGCGCGGCCTCGGAATATATGCGCGAAACGTCTATGGAGGATATCAAGGTCACCGGCCTCCGGCGCAAGATCGCCGAGCGCATGGATGCCGCCAACCGGCATATTCCGCATATCACCATCGTCGAGGAGGTCGACGTTACCGCGCTCGAGGATTTGCGTCAGCGTTTGAATGGCGAGCATGCGGAAAGGCGCGGCAAGCTTACGGTGTTGCCCTTCATTATGCGCGCGATCGTGCGCGCCGTCTCGGAGCAGCCGGCTCTCAACGCCCATTTCCTCGACGAGGACAACATCATCCGACGGTTCGGCGCGGTGCATATCGGTATCGCGACCCAAACGCCGAACGGCCTGATGGTTCCGGTCGTCCGCCATGCCGAGGCGATGGGGCTTTGGGAGGCTGCCGCCGAGATCGGCAGGCTCGCGGAGGCTTCGCGCAGCGGCTCTGCCACGCGCGAGGAACTGAGCGGATCGACCATTTCGATCTCGTCTCTCGGGCCGCTCGGCGCGCTGGCGACGACGCCGATCATCAACAGGCCGGAGGTCGCCATCGTAGGGATCAACAAGATCGCCATTCGCCCGCTGTGGCTCGACGGCGAGTTCAAGCCGCGTCAGGTCATGAACATCTCCTGCAGTTTCGATCACCGTGTCATCGACGGCTGGGACGCGGCGGTGTTCGTACAAAAACTCAAGGCCCTGCTCGAAGCGCCGGCCGTCATGTTCGTCGAGGGATAGGATGGAAGAAATCGACTGCACGGTGCTCGTGATCGGGGCGGGGCCGGGAGGCTATGTCTGTGCGATCCGGGCAGGCCAGCTTGGCCTCGATACCGTGATCGTGGACGCGGCGTATCTGGGCGGGACTTGTCTCAATATCGGATGTATCCCGTCCAAGGCGCTCATTCATGCCGGCAACGAATTCCAGAAGGCGAGCGCCTTTTCGACCGGAAACGCGCTTGGCATCAGAACCGGCGAGGCCTCGATAGATCTGTCCGTCACGATGAAATGGAAAGACGCCATCGTGACCCGCCTGACGTCAGGGGTCGGCGGGCTTCTGAAGAAGGCGAAGGTGCGCCATGTGGCGGGCCGGGCGCGCTTCGTCGACGGAAAGACGGTCGATGTGGAAACGGCAGACGGCGTTCGCCGCATCCGCGCCGGGCATGTGGTGATCGCGACTGGCGCCGAGCCGGTCGAGCTTCCGCAACTGCCCTTCGGCGGCAAGGTGATTTCTTCCGCCGAGGCGCTGTCGCTGCCGGAAGTGCCGGAGAGGCTTGCCGTCGTCGGCGGCGGCTATATCGGGCTGGAGATTGGAACGGCATACCGCAAGCTCGGTGCGCAGGTGACGGTGATCGAACTGGGCGACCGCATCTTGCCCCAATATGACGCGGCGCTGACGAAGCCAGTCGCTGACCGGCTCGCAGGACTGGGCGTCGAGGTTATGACCGGTGCAGGCGCCGAAGGCCTTTCGCAGGACGGCGAGAAGCTGCGGGTGCGCATTGGCGACGAGCTTCGCGAGATCGAGGCCGACAGGATCCTCGTCACGGTCGGTCGGCGTCCCGTCACGACAGGATGGGGGCTGGCGGAACTCGGCCTGGGCATGGACAGACGGTTTGTGCGCATCGACGATCGTTGCCGGACCTCCATGCGAGATGTCTATGCGATCGGGGATGTGACCGGCGAACCCATGCTTGCCCATCGTGCAATGGCCCAGGGTACCCTGGTGGCCGAGGTGATCGCGGGAGGTAACCGGCGCTGGGATCATGGAGCGATCCCAGCCGTCTGTTTCGTCGATCCGGAGATCGTCAGCGTCGGCCTGTCGCCGGAGGAGGCCAAGACCCGCGGTATCGCCGCCGATGTCGCGATGTTCCCGTTCGCGGCGAACGGTCGCGCCATGACGGAAGAGGACAATGCCGGCTTCGTGCGCGTCGTCTGCCGCAAGAGCGACGGTCTGTTGCTCGGTATCCAGGCGGTCGGAAACGGTGTCTCTGAACTAAGTGCGGCTTTTTCGTTGGCGATGGAAATGGGAGCGACTGCCGAGGACGTGGCCGCCACCATCCATGCCCATCCGACGCGGGGCGAGAGCTTCCAGGAGGCGGCATTGCGTGTCTTGGGGCGCGGGTTGCATGTCTAGGCCGGATACCTTCCGAGTCCCGTTCAGTTTCCTTACGTTAATGGCGCACAACGTGGTCCTGGTCGGGGTCAGAGTTTCCGGCCATAGATCACGCGCTCTGGCTCGTGTCGTGCGCTGACTTCATCATATCCGCCGGGGCCTCGTGCCCGATAGCCTGCGCGGCGCATCACATAGCCGACGACGCCGAAAGTCAGCACTACCGACAGGTCGAAGGTCGGGTTCTGCAGCGAATAGGTGCCGAGCGTCGACAGCAGCAGCATGGCGGGTAGCCGCCAGGGCTTCGCGATCCCCTCATCGTCTATTACAGTCACGATATCGTACTGGTCAGGCGGCGATGATGTCCTTGGCGTCCAGCTTCTCAATCAGTGAAACGATGCCTGTTGCCGGCAATGGTTCGCTAAAGAGAAAGCCTTGCACATCAGTGCAGCCTTCCGAACGCACCCATTCCAGTTGCTGGTGCGTCTCTACGCCTTCCGCAGTCGTGGTCATGCCGAGGCTGGTGCCAATATTCGCCACCGCCCGGATAATGGCCGTCGAGCTCTCGTTGCCGTTCATTTTGCGTATGAACGAGCCGTCGATCTTGATCTTGTCGAAGGGAAAGCTTTGCAGATAACTGAGTGAAGAATAGCCCGTGCCAAAATCGTCGAGCGCGATCCGGACCCCAAGCGCCCGCAGTTGCTTGAGGCTCGTCAGTACATGCTCAGTCCTGTCGAGCAGCAAGCCTTCCGTGATTTCCAGTTCCAGCCTTCTTGCCGGCAGCCTGGAAATGGCCAGGGCGGTAAAGACAGCTTCCGCGACGCGCTTGCTCCTGAACTGGACAGGGGAAAGGTTGACGGCGATTTTTATGTGATCGGGCCAAGATACGGCATCCTTGCAAGCTTGGCGCAGGATCCATTCACCGAGTGGCACGATCAGGCCGATCTCTTCGGCGACGGGTATGAAGTCCGCCGGCGAGATGAAACCTCTTTTCGGGTGGTTCCAGCGTAGAAACGCCTCGAATCCGGTGATCGTATTCGCGCTGAGATCGATGATCGGCTGATAGCGCAAGGAGAATTCGCCATTTTCGAGAGCGTGGCGAAGGTCGGTCACCATCTGGTGGCGTTCCTGGATCCGGACATTCATATCCGGATTGTAGAAGCGGTATTGGTTCCGTCCTTCCTCCTTGGCGCGGTAGAGAGCGAGGTCGGCGTTCCGCAGAAGGATTTCCGCTGTCTCGCCGTCGCCGGGAGCAAGCGCAACACCGATGCCGCAGCCGATCGATATTTCGTGGTCGCCGACCCGGAATGTCTGGCTCAGCGTGTCGATAAGCCGCGTCGCGAGGGTGCGGGCTGATTCAGGCTGGCCGGAATCGAGTTGGATAATCGCGAACTCATCTCCCCCGAACCGGGCGACCGTATCGCCGTCACGCACGCAGGTGAGAAGGCGCTTTGCGACCGCATTGAGGACTTCGTCGCCAACGGGATGACCAAATCCGTCATTGACGTCCTTGAAGCCATCGAGATCGAGGCACAGTACGGAGAATTGCTGACCGGGCGACGACCGCCTCGTCGAGACGGCCGCCGCCTCCGGCGATATCCTCTGGCGCCACATCAACGACCTTTTGGACCTGACAGTGGTTGAGGCCGGCAAGTTGGTGCTCCAACCGGAGGCTTTCAGCCTGGAGGAAATGCTGGCCGATGTCGTTGCCATCAGCCGGCCTATCGCCAGGGCAAACGGGAACGCCCTGTCCATGACGATCCGGCCGGGTACACCCGCCCGGTTCGTCGCCGGATTCAGCAGATCCTGCTCAATCTCCTCAGCAATGCAGCCAAGTTCACCCGCGAGGGCAGCATAGCGGTAGAGGCCGGCTATCCCGGCGCGCCGGACGATCCGCCGTTTCTGGAGTTTGTCGTCAGCGATACGGGAGTGGGCATATCGAACGGCGACCAGACGCGGATCTTCGAGGAATTCGTGACACTCGACTCCTCCTTCCGGAGAAGGTCATCTGGCGCCGGCCTCGGATTGAGCATCTGCAAGGGAATCGCCCGCGCGATGAACGGCCGAACCGAGGTCGAAAGCGAGCCCCAAAAGGGAAGCCGCTTTCATGTCATCTTGCCGCTCCCACCCGCGGACACCGCGTTGGCGGGATCTCCTGGCGAAGGTATCGCACGCGCGGCAACCTTGTCGAACAGGGCGGAAGGCATGAAGGTTCTGGTTGTCGAAGATAACGAGATCAACCGTTTTGTTGCCCACCAGATACTGGCGCATCACGGCTGCGAGATCCACGAGGCGCACAACGGGCTTGAAGGCGTGAAAATGGCGGATGCGGAAGGTTACGATCTCATCCTGATGGATATCAGCATGCCCGAGATGGACGGCGTGGAGGCCTGCAGGCGCATCCGGGAAGGAGGCGGACCGTCGGCCGATACGCCGATCGTCGGAATTACCGCACATGTCCTGAGAAATGATCAGGACCGGTTTCTTGAGGCAGGAATGGACGATTGTCTCTCCAAACCCATTCGGCGCCGGGATGTGGAGGCCCTTCTGTCGGAATTCTCCCATGGCCGCCGCGCAAGCGAGAGCGGGCAGGTTCTCGACGGGGAAGCCGCGGCCATGCCGGCTCTGGCGGCCGAAGCTGAAGTCGAAGCCGTATTCGATAAGTCAACGTTGGAAGAGTTATTGGAAGTCCTCCCTCCGGCATCGGTTCCGGGCAGGTTAACCGCCTTCGTCGAGGCGCTGGATCGCGGGGTCGCGGACATCGCCTCCGCAGTTTCCGGCAGGGATGCGCGGGAGGCCGCGCGCCGCGCGCACGAACTCGCCGGCGTTGCCGCCATATTCGGTGCTACGTCGTTGCGGGAGGAACTGCTGCGACTTGAGAAGGCGTGTGAGGGGGCGGACCTGTCAGAGGGCGATGATCTCGTCGATTCCGTACGAAAAGCCGCCGAAAACTGCAGGAGTGCGGTCGCACATCTTGCCGCGCGGTCCCGGCAGACGCCGTCTTAATCTGGATGAGCGGAGTCCGGACTGATTGTTGAAAACGCGGGGATTGCGGGCTCTCATCCTGCCAGAGGACGATCGCTGTGGCGCGGGATATCGTGCCGGACGATGAACTCCTCCATGTCCCCTCTTGTCCAGTGGGCGAGTGGCGCGACTATCACCGTGCCGTCATCGCTGCGCGAGAAAACCTCGGCGGCCGCACGACCTTCGCCTGGCCTGCCGCCGAAGGCGGCAATCACGACGTCCACCTCCTCTCGGTCGCCTTCACGATCGCTCCTGACATGTCCGCGAGAACGACCGACTGAAGGGGCCGCCTTCTCGCCCGACGTCGACAGGACGGGCATGTTGGGGGAAACCCAGTTGATCATCTGGCGCAATACAACCGATTCAAGGTCGCTCTCCAGCAGGGCCGCTACCCGGTCCGGGTATCTGGAAACCGTATAATGGATGATTGTCTCCGGTGAGACATTCGCGAAGAGGGTAGAAAGAGAACCGAGGTCCCTTTCGGTGTCACTTGTCGTTTTGCGGTTTTCTGGCATGTCTTGCTCCCGGATCTCGCAGCGGCCGCCCTTCGCGGCGCCTCGACGGCGATGAGGTTGTCTCTTCCTGCGATTATAGATGCCGGTGTGCTTGAATGACCGCGGGCAGATGTATCCCGCTCCGGATTTTCGGATATCGGCTTCTATCCCTTTGGCTAGAATGAACTCTTCAGTAGTTCTTTGGAAAAAGGCATGTTGCGACAAGAAGCGTCGACCCCAAAAAGCCGACGGCGGGTGCCGGGCATCTCGGCCAGCATGCTTGTACGCGTTCCGAAGATTTCGGGACTGGGAGCTTTGAGAAGCTTCGGTGCGACGGGGCGTCAGGCTGCGCTATTGGATAACGCGTCTCTCGAATACTTCCATGTCGCACCATTCTTTCCGCCGCGCGATGCGGATCCCAGCCCGGTCTTCTACTGAATTGCCGTTGGGCGATAGTTGGCGGTCAGAGCGTCACTCTGTCGACGCGTCAACACTGACGTCTGCTTTTGGGCGCCGGCTGCACACGGGTGAAAGGCAAGAATGGTGCGCAAAGCGGTCGTTACTCAAGCGGCCTGCCATTGGCCAAGGCGTCGGAAATTGGACCGCCGTCCGCAATTTCATCTCAGCAAATAATAACAACAAGACATCCGCGTTCGCCCCATGGATAGGCCTTAACGCTGCCATACCGCTTATTTAGGCAGTGTGGATTAGCGGTCGTGAGTATAAATATCTAATTTGATTGATGAGTGGTAGCGGAGGTCCGCTATTGGAAAAAATCCAGCTACACCCCCACAGAAATCCCACCAATTCCACCTATGCCGTGGGGGGTCTTCCCTATTGATAAGTCTCGATAATTTAGACTTTTAGGAATCGAGTCCTCTTGTTGAAAGTTGCAACCGAAGCGAGATCCCCTGTTTGGTGCGCATTTTTTCCCCAACCGACCGCGATGGAGTTCCATTCGGGCATTCTCCTATTACGGAGACTAGTGGAAACACAACGCGCGCCCGCATCGAATTTCACTCCGCTGTCTGGTTGTTCGGCGGCGTAGGGGTTGGAATGCCTTCAGCGGGCATCTCTCTGGCTGTCGAGGCATCGGACGCGTTGTTTCGGGGTGCTCCATCGCTAGGCGGCAAATCGTCTGTCGTTAAAGTATCTCTCGAAACGCCACCTTCTGACCGTCCATCCTCTAGTCGTAGCTTGAGATCGTCTATGCGTTCGTTCGCCGTTTTGAGCTCGGTGCGAAGCTCTTTGACCACTGCAGCTTCAGGGATTGCCACAGGCGCAAGGAACGATCCAACTATTTGGCCGATCACTTGGAGGATAGCGAACAAGAAACCTAGCCCGACCACCCAAGCTAGTGCTTTGTCTCTTATTTGAGTAACCGCAGTGTCACCGGCAGCTTTCGCGATCCCATCATGATCTAGGAAAGTAGGCGGGAACTGGCAGGCTAGCTTTCTTACATCTCGAACGTAATCATCGTAGCTCGGCGTTTTTCGTATTAGTTCTTCCCGAACAGCGCTATGTTGAAACAAGGAGACGCGCAGGAATTCCTCTCCGATCTCTATACTGCGTTTTACACTACTAAAATTTAGGAGCGTGGTCGCTATGGGTCCCTTCCAGCCAGGGTCGACAATTCCCACTGTAAGCGCCCAAACGCCTTCGCGCGTCATTGAAGTCTTGTAGGTTACGTGCCCCGTTATCTCGTTAGAAAGATTGAAGGATTGTGCAGATACCACTTGGACCATATGGCCCGGTTCCAATACGAAAGATCCAGAAACTTCTTTTCCTTCGCTATTGAAGATCCTCCCGATGGTCAGATCGAAGCTGGATGCCTGCTTCGATGGTTCTTTGCCATCGTCATACGTGAAAAAGGCCTTTGGTTCGAGTTCATCGCCTGATAGCAGTGTCATGGCTTCAGCCTCCCCAGAACGCTGTTATATCGAGGAAACCATAATGGCAATTTCCGATTCTGACCGTGACTTTCTTCGGCGGTCTGAAGAGATGCAATCTGGAAGCCACGACCCGCACAGACAAGTGGGGGTGGTTATAGTTGATGTTGACGGCAATGTCCTCGCTACAGGAACCAACGCTCCCCCTGTAGAGCTTGGGCTGAGTAAGGCTGAAAGTCTTGCCGCTATTGAGGCAGACCCAACATGGAAGTACTTTATGTTTGAGCATGCCGAGCGTAACGCTATCAATTCGGCCCGCAACAACGGTAAGGAATTGAGAGGGGCGACTATGTACGGCACCTTATACCCGTGCGCCGATTGCGCCCGCGCTATTGTTGCCGCTGGTATTTCGCGCTTGGTCGTGCCGGGGCCTGGCGGGGATCCCCTCCGGGACAATAAATGGAGAGAACATTATCGCTTTGCGCATCGGATGTTTGAACTTTCCGGCGTTCAAGTGGACATCGCTCCTATGGAAAGCTAAGCAATCCTCGACGCCCGCTAGTTGTAGATGACCAGCAGCCAACGCATCGCTTATCTCTGTCTCTGATTTGGTGCGTAGACGCGTTCTTGTTCGGGTTGACTGATGTTATCACGAACCTTCTTTCCATACCGGCGCATGTGGGATTGTGCCAGCGCACGAAAGAACGCCTCGATGCGCTTGTCTGCTTCGTCATCAGGGGTTTCGTCTCTCACAAAAGTAACTTTGCAGCGGTTGCTGTTCGTCATCGGATTGCGTCCAAAATGTGCGTGAATGTAGGTTCGAAACATACATGGCACGATTTTCCCGTCCGCACAAAATGTGCGGATGGAAATGTTCGGAAGAAACCTTCGTCGTCGCGCTCGTGAACTTTCGTTATCGGATGCTGAGGTCGCCAGAAGGGCGGGCATCAATGAGCGCAGATACGGGTTCTATGTGACGGGCGACCGCGAGCCTGACCTGATGACCTTGGTCAGGATCGCATCAGTTCTTCAGACCAGCGTGGACGATCTCCTGACCGGGTCTGACGAAGAACGCGGGACCGAAGCAATATCGAGGGAAGCAGGGCTTCTCTCAGTGGCGCAGGCTCTCAGCGATGACCACTTCACCTTGTTGATCCGTACAGCGGAGGCCTTCACGCTTCATCAGCGCGAACATGGTAGCGGTTCCGCTAAGGCGCAAAATAAAAAATCCCGTAAAAACAATTAGATGGCCGTTCACGAAAAGTCAGAACGTTTTGTTCTTAAGATCAAAATATCTTAGTAAAAACAATAACTTACGAAGATTTTTTGGTAGCGGAGGAGGGACTTGAACCCCCGACACGCGGATTATGATTTCGCGTGTGTATTGTTATACGGTATTATTAATATAATAAAATCAACAACATAATGCGATTTTAGAAATAGGAAAATATTCTGTAACAAAACTGTAACAACTCTGTTTCCCAAAACACGGCGATTCTGCTGACGTTGATCGTGCCCCAATTCAATCGCTACGCAACTGCCTGTAGACGAGCGTTGCATCACAGCCTTACATCAAACTGTGATGCAACCGGTCTGCTACTATTTGCGACGGATCGGACCTTTGCGGCTCTGCGCGGCGCTTTCCAAAAGCTTGTCTAGTTCGCCGGCAACAGTTGCGTCACGTATGCCCTTCAGCACCGTTGCGAGCTTCGCCACGTCGCCAACTTCGATGACGGGCTTGCCGTGTTCGATCTCAAGTGCGGACGTGCCGTAACGCATTTGCAGGAACGTGACGCCCTTGTCGTCAGCCCACCACCACTTGCGGATCTGCGCGTCACGTTCAGCGCGTACGCGGCTGCCATCTTCCTGCGTCACCCAAACGCGCTTCTTCTTGCTGTAGGTTTCGCCCTTCAGTTCCGCCGAGTGTAGGGCGATTTGCTCATCGAGCTTTTCGATGAACTTCGTCCGCCTGTGCTGTTCAGGCGATACGGCCTTCTTTTCGGGCAGGGGGACGGTTTTCAGTTTTTCCAAGTACGACATTTGCGATGCTCCTATGTGCTGTCGAATGTGCACATTGTGTGAGATCGCTTTGTGCTGGACGACCGAAATCAGAATGATGCGGGCATTACGCTGGTCGCTTTACCAGACGGCAATGATTGAGCGGCAGATTGGGCAACGGCGTTTCATGTTCTGCGTAACGCCCGACTTGATCCCAAATAAGCGCCCTACAGCGGTGTTTGGGATCGTCCTGCCGTGTTGATACTGGGTAACGCCAAACGCCGCTGTACAGGGTGGATTTGGGAGGCCGCCTATTTTGCGAACTGAGGTACTTTAGACGCCTCGACCATTGCGACTTCGAGGTCAGCTGAGGACAAACGGACTTGGGATGAAAGTCCGCTTCCGGATATGTGTTTTCTTAGGCGTGGAAGCGTCGTCTTGTTGCGCTATCATAATCGGGCAGACGCCAGAGCTGATTTGTTCAAGTACATTGAGGTATTATACGATCAAAGGCATCGCTATAAATATCCCGTCGATTCATTCCCTTTGACTTCAAGACGTATGGATCTGTTTGAATCGCATAATAAAATGGCTAGGATAAATTTCTTCCGTTCAAGACAAGACGGATTTCAATGTTAATTTAAGGAATCCATCAATGTGATCTATTGGCAGCTTCCTGTTTGGAACTTTTATGGTCGTTAGATCCAAAGAAAAACCAGCAGCCAATGCTGCATCCGTCAATGCGTTGATGAGCGGTCCGTTCTTTTGAGTGTTGGCAAGGTCAATTTTGTTGACTTGATCAACTTCAAGAACGGGAAAAACGACCTCAGTCTCGCCAATATCGGCGAGTATTTCATCCATAGCCGCGAACTCTTCGTCGTCATGATATACAAGCGGCACGATGGCATTCGAATCAGCTGTCGCAAAAAATATGGAACCTCCATTTGGTTTCAACGTCGACAAGATTTTTGCGAAAGTTGTAAGTTCGACATCGCCGAGACTTTTTGGTTTCTTTTTGGTCGAGTGCTTTCTGAGTAAGATAATCTGCGGCGATAGATGGCCTAACTGTGCAAAGTGAACAAACGTTCCCAGCAGTTTGTCCGCGGTCTGCTTCTCAACACTCAGGTGTTCTTGTTGCTGGCGCACCCAAGACGCAAAAGATTCGTCGTCTACCTTAAGCGATTCCCTGTAGAAGCCTTCCCCAGAGATCGCATCCAAATAGCGGTATGCCCCGACAGGTTCCATTTCTATTGCTCCAACGAAGGGAGCGGACTTTTTATGATGCCAGGGTCGAGCAGATAAACCCCCATGTGTGACGATGCCAGGCTGAATTGGTGTGGGAAAGTCCATATCGTACCAGTCTTCAGCGTACCTTGAAATGGCGGCGCGACCAACAACCACGCCTTTGTGATGCATCAATGCCAAGCGTGGAGCAGCTTCGGAAATCGAAGCATCTAACTTTTGGCTCCGTATAGCATCCGCTAGAGTGATTTTTCTCAACCAGGACTCACCGTTTTCTTCATACCAATACTCAGAATGCGCCAATTCTTCTTCGTCTCCGAAGCTCGACACAAAAACATCGCAATCCAATGTCGGGGTTAGCGCTGCGACCCGTTGTACCAAAGAAACTTTTGCCGGTTCCCACGTAACATCATAGTCCGGCTCGTCTTCAAAGACACGCTCCCAAAAGGCATTCTCCTGGCTAGCGTTTATTCGTAGGGATATAGTGGTCGTGTAGCTGGTATTTACGGTCGAAGGTTTCGATTTAACGACGATTGGTCGTTGCTTTAAACCATCACGAAACACGAGCGTTTTAGTTTTTTCGAGGCCTTGATCATAACGCCGACTGGTTACTTCTACCCGATCAGCAATCATGAAAACGGAATAAAACCCAATCCCAAATCTGCCAGTTGATCGAAAAAACGAGCCGCGGAGGCCGGGAAATTCGGACTCTACGTTAGGTGAACTCCATAGACTGGAGCCGAAATCCAAAAGAGTCCTCGCGAGTACTCTTTCAGACATTCCAACCCCGTTGTCTTGAACATCGAGCCAAATTCTCTCTTCGTTTTTATCATCCTTGATCTTTCGAAGAGTGACTCTGATTTTTGATTTCTGATACCCGATGCTGTTGTCGAGGCTTCTCCTTGCGCGGGTAGAATCTGCGCCATTTTGTATCAACTCTCGAATTGGGACTAAGGGTTCATGGCCATAAAGCTCTTTTCCGCCAAGATATCCCGCAAGTCTGACTGGGTCAGTTGCTGTAACTTCCGCCAGAATCGGATTCCAACCATGGGTGGTTACGTGCGTTGCAAAACGGTCGATGGAGTCTGCATCTCTTACCCGCGACACTTGAAATGCTGGTCGGCCAGTGTTCTTTAATAGCGCATTTGTGTTTTGTAGTTCGGTATTTACGATCTGGACCAAATCCCAAGCAACCCACCACGCATCTGCGTCGGCCTCTGTGTACGGCCCTGTAGATGAATACAATATCGCAGTTGGGTCGTCTGGATCGATCATTGGTTGAGCCAGCTTGTTTTGCGCCTTCCAGTGGACAGCGGACAATCCTCGAAGTTTCAGCACTGAATAGAGGAAGTCAGGTGCTCTTCGCATGTCGATTTGACCAGCATCAGCACATCGAAGAAGGCAGGCTATCTTGACTGGATCAATATGCCACTCAGTAGGCAGTCCCGAAATTGCACCTACTCTCTTCTGGAGGCGCTCAGTAAGTTGCTCAATCGGCCAATGATGGCTTGCTGCGATGAGACCGGCTAGTGCGCCGTAGCTGTTTCGAAGTTCGTTGTCTTCAAGAAGATATACGTCGGTTTTTCCGCCACTGCTGGGCAGTCGAAAGAACGCTAATTCTTCTGCTTTTTTGGCATGTAGATTGCGTAATACAGCAAAAAGTATCTCCGAGACGTATTTATTGGGAGGCTCTTGAATGTCGGCTTCGACGATATCCTCTTCGCCGTGAGAATCCAATACCGCGACTACAGCGTCGCGCCACTCAGGGGTTTGCTTTAGGTCGGTCAATCCATTGTCGTATGCGGAGATAGTATGTGCAGTGTCGTGAAGCAGTATTGATACACCAAATATATAGGCCTCAGATGGATTTAATGGGAACTCAATCCCGGACATTAGATCTGCTACCGACCAAAGTGCATCAAGATGATTAACGTCATGTAGGGTTAGCCCGGGCAGATCACTCTGGATCTTGGAGCATATGATTGCCGCATTGCGTCTCATGCTCTCGTACGAGGATCTTAGCCTTGTCCTCGGGCCTTCATTCTGATCTTCTTTCGAGGCTAGGGTCCTTTGCCACAAAGAAGTCCGTTCAAATAGTCTCTCATCCATAATACGTTATTCTCTTTTCAAGACGGGGCTTGCCAACTGTCAAACTCATCCAAAATACTTTTTTTATTCAAGTTCACGCTGACTTTTTCCTCCCTCAAGTTTCTTTGGCAACAGCTTGCATTAAGATCGGTGGCAGGGAATGGTGTTATCATCAATATCGATAGTTCTTGAGTGGTTTGGGGCCTAGCAATGGGAGACTCAGAATCCGACTTCATGTGTCTCTCAATAGTGTTTCGCAAAACCCATGATCTCAGGTTGGATCATTATTATGAGACTTACGAGCATTTATAAAGCCGACATTCGCAACGCTTTGACGAATAGGCAATTTTGGCTCTGTGTTGCCGTTAGCTGCATTGCACCGAGATGTGTGAGTAGGGTCAAGAACAATCTACCCGGCGTTGATATCTGGCGTCTGCTTCCGATGTCATACAAACATGTGCGCCTTCCCGCTACTTACCCAGAGCGATCCGACTGCTTCTGCTCAACCGTTATCCGACCTGTTCCCGTTGTGATCGGAAACGGCTTAGCAAGGTCGACAAATCGCTTGAGGGCGTCGTCGTGTTTCCGTTTCGCCTGCTTCAGGTCCTTGAAAGCGGCTGAGCGGTGTATCTCCCTCAATTGCACTGTCATGTAGTTGACGGCGGCGATCACCCTGTAGAGTTCGCCAACAGGGGACACTATCTCGCGTACCTTCATCGCCCCATCCGTCCTATCGCAACAATCTGATCCCAACAGCTATCGGCCAAAGATCGCATAACCGCGCCTTTTGCGCCCACCTGCGTCATTTTGCTGGAACCGTAGATGTCCGCCATACGCTGTAGATTGACCGCGCACTTGGCGAGGACCTTCGCGCTTGGTTGACGGCCTTTGGCTTTTAGGCAGCGGAAATAGCCGCCCTCCATGCCAAGCCAGTTCTCGCTGAAATCGACTGAGCTTTCGACCAGCTCAAGTTGTTTGAGTTCGCCATAAACATCTTCAATAAAAGTCTCGTTTTTCACCAGTTTCTGCCTCCCATTCTGCCTGCACGTATAAATAAACGTGTGTCCGCTTTTTCGGATACGCAGTTATTTATCGAAGGAAAATCAATGAAGAGAGATAAGAAGAAGAATGGATGGCAAGCCCAAAACGTAAACGAACTGCCGCGTCACCTGAGAGGGCTGCCGCAAAACACTTTTGGCGGTCATAACTCGACGCCTTTGACAGGTTTCAAAGGCGCAACTTATGGCGCAGCCAGCGAATGCCGTACCTACAGCGCAGAACAACGCGCAGAGTGGGCCAGAAGGAACGGCTATCTATGAGGCCGGCCGATTTACGTAATGCGTTGGATAATTGGGATGCGACCAACGGCATCCAATGGGACACAGCCGTCGTACTGCACACATCGGATCGAATGAGAGCGGCAGAGAACGGGTGGGACGACATCTGGCTGCAAAAGACAGTCGGTCGTTATTTCAACGCGGTTGACCGGCGCATTTTCAAGAACGAGCATAAGCGGAGAGGCGTTCGTTGCGCTCGCTTCGTAACATTGGAACGGAACGCTTCTGTTGGCTGGCATTGCCACTTCATAACGGCAACACCTCCAAATCTGACAGCCGCCGAGTTTCAGCAAATACTGGAATGTGAATGGCACGAAATTGCTCGCCGCTATGATCGGGGCAATTGCCAAAAGGCAGCTGCGTGGATCGAGCCGATAACCGGCGATTACAAGCGCTACATCACCAAGCACGCATTTCACCACGGCGTGAATATAGACGCGCACAACGATATTGGTACATTTGACAGTATGAACACGCATCTCGTTGCGTAACCAAAACGGGTGACTGCAACGAAGTGGGGGAACCACCGTAAAAGCTAAGCGTCGTTGCGGAATAGGATTGAACAGGCGTCGATGTTCGGATCGGCGGCTGAAACTGTCATAGTGACTAATTGTTCAATCCAACAAAGTCCAAAACAGTCGAAACGTTTCGTAGAAAACAATGACAACAAGGCGTTCTTAAAGAAACGCGGCTGAATGAGACGGCGAAGCGAAAGCGAGCAGACGAATGAAGGTCGCAGCTTACGCGAAGCGTAGGCTCGAAAGGGCCGAAAAATAATGTTGCGCGCGCAAGATTATTTTTTGAACATCTGCCAGAAGCAATCGCTCCAAAGGCATAAGGTTTCATGGCAAAACCAGCACTCGCTATCCCAAAAGACCTCATAAACGAGCTGAAGCGATTGGCAGTCGTCGCCAGCAAAGACGATGAGGCCTATGATGAGGCAGTTCGGCGACACGACAGGGCGTTGAAGGCGACTATTTCATCAAGTGCCGAACTTGCAATTGCGCTCTACAACTTCGCTCTGCGTTATGCGGAGCAGCCAGGTTTGATCAATGCCAAGTTGAAGGAGCTTGGTATTCAATCCAAAAGAGACACGTCAGTTTATGGCAAGATTGCGCGATTGGCATTTGATGATCTGAGCGATCCCGATGCTCAGGTCAGTCATCCGCGTATTTCTCGATATGCCCAATTGATCGAAGCGGCTCACAATGGCGGGATGTCAGCCGACGATTTTAAGAAACTGGTGGCCATCGGCGTTACGAAAGCAAGAGAACGTCTCTTGGGTGCCCCTCAACAGCCAAGTAATGACGTACTTGAGCAAGGACGAGGTATCGTCAGCGGGCTTCTCGAAAACAGAACGTTCCCAATTGATCAGTTACCTCTACCGAGCAATGTCAATGAAGGCGATGACGTTGAGCTTTTAGCGCGCGTTGAGGGGGGAAAGCTCGTCGTCTATGGCGTTGTCCCGAACAATCTCAGCAATGCTCAGGCCGTATTAAAGAAATTGGTATCGCAACAACCGGGCGCACCTAAGATCGGCGACATTCTGCCGGAACTCCTACTTACGCTGAAACTTGTGACTGCCCAGAAAGACGCAGATTGCATAGCAACTTATGTAGTGAGCGGCGATCAGATCACCTTCACTGTTACTGGGCCAAAGGCCGTGGCGTGGATGATAGCTCCGGCGACAATGGATTTCATTGGAGGGCAATCGCTTGCGCTGAAAGCGGAAGATTGGCGGCGACTGCTGAATACCCTCAACCCCATCCGCAAGCACATTCAGTCAGTGTCGTTCGACGGTGCCAAGATGCAGGTGGATGTGAACGAAAAAGAAGTACCCGAAATCAACAAATGGTTCGAGAAAGCACGCAAAGCTATTTCAATTGGCAAAGCCAAAGGCAACTCGCTCGAAATCGGCTTGGATCAGCATGTGGAGGGAGACACTGTGCTGAAATCGTCGGGCTGGAAGGGTGCCACGAGTTTCACCGAAGATGCATTGAAACCGCTGTTGGAGTTCAAACCAGCCAAACAATATGTGTCGTTTTCGATTGCTGATAGTCCGCTTGCGCCTACGTCGTCAGCAAAGCCAATCGCGGGCAACCAAAACATTGTGCGGGTCAATCTCAGCATTCTGAAATCAGCGGCAAAGAAGTTTCTGCGTTGGGGGGAAAGCGTCACACTTGACCACATTGACGAGCATCTTCGGATCAGCGTCCAAAGGGACTCGGGCGTTGATGTCGCAGTGATTGTGAAAGCGGAATAGCGGTGCATTTTTCCGATCCGCGCATTCATCCCTATCTGCCGTCGCTTCAGCCAAATTGGGTGCAGACGTTCTCAAAGTCCTTGTACGACTACAGGGACAACGTGCCCTACGGCAGTTTTGCCAGCCTCGATGAATTCAACTGGTACGATGGGAACAAGCCCCGCTTCAGTCATCCCTATGCGCTCTATTCACCTGGGCACGCCAAAATGGATCTCGATACGGCGCGTCTGGCCGACAAGATGCTGTTTGAGCGGGACAGGGACAAAACGTTCCTTCTAGTTGACAGCGGTGGCTTTCAGGTGGGCAAAGGCGTTTGGCCGCTCGATCAACTCGACAAATACGTCACCAAAGTCCTGCGCTGGCAGGAAGCGATTTCTGACCTCGCTGTCATCCTCGAAGTCCCGACATGGATGGAAGTTGGTGGCAGCTACATCGAATTCGACCGTGCGCTTGAACTGACCAATCGCAATCTGAAAGCTTATGCCGATCAAGCAACTGGCGAGGTCAAATTCCTCAACACGCTACATGGAAAGACCTATGACGAAGGCCGGCGCTGGTTCGATGAGACACGCTGGTTCAACGATGAGGGGCACGCGGTCGGTTGGTGTTTCAGCAGCATTTTTTCGCTCAATTTCTATGAAGCGATGCGGCTGCTCGTCTACATGATCGAGCAGGAGCATTACCCGCAGTACCTGCATTTCTTGGGACAGGGAACGGCTCAAAGTGCGATTGTTGCGGACATGATGCGGCGAACGGTTGTTCGCGCCTATCCATCCCATCTCAAGAAAGGAGCAGACGGTAATGTGCTCAACGTGACCACAGATGCGTCAAGTGAGTTCCAGTCAGTTGGGCGCTTCATGACAATCTATGAGAGGAGCATTGAGAACGAGGACGATAACAACACTACATCTCCATTTCAGATCAAATCAGCCAAATTCGAAGGGAGTGATCGGAAACGGTTTCCACCTGAACGTACATATCCCGACGTGGAAGGCCCAATTATGGGAAAGTACGATAAAGGCGTCGTCTTCGGAGACATCCTCTGTCCAGAGGCTAGCCCAGTCAGAAGTTCGAACAATTTGGACGCGGTCTCAGTAGCTATTCTGATCGCCCATAACCTATGGGTGAAGCTCGATACGTACGGGCGGATGAACAAGCTTGAGAGCGCATTGCGGCGTATCCACTACGGGATGGAAAAAGAAGCCACTTACGAGATTGCCGACATTATCGGCCGCTTGATGCATTCAAGTACGAACAAAGGTCAGATTAGCGACCTTGGACGGGATCTTGTTGCGTGCACAGTTGGTTTATGGCGCACATTCAAATCCGAACCGGATGACGGCGCATCGAGGGGCGAATTGCTCGATGAGTTCGCTGACAGCGCCAAAGCCATATTTGAGAAGCAAGAAACGTACGACGCCTAATCTCCGTCGTCCTCAGATGAACCTCGCTTCTTTCCCTTAGCCTTCGCTTTCTTAGCTGCCTTTCGTTGGGCCACCTTGTCGTGGGTAGTGAGATACTTCCGCCAGTGGGAATTTGGATTGAACAGCGCGAACTCCACTTCCTCGCCTGAGCGGGTCGTTTTGCGCGTGCTCAGTTTGGTAGCCAATGCCTCTACTCTTGCGCAAAAGAATATGTAGTTTTCGGCATTGTTATCACTATGAACCTTCCCGGTTTCATTTAGGATAACCGCCTCGTCGTTCCATAAAAAATTGACCGATCGACCAGAAAATTGATCCATTATATAGCCCGGTCTGCCGGATTCTCTGGTTAGAAAGAATATCACTTTTGTGTAGTACGCAGGGCTTATCCCGTAGAGAAGCCAATCTGCGGGTTTCTTGCCCGGCTTCAGCGCTTTAATGCGGTCATAGGCATCGTATCGTTCCAGTTTGTTTTTTCTAATATCGGATACGACCGCCTCGAAAGGCTTCGTGCCACGTTCTAGAAATCTTCGAAAATTGTCAGCTCCAATGCCACCCCATCCCAATATCGCAAAGATAATTTCCAGTGGCGTTCTGGATGCATCATTTACATACTTCGACAGGGCGTCCCTTGTCATTTTTTCATCTGGGATATTGTCGATTATTTTCCAATGAGCTTTTGTAACGGCCGGTGAATAGCCGCTCGGGTCAGACTTTTTCTTTGACGCGCTGTAAAGGTGATCGCGTACGGTCCTTTTGGAAGTCTTTTCTTCGTAATCGACCAACGACTTAAACACTTCATATGTAGCCTTGTCGATTGACCGAAACATACCTGTACTCCGCGCCGGAAACGCACTTTTATGCGTCGTGATGGTGCGAGCTTAGAAGTGCTGACAGGCACTGTCCACACGGGACATATTATCGATGCAGCGACTGTTCGGA
This sequence comes from Ahrensia sp., assembly GCA_002698425.1. The sequence goes on along the minus strand of NZXU01000056.1, from coordinate 10,217 downwards.
AGCGGTTTCGGCGCGGCGCTTGGCTTTCCTGTTCTCAGCTAGATCAGTTCGACAGCCTCACCCAATACGCCATCGTTGATTTCGATATAGCGTTGCGTGGTGGAGATGTTGCTGTGACCAGCGAGTTCGGCCAACACGCGGACATTGACGCCCTTGTTGGCAAGCGTAGTGATGAAGGTGCGTCGGCCACTATGTGACGTGGCTGCATCTATGCCAGCCGCATCGTACAGTTTGAGGAAACGTTGGCAGAGGCCGTTGGCGCTGAAGCGTTTGCCCGTTTTGGAAAGGATCAGCGGCGTGTTGCTCGCTGCCCTGTTTGGAATCGTCGAAACGTAACCCGACAGTTCCGTTCTCAACTGCGTGTTGAGATGAACGGAGCGAGCCTTCTTCCCCTTCGTCTGTTCCTTGCGAAGTTGGATGACGGATCGCACGTCGCCGTCTTTGCCGATCACGTCGCCGATATTGAGGGCCGCGATTTCTCCAACCCGCATACCTGCCAACCAACTGAGCAGAAGCATGATGCGATTTCGTTGCGGGTAACTGCCCTTCGCCACATACGCCAAAACACGGCGCTGCTGATCCGCATTCAGTGTTGGAGCCTGTTTCGCCATTTCGCCCTTCCAATCTGGTTCATATTACCTGCCTGAACAGTGTATTTTCTGAACCTGACGAGGACGACCGCTAAGAATGGGCGATTTCAGATAGTGATTTCAACGGGATAGCGATCAGGTTCATATTTTGTATATTTGATGAACCTGAATTCCAAAACTGTTACCCGAGCATTGCGTTGTATACGGCGAAGACCTTCTCAGCTCTTTCCAGTGTTTCGAGGATAGTAGCATCCTCTCCTTCCAAGATGCCGGAATTTCTGATCAACCAGTCAGCGGGTCGATAATGGCTGTACTCAGGGAAGTCGGCCGGCAATAACCGAAATAGTGCTTCGGCCTGTTTGACCTGGCGCGGGGCACCTTCGGCTGCAAGAAGTTTCTCGGCAGTAATGGAATGATCGCCTTGAAGTTCATACGCTCCGTTGATGATCCGACAAAAAAGCTCGGGATGCATCAAGTCCTCAATGTCAGCCTCGTCTTGATCCAGAAGCTCTGCGATTGTGTGCAGTCTCTCAGCGGCCAAAATTTCGCTTCTACGTATCCGCTCTAACTTTCCTTTGTCGCCCTGTCCTTGATCCGACAACACTGCCACGTTGAGGTGATTGCCGTGGAAGAGCGAGACGAATGGCCGAACATTATCGATGCCCCCAGCCGGGCACATGGTCCAACGGGGATCCAGACCCTTTCGATTGCGTCGCTCGAGTTCGTTGGCAAATGCCTGCAAATAGAGAATATCCGATGGACCTTCGACAAGGAGGCTATTTTCTCCGACAAAGAGCGATTGGGTAACTGAGTAGCCGAGAGCGCCCTGCAGAGGGAAAAGAGTGTCTTTGTCGGTACTCATTACGTCTTCAGTAATTTTAGTACCCTCGGATTCGGGCCGTTGAGGCTTCGCATAGCTGATCACATCCTCAACAACTCGGCAGTCCGCTAACCTATTGGGCGGAACCATGAACGGAGAATGTGTCGAGTAGATCACTTGGTGAGAAGGCAGCAGTTGCTCTTCCATGTATCGTAAGAGATCTTCCTGCGCTTTGCCGTGGAGCGTCAGACCTGGTTCGTCTAGGAGAATTATGACGTTATCCGTATCGCGCCGCATCATCGCGAATTGCACGAGAAACGAGAAGAACCACACGAATCCTGCACTTCGTTCTGAGAACGGTACGCTGGCGCGATGAAGTTGATTGTAAACGCGTGCCCGCGCGATTGCGCCCGCATTGAATGGCGGCGGGTCTTGGGGGCGCCCCTCGTTCAGTTCGACTTTGACCTCAAGGTGCTTATTCTGAGACCAATACTCGAATATTTGATCGGTAATGTCTGCGGAAGCGGCTTCGCATTTGGCATTCAGTTCTTCATAGCGCGGAGATTGATTTAGCTCTTTTAGATCGGTGCCCGCGAGGCGCAGGAAATCTAGAAAGATCTTATCGCCAGCATCGACGTTGTTCTGGGCCTGATCTTGCGCGATTTTTTGCGCGGATAGCTGGCCGCTCATTCGGTCGTAGTGTGAGGTATAGAAAAAAGTCGGCACCAACTCTGAGATAAGATCAATGCCATGAGAGAAGACTGACTTATCCCTCATCGAAGAGAATCGCTTCGACAGTGCGCCGAGCTTCTCGGTTGGATTTTCTTGGGCACCTACAGCAGCAATGAGCGCGCTCGCTGTTTCTGCTTTCTCGACGACTTTCTTCTCTGCTGCGTTTAGGTGCTGAGCAGCTATTGCGTTAGCTATCGCAACCGCTTCGTTGATCGGAAGCGTCCAAGTTGTGCCTTTCTGGTTATAGCGCTTCGATATTTTGAATTCCCGAGAAGTTATCGATCCGTCTCCGAATTCATCCTGTAGCGCTTGGAAACCCTCGTCCGATAACGTCCACCAAGTTTCTATGACGACTGCATCCTCGTCCTTGTGCCGCTCTTTGTATCGTGTTGCAAAACGTCTCGGATAGTCTTCCGTTACGTCGAAAGAGGTTTGCGGCTGCCCGTATGGACGGATAGATTGAAGCGCAGTGAGGGTAGCGGTTTTTCCGGCTTCATTTTTGCCAACGAGGCAGCAGAGGTCTCCAATCGAAATCCGACCTGTATCAAGGATAGACCGAAAGTTTTGAATGCGAATATGGGTCAGCTTCATAGACATCTTCCCGGCATGCTCTTGGAGAATTAGGATTTGGAGGTCGGCGAGCGGGATATACTACCGACCTCGTGAAGCTAAAATCAAATAGCGCATTGGATGTCCCTATGACAACTTTGAATAACTGCGCACCCTTAGGGTGATAAAAGCCCGAGAGCCACGAGCTTGGCATCGAAATGGCCTATTTCAATTACAAGCTCGTCAATATCTTTCATTTCATCAGTGAACGGGTCGCGGATATTACGAATCGATACCTTGCTTGATTTGTGCACCATATCGCCGCGCTTTTTTCCAGTTTGGTCTAACTGGATGAGTAACTTTTCAACGAAATCTCCCGGCATAACACCTAATGGTACGAGCAGATTTGCAATGTTTGCTCTCTTTATCCCATTGTTATCACCTATCACTTCGTTGTGAGTCTTTACAGCCTCTTCAACTATGGAGGTAAAGTTGCCCCCTCTGTGCGGATTGAGCGGATCAACAGGAACAGAGACTTGTTCGGGGCGCCGGAAGGCGACAAGCGTACCAATAGCACGATCAACGACCGAACTAGTCTTCCAGCGGTTTTCCGCCTCACTCAAAATCCGGCGTGCGACAGCCTCCCAATAGACCTGCATTTCTGCATGCGAGAAGACTACGAACGCTTGGCATTTCAGCAGATCGCTGTTCGAATAGGGAACAGTCGGACTTGGCTGGAAGTTCATTAGGTCCGCTTTCAGGCCCGCGATTGCTTGAACAAGGGTCTGATGCTCAGCCGACGGCATATCTATTCCGGAAACTTCATATCGTTGAGGTTGAGCCCTGAAAGTTCCTCTACTGCCTCTCCCCAGCGATTAAATCGTATTAGGTTCGCTTCTATGGACTTGGTGGTTGTTTCAAGAGAAGTACGGAAAAGCTCGTTGTTACACAGTTCAATGAAGCGTTGCTGGATATCTTCACCTCTATTTGCTAGTGACTCTCGCACATCGGCCCGCGAAAAGTAGTGAAGCATGATGTCGAAGACGGCGCGGTTTTTCTTTGACTCGAAATATTCCCCGTTCCATTTGCGTAGATAATTACGGTCGCCAAACGCATTCCGTGTGAATGAGAGAGCCGATTCCATACCAGCGACCTGTTCGTATATCTCGGCGTCTCGAGTTGGCCATTCTTCGTTAAGCCGGCGTGTGGTTTCATCGAGAAAGTACTTCAGGTTGCCATTGTAAAGTTCCATGAAGTTTCGGTAGGCGATATAGCGAAGGAGTATCTCAGCATCTCGCATACGAAAGTCAGGTGCTCGGAGGTTGAGCGCTTGCTTAAGTCCTTCTGAGTTGGCAGATGCTTCGTCGATGAAATGCGAGAATGGGCCGGGGTGTAGCGCTTGCCGAAGTTCTTGAGGTGACAGCTGAACGCTTCCCGTATTGATGCGCAGGAAGACCTCGTAAAGATAACCTTCATGCTGCCAATTTCGTATCACGATAGTTCGAATGCTCGAGTTCTCGAACGCTGCGCGATCATCTGAAAGCTCAAGTTCTTCTTGGAGATCCGCATATGTTTTGTTGTTTAAACGATCTAGCTCCTTCAGACCGCGCAATTTCAACGGAGCGAATTCGCCGTCTTGGCCTGTTGTGCCGAAGCGCCGAATAGCTAAGAGGCGTTGTTTTCCGTCAATGACTATGAAGGAACCGCGTCTAGTCGGAGACTCTGCCAGGATAAGTTGCGGAATAGGAAGGCCAAGGATTAGGGATTCAATAAATAGGCTTTGCTTCTGGTCTGTCCATGCAGACCGACGCTGGAAAGTGGGATTCAGGTCGATATTATTTCGACTCAACTGGGACAGAATTGTCTCAGCGGTCCAATCTGTAGACCAAAGTACGGCGCCCTGAGCCCAGTTGTTTATGTTTTCTAGATCGTCGAGAGACTCATTGAGATTCTCTTCCACGAGGGCGTCATCGTCAGCCATATCATCTCCAATCGGGATGTTGTTATTTTGATCGTAACCCGCATTCCGCCAGCATGTGAAGATAGGCGTTAGGCCGGCTAAAGTTGGTGTGCGAGGCGGAGCTCAGATAATTTGCGACTTTTTTACAGGTGAGAATAATTGTTTAGTGAGGCCAATTGGCAATTTCTGCGAATTGCGACAGGACTCAGACGCGATCATTGTACACCAGTCAGCGCCGTCGCACTCGCCCTTGCCGAATGGTGGTAATAGTTCTTCTCAATCATAGCGATGCTTGTGCCCATGTTTTGGGCCACCTGCGCGATATTTTCGGGTCCGCGCTCAATCTGCCAAGTCGCATAGCTGTGACGGCAGCTATAGATTGTCCGGTTTTTGCCTGACTTCGGGTCTTTCAGAACGCCAGCGGCTTCAAATACGCGACGAATGCCGCTGTCGAAGCTGTTGACGAGGTGGCCGTTTGGATAAGCGAGTACGAAGTCGTCAGGCTTGTGGTTAGGGCACCGCTTCTGTTTCCGCCGTTCCAATACGAATTGGGCGGCCCAAAGGGGAACGACTGCTCTCGGACCCGTCTTACCTGTTACGTGCAACTCCACAAGGGTCGTGCCTTTGCGTGATTTGAACTCGACAACATCCCGCCAACGAAGCCCCCTCATAACTTTATCTCGTTCGTCTTTTTTATGGAGTTCGTTTTCGCGTAGGCCGCTATTGAACAAGATGAGGATGCAGTCCTGTATCGCTTCCCGTCGCCAGCGTTCCTCCTCCTCAATGTCTGGCTCTTTTATCCAGTTGCGCATGTAGCGACGGATTTGGAGATACTCGTCCTTTGTGAAGTGGGGGCGGGCGTGTTCCCTGCTGTATTTGGTTGTGACGGACGCGCTTTTAAGCGTTGGGATTTGATTTGCCGTAATCCAACCTTGCGCCTGCGCATGATCGAAAATGCCCCGTATGACCACGTTCTCCGTGTTCACTGAACGATTGGCCGGACCTTTGCGGTCATGTGTCAGCTTGCGCTTGTAGGTTTTTCCGTTCCGCTCAACCTCAATGTGCGTGATGTTCTTACCTGGCCCAGTGCTCCAATAATCCCGTCGCCACGTACGGTACTTCTGAACGTCGTTGGTGGTGACTGCATCGACCTTCTTTGAGCCGAAATACGGCTTGAGGTAGCGCTCTACGATGGGCCTGTAGTCAACTAGGCTACGAGGTTTGCGAGAACCTGTAGCAACTTCTGTTTCTAACTCTGTAAGCCAAGCGTCTGCTGCCTGTGTAAAAGTGACTGTATTGGGCTGCAATCCACGTGCGGTGCGGTAGTCCAGTTCAGCATATCTGTCGAGTGCATGCTCCTTAGCATCATCTAAGTCTACGCATTTTGTGCTTTCAGGTTTTCTGCCGCCGCCACTAAGCTTGTATATCGCATACCAATATCTGCTATCGCTACGATGATATAGGGTTATTTTCCCCTTCTTCAGCTTAACTGTGGACATATGCGCCTGCACCTCTTCCGTCATACTCAGTGTGTGACGAAAAGTGTGGTTTGCCAATAGCTTAGGGTGAAGTCAGCCGTTTGGAAAAGCGACTGTAACAGACTGTAACAAGCGGATTTTGGGCGTCTTTTTTGGCGCTTGTCTTTTAACTTACTGTTTTTATTGAGAAATTTGGTAGCGGAGGAGGGACTTGAACCCCCGACACGCGGATTATGATTCCGCTGCTCTAACCGACTGAGCTACTCCGCCACGCGGCGGCACAAGGCCGCGAAGGTCGCGCGGATATAAGGTCGGGGGCTTGGGCCTGTCAAGCGCGGATGCGGCGAATGGTGCCTTGTTTCGCAGCGCCAAAAACGCTTTAACGCGCCCGCAATCCCTTTCCCCTTTTCCGGACCACAGCATGACCCAATCGACAAGCCCGAGACTCGCAGTGATCGGCTGCGGCTATTGGGGGGCGAACCATGTGCGCACGCTTGGCGAAATGGGCGTTTTGCACGCGGTGTCAGACGTGCATATCGAGCGCGCCGAAATGCTCGCCCAGCCTTACGGTGCGAAGGGCGTCATGCCCGACGCGGTCTTCGCCGACGAGGCGGTCGATGCGGTCGTTCTGGCGCTGCCGGCGCATGTGCATGCGGAATTCGCGCTGCGCGCCATCGCTGACGGCAAGCATGTTTTTGTCGAGAAACCGCTGGCGCTCTCATCGGCGGACGGAGCCCATGTGGTCGAAGAGGCGGCGACGGCCGGGCGGGTGCTGATGACCGGGCATATTCTTTGCTATCACAACGCTTTCGTGGCGTTGCGCGAGCGCATCGCCGCCGGCGATCTCGGAGAAATCCGCTATATACAAAGCCACCGGCTCGGTTTCGGCAAGTTCCATGCCCGCTTCGACGCGCTTTGGGACCTCGCGCCGCACGACCTGTCGATGATCATGACGCTGGCCGGCGGCGAGCCGGAGCGGGTGCAGGGCGTGCATCGCGGCGTCTCGATCGGCACGACCGACCTTGCCCATGTCCATCTCGATTTCGCCAGCGGCGTCGGCGCGCATCTGCATGTGTCGCGCCACAGCCCCTATCGCGAACGCCGTTTCACGGTGATCGGCTCGAAGGGCATGGCGGTGTGGGACGATCTGGCCGACTGGCCGCAGAAATTGGCTGTGTACCGCCATTCGATCGACCCGAAGGGCACGAATTGGGACTTTTCGCTCAGCGATCCCGATTATGTACCGCTCGAACCCAACATGGCGCTGACCGACGAGCTGCAGCATTTCGTCGATTGCATCGGGTCGGGCGCAACGCCGCAGACCGACGGGCGGCAGGGCGTCGCGGTGCTTCGGGTGCTGGAAAAGGCCGGGAAATAGGGCCTGACCCGTTCACCGCGGGTTACAATATGGCTAAGGGTTTGATGATCGGGCCCTTTACGCCCGAGTCTATTACGGGATAAGCGGCATCAGGAGGGGCCTGAGGTTTTGCCGCACCCGGCAGGGTGACGGTGGCGAATGGGGAAATTCATGCAGTTTATCGATCTCGGCGCGCAGCGTGCGCGTATAGAGGACAAGATCCAAGCGGCGATCAATGGCGTCGTCTCGAGCGGCGCCTTCATCCTCGGCCCCCAGGTCGGCGAATTCGAGCGGCAATTGGCCGACTATGTCGGTGTGAAACATGTGCTTGGCTGCGCCAGCGGAACCGACGCCCTGCTCATCCCGCTGATGGCCAAGGGCATCGGCCGGGGCGACGCGGTGTTCGTTCCGAGCTTCACCTTCGCGGCGACGGCGGAAGTGGTTGCGCTGACAGGGGCCGAGCCCGTCTTCGTCGATATCGATCCCGACACCTACAATATGGACCCGGCTTCGCTGAAAGAAGCGATCGCGATGATCGAGGCGGAAGGGCGGCTCAACGCGAAGGCGATCATTCCCGTCGATCTGTTCGGCCTTGCCGCCGACTATATGTCGATTTCCAAGATCGCCCGCGAGCATGGCCTGTTCGTCATTTCGGACGCAGCCCAGGCGATTGGCGGCGAAGCGGCCAATGGCAAGCGTTGCGGCTCCTTCGGCGACGTCGCCTCGACCAGCTTCTACCCGGCGAAGCCGCTCGGCTGCTATGGCGACGGCGGGGCGGTGATGACCGATGACGACGAGCTGATCGAGATCATGCGGTCGGTCGCCTTCCACGGCAAGGGCTCGAGCCAGTATGACAATGTGCGCATCGGGCTGACCTCGCGCCTCGACACAATCCAGGCGGCGATCCTGATCGAGAAACTCGCCATACTCGAAGACGAGATGGTAGCCCGCCAGCGCGTTGCGGCGCGCTACCATGAGGGCCTTTCCGGCGTGGTGAAGGCGGCGGCGAACCTGCCGGGCACGCGCTCGGCCTGGGCGCAATATGCGATCGAAACGCCGGAGCGCGACACGCTGCAGGCGCATCTGAAATCGCAGGGCATCCCGTCGGTGATCTATTACGTCAAGCCGCTGCACCAGCAGGTCGCCTATGAGCGCTATCCGGTCGCGCCGAACGGATTGCCGGTCACCGAGGTGAAGCCGCAGTCGATCCTGTGCCTGCCGATGCATGCGTATTTGTCGGAAGAAGACCAGGACCGCGTGATCGGCGAGATCCGGTCCTTCGTGATGGATTCGCCCTCGCGGCGCGCGGCGGCCGAGTAGGCTCAGCCCGCCGCTGCCAGGGCGGTTTCCAGACTTTCCAGCATGCGCTCGGCTTCGGCCGCGCGTTCGGTGCGGTCGATGAAACCGCCGCCCAGCACGCGCGCGCCGGCCCCTTCGCCGTCATAGAGCACACAGGCCTGTCCGAGGGCGACGCCGGATTCGCCGCCGGCGAGTTCCACCCGTGTCTGTCCACTCTCGTGGAAGAGCCGGGCCGGCGTCGGCGGGCGGGTGGAGCGGACACGAGCCAGCACTTCCAGACCTTCCGCCGGGATGTCGGCAAGGGGCTCGTCGCCGAGCCAGTTCATCTCGCGCAGATGGACGATGCGCGTGTCCAGCGCCTCGCGCGGGCCGACGATGACGCGGTGGGAGCGGGCGTCCAGCTTGACGACGAAGAGCGGCTCGCCGGTCGCCACGCCAAGGCCCTTGCGCTGCCCGACCGTGAAGCGAAGGATTCCCTCGTGACGACCGAGAACGCGGCCGTCGATGTGAACAATGTCGCCGGCTAACGCCGCATTCGGGCGCAGCTTGGTGATGATGTCGGCGTAATTGCCATTGGGCACGAAACAGATGTCCTGGCTGTCCGGCTTGTCGGCGACGATCAGCCCCATCTCCGTCGCATGACGACGGGTCTCGTCCTTGGTCATGTCGCCGAGCGGAAAGCGCAGGAAATCGACCTGCTCCTGGGTCGTTGCGAAGAGGAAATAACTCTGGTCACGGTCGGCGTCGGCCGGACGATAGAGCGAACGGTGCGCGCCGTTTTGCCGTGAACGGATATAGTGGCCGGTCGCCAGGACGTCGGCGTCGAGGTCGCGGGCGGTCTTCAGCAGATCGGCGAACTTGACCGTCTGGTTGCAGGAGACGCAGGGGATCGGGGTCTCCCCGGCCAGGTAGGAGTCGGCGAAATTTTCGATCACCGCCTCGCGGAAACGGCTTTCATAGTCGAGCACGTAATGGGGGATGCCGAGCGTCTCGCAGACACGGCGGGCATCATCGATATCCTGGCCGGCGCAGCACGATCCGGTCTTCCGTACTGCCTCGCCATGATCGTAGAGCTGCAGCGTGATCCCGATCACCTCATAGCCCTCGGCATGCAGGAGACCGGCCACGACGGAAGAATCGACGCCGCCGGACATGGCGACGACGACGCGCGTCTTTTCTGGCGGCTTGGCGATATCGAGCGAATTCATGGCGGTTCTTCGGGTTGTCGGAGGCCGCATATAGAAGCTGCGGGTTACCGGTTCCAGTGCCTCGTTGCTGTTTCGCGGCGCTGTCGCTGCGTAAATTCCCGGAATCCCGGTGGCAAGCATTACCAAATGCCTACCATGGCTTTAGGTGTTTTTTAAAGCTGTGGCCGTAATGTGGCATCGTTAATGGTCCTTGAGTGTGTAGTGAGTGCAATGACCGACCAGAT